>JALHMT010000011.1 GCA_022843905.1 Rubrivivax sp.
AGCAGGTCTCGGCCTACACCGGCGAGTACGACCACTTCGACGACACGGCCTGCGACGAGGACATGCACCGGCTGGATCGGCTGGTGCGCACCCTGCGCTGCCCGGATCCCGCCAGCATGTTGCGCTGCCTGTTGCAGGACCTGCCGCTCAACGACTACGCGGCCCTGGTCGGACGGACCTTCCGCATCGCACTCGGAACGTCAGCCGATGAAGCCTCGGTCGACCTGGTCTCATGACCTGATCGACCTCAAGAAAGAACTGCCCCCGGGTGGTTCTTTCCAGAGCGGGGCTCCAGGCCTGCTCCGGAAAGAACGGTTTCCCCACAGGTAGCTGACCCACCTGGCGCCATCGGCGCGAAGTCAGCCCAAGCATCCCCGCTGCCGTCCCTTCAAGGGTCGGCAACACGAAGCCTTCCGGTCCACGAGCGCCATTCGAGAAAGCTCGCGCGCAAGTGACCGCATCGGGCGATCCGCCCGACTTCCATGCACCAGGCGGATCACCGTCGCGACCTCTGGGTCACGCCGGCATCCGCACCTGGCGCCCTCGCCGCCCACACAGCGCATCCGAGCCCGTCCTGCTGCATCGCCGCGTGCGATGCCTCCCCGGACAGGCCTTGCCGCGTGGGTATCCATCCGACCCGTTCCTCAGGAGTTCGTCATGAAACTCAACGACCTTCCCAAGATCGATGCGGCGCTCGCGCCGCAAGCCATCTCGACCGATGTCCTGCTCGAGAAGTACGCCAAAGGCACCGAGTCCTCGGCCGAAGACATCCACCACCGCGTCAGCATCGCGCTGGCCGCGGTCGAACAGCCAGCCGACCAGGCCAGCTGGCAGGCGCGGTTCCTGACCGCGCTGGCCCGGGGCTTCATCCCCGCCGGCCGCATCAACTCTGCCGGTGGCACCGACATCCGGGCCACTCTGATCAACTGCTTTGTGCAGCCGGTCGGCGACAGCGTCTCCGAAGACGTGGACGGCAAGCCCAGCATCTACAAGGCGCTGGCGCAGGCGGCAGAGACCATGCGTCGCGGTGGCGGCGTCGGCTACGACTTCAGCCGCATCCGCCCACGCGGTGCGATGGTCAAGGGCACGCACTCGAACGCCTCCGGGCCGGTGAGCTACATGCGTGTCTTCGACCGCTCCTGCGAGACGGTCGAGTCGGCCGGCGCGCGCCGTGGTGCCCAGATGGGCGTCCTGCGCTGCGATCACCCCGACCTGGCCGAGTTCATCCACGCCAAGGACGACAACGGGCTGGCGAACTTCAACATCTCTGTCGGCGTCACGGATGCGTTCATGCAAGCCGTCGAGGATGACGCCGAATTCGAACTGGTGCACCCGGCACAACCGGGAGCGGCCCTGATCGAGCAAGGCGCCCACCAGCGCCCGTCCGACGGACTGTGGGTCTACCGCACGGTCCGTGCCCGTGCGCTGATGAACGACATCGTACACGCGACCTACGACCATGCCGACCCGGGCGTGGTCTTCCTGGATCGCATGAACCAGGAGAACAACCTCTGGTACGTCGAGGTGATCGAGGCGACGAACCCGTGCAGCGAGCAATCGCTGCCCGACTACGGCTGCTGCTGTCTCGGCTCCATCGACCTCACGAGGTTCGTCGAGCGGGCCTTCGAGCCTGACGCCGGCTTCGACTGGACGGGATTCAGGGACGTGGTCCGCACCGCCGTGCGCATGCTGGACAACGTGCTCGAGGTGACCTGGTGGCCGCTGCCGGAACAGCGCAGCGAGGCCATGGCCAAGCGTCGCATCGGCCTGGGCTTCCTGGGCCTGGGCAGCGCGCTGGTGATGCTCGGCATCCGCTACGACTCCGAACTGGGGTTGGCTTTCGGCGCACGGGTGGCGGAGGCGATGCGCGACGAGGCGTACCGCGCTTCGGTCGATCTGGCCGGCGAGAAGGGAGCGTTTCCGGCGCTCGATGCGGAGCGCTACCTGCAGAGCGGGTTCGCCAGGCGCCTGCCTGACGACATCCGCAGCGCGGTGGCCGAACGCGGCATCCGCAACAGCCATCTGCTGTCGATCGCGCCGACGGGCACGATCGCACTGGCCTTCGCAGACAACGCGTCGAACGGCATCGAGCCGGCGTTCGCCTGGAGCTACACGCGCAGGAAGCGCATGGCCGATGGTTCGGCCCGGGAATACGCGGTCGAGGATCACGCCTACCGGCTATTCCGGGAGCGCGGCGGCGACAAGCTGTGCCTGCCCGCCGCATTCGTGTCCGCGCTGGACATGACGGCCGAACAGCACCTGCAGATGCTGGTGGCGGTGCAGCCGTTCATCGACTCGTCGATCTCCAAGACTGTGAACGTGCCCGCCGACTATCCGTTCGAGTCGTTCAGGGGCCTGTACATGCAGGCCTGGAAGGCCGGGCTCAAGGGCCTGGCGACTTATCGGCCGAATGCCGTCACGGGTGCGGTGCTGTCGGTCGAGGCACCGGCGGCAGCCGATGCCAAGCCCGATGACGATCCGCTGGGCAGGCAGTTCGCCAGCCGTCCGGCGGGCGAACTCGAAGGCCTGACCTCCAAGGTCGAGTTCTGGACCGTGGAAGGCAAGAAGTCGGTCTACCTGACCGTCAACTTCGTGCGGGTGTCCGGCATCGTGGGCGGCCAACAGCTCGTGATCGAGCGGCCGGTCGAGTTCTTCGTGCCGGCCGGCCAGCGTGACGAGGGCCAGCAATGGATCTCGTCGAACATGCGATTGCTGTCGATGGTCGCGCGCTCCGGCGCGTCGATCTCCAAGGCACTGGCCAACATGTGCGAAGTGGTCTGGGACAAGGGCCCCGTGCGTTGCGGCTTCGTGACCAGGGAGGACGGCGCGCAGGCGCCGCGCTTCCATGACTCCGAAGTCGCAGCCATTGGACATGCGCTGCAGCAGATCCTCGCGCGACGCGGTTTCCTGGACAGCCTGGGCAACCAGGTGCCGGTGGCCGCGCTGGCGCGTCGGTTGGCGGCGCGGGATCAATCCTCGACGGAAGCAACAGTTCCGGGCGGGTTGGCAGACGCTACTGCGCAAGCCGGGGTCGAGAACTCGAACCTGGCGAACGTCGCGAATCTGAGCAGCGGCAAGAAGTGCCCCGAGTGCGGCGCGCACGCATTGCACAAGGTGGACGGCTGCCTGCGATGCGCCAACTGCCACCACATCGGCAGCTGCGGCTGACACCCATGCGGCATCCATGCGGGCTGCAGCAGCACGGGCACGGCGACGACACCGTCGCCGGGCCTGTGGCAGCACCGCAGCGGTGTGACATCAACATCGAAGCGAGGACATCATGAACGATGATTTCGAATCGCGCGTCAGGGACCTCAAGGCCCGCGCGCATGGCCACTGGACCCCATTGCTCGGGGCGCTGGGCGTCGACGAGCGCATCCTCAACGGCAGGAACCAGCCCTGCCCGCTGTGTGGCGGCACCGACCGCTTCCAGTACACCGACAAGTTCGGCGAAGGCAACTACCACTGCCGCTCGTGCGGTGCCGGTGGCGGCCTGAAACTGGCTCAAGGAGCGCTGGGGCTGAAGTTCGGCGAACTGCTCGCCCGCCTGGAAAGGCAGCTGGGCGCCGAGCGCGCCACGACGGGGCAATTGCCCGGTGGCCCGTCGCCGGAGAAGATGAAGCGTCTGTGCCAGCACATCTGGCACGAAGCCAGGCCTGTCACCCAGGGCGATGAGGTGGACCGCTACCTGCGCAACCGCGGGCTGCAGTTGTCCGCCTATCCGCGCACGCTGCGCTTCCATCCGGCGCTGGGCTATTTCGAGAAGCCGGCCGGGCAGCAGCGGTCGAAGAAGATCGCCGAGTACCCGGCGATGCTGGCCGTCGTGCAGGGCAGCGACGGACATGCCGTCACCCTGCACCGAACCTACCTTCGGGATGGTCGCAAGGCGCTGGGCGCGCAGTCCCGCAAGGTCCTGTCGTCCGGCATCAACGGCGCTGCAGTCAGACTCTTCGAGGCAGGCGACGAACTTGCCGTGGCCGAAGGCATCGAAACCGCACTGGCAGTGCACCTGAGCACCGGCAAGCCGGTCTGGGCCGCACTGAACTGCGGGAACCTGGAGAAGCTCTGGATCCCGGACACGGTTGCTCGCGTCTGCATCTACGCGGACAACGACGCCAACGCCGAGTTCGACGGCCAGGCCTCGGCCTATGCCCTGGCGCACCGTCTGAAGCGCGACGCCAGGAAGCTGGCGGGCGCCAATCCGGATCAACCGGATCGTCCGACCCGCGAGGTCCAGGTGTTCGTCCCCAAACAGGACGGCACCGACTGGGCCGACATCTGGCTCGCCCGTCTCGCAAATACGAGGCGCGCTGCATAGCCGTTTCCAGGGCGGCGTGGGGTTCCTGTCGTAGCAGACAGCCCATGCCGCCCCTTCTTCAGTGGGCCCGCCCCGGCGGACCCAGCGACGAGGGTTCCCGATTTCCCGACTGGCAGCTGCCGCACCAGGCCGCACACGCGGCGCAAGCAGCACACGAATCCCGACGGCGACCCTGGCGTCGCCGTGCATCCCGGCCCGGCCTGTCTTTGCGGACATCCCGGACCACCACCCCGCGGGGACGCAGCCCCCGCAGGGGCCATCGCGTCACCGCTTTTCATCTGGAGCATTTCCATGAAGAACGGACGTTCCCTGGTTGCCCTGGCAACCGAACTCGAGCGCCAACTGGCCAGCAAGCGCGACATGATCGTGCCCACCGGCCTGATGCACCACGAGACCGCTGCTGACGGCAGCACCCGCATCCGCGTCGAGACACCCGACGGCATGAAGACGTATCCCACCACGGAACTCTTCCGCCGCCAGGTGGCCGACAAGCTGAAGATCCCGTTCGCCTACTTCGAGCGCATGCGCAACGAGCAGGCGCCGCTGCTCGACCGCAATGTCGATACCTGGCTGCACCACGAGCCGGAACTGCGCATGGTGCGCACCCTGGACGGCCAGGCGCGCGCCTTCCTGTCGGACCGCTACCGCCGGCTCGACAACTACGACCTGTGCGAGCACGTGCTGCCGATGCTGCAGCGCCTGCCCGACGCCAGGTTCGAATCCACCGAACTCACGCCGACGCGCCTGTACCTCAAGGTGGTCACGCCACGTGTGCAGATCGAGATCCAGCCCGGCGACATCGTCCAGGCCGGCGTGGTGATCAGCAACTCCGAGGTGGGCCAGGGCACGCTCTCGGTCCAGCCGCTGGTCTACCGCCTGATCTGCCGCAACGGCCTGATCGCGGCCGACCGCGCGATGCGCAAGACGCACGTGGGCCGCATGAGCGACGCGTCCTCGGACGAGGTCACGGTGTTCAGGGACGACACGCTGCAGGCCGAGGACAAGGCCTTCTTCCTCAAGGTTCGCGACGTGGTCGAGGCCGCCGTCTCGGAAGCGACCTTCCAGCAGATCGCCGAGAAGATGCGCCGCACGATGGGCATCCGCCTGAAAGGCGACCCGGTGCGGACCATCGAGGTCGTCGGGACCCGCTACCTCCTCAACGAGGGCGAGCGGTCCGGCCTGCTGCGCCACCTGATCGAAGGCGGCGACCTGTCGGCCTACGGCTTGGTCAATGCCGTGACGCACTTCGCCCAGGACGTGGACGACTACGACCGCGCCACCGAGTTCGAGGCGCTGGGCGGCAGGCTGCTCGAGCAATCGAAGGCCGAATGGGACACGCTCGCGGAAGCGGCGTGAGCCCCGGATGTGCCGGTCCTGCGTGACCGGCGCACCGAAGTCAGAACCTCGCGGGACGCCAGCCCATCAAAGGGTTGGTGTCCCGTACTTTTACATTTTTCGTTAACAAGTGATCATGCGACGCCTCAAGTATTTGGACGCTTCTTGTCGTTACATTACTGATACAAGACACTCGCCGGCAGTCGGTTTCGGGTTAGTGCAGCCATGCTCGCCGTACACTCGCCGACGGTTTCCCGACCTCCAGGACCAGCACAAGAGTCCAACACATGGATCAAGATTCCGGTTCCAGCGAGCCCAGACTGCCCATCTCGAAGGCGATCCTCGCCGTCCTCGACAGGCATGCGGTTCCCGAGAGGCAGCGGCTGGCGACGCTCCAGGCCGCCGTTGAGATGTCCTACCAACAGGTGCGCCGGCGGATGACGGGTGAGAGCCCATGGAACGTCGACGAGATCAAGCGGCTCGCCTCGCACTTCGGCGAACCGCTGTTCGGGCTGTTGGCAACACTCGTCGACGACGTGGGCCACCAGGCGACGCTGCATCTCGGCGGTGTCGCGCTCCCCTGCTCGATCTGGCTCGGCCAGGTCGCGCCACCCAAGACACGCATCGGCCCGCTCGTCGCCGTCGCTGGCGAGTCGGCCGACCACTGGAATGTCGTGACGCTCGCAGAGGCCGGCGAGCGCCAGGCCCACGAGATCAAGCGTCTCATCTTCGAGGCGGCGCCCCCCAGGCGCGTAGCCATCGTCGACGACGACGACGACCTGGCCGCCAGCATCGTCCAGTTCCTGCGCGAGAAAGGGCTCGACGCGATCTCGTACCGGACAGGCGAGAACCTCCTGGCTGCCCTTGAGACCTCGCGTTTCGACGGCTTCATCCTCGACTGGATGCTGGGTGAGGGCAACATCAGGGATCTGCTGCCCGCGGTGCGGACTAGAAGTCCGGGTGCGCCCATCATCATCCTGACCGGCCAGATCAAAGCGGGAGGCGCCCAGGAAGACGAACTGGAATCGACGCTCGCCGCCTACCGTGCGCAGCTCTACGAAAAACCGACCCGGATGCTGAGCCTCTTCACCGCGCTCGACCTGGGCTTCGAACCCGCCCCGCGCGCTGGCTGAGTCGGTACCGCGCGACTCGACTTGGCCAACCACCAAGCACCCCTGCCGCGCCCTGCCGGCCTGCCCGGTCTCGCGGCAGGGCGCCTGCGCCCAGCGATCTAGTTTTTGACAGTGTGTAAGCTAATCATTGACATTTTACGGTCCACATGATTACGCTATTCGTCAAGTCGGCAACGTACAGCGAACGCCGGCCTGACGCGGTGGCCATCCCGCTCCCGCGTCGACCCGCCAGTCGGCAGACCGGGAGTGAGCACCATGGCCTCATCACCTCTCAATGACGTCCAGCACGCCAACTTCATCATCCTCAGCCTGATCCGCGATGCCGCGCGGGCGGACCCCGGCACGGCCTGCTGCCGCTTCGGGATGACGCTCGCGCAGTTGAAGGCAATCAGCGACTTGCCGCCGGACGGGGTCATGGCCATCGTCAACGGAATGGGCAACGAGGCCCTGTTCTTTCCGCGCGAGGATCTCGACCGCCTGCTCCAGTTGCCGCCCGCGGTGTCGGCGGTGCTCGTGTCGGCGACCACGCGCCTGCCGGCCGCCCGTGGAGCGAAGAGCGCGGCGCAACGATCGGCGTCGGCGTGAAGCGCCTGGCCGCGGGGCACGCTCGTGGTGGCGGTTGTGGCAAGGGCGGACACACGGATCAGGTCGCTGGAGACCGCGCGCGAGTGCGTGCGTCTCGGCGCTAGGCAGCGCACGATCGCCTGGCTCACCGGTCTGCCGACGAGTTTCATCTTCCACAACATCTACGACGCGGAACACCTGCCGCCACGCGGTCGCCCGCCCTACACCGAGGACTTCATCTACCGGTCATCGCTGAAGGTGCAGGCCGAGGTCGGCATGTTCGCGGCCAAATACCGTCTGCTCACCGCTGAAGGCATTGCGCCCGCCCAGGCGCTGATCACCGCGTTCAGGCACTACAGGTCGGTCGTCCACCAGCCATCGTTTTCGTTCGACGAGGCCTTCTTCGTCGTCTCCAACCTCGACGGCATCTGGGCCGCCTCCACCCGCACCCTCGAACTCGGCGCCTGCCGCCGTTGCGGCTGCCTGCACCTGCTTCCGCGCGGTGCCGCGCCAGCGGCAGCCGGCTGTCCTTACTGCCGACCCCACCGTACCGACCGCGCGCCCGCGCGTGCGCCGCCGCATCCGGACCACACGTCGCCAGCATCAGGCACCGACGCGGAAGCAGTGACGGTCCCTGCTGCACTGGAGGCGCAGATCCGATCCCTGCGCACTGAACGCATCTTCGAACAGCTGGGCGCGCATCCGCGTGTGGTGGCGACCCTCACCGGCGCGTCTGCGCCGGCCCACAGGAGGTCATCGTCGCGTCATCGCGAGGGGCCCACGCATATCGGACGCGCGGTCAACCTGATCCGCTGGGGTGTCGCGGTCAAGACGGTCCAGCGCGCGCAGTTCTCTCTGGTCGCAACTGCCTACACCCGACTGCTTGCCGCCGACTTCGAACCCAGCGACGCGGTCCGGGCCGCATTCGTACACGTCTCCGCCATGTTCCCCACGGTGGAGCCGCTGTCCTTCGACCGCTGCTTCGAGGTCATCTCGATGTTCGATGCCCGCTGGGGCGCAGCCGAGCCCTCGTTCGACCTGCTGTCATGTCCCAAGTGCCGCGCCAGTTTTCTCGCCAGTCTCACGGACAGGGAGCGCCCCCACTGTCCGTTCTGCGCGTTGCTGCGCACGCCAGAGAAGTACCTTTGATGGTGGCACACGTCACTCGCTGGAGGTGCTGGGGAACAACTGCATTCGGCCTCAGCGGTCGCGCGCGACTACCGGCTGTAGGACTGAAACAGACTGTGTGAGACAGTCGACTTCGATCGGCGAGTGTCGGCTCGTGATCACAGCTGACGGTGGCGGCGCCCACCCGAACGGTCGGATGATCGGCAACCATCCGGACTGTTGGAGTGTCCCGGAAGGCGTCAGATTCAAACACCGGCAAGCACCTGGCTCGTGAATCGAGGTGACCGGGTCACGAAGCCGAGTGACCCGGTCGGGCCAAGCTAACCGGTCACGACCGACATCGATTTCTCGAACCGGCCATGATCTCGCTTGGCTACTCGATCTCGCTCTCGGACAGTTCCAACCCCCAAGGGCCATCGACCTCAAGGTCCAAGCCGACCTTCTCGATCAGCACTTGAGGGTACCTGCCCGAGAACTCCTCGCCCAGCTCCATGACCATCTCGACGGCAGGCCAGCTGAAGCCGGTTTCCGACTCGTTGTCGTAGAAGGCGAAATCGATCAGGCGACTGTACTTCGCGCGCGCCCACTGCCGCATGGTCTCGGCAGCATCGTCCTCGTCGATTGTCTTGTAGGCGTGCTCTTCGACGAACTCGCCCAGGTCGGGCTTCTTCAGGGCGAGGGTCTTGAGCTGATCGACCGCGCTCCAGTTGGCTGACGCGAGATGCTTGTGCAGCATGGACCAGTTCTTGAAGCCGAGGCTGATCGCCACTTGGTCCTGATGCCAGGACAAGGCTTTCCCTACAGGGTCGGCCTTTTTGTTTGCCTTGGCATAGCGCCGCAGCAAGTCGAGCAGGTCCGGACCCGGTAGGGAGTCAAGGGTAGAAAAGGTAATTGAAGACATCGTGTAGTCCCGTTAGAGCGCGAATGACGAGCACGGCCCGCAGTTCTCACGCGCTCGATTGGAGCTACGCGACGAACGAATAAACCGAGATGCAGAAGCTTCGCCAGTGCGGGCCGGCCGGCTCTCTCATGGGAGCACGCCGCCACTATACCGCGGCGAGTCTCTACCAGGTGCCCCACTCCTTGTGCGCGATCGTCGCCTCGCGATCGGCCAGCGCTTGCTCCGCTTCCTCGACGGCAAGCTCTGCCGCTTCAAGCGCCGCCTTACGCCCGTCGCCGTAGTTCAGCTCGCGCACAGCATCCTCTGCAACGGCCTGTTTGAGCCGCGCGGCCGTCAGCTCGGCATGCAGCCGTCGCCATGTCTCGTCGAGGTGGTACTCGCCGGAGTCCAAGTGAACGTCGCTAGTCAAGGCTGATGGTCTGCCGCTTCTCCCACTCGGCACGCTTCTTGTCGATCTTGTCGATTTCTTCTTGTAGGGAAGTGTCACGGTTCCACTCGCCGCGAGGACCCTCCACGATAGGCATACCTGAGTGTTTGCGAAGGCGCTTGGCGATTTCTGATACCTGAAGCCCTAGGTCAGCGTAGTCACGGCGGCGACGCCAGAAGAACTCGCAATAGTCAGGCGGATCATCGAACTCCCACACGCCGCCAAGCTGGTTCTCTATGTGCGCTTGCCTATCGGGAATCTGCAAGATGTCGTACATCAGGTCCTTGGGCAAGACCTTCCATTCGACCTCGATGTCCAGGGGATTGAATTCAGGTGGACTCACCGTTGTCTGGTGATAGACACCGTCGCTCCCGGCGGGACGACCCTCGGAGGTCCCATCGTCAAGCGCGACATGCCAACACCCGTTTGCGAAACGGTCAAGGTGAGACACAACGAGGATCGCGAGGTACGAGCCGTCTCGGTCGTCTCTGATGCGCTCAGCGCGCTTCTCCTTGAGGTATGTGAGGAACGCGCCTGTGCCCACACCCGCCTGTCCCGCGACGGCGCTGATGATGGCTGAAATGTTCCCTGGGTCCATCGGATCACGTGTCGAGCATGTCCCACTCGTCGCCGAGCACCCAACGCAGCGCTGAGAGCTTGCCGTTGATCATGCCCCACTCGAAGTCGGTGTAAGGACCAGACCCGTCGACGCCTGGACCGAGTCTTTTGCGGGCCGCAGCAGCCGCTTTCAGTGCACCCTTCCAGACGTCTTCGAGGATGAGGTTGTGCTGATAGTTCTTTCCCGTTCGCCTTTGCGCGGCATCTAGCTGTGCTTGCGTGACCAACTTAATCTTGCCCTTCTTGATCCAGTAAACGCGGTTCATATGCCGGTTGTGCCAGACCATCGTCGTCAGCCGGTCCATCCACTTCAGGATTTCGGTAAGGCCACGCGGTTGCTGATCCCATTCCAGTTCCCACATCATGGTAAGCGTGGCCCCAAGGCCTCATTGACTCCGGCGATTTCCTGAGGCCGGCTCGGGTCAGATGTCCAGTACGTGGCGCAGCATGCCGAACGGCACCCGCCACGTCCCGCCGTCGCCTGTCGCGATGGTGGCGGTGCGCTGGTTGACGCGCACCACCACGCCGTTGATGACGCGACCGTCCCGGTCATCGAAGGTGACCGAGTCGCCCTGCTGGAAGGCCCGTGCTTGGGTGGCTGCGCTGACCGGCTCGGGCGGCGGCACGTAGTTTGCCTGCTCGTCGTGTCGCTCGGCGTCGGTGTAGCCCTGCATCGCCACGCACGGGATCTTCCAGGGGCGCTTGGTGCCTTGCTCAAGCACCGTGGCCTGGGTGTCCTTGAAGGCGATGATCTCGCCGCTGCGCATCTGGCCATCGCGGAAGTCCGCGAATCGCACCGACTGCCCCAGGTGCAGGCTGGTGCGCGCCGCCAGGGCGCGGCGCGGGTCGCCGAGCATGGCGGTGATGATGGCCTTGAGCTGGTAGAGCTGCAGGCTGCTGGCGCCCTCCAGCGCTTCGATCATGCGTGGGTCGATGCCGTGGTTCACTTCCCTGGCCCTTCGGCTGCCAGGGCAGGTGCCGTCCTCAGGCAGCCAGCGCGCGGGCAGTAAGTTGTTGCTCGCCGTCGCGCCGTCCGATGTTCCACGGCAGCAGTTCGTCGATGCGGTTGATGGGATGGTCTGCGATGCGGCCCAGCACCTCGCGCAGGTACCCCTCGGGGTCCAGCCCGTTGAGCTTGGCCGTCTCCACCAGACTGTAGATCGCCGCCGCGCGCTGCCCGCCCGCGTCCGAGCCCATGAACAGGTAGTTGCCTCTGCCCAGGGCCACGCCGCGCAGAGCGCGCTCGGCCGCGTTGTTGTCGATCTCGATGCGTCCGTCGTCGCGGTAGCGCGTCAGCGCCTGCCAGCGGGTGAGGCTGTAGCCGATGGCGCGCGCCAGGTCTGATTTGGCCGACACGCGCCCGACCAGGCTGGTCAGCCAGGCGTGCAACTCGTCGAGGAGCGGTCCGGCCCGCGCCTGGCGCTGGCTGCGCCGGATGTCGGGCGGCTGGCCACGGATGTCGGCCTCCACCGCATACAGCGCGGCGATGCGCCGCAGCGCCTGGGCTGCGATCGAGTCCTCGCACCTGCCGGTGTTCAGGTACAGGTCCCACCACGGTCGCCGGGCATGGGCCCAGCACGCAGCCTCGACGACCTGGCCTGAGGCATACAGCTTGCCCCAGCCGCCATAGGCGTCGGCCTGCAGGACACCGCAGTAGCGGCGCAGATGGGCTTGCGGGTGCTCGCCCTTGCGGTCCGGGCTGTACTGGTACCAGGCAGCCGGCGGTTCGGTGCAGCCGGCGGGCCGGTCGTCGCGAACGTAGACCCACAGCCGCCCGGTCTTGGTCTTGCCCAGGCCGGGTGCGAGCACCGGTACAGGCGTGTCGTCGGCATGCACCTTGGCTGCGGCCAGTGTGTAGCGACCGAGCGCGGCCACCAGCGGATCGAGCAGCGCATCGCCCTGGTCCACCCAGCCGGCCATGGTCGAGCGGTCGATCACCACGCCACTGCGCGCGCAGATGCCGCTCAGCCGGTACAGCGGGATGTGGTCGCAATACTTCGAGACCATCACATGTGCCAGCAAGGCCGGGCCGGCCACGCCGCGCGCGATCGGCCGGCTGGGCGCGGCGGCCTGGAAGATCGACTGGCAGCGCACGCATGCCAGCTTGGGCCGCACATGGCGGATGACCTTGAAGTGCGCCGGCACGTACTCCAGTTGCTCGGACACGTCCTGACCGATCTGGCGCAGGCGGCCACCGCAAGAGCTACAACCACAGGCCTGACCGGCCGTGTCGCGGTGGTCATCGGTGGCAGCGGGCCGGTGCACCTGCGACTCGCGCGGCAGGTGCGCCGGCAGGCTGCGGTCGATGCTGGGGGAATTCGCTGCAGCACCGGCCGGCGCATTGGCCGGCGCCGGCTTGCGCTCGGGCACCACAGCGTCTTCGATGAAGGTGGCCTGGGCGTCCAGTTGCTCGCTGGAGGTGCCGAACTCGGCGCGAACGCGGCGCAGCAGTTGCAGCTTGAGCTTGTCGACCATCAGCTTGAGCAGCACCACCTCGCTGTCGCGTGCCTCGATCACACGCAGCAGGCCCTCGACGGTGTGGGGCTGGGCGGTCGGTATCGGCACAGTTGCTACTGTGCAGGATGAGCGGCTACATCACCATCGGTGCTGGTACCGATCCGGGAGGCCCCGGGCTTCAGGCGGCCAGTTCGGGGTGGTGCGTTCGCACCGGCATGCGCCAGTCGATGCCCTCCAGCAGCATCGACAGTTGCGCCGACGTCAACGACACGCTGCCCGAGGTCGCCTGCGGCCAGACGAAGCGCCCACGCTCCAGGCGCTTGGCCAGCAGCATCAGGCCCTGACCGTCGAACCACAGCACCTTGATGATGTCACCGCGTCGGCCGCGGAAGACGAAGACATGGCCCTTGAACGGGTTCTCCGCCAGCGCCGTCTGCACCAGCGCGGCCAGGCCGTCGAAGCCCTTCCTCATGTCGGTGTGGCCGGCGACGATCCACACCCGCGTGCCCGATGGAAGACCAATCACGGCAGGCCGATCATGCGGTCGCGGCCAGCGCGCGCAGCACCGTGCATAGGCTGACCTCATCGACAGCGTCGCGAACGCAGACACGGGCGCCATAGATGGCGATCTCAATGCTGCCGGCGGGCGCCGGGCGCGTCGGCGGCTGTGGCGGTGATGCAGGGGGCGCTACCACCGCAGCCTGCGCCGACTCCACGACGGTGACCGGCAGCAAGAGCGGGCGAGCGGCATCGACCGGGGCGGGCGTCAGGGCCTGCAGATGCAGGCGGCGCCAGTTGAACAGCAGGTTCGCATTGACGCCGGCCTCCTGCGCGATGGCCGCCACCGAGGCGCCGGTCTCCAGGGTGCGCTGCACCAGCGCCTGCTTGAAATCGTCAGCGTGCCGGCGGCGCATGCCGTCGGGCTTCATGACTCGCTTGTCGTCCATCGTGTGCATCTACCCGGTTAAGTGCACACATCCAAGCGTGGCACCGTGACCGGATCGTCCCGCCTACCTGGCCACAGGGCAATGGGGCCTTGAGGCCACGCTTACACATCATGTGGGTCACACGCATCGGATCGATCCGTCGCAGACAGTCGCTAAGGTTGATGAAGTACATCGACTTGATCTTCGAGAAGCCAGCGGCGATGTCGGCGTGAGGCAGCTTCTGGTTGCCGTTTGCCAAACTGAAGTCGCTCTTGTTGTGCGTCACGAACGCGAAGCGCTGGCCTGCGCCGCCGTGCGCCTTGACGTACTCGAAGTACGTCTCGATGAGAACCGCGTCGGCCATCGAGTTCTTGTTCTCGTGGTGGCAGGGTGCTTTTCGATTGATGCCACGGTCTGCTGCCTTCGCTTTGGCCTGCTCCGATGGCTCGATGACAGTCGTCTTGGCGAACAGCTCGTCGATGCGAACGAGGGTCGCTTGCGCAGAGCCGCCGATGAGCGGTATGCGGTGATCTACATCCGCGAGGAAGTTGAGGACCTTGTCCTTCTGTCGCTTGTCGCCCTCGACCTTCTTGATCGCCTCGCGAACTTGACCAAAGTGAGAGGCAAGACTCTTCGCGCTCGCTTTCGCTACGCGCTCACGGTTCTTCCGGAACTCGTCGATGACTGTACGTGGCAGGACCAGCGTGGCGTGTCCTTCACCGACGAACTCGATCAACACGTCGAGCAGCGTCGACTGCCGTTGATCCGCGGCTAGGTCGAGCCATACACTCGTGTCGATGAGCAGGTGAAACATTGTCAATGGACGTCTTGCCTTTCGATGGTGATGGCGAGAGCTGCTGAGATTGGCCCAGCGCGCCGATAGAAATGCGCTTCCATGTAGCTTCCGTTGCTAGCCTCGATCAGCCTACCTTGCTTGCAACCCATCAGGAGGTCGGCGACGAAGTGGTCAAGCCTCCAACGAGCAAGATGCTTCCCGTGTCCGACCAAACCCTCGATGTCCCTGAACGTTGGGCTCCGTGGGCTTGGCTCAAGTGCACAGGAGCCGCAGGCATCTGCAGCCACCACGGCTGCGACAAATTAGTCAGCTTCTTGCAGTCAGGTAGACGGCAAGTATCTGACGAACGACAGCTCGGGTCGAGTGTCCTACGCTGCAATGCGGCCGACGCCCCCACTTTGCCAAGTGACGGCAGTGTGTCGGAAAGCGGCTGCTTAGGCAGCGATGCCCAGCGCCTACACGGATCCCCCGCTCTGCAGGAGCATTTGGGCGCCATTTCCGTGTAGACCGCACCGTCCTGCCCGCTGAACATCCCCCTTGCAGCCAGGCAGCGAGGCGACATGTCCATCCTCTCGATCCTCGGGCTCGGGGCCGGATCCCGCGTGCAGCCCGTGGTCCGGAACGAACCCACCGTCGACGCGACCGCACGCGCCTACCCATCGGTGGACCCTGGCGTGGGGGCCAGGTCCGTCGACGAAATCCTGGCTGCGCACGAGGACCTCATCTCCCGCATCAAGCTCTGTTACGGGGCGGACCGTGCAGGCTTCGAGGCCGACCTGCTCGCACCAATCCGCAACTACGCCGCCTTCGTCAACCTGCTACCGGCCACCCCGGACAACTTCTTCTGCGAAGTCGGCGGGCTTTTCCGGCTCGGACTCGAAGTTGCGTTCTATGCGCTGCAGGGCACGGACGGCCACATCGTTTCCGGCCGCGCGACGATCTCGACGCGGCGTCAACTGGAGCCTCGCTGGCGCCACGCCACCTTCATTGCTGGCCTGTGCTCGGAACTGCACAGGACACTCAGTCAGGTTGTCGTCACCGACGAACGCGGCGAGGAATGGCCGGCCTACCTCGGTCCCCTGACCGCATGGCTGGAACGTCGTCGCACCCGACTCTTCTTTGTCCGATGGCTGAACAACTCGCAGGAGTCACGGGCGCTCGGCCTGTTCGCCCTGCCGCACATCGTGTCGCCGGAGACGATGCAGCACCTGGCCACCGCCAACACGATCGCGGTGCCCCAGATGCTGTCCTGTCTCGCGGGCACGGCGCTGTACCGCGAACAGAACATCCTGGTCGATCTCGTGAAGCGGGCCGCTGCGCTGGTGATCGATCGCGACCTGATCGCCTGCGCCAACCGGTACGGACGTCCGATCCTCGGTGCACACCTCGAGCGCTACCTGATCGACGCCATGCGCCGCCTGGTCGTCTCGCATGCCGCGTGGGCGCCGAACCACGATCGCTCGCGGGTCTGGTACGGCCGAGAAGGCCTCTTCATCGTCTGGCCGAACGCCGTCACCGAAATCCGCAAGCTGCTGGAGGAAGACGAACTGCCCGGCATCCCGAAGGCGCCGGACACCATCCTGGAGATCCTGCTCGGCGCGGGTGTGTTCGAAAGCCGGAGCACGGGCAGCCCGCTATGGACCATCGAGCCACCGCCGGGCAAGACGGTCTTCGAAGCCGTCAAGCTGGCAGCACCTGAGATCCTGCTGCACGGCCACGGACAGACGGTTATCCCGCTCTCGACGCCGCTCGTGTCGAAGGCCGGCGCCACGACGGCATCGGTTTCGACGCCGGCCTCCGCACCACTGGCGCCAATTCCGGCGGCCTCAGACCCTCCAGCCGCCGAAGCACAACCGGCCGATGGCACGATCACCCCGGGGTTGGACCTCCTCGGCGACCCGCTGACGGGCCAGGCAATCAGCCCAGAGCCAGAACACGAATCGCCCAAAGTCGAAGCCCGGCCGGAGTTGCCGGCCGAAACCACCGCTGCACCGGCACCGGCCTTCCGACTCGTCGCACCGCTTCGGCTGAACCCCCTGGTCCGCGACGCATTAGCCGCGGCGATCGCTTCGATGAATGGCGACTCGCGCACCGCCGACGCGATCACGGTTTCCGCCGGTGTCTTCGTCCCGCTCGAGGTCTTCAAGCGGCGGCATGTCGACATCCCCATGGTGCAGCGATCACTGAGCGAAACCGACATGTTGGCGCAGTGCGGCAACGCACGGGCCGGCGCCGTCCCGCACGACATGGGTGGCAAGCAGGAACTCGGCTTCGTCATCCGCGCGGACTTCGTCTCGGGCCTCGATCCGTCCGACTTCGCCTCGTCCGCCTGAGGAGTTGCCATCATGCTCGTGCGCCCCTACGAAATGCCCTGGCGACCGGCCTACGAACTGTGGGCCGCAGCCGCCTGGGCTGGTGGCCTTATCTACTTCGTCTACCTCGGCGGCAAAGGCCTGCTGACGGCGAGCATCGCCCTGGCGCTGGCCTTCCTTGCGATGCTGATGGCCGGTCACCGCCTTCGTCAGGGCCTCGACGTGCTGACCGTTCGGGCATCGCTATCCGGCAAGGCGATGCAGATCATCACCACGCGCAGGCTGGAAGCCCTGACGCGTGATCCTTCACAGGTCTTCCTGGGCTTCGGCTTCGAATGGCTGCCAGTGCACTCGCAACGCCTCTACGAACTCGCCAAGGTCAACTACAAGGACTACGCCGCACCGCCAGTCGTTCTGCGCCTGCTGGGCTACGCCGTCAACCCGCAGCCCGACTCCGAGATCGGCCTGCCCTTCATCCATGGTGTCGAGCCCAGGGAGAAGGCGCTGTATCGGCCGCTGCAGAACTTCGAGGGCGGCACGCTGCTGGTGGGAACGACACAGGCCGGCAAGGGGGTGGCGCTGGGCAGTTTCCTCACGCAGGCCATCCGCCGTGGCGACGTCGTGGTCTTCATCGACCCGAAGAACAGCCGACGCCTCAAGCGCGTGGTGCAGCGTGCCTGCAGCGACTACCGGGATGCCGACACCTTCCTGGAATTCCATCCTGCCTTCCCGGAACTCGGCGTGCGGCTGGACTTCACCTTCAACTGGCAGAAGCCGACCGAGATCGCCTCGCGCATCCAGTCGATCATGCCGGTTGACACCGGCGGCGCGTTCACCGCCTTCGGCTGGGATGCCGTCAATGTCGTGGTCCAGGGCCTGGTCAGCCTCGAGGACCGGCCGAACCTCATCAAGCTCACCAAGTACATCGAGGGTGGCATCGAACCGGTCCTCGAGGCGTCTCTCCAACGGCTCTTCGATGCGTCACTCGGCCCGGCCTGGCGCGACCTGCAGGAGATGCGCGCGCTGATGCAGGCGGCCGTGCGCGGTCAGATCAAGCGTCCGTCCGAGGTCGCGACTCCCCAGCTCATGGCCTGCGTCTCGTACTACGAACAGCATATTCCCCAGAACCAGCGCGACAAGGTCATCGACTCGCAGATCCGGGTCTTCCGCCACAACCGCGAGCACTACCAGAAGATCACCGCCAACCTACTGCCGATCCTGTCGATGCTCACCTCGGGTGACCTGGGTGGGAGCCTGTCGCCCGACCCGTTTGATTTGGCGGACAAGCGCCCGATCATGAACTTCGAGAAGATCGAGCGCGGCGGCCACGTGCTCTACATGTGTCTCGACTCGCTGCCCGACCCGTCGGTGGCTTCGGCCATCGGCGCGCTGGCGATCGCCGACCTCGCTGCCCGCGCCGGCATGCGCTACAACCTCGGCATCACGCGCCGCATCACGCTGGTCGTCGACGAGATTGCCAACGTCATCAACCAGCCCCTGATCGAGATCCTGAACAAGGGCGCCGAAGGCGGTATCCACTCCATCTGCGCGATGCAGACGCTCGCCGATCTGGCCAAGCGGCTGGGATCCGAGGATGCCGCACGCATGGCCCTGGGCAACCTGAACAACTTGTTCGCGCTGCGTTCCAAGGATCGGCCGACGCAGGACTTCATCGTCGAGACCTTCGGCAAGACCGGCATCCACACGATGCGCGTAGGCATCAACCAGGGCGCCGACACGCACCTCGGCGACTGGAGCGCCGGCCAGAGCGTGCAGCTCACCGAATCGATGGAGGAACGCGTACCTGTCGACATCCTCGGCAAGCTTCCCAACTTGCAGTACTTCGGCTCCGTCGCCGGGCGCCTCGTGAAAGGTCGCTTCCCGATCCTCGACCCTGACTTCGATCGACCAAAGGTCGCATTGAAGGAGACCACGTGATGGTGCGCTACGTGTGGATCGGGACCATGCTGGCCATTCTCTGCATCGTCCTCTACATCCCCTCCGCGTCGCCACCAGAACGATTCACCGAGGTCTTGCGCGCCGAGCACGCCGCCAGCCGCGAGATCTGGGGGCCGGCCGTGGCCGACCGCATCCTCAGGCGGATGCTCGACATCCAGCAGGGCTCGCCACCCCTGAGCGAGCCGCCGGCGCCCATGGTTCACGTCGGCCAGCAGCCGGCCGTTGACGCAGCGATGGCGGCGCAGATGACCCAGATGAGCATGCGCCTGTTTGGCAACCCGTACTTCCGGTCGATCGACTCGCTGTTCGCGCTGGCCGCCTACCGGCTGAGCGCCATCATCGAGTTGCTGCCGCTGCTGACGATCTTCCTGCTGGTGGTGGCTGTGGACGGCTTCGTGCTTCGACAAGTTCGCGCGAAGGAGTTCGTCGCCCACAGCGCGGAGATGTTCGGCGGAAGCCTGATCGCGGCGATCGTTCTCGGCGGCATGGTGGCGGTTTCTGCCTTCCTGCCTATGCGGCTGCACCCGATGTTCTTCACGCTGAGTCTGCTGGCGATGCTCTTCGCGCTCAGTCGCGCGATCGCGAACTATCACGTGATCCGATGAGCCACTGCCGACGTTCAGCGTCGACGCACCACCGTCACCAACGCAGCGGTTCCGGTCAGCCGTGGTCGCATCCTCAAATTACGCTGTCGGCCGGTTTGCGGTCACTCGAGCGACTCGCCAGGTAGCGCATTCCCGCTGTTCCTTGTTCAGCTCAAGAGCTCCAGTTGCCATCCCTTGGTCACCAACGCCGCACGCGTTTCTTCGGCCACGCGGGAAGCATTGGCGGCCAGGCAAAGGAAGCGTGTCGGCCGCGACATCGCTACGTAGACGTTGCGCATTTGCCCCTGCTGCAGGGGCCCCAACTTGCCCAGTCCCTTGCCGAGGCCAGCTATGGCTGGGAGGGCGAGCTCCAGATCAAATTTCTTGCTTCTTCCGCCGTAAGACTCGAGCACCAGCGAAGCTAGGTGCGTCTCCCCTTTCATGCCGGCGACCGTCCCAAGGGAGAACGTCAGCTCGCGCCCGCCATGATCGTATACACACAAGGCTGGCGGCTCCAACGTCGGTGTAGCTGTTGCCGCCGCTGGTTGTGCAAATACGTTCAGCGCAACGAACACGGTGAGCGTCATGCTATCTGGCAGCAGTTGGCCCAGACGCAGGTACAGCACGCCCGGCAGCGCCTGCCTAGCTTCGGGTGTGCCGAGAAGCGTCGGGTCCAGGACCAGATCCCTGATCAGCGCCTGCAGCTCCGCCGCGTTCCCATGGAGTTCGGCCACTGCGCGAGGTAGCGCACGTGCGTCGCGCACTTCAGAAGTAACCGGGGCCTTCGCAGCTCGCAGGACGAGCAAGATGGCGTTACGCGCGTCCCCGGTGGGGTCGCCAAGCGTCGCGGTCGATCGCTGGGTGAATCCCTGACCAACAAGGCGCCAGAAGCCGCCATCGCTCCCCGCTGTGACACCGCTATTCAGGTGCGCGTATGACGGCCAGTAATCGCCTAGGTGACGACCGGCGTCGACTGCGCCTTCGACGGCTTTACGGGTGCACATGGCGCGCACCGATTTGTCGCGCAATGCGTCGGCGTCAAACCGTTCCGCGACGAGCTTGCCGAAGCGACGCACGACCCGCCCCACGTCCTCAGTCTTGTATAGCAGCAACACGGGGCTGATGTCGTCCGGCCCTTCGCCGTTGACAGGCAGCTTGCTGAGCCTGACGCTGGCGACGGCGGCCGCGATCCTAGGACCGAAGCGCTTGCTGGAGCTGACTGTACCGTGGCCTGTTCGTGGAAAGGTGACCTTAGCTGCCTCGTCGTCGTTCAGGATGATCTTCTGGTCGACATCCCCAAATCGTTGCATCACCGACCTGCCATCGAACAGGCGATTCAAGATGCTTTCTTGCTCCCACGACGTGTCCTGCATCTCATCTACGAAGACCATCGGAAACCGTCGGTGAATCACATCCAAGAGGCCAGGGTGGCTGTCGAGCGCGGCCGAGGCGAAGGCGAACATGTCGCGATGCCGGAAGACGCCGGCCTGGGTCAAACCCAACTTGATGGCTGCCAGCTGCTTGCCGGAGTCGGATGCGAGGCCGGGCAGGCTGCCAGCGTCCGAGGCCAGTTCGAGGGCCGCGCCCTTGTAATAGAGCCGGCCGACCAGCGAGTCTCCGTTTGCCTGGTGGCTCAACCAGGCGCGCAACTTGTAGTACTGGTTGCCCTTAAGCCTGGCCAGCGCCCGGGTTTCAAAGACGTCATCGTCGATCACATCGAGCGGCAGTCCTATGGCGCGCAGAGCGGGCAAGGCCAGGAACTGGTTGACGAAACCATGGATCGTGCCGATGAAGTGCGGATAGGTCAGCAGCCGTGCGCCTTCGTCCGTGCGCGCGAGGCGCCGAACGATCTCCTCCCGAGCAACGTTGGTGTGGCTAAGGATGCAGACGCCCTTGGTGGCGTGAGGCCACTTGTGGGCGAGCAGCAGCAGCTTCGCAGCTATCAAGGAGGTTTTTCCACTGCCGGGGACGGCGTTGAAGTCCCGGGACGCGTTCTCCTGCAGCGCTGCCTGACGCTCCGCGTCCGAGAAATCCAGATCGGGCGTCAACCGCGAAAGCAATGCAAGGTCGGCGGCCTCCAGGCGGACTGCGCTCATGGCTTCGTTACGCCGCCGGATGGCGGCACGGGTACTGCGATGGCGTGGGCCGGTGAGACGGCTACCGGCGCGGCTGGCGCAGCGCCAGGTAAAGGAACGGCGGTGGGCGCGGCCGTCGCAGATGTTGTGATTCCACGAGCAGGAGCAGTAGCGGTGGCCGTGGTCAGATGGTTCAGCGCTCGCTGAAGGTAGGGTGGCAGGCGATTGAACAGATCGTCACCCTCGCCATACTCGCCGGTCGAGAGCAGGTGGGCGGCATACTGGGCGGTGATGGCCTTGGACGCTTCCTTCTCGTACAGCGGGC
Source organism: Rubrivivax sp. (assembly GCA_022843905.1). Lineage (GTDB taxonomy): Bacteria > Pseudomonadota > Gammaproteobacteria > Burkholderiales > Burkholderiaceae_C > Rubrivivax. Next base: position 21,859 of record JALHMT010000011.1, read on the forward strand.
GATAGATGATGGAGGCGAGCTTGTCTGGCGGGTGCCCTGCGCCCTCAAGCGGCTTCCATGCGGCCAGGGCCGCGCCGATCGCAAGCTTCTCGTCGGCCTCGCTCAGTCGCTCGTCCTTGTCTGACGCCATGATGCCGAGCGAGATGGCGACATGCATGAGCTTGGCGCAGCCGTACAGGGCCAAGTCGTACTCCAGGGTCCAGCGATCCGACACGCACACGATGGTGTTGCCGCCTTCCGCGCGAGCGACCTTGCGGTCGACCACCGCCTTGATGCCGGCGTCGTCGTAGTCAGCCTCGAACCTTTTGCCCTTGGCGGGCTTCGGCACGTAAGTATTCGCCACGTCAGGGACGATGTCGCGATCGGTCAAACAGACGGCCGGCACGGGATATTGCGACCCGGCGCCTTCGCGCTGCAGGATGCGCGCGTAGTGGTATAGGCCGGTGTGTCCCACGTTGACGATGGAGACGCCGTGCTTGGAGAAGGAGCGCCCGCAGGCCTGCGCCAGGGTCGGCAGCAGGATGGCTTCTGCCGGGCCTTCGACCATCATGACGCCCCGGGCGAAGAACAGGTTGGCCTTGGTGGCGTCGATGAAACGCTGCAGGAACGAGTAATCGGTCTTGAGCAGCTTCGTGTGGCCGGACCGCAGTGGGTAGGTCTGTGCCTTGTGCACCAGCGTCATTGTCTCGATGTCGGCGCTGGACACCAGCGATGGACTGTGCGTGGTCATGATGACTTGGACGCGGCGCTCGCCGCTGGCCGGCGCCTTGGAGTGCTGCCTGAGCAGATCCATCACGCGGTCCTGCAACTGCGGATGCAGGTGGGCCTCCGGTTCCTCGACAAGGAGCAGCGCTAGGTCTTCACCATCGCGCAGCAGCACTAGCTCCGTCGCCATGAAGAGCGCGTTGTTGTAGCCCAACCCTCGGGCGCAACGTTCATCCGGGTGAACTGCACCGCTTGGCAGCAAGCCCAATTCGAACCTCTCGAGAATGGGGGTCAGCGACAGGTCTGGTGCGACGCGGATGCGCGATTCGAGGTTGTCGCCATTGAACGAAAACTCGCTGAGGTAGTTGTCGTTGATGTCGTCCTGGACACCCCTGATTACCTTGTGCTCGCCAAGATGGTGCTGGGCGAACGCCATGAGCCCGACCAAGTTCTCCGGCACCGTGTTCGGCGCGTCCTGCTTGAAATCATTGATCTCTTGGCCGACGATGTCGTTGTGCGCCGCCAGGATCTGCGACAGCCGGGATTGCCGCCCGGGGCGCAGCTCGGCTTCGGCGTCACGCAGTGGCCGCAGGTAGGTCGCCCGGATCAGTTCGCGCACAGCGTAGCCAATCTCCTGACCGGCACCGTCCTTTCCGGCGCGGAACTGCATGTCCACGCGGGCGCGCTTGGACGCCTGTGCGGGAAGGAATTTCGCCCGCAGGTGGACGACCAGAGAGCAGCTGCTGTCCTCTTCCAGGGTCAGCCACTCGAGGACGGTTGCCTGTTGCTCCTTCGACAGCTCGCACAGGGTCGCTTCGATCCATAAGGTCGACGAGCGCTGCGAGCCGTGGATGTTGAAATCCTGTTCGAAGAGCCGGACGCTCTCGTAGCTTGTGGTCAGCAGGACTTGCCTGATGGCATCGACGATGCCCGTCTTGCCCGCGTCGTTTTCACCAACCAGGATATTCAATCCTGGGTTCAGCTCCAGGTCCAGTTCAGGCGCTGTGGTCCCGTCACCGAACACGCGGAAATTGCGCGCGCGGATGCGCTTTAGATACATGCTCTCTTCTCCCTGACAGCTGCGTGCATTGCCGCGCGGAATCCATCTGAGCTCCAACGGCGAGTCTTCTTGCGCCGCATGGTAGCGCGGGGGTGTCTGCGGTTAAGAGACCCAGCGCTGCGCCTGAGAGGATGGTCATGGTCTAGGCACTAGACTCATCCAATGCTTGAACCTGACCCTGCCGACGCTGCGTTCGAGGAACTGCTCAAGGTTCGGGCGGACGTGTGCTTGATTGTGGCGAGCTGGCCCGGGCAAGCCGACAGTGAGCCGTACCGCGCACCCTTGCACGTCAGGGAGCAGTTAGTGGCGGGCTTGAAGTTTCCCTTCATCCGCGAGGCGACGCAGAGCGAACTACGGGACTACGCGCTCGAACACAAGCTGTTCTCCCCAGAGCTGACCGCGTACCTGACGAAGGACTGGGGAAGCTGGTAACTCGGCTGTCCGAGCCGGTCGGCAGCGCATAGCCTGGCCACTGATCAGCCGACTCAAATGGGGATCGCCGGCTCCCGAAAGATAAGCCGTCGTCCGGCAGCCGAGTTCGAATGTCGGAGTTCAGTCTCATCCACTCTATTGCATCACCAACTTGAACGGCCGCCGCTGGCCGTTTGGATGTGCCTGTGAACGGCAGATGCAGGATGGTCCAAATCGACCGAGCCACGAAGTTGCGGCGACCGACTTCGTAGTTGCCACGGTCAACCTCAAGTGACTTTTGGTCAGGGATGGCAAGGCCTCGCACATCTTGCCGACGGCGGCTGATGCGAACTTCGGACAGTAACGCCGCCTGCTGTCCCTGTACCTGATCGTCAGCCCGGGACCCAGCGCTACTCGCTGCCTCATCGAGCCCCCACTTCTCGGCCCATTCTTGTCGGACTTTCCGGGAGACATGCCGATTCGGTGACCCTACCCTTTGCTCTCGAAAACGCCACCTAAGGTCGTGCTTCGAGAAGGCCCACCGATGCAAGCCGCACTCTCACTGCCGCGAGAAATGTCGATGCCAGCTCCGATCGACCGCGACGTGCGCCCCCCGACCGTGCAGACAGGCATCTGGATCGAGGAGCACGGCTGGCTGCACAGCCTTTTCAAGTCCCCGGACAACACGTCGCCGAAGTTCCGCTTCCCCGACCTCCTGGGTGCCTGCGTCTCGCTGGCCTTCCGCGACATGCCAAGCCAGCGCCGCATCGTCGAGTACTTGGTGACCCAACTGACGCTGCGCAACCCGAGAACCGAACGCCGCAGCTGCGACATCTGGGCGGTGCAGTTCGAGCTCGTCATGGCGGCACATCGCGCGCCCTGGAACCGGTTCCCGAATCCGATGTTCGAGCTGGACCAGATCACGACGGCCTGCGTCGCAGTGGTCATGTCTCTTCCCGATGGCCACGCACAGGTCCTCGGCCAGGCCCGCCTCAACCTGCGCGACCGCGCGACGCGTTCGCGCGGTCTGGAGTGCTGACGTGATGCTCACCGTGTCGAGCCGTCTCGTGAAGTACGCCATCGCGGCAGGGATCGCGGCGCCGTCGATCTGCATCGCATGCTGGTCCGACGCCGAGCGGCTCTACGGTGTCTCGTCCCACCTGCTCTACGCCGTTGCGCGGGCCGAATCCGACCTGCAGCCGGGTGCCATGAACCTCACGCACCGGGCCCGGACAGGGACCTACGACATCGGGCTGATGCAGATCAACAGCAGCCACTTGCCGAAGCTGGCCAGCCTCGGCATCTCGGAGAGCGATCTCCTCGAGCCCTGCACGAACATCAAGGTCGGCGCCTGGCTTCTCGCTGACTCGTTCGCCAGGCGAGGTATCTCATGGGATGCCGTGGGCGCCTACAACGCGGCCTGCACGCAACTCAAGGGTGACGACTGCGCTGCGGCGCGCTCGCGCTACGCATGGCGTGTCTACAAGCGCTTGCCCGGCGAACAAGCCAAGTCCCGGTCCCAGCAGGCCGCACCTGCAAATCGAACTCCCTCTGCTTCACAAGCACCCGCGCCGTTCATCCTGTCCGTGAGGGTCGCGCGATGATGAGCCGCCTTGCGGACCTGGCGGTGTCCACGACGTTTGCAGGGAGCCTGCTGCTTGCCAACACGTCCTGCGCCACTCGCCATCCCGACGACGCCGCCAACCTGGTGCCGCGGTCCGAGGCCCAGGCGCCCGGCGCGCAGCGCCTCGTGCAGTTCTCTTTCGGCACCCAGGCCGCGTTCGGCATCTGCGTCGAACCGGCCTGTCCTGCAGTCACGCCGAAGACATTGTCGATGGCGGGCGCCGCGCCGCTGCAGGCCGTCGCTCATCGCGTCGCCTCGACAGCGGATGAAGCGCGCGAGTCCGATCTCCCGACCGGGATGGCGCCCGTGCCATCGCCTGCGCCTTCGGCTGCTGTGCGCCCTGTCGACAAAGCTGTCTTCAACATCGCCGTCGTGTTCCCATTTGCATCTGCCCAGCTAACACCGCCGGCCCGGACTGCCTTGTCCGCATCGATCCGTCACGCACGCCAGTCCGACCGCATCGTCATTTCCGGCCGCACGGATGCCGTGGGCAACGACGAAGTCAATGAGTCGCTCGCACTGGCGCGGGCTCTCGCCGTGCGCAACTACCTGCGCGACCGGGTCCCTGACCTGGCCGCCGTGATCTCCATCGACGCAAGGGGCCGCTGCTGCTTCGTGGCGCCCAACGAGACGGAAGACGGCCGATCAAGGAACCGGCGCGTCGAGATGGCGTTCTTCTCTCAGGGAGGCGGCTGATGAATCGCCCTGTTCTCAAACCCCTCAGGCCCATCAGACCCGCCCCGGTCCCTCCAGAGGTGCTGTTCGCCGACCCGCTCACGCACGGCATGACGCAGCGCACCTCGGCATCCCCGGACTCCAAGCGAAGGATCCGGCCCGGATGGAAAGCAACCATCGTCCGGTCCGAATCCTTCGCCCGCCTCCGGGCCATCCAGAAATCCACGACCGACCCCGTGATCGACCTGAGCTACCTGGCGGACGCGTGCCTCCAGTTGGCCCTGGACGCCGGCCCCGAGGCCATCGTGCAGCGCGCGTTGTCGGGCCTGCAGCCCCAGCGCACCAAGCCCTGAACCCTCAACTTCGATGGAGCCAGCTATGACCGCAATCTTCCCTACCGTCGCCGCGCCCGCGCCGATGCGCTCGCGCAAGCACCTGATCGTCGCCAGCCTTCTGGCATTCATTGCGCTGGGCCTGATGGCCGCCTTCCCCAGCCACGCCCTGGACCTGGTGGCCTTCGTCGGTATCGGCGGGCCGCTGGCCGCCGCCCTCGGGCAACTCGCCGCCTTGGCTCCCGGGGTCAAGGCCCTGGTCGGCTTCGTGGGATTCGTCGTGGCCTTCATCAGCCTCGCTGCCCTGCGCAACTTCGGGCCGGTCCTGTTCTACCTCGGCATGGCCATCTTCGGCGCCGTGGGCCTGACGATCGCCGGTGCCATCCTGGGCGCGGTCATCTGAGCGCCGCTGTCCATCACTGTGCAACCAGGGGGGTGCGATGCAATCGGACACCTACATTCCGCGCCGACTCGACGACCAGTGGAAGCTCGGCTTCTGGGATGCCGACGTCGCATTCCCCTTCGTCTTCGCGCTCTTCGTCGGCTACCTGTCCAGCAGCAAGGTCGGCTTCGCGCTCTGCGCAAGCGTCGGCCTGTTCCTCAGCCGCTGGGTCTCGCGCACCAAGGCGGACAAGCATCCGGCGTTTGCGATGCACTGGGCGTACTGGGCCCTGCCGACCAATCCGCTGACGGGCCTGCGGGCCACGCCGCCCTCGCACCTGCGCCGCATGGTCGGCTGAACTTGCGGAACACGGACCATGGACTTCGAACGTCACCAGAACGACCTGCGCGTGCAGCGCAAGGCGAACCGCACGCTGGGCGCGATCGTCGCCCTGCTCTCGCTGTGCCAGTTGCTGTCGCTGGGCGTCATCGCCGGCATGGTCGGCAGCGAGCGAACCATCATCGTGCCGCCCAACATCGACAAGACCTTCTGGGTGACGCGGGACAAGGCGAGCACCGAATACCTGGAACAGATGGCCGGGTTCATGACCTGGCTGGTCCTCGACGTGTCGCCGTCGACCATCGACTGGAAGCGCAACGTGCTTCTCAACTACGTCGCACCGGACCGGCACGCGGCGATGAAGACGCAGATGGATCTGGAGGCCGATCGCCTGCGCAGCAACAACGCATCGACCTCGTTCCTCATCCAGCAGCTCACTGCCAACGATAAGGATCAGTCGGTCCTCGTGATCGGCCGCCTGCGCCGGCAGATCAACGGCAGCGATGTCGGCGAGCCCGAGACGCGGGCCTACCAGACCCAATTCGAGTACACGGGCGGCCGTGTGCATGTCAGGACCTTCAAGGAGGTGCCCTATGGTCAAGCCAGCCAGGCCCATCAGACTCGCCTCGGCGCTGCTGATCCCCGTCCTGTGGTTCGCTGAGCCGCGGATCGCCGGCGCCCTGCAGGTGGTCGAGGCCACCGACGGGGTGACGGTCGAGGCCGTGCTGGCGATCAAGGAGCCGACCCGCATCCGCATCGATGGTGCGTCGATCACGAACGTGTTCGGCAACATCTACTCGAGCAACTGCGGCGCAGCGGTCTCGACGCAGCCGGGCACCGGCAGCACACCCGTACTGCCTCAGACCAATCCGGCCGGCGAGATCGTGCTGGAGTGCGATGCAGACAAGGGCGAGATCTATGTCCGGCCGGTCGGCGGCCTGGGCAAGCCGGTCAACCTGTTCATCTCCTCGCAGCACGCGACCTACACCTTGTTGCTGCGCCGGTCGGACACGCCCGCGGACACGATCGTCATCCGCGACAAGACGCCGCGGCAGGCACGGGCCGACCAGGCAGCTCCCGCGCCCGCTTCTCGTCAGTCCATCCACATCCGCTCACTCAAGGCAATGCTGGTGGCAATGGCTTCCGACAGTGTGCCGACCGACGTCCGCGTGGAGGAAGTCAACCGGCCGATCCAGCTGTGGGTCGAAGCCCGCTTCGCGATGACCCGCGTCTACGAGGGTCGCGGCCTCGTCGGCGAGCGCTACCTACTGACCAACATCAGCACCCAGAACATGGTGCTGGCCGAGCAGGAGTTCGACCGTGAGACAGGCGGCGTGCTGGCGATCGCGATCGAGAACCACAACCTGCGCCCGGGTGACAGCACGACGGTCTTCGTGATCCGTCAGGGGGGCTGACCATGGGCCCGAGCATCAGGGACCGCGCGTCCACGCTCATCGAGCGGATGTCGCCGCGCGCGCGTCAGTGGGCGACCATCGGCGCCATCTCGGCGGTGGCCGTCGGCGTGCTGTGGACCGTGTTCGCGATGGGTTCCGGCGACTCGCCGCAACGCAGCGCGGTCGCGGCGGGCGCCGGCGATCTGAAGCCGACCAACGTGGACCTGATGGCGCCGGGCGCGCAGGTGCGCGAGGTCGAGGCCTGGGTCGGCCAGGCCGGCAAGAAGCTCGCGCAATACGAGAGCGAGCGAGACGACCAGCGTCGCATCAACCGCGAACGCAAGGAGGCCGAGGACAACCTGATGCGGCGCTTTGCCGATCTCGAAGCCCGCCTGAAGGCCTCTCCGGGTGAACCGGCCCCGGCCGCCTCGGCGCCGAATGCTGCTGCACCTGCCGCAGCGAACCGCCTCCCGCCGGATGCAGCGCTCGCCCGGACTGCGCTGCCACCTCCGCCGCCGCCGCCGCTGCCGACGGCGCGAGCTGGCATGCCGCCGGGCACGCCATCCCAGGTGCCGCCCTTCGGGATCGACGCACCCGCTGCACCGCCGCAGCCGACGCTCGTCCGGGTGGCGATCGCCCAGCCAAAGGCGAGCGATGCCGCGCCCGACGGGTCCGGCAAGGCGGCCCCTCAGACCATCGACACGTACCTCCCCGTGAGCTTCACGCGCGGTGTCCTGCTGGGCGGCCTCGATGCGCCCACTGGCGGCCAGTCGCAGACCAACCCGCACCCCATCCTGATCCGCCTGTCGGACAACTCGGTGCTGCCCAACCGCTTCCGGGCCGAGTACCGGGAGTGCTTCGTCATCGCCGCCGGCTACGGCGACATCAGCTCGGAGCGCGCCTACCTGCGCACCGAGTCGCTCTCCTGCGTGCGCGCCGACGGCACGGCACTGGAGGTGCGGATCCAGGGCAGCGTGTACGGCGAGGACGGCAAGGTCGGCATGCGCGGCCGCCTCGTCACCAAGCAGGGCCAGATGCTGGCCAATGCCCTGATGGCCGGCGTCGTCAGCGGCATCGGTCAGGGCATCTCGACCGCGAACACCACCTACAGCACCTCGGCGCTGGGTCAGGTCGCGACGACCGGAGGCAGCGACGCGCTCCGGGCCGGCCTGGGCAGCGGTGTCGGCAAGGCACTCGATCGCCTGGCGCAGTACTACATCAAGCTGGCCGAGCAGACCTTCCCGGTCATCGAGATCGATGCCGGACGCGAGATCGACGTCGTGATCACGAAGGGCGTGCGCATCGAGGGTGTCGATACCGCCAAGGCCGCTCCTACGTCCTATCCGCGGCGAGCCGACCCGGCCGAGCGCTACATGAAGGTCAACGATGATGAAGACTGAAGCCCTGATGCGTCTGTCCGGCGCAGCGATCACGACTGCCGCGCTCTCGTTCCTTTCGTCACCGGTTCAGGCTGCACCGAATGCGCAGGAAGCGCGGTTCCTCGCCACGCTGCAGAAGGCGAACCCCGGCACGAGGTTCACGTCCGTGCAGCAGAGTGCAGTTCCCGGCCTCTACGAAGTGTGGATGGGGCCGAACGTCGCCTACGTTTCCGCGCGCAACCCGCGCTACTTCATCTTCGGGCGCGTCATGGACACCGTCACCATGACCGACCTGACCGGCCCCAAGCTCGCACTCGCCGAGCGCATGCGTGCCGACACGGAAGTTGCAGCCAGCGCGCAGTCGGTTGCAGTGGACAGGCTGCCGATCGCGGATGCGATCAAGACGGTGCGCGGCACGGGCAGCCGCAGTCTTTATGTATTCAGCGACCCGGCATGCGGCTTCTGCAAGCGCCTCGAGCCGGAGCTGGAGAAGCTGCAGGACGTGACGGTCTACACCTTCCTCGTCCCGTTCCAGGGTCGCGCGCTACCGCAGGCCGTGTGGTGTTCGGCGGACCGGACGAAGGCCTGGCACGACCTGATGCTGCGCGGCGACGCAACTGCACTGGGCGCCCAAGCCGACTGCACGACGCCGCTGGACCGCAATCTCCAACTCGCCCGGCAGCTGAGGGTCAACGGCACGCCGACGCTGCTCTATGCCGACGGTCTGCGCACCGACGGCTATGTGGATGCGCAGGAAGTGGAACGCCGACTCGCTGCGGCCGCAGGACGAAGCGGGGCGCAGGCGTCGGCCGGGACCGCGCAAGTCCAGGAGAAATCGCCATGAAGCTCCGCACCGACCCGTCCGCTGTCTGCGTCACTACGCTCTGCGCCGCGCTGCTTGCCGGCTGTTCCAGCATCACCGGCCTGGATGGTTCATCGCAGTACGCCTGCAAGGCGCCCGAAGGCGTCAAGTGCGACTCGGTCTCGGGCAACTACTACAACGCCCTCCAGAACAACCTGCCCGCGCAGCGCAAACCGACGGGCGCAAGAAGCCCGTCGGGCCTGCCGGAACCACAGGGCGCTCCTGCAGTCCGGAGCACTGCCCGCTCTGGCCCGGCATCGATCCCCACCGCGATCGGGGCCGGCGCCGCTGCCGAGGGGTCCACCTACATGGCCACGCCGCTGCGGGCAGGTCCGCGCGTACTGCGGCTCTGGATCAAGCCCTGGGAGGACGCCGACCGCGACCTCAATGGCGAGAGCCTGGTGTACGTCCAGATCGACAACGGACGGTGGCTCGTCGATCACGTGCAGCGCCAGGCGCGCGATGCCTATGCGCCGATCCGGCCGACCCGACTTCCGACCTCGGCCGGCAAGGGTCAGTCACCTGACGCCCGGGACTCCGACACACGGCCCCATTTGCAGCAGCTGCAACAAGGCCAGGCCGCCCCCGAGGACGGATCGGCGGTCGCCCAGGCTCTGCGTGCCCTCCAGGCGCGGCCCGCCACCCCTCCGGGCAACTGAGCATCGACATCGGGAGCACACATGCTGGCCACACTGCGCACAAGCCTGTTCGGCGAGGAAGGTGCCGCCGAAGGCTTCACGGGCCTCTTCGGCCTGGGCGGCAAGGACGAGTCTCCGGCAGACCAGTTTGCCAGTTGGCTCCCCTACGTCGCCTACCTCGACGAAGAACAGCTCTTCGTCAATCGCGACGGCATCGGCTTCCTGCTGGAGATCATGCCGCAGTCGGGGGCCGACGACCGCATGGTCGAGGTCCTGATCTCGCTGTATGCCAACTGCCCGGCCGCCACCGGCATCCAGTTCCACCTGTTCGCATCACCGCACATCCGCCCCCAGTTGCGGCGCTACGCGAACCTGCGCATGGAAGACGCCGACCAGTTGAGCAAGGCACAGCGCTGGGGCCGGCCCGCCCGCAACGACAACCTGTTCCGGGTCCTGGCCCGCCGGCGCTTCGACCACCTGACCGCAGGAGCCCAGGACTCCCTGACGCAGGGCTTCCACTACACGATGCGGGACTTCCGGCTGATGATGAGCGTCACCCTGCAGGGCGACCCGTCCAACGTCGCGCGTCGCGAAGAAATCGTCTCGCTGCGCGACGGCATGTCGACGACCCTGCGGTCGGCCTCGCTGCCGAACCGCGTCTGCGACGCCGCCGACCTCATCAACTGGTGCTCCCTGTTCCTGAACCCCGACCGGATCACGAGCACGCACGCACCCGACCTTCACTACGACGACGGCCGCGAGATCCGCGACCAGATCGTCGACCACGACACGATCCAGGATGCGAGGGCCAACGGCCTGCACCTGTGGAAGGAAGGTGGCGACGCAGGCCTGGACGTGCGCTTCTTCTCGATCAAGTCGTTCCCCGAGCGCTTCGGCCTCTGGCAGATGGGGTCGCTCATCGGCGACCTGATGCAACCGGCGCTCCAGTACAACGCCCCGTTCCTGCTTACGATGGGCGTGCATGTCCTGGATCCCAATGCGACCCGGAACACGGTGACCGCCAACCATGTGCGGGCCACGCAGAACGCGGGCAGCAAGATGGCGGTGGTCATGCCCGATGTCGGCAAGAAGGCCCGCGACTGGACCGCCGCCGCCGACGTGATCGATGCCGGCGGCGCCATCGTGAGCCTGTATCACCAGCTCGCCCTGTTCACGCAGCCCGACAGGGCGGTTCAGGCCCAGGAGACTGCCAAGGCAATCTGGCGCGCACGGGGTTTCGAGCTGAACGCCGACGTGTACATGCACCGGCAGGCCCTGATCGCGAGCCTGCCGATGACGATGTCACCCCGCTTCCACGGTGATCTCCGCAAGATGCGCCGCGTCACGCGAAAGACCATGGGCAACGCCATCCATCTGGCGCCTCTCATCGCCGAATGGCGCGGCACGCGCACGCCCACGATGCTGTTCGGCGGACGCCGGGGCCAGCTGATGACGCTGGACGTCTACGACAACGACCTGGGCAACTACAACTTCGCCATCATCGGCGCGCCAGGCTCCGGCAAGTCGGTCCTGATGAACGAGATGGCCTGGTCCTACCGCTCGATCGGTGCCCGGGTGTGGATGCTGGACCTCGGCCGCTCCTTCGAGAAGCTCTGCAAGAAGGCGGGCGGCACCTACATCGAATTCCGGTCCGACTCGAAGATCAACCTCAATCCGTTCAGCGTCGTCACGGACGAGTGTGTCGCGGCCGATGGCACGGTGGAAGGGGGCATCAACGAAGACATCGACATGCTCAAGCCGGCGCTGGCCAAGATGTGCTCCATGGGCCGGACGCTCGAGGAAGTGCAGCTCAAGGCCCTGGGGGCGATGGCGCTCAAGCTCTACAAGGAATACGGGCGCGATCTGACGATCACCGGCCTGCGTGACGCCTTCAAGACCGGCAGCATGCCCGAGCTCGGCCTGAACGGCGATCAGCGCGTCAAGGACCTGGCCGTCATGCTGAACCCGTACACCCGCGACGGCGAGTACGCCCGCTTCTTCGAAGGCCGCAACAACATCGACTTCTCGAACGACTTCATGGTCATCGAGAACGAGGAGCTCAAGCGCAAGCCGGAACTGCACGCCGTCGTCAACATCCTGTTGATGTACCAGATCACGGGGCAGATGTACCTGTCCCGCGACCGCAAGAAGGTGCTGTTCATCGACGAGCTGAAGCAGCAACTCGGTGACATCGGCTCGGACGACCCGGTGAAGGCCGCCGTCGTCGAGGAAGCCGCGCGCCGGGCACGCAAGTACGGCGGCGCGCTCGGCACCGCGACCCAGAGCGCCGACGACTTCTACGGCTCAGCCCAGATGGAGGCGGCGCTGAACTGCTCGGACTGGGTCTTCCTGCTGCGCCAGAAGGCCGAGTCGATCGAACTGCTCGGCCGGCGCGGCCGCATCACGATGGACGAGTCGAAGAAGCGACTGCTGCAGTCCCTGCGCACCGAACCCGGCGTCTTCTCGGAGTGCTACGTGTCGTCCCCGGTCGGCGAGGGCGTCGCACGCAACATCCTCGACCCGTTCAGCCATCTGCTGTTCAGCAACAAGCTGGAGGACAACGCGCCGCTGGACGAACTGCGCAGCGCTGGCCTCTCGATCGACGACGCCATCACCGAACTGCTTCGCCGCCGGGGGCACAGCGTATGAAGCAGACACTGCTCGGTGGCGCCATGACCGTGTGCGTATCCGTGCTCGTCACGGCCTGCGGCCTGCTGGCCTACGACCGCCTCGTGGTGCGGCCTGCGCAGGTCATCGGGGTGGTCGATGTCGCCGAGATCTACCGGCTCAAGGAAGCCGAGTTCGCAGCGCTGATGACGCGCGGCAACTCGGATGCGGACCGGCAGCAGGCCATGGACCTGGCGACCAGCTTCGCGCGGCGGTTGCCCCGGGCACTCGAGGAATTGCCCGCGGACTGTCGCTGCCTCGTGGTGCTGAAGAGCGCAGTGGCCGGGCCTACTGCACGCACGCTCGATCTGACGCCAGTGCTGAAGACCAAGGTGGATGCTCGATGAACGCCACCACACGCCCCGGTCTGCGCCACGGCAGATTTCTGGCCTGGCTGGGCGCCGGTGCCCGAACAGTGATCGCCGACGCCAGGCGGCACCGGCTGGTGTTCGTCGCCTTCGGTGCTATCTGGGCACTGGCGCTGACCCGCGTCTTCATCCACCACACGCCGATCCTTCCCGTCCTCTTCAACTGGACGGCCAGCCTCCCCTACCGGATCGTCGTGGTCGATCACGGGCCCATGCCGCTGGCGCGCGGCGACCTCATCGTCTACGCCTTCGATGGCGAAGCCGCGGAGCGCGACTACCCCGGCCTGAAGCGACAGCCCTTCTTCAAGCAGATCGCCGGCGTCGCCGGCGATGTGGTCACCGTCGACGGTCGCGACGTGTTCATCAACGGCCTGCCCGTGGGCCGGGCCAAGACCCACACCTTCGACCGCCGGCCGCTGGACCCTATTGCCCCCACTGTCATCCCGCCTGGCCATGTCTACGTGCAGGGCACCAGCGCCGACAGCTTCGATTCGCGCTACCGCAGCAGTGGCCTGGTCAGCACGGCTGACGTCGTGGCGCGGGTGCGGCCGCTGCTCTGAGGAGAACGTCGTGAGCCTTCTGACACGCACCGCCTTGCTGCTCGCCATGCTGTCGATCCTGACGACCCCGGTACCCGCGCATGCCCAGAGCGACGCCGCGGCGATCGAAGGTGACCTGCCGATCGAGTCCTATTTATCCCTGCTGACCCAGGTCGCCCCTGCAGCGCGCGACGGCGCAGAGGCCTACATGGCGGCATTCCGCAAGCGCTGCGGCCGTGCCCTGCAGACCGTCGAACTGCGCCGCGCCTTCGCCGAAGGCAGCGGTGATCCCACGCTGATGGCGATGGTGCGCTCCACCCATCAGAAAGACACGGCGGCCGTGCAGCGCCTCGGCGCCACGATCGCCTGCCCCAGGGGCTGAGATGCGCGAGCGCACCGTATCGGTCAGGGCTGTGGCCATCGGCTGGGCCCTGGTCGCGTGCGGTATGGCCCAGGCCGAGAACCTCGGCAGGATCGGCCCGACCTACCCCATCGCCGAGCAGAACCTGCTCGACCACATCATGGCCCGCCTGCGCGATAAGGAGCGCAGCGGAGAACTCGCGAAGTTCGAGCAACTTGCCAGGGCGCGGGCCAGCGAGTCCGTGCTGAACCCCAAGCCCGTGCCGGGCCTGCGCCTCAGCGAGGTGCCGCGCACCTACTACTTCGACCCGAGCTTCACGCTCGATCGCAACGTCGTCGACGAGACAGGCGCCGTGCTGTTCCCTGCCGGCCTGCGCAAGAACCCGCTCGACGTGGTCTCGCTGTCGAAGCACCTGCTGTTCTTCGACGCCCGTGACGTGCGCCAGGTCGCGAAGGCGCGGGAGCTGATCGCGCGCTACCAGGGCCGCGTCAAGCCGATCCTGGTCGGTGGCAGCTACATCGACCTCATGAAGGCCTGGAACACGCCCGTGTACTACGACCAGGAAGGCACGCTCGTCCGCAAGCTGGGCATCACGGGCGTCCCGGCCATCGTCTCGCAGGAGGGTTCCAGGCTACGCATCGACGAGGTGACCGTGCGATGAAATCCGCTCTCAGACCCCTGCTCTGCGCCCTGCTCTGCCTGGCATCGTTCTGCGCTCCGGCTGCGTCGATCGCCACCTGCACGGGGCGTTTTCCGAACCCGATCACCGACATCTGCTGGTCGTGCATCCTGCCGCTGTCGATCGGCGGCGCCACGATCGGCAACTTTGGCGGCCAGGAGGACAACGGGAACCCAGGCACGCCGGTCTGCAGTTGCGGCGTCAACCCGACCATCGGCCTGTCGGTCGGCTTCTGGGAGCCCGCCCGCCATGTCGAGGTCGTGCGCAAGCCCTTCTGCCTGCCATCTCTCGGCGGCCTGAACCTCGACCCCGGCATCGCAGCACCGGAAGCCGCACGTTTCACTCGCCCCGAGGGCGATGGCGACGGCGGCAGCTTCTACCAGGCGCACTTCTACGTGAACCCGGTCCTCTACTGGCTGGAGGTCGTGACCGACTTCCCCTGCCTGGAACGCGGCAGCTTCGATCTCGCCTACCTCACAGAGGTGGATCCGCTGTGGAACGACGATGAACTGACCCTGCTGCTGAACCCGGACGCCGTCCTGTTCGCGAACCCGGTGGCGATCGCGGCGTGTGCTGCCGACTGTGTGGCCGCGACCGTGGGCTTCGGCCTCAACACGCTCTTCTGGTGTGCCGGCTGCCAGGGTGGCATCTATCCGATGGACGGCCAGGTCCAGTACCACGTGGGCGGCGTGCGGTCGGCCGCCCTGCTCAGCCAGCGCCTGACCGCAAAGATGCACCGCGAGCTGCTGGCCTGGGGATGGCACGGCACGCCGGGGCTCTGCGGGCCGTACCTCGAACCGATCATGGACAAGACGGCCTACAAGACCCAGCTGACCTACCCGACGCCCACCACCGACAAGATCGACGGCAAGTGCTGCCAGCCCTTCGGCCGGACCACCGTGCTGTGGGGCGCCGGCAAGGAGTTCCCGGTCCGCGGCGAGGACTTCGCCTTCATGCTCTTCCGCAAGAGGAACTGCTGTGTGGGCTACTGACCGCACCCCCTCCTGGCCCCAGCGCGCACGCGGCGCCTGCATGGCAGGCCTGTGCGCGATCCTGCCGATCGCGCCGAGCGCCCAGCCTGCGCAAGCTCCGAAGCCGATCGTCTCCGAGGCCGATGTCGCGCGAGCGGCGAAGTCGCAGCCGGTGATCACCGACCAGGACATCGAGCGGGCAGCGAGGAAAAACCGTATGCCCACCGACGCGGAACTGGCCCGCGTGCCGGTGCCGGCGGCACCGAGGCTCGATGCCCTGCCCCAGCCGCTGACCCAGCGGCGGATCGACCTCGGCGCGATCGCGAAGGGCTACGAGGCGATGGGCCAGCCGGCGCCCGGCGCGGCCACCATCAATGAGGCGCCGGCCCTGCTGGTGTTCGTCAGCTTCTCCATGCCCGACGCGACCCTGGCCCGACTCGTCGACCAGGCTGCCCGCGCACGGGCGACGCTGGTGCTGCGAGGGCTTGTGGATGGCTCGCTGCAGAAGACTGTCCTGCGCGCACAAGCCCTGATCGGGCAGCGCAAGGTCGGTTTCCAGATCGATCCGCAGGCCTTCGATCGGTTCTCGATCACCGCCACGCCGACCTTCGTGCTCCTCAAGGCCGGCGCCGTCGCAGCGCCGTGCGCCGCCGGTACGTGCTTCCCGGCATCGAGCTTCGTGGCGGCCGCCGGCGACGTCAGCATCGACTACGCGCTCGAGTACTTCAGACGTGCGGCCCCGTCGTTCAGCCGAGATGCCGGTGTCGTCCTCGCCACGCTGAAGAAGGTGGGACCATGAAGTTCAGACGCTTCGTCGTGTGGCTGATGATCTCCTCGTTCCTCCTCGCGCGGATCGAGGTCTTCGCCCAGTCGCATGAACAGGGCGTGGCCGCCGGCACGGCCGCCAACGCGGTGATCCGGGGATTGGTCAACGCCCCCAGCGCCACGGCGGTCGTGCCCAGCTACACGAATGCGCCGCCGGAGACCGCCTACGCCGGCAGGCCGAGCCTGGGCGCCGACGCCAATGCAAAGCTTGCCGCGTGCGCGTTGACGCCGAACGACCCGACCTGCCAGGCGCTGCGCAACGCAGTCAGCTCGGCCAACACGCCCCGACCAGCCATCGGTGCGAACGACCCGGCCGTGGCCGCCGCGAGTCGCATCGCGCGCAATCCTTCGATCGATCTTGGCAGCCTGGCCGCGTACTACAGCGGCTGCACGACCAACGAGGTCGCCACTCCTGCCGGCACGACCACGAAGCTCTGCCAGATCTACAGCGGCATCGGCAACTTCACGACTCGGCGTGATCTGAGCGTCGAGGTCGAACTCGTGCCGAGCTGCACCGCTGGCGACTGGTTCGCTCATGGCGAAGCCCACCGCAACGGCGCCGACTACATGGTTGCCGACGCCCAGTGCCGCATCCGTGCCGACAACCAGCAGCGCTTCCGGTTCTATGCGGCGGGTGGACGCGGCGCCTGCATCGGATGGCAGGAGGTCGACCTGCCGACCGATCCGATCGCAAGCCCCCGCTTCGTCACGGACCTCTCACCCCACTGGGCGGGCTACTGCTGGAGTCCGTTCAAGGTCGTGCTGGCCGCAGGATCGGGTTGCACGGCGGGAAACTGCAACTACCAGTTCCAGTTCGGCACACCGATCTACGCCTGTCCTGTCGGCAGCGTCAGTGGCAACAACCTCAACGCCTACTGGGACGGGGAGAACCTGTCGCCCGGTCCCGCCGACCAGTGCTTCACGGTCTCCGCTCCGGACCCCGACTCGGGCTGCATCGCAGGATCGACCCCGGTCTTCGCCGACACGGGCATGCAATGCGCGTCCCCCGTCGGCGGCGCGACGCTGACAGGTGCATCTGGCTGGACCATCCCGCTGGCCTTCCAGCGCCCGACGATGAACCAGATCGAGACCGACGTCTGGGTCGACAAGAGCGCGGCGCTTCAACCCGGCGGACGCTGCACCGTGACGACGGCGGACCGGTGCATCGACGGACCCGGCACCAAGATCATCGACGGGCGCGAAGTGACGCGGGACTGCTGGTCCTACGAAAGAACCTTGACCTGCACCGGCGCAGCACCACTCGACGAATGCGCGCCGCTGGTGGCGCAGGGTTGCACGCCAGGCGCCAGCACCTGCACACGGACTCACCCGGTGACTGGCGTGTGCGAGGTCCGGCAGAACAGCTACAGCTGCCCGTCGGCCGCCCAGACCGTCACGACCGCCTCGAACTGCCCCAACAACGTGTTCTGCCTGGGCGCGAGCTGCTTCAACACGAGCTACACCAATGACGCTGACTTCGCCCGGTCGATGTCGATGCTGGAGGCCAGCCGCGAGGCCGGCGTGTACCTCGACACCAACCTGATGCAGGTCTTCAAGGGCGAGGCCAACCGCTGCCGCGACAAACTGCTGAAGAACTGCTGCTACTCCGACGGCGCCGGCCGCGGCATGACGAACCAGAGCGTCTTCGGCAGCGGCACGCGCCTGGTCTACGACATCCTGATGAACTCCGAGAACCGGGAGTTCGTCATGCAGGGCATGAGTGCCCTGCTGACGAGCGCCGGCTTCAGCGGTACCTTCAGCACCTACGGGTTCACGATCGCTGTCAACGGCGCGGCGCTCCCGGCGGGGTCCACAGTCCTCTATTCCTCTTCCGCGGTCGCGGGCGAAGGCGTCGTGGTCGCGTTCGACCCCTGGTCCTTGGTGATCGCCGTGATCATCTACGTCATCCTGTCGATGATGGCGTGCAACGAGGAGGAGGGCCGCCTGGCGCTCAAGGAAGGCGCGAGCCTGTGCCACAGCGTCGGCACCTACTGCTCGTCGTGCCTGCGCGTGCTGGGCATCTGCGTGTCCTGCGTCGAACGCACGACCTCCAAGTGCTGCTTCAACTCGATGCTGGCCCGCATCGTCAACGAGCAGGGGCGCGTCCAGGTCGGCAAGGGCTGGGGCGGATCGGAGAGCCCGGACTGCAGCGGTTTCACCGTCGCGCAACTCCAGTCGCTCGACTTCGCTGCGATGGACTTCACCGAGTTCTATGCCTCGCTGGTGCCGACCAGTCCGAACGTGGCCACCCTGCAGACCAACAGCGCGTCCCGCGTTCCGGCCTGCTATTACGGCCAAGGGAGGTGTCAGTGAAGTCCATTCTCGCCCTCGTGGCCATCGTCTCGCACCTGGCCGCCGGCGCGCAGGGCGGTTCAACCCGGGTGCCGGTCGACGACGTCCGCATCCTTCTCATCTCGGCCATCGATTCGCCCACAGGGCAGGCGCAGGGCGTCCTGACGGGCCAGATGGCCAATCTCATCACCGATCGCTTCAAGGCAGCCGGGCCGATCCTCATCGATGTGACCACCGAGCGTCGCTACCGCCAACCGGGATGCAGCCGTCTGAAGCTGACCTTCTCGCAGGATGGCGTGAACCTGCCGGGCGCATCCGGCCCCGAGCGCAAGACCGTCGACATCGGCCTGAACTACTGCCGCGACGGCACACCCCCGAAGTCGCTCTCCTGAGGTGCACCCATGCGTACCTTGCTAGTCGGCCTTGCCATCGCATTCGTCGCGCATCCCGCGCTGTCGCAGCAGCAAGGCCCCGATACGGCGGTCTCTTCCGCCAGCGCGGCGCCTGCAGGGTCGATCTTCTGGGGCGATTACCGGCGCGGCTGGCATTTCTACGAGGACCCGGAACCCGAGGTGACCCCGCCCCAGAAGCTCCCACCTCGGGCTAAGGAGGCCATCGCGGAGAGCCGCCCGCCCGAGCTCGTCGAATTCGCACGCCTGCAGAAGCGCCTGGAGGACTACCGGAACATCGCCATCATCCGCCCCACCGAAGCCAACGTCCGCCGCTACATGGAACTCGAGGCGAGCGTGGTGCGCCAGGCGTCCTACTTCTCCGAGGTCGCCCAGCGGGTGGCATGGTCGACGCCGGAGCTCGACATGACGCTGCAGGGCCGTCCGGTCAATGCGCGCGGGATCGAGGTCTTCGACCGCGAACAGGCCCAGTCTCGCAACCAGTCCCTGGCAGCCCTCGCCCGGACGCATGTCCTGTTCTTCTTCTTCCGGTCCGACTGCCCGTACTGCCACGCGTTCGCGCCGACGCTCGAAGCCTTCCAGGCCCGCCACGGCATCCAGATCGTGCCGATCAGCGTCGACGGCGGCGGCCTGCCGAACTTCCCGCAATACCGCCGCGACAACGGCATCTCGCGCACCTTGCAGGTGACGCAAGTGCCCGCGGTGTTTCTGGCCGAGCCCTTCACCGGAAAGATCACCCCGATCGGCTTCGGCGTCCTGTCCGAGTCGCAGTTGATCGAACGCATCGCGACAGTGACGGCCCCCGGCGCCGATGCGCTGGTGCCATCGGTCACGCGCCAGGTGTCCTTGAAGTAGGGAGCCATTTCATGCAAGCCAGCCTCCTCCGCAAACCCGTCGCAGCCCTGTGCGCACTGTCCTTGCTCGTGCTCCAGCCGGCCGCCCACGCCGGTGACCTCAACACGGAAGTCACGAACATGTTCAACAACCTCGGAGCGGTGGGCAACTACACGGCGCCGGGTGCCTTCAAGGGCCAGACTTTCAACACCTTCACGGGTGGCAATCTTTACCTGCGCTCTCCAAACAAGACCTATCAGCTCGCCGCCATCCAGTTCCCCTCGGCCAAGGGCGGTTGTGGCGGTATCGACCTCTTCGGCGGCTCCTTCTCCCACATCTCTGCGGCGGAGTTCCGCAACATGCTGCGGAACATCACCGCGGCGCTGCCAGGCATTGCGTTTCAGCTGGCACTGGAGTCGGTGTCACCGTTGCTGGGCGGGCTGACCAAGTGGGCGAAGGGGTTGGAGACCTGGATCAACAACGCGCGGGTGAACTCATGCGAGACCGCCACCGCACTCGTGTCGTCGGCCGCCGAGGCGATGGGCTACGACTCTCAGAGGTCCTGCGCAAAGCTCGCTATGCAGATGGGCCTAGAAGCGGACATCGACGCCGCCATGAGGCGCTGTGCATCGGACAGCCCCGGCATCCTGGCCTCAGCCCGCACCAGCGCCGATCCGAACATCCGAGCACAGGCCCCGTTCGTGGGCAACTTCACCTGGAAGGCGCTCAAGAACATCGACACGCTCGATGACGCGGCAAGGGAGATGGTCATGAGCGTTGTCGGCGCCCTGATCTTCTACCCCCAGGACTCAAACCGGGATCCAGACTACATCGGACCGAGCATCACGACGGTGGCCCAACTGCTCTACGGCCAGTCGGACGCTGCCGGCGGCAACGTCAACGTGCAGCTGCTCCGCTGCAACAACTACGCCGACTGCGACGTGGTCTCGCGCACGAACGCCAATGCCCACGAGCCGCTGACGAAGAAGGTCGAGAACGTCATGCGCAGCATCTCGGACAGTATCCGCACGCGCGCAGCCATCCCGAACAACTCCGTCGCGGTCGGGTTCGTGAACAGCACCAGCATCCCGGTCTGGAGGATGCTGTCCATCGGCAACACCATTCCCGGCTCCGGCCTGTCGGAAATGATGATCGGCAACTACCGCGAGGTCATCGCCGCCGACTACGCCTTCACGTTTCTCAATCAGTTCGCCAACGTCGCACTGTCGGCGCTGATGAAGCAGCACCTGCTCAACGATGTGCAGAAGCAGCTCGCGCAGCTGCAGCGAGAGGATGTCCACAAGTTCCTGGGCAGGCTGCAGCAGGAGCAGTCGAACATGTACAAGAAGGTCGTCTCGGTGTCGACCGTCGCCACCGATCTTGAACGGCTCGAGCGCAACCTGCGATCCAACATGTCGACGCACGTGCTCGACATGCTGGGCCACTCGCACCGCGGCATTCAATAGGCGCCACGGCACCGTCGGGGATTGCTGCAATGTGGGAGATCTACGCCTATCACAACACCGAGAGCCTCGCCGGCATCTTCAATGCCATCGCGGCCATCGTTGCATCGGGCACATACCTCAGCGCCATTGCGGCGGTCGCCTTCTGCGGCTTCGTCGCGGCACTGATCGCCTACATGTTCTCGCCGGAGAAGCTCCAAGGCTGGAAGTGGATCATCTCTGTCGTGCTCGTCTACGGCGTCCTGTTCGTTCCACGCGTCACCGTCGGGGTCGTCGACAAGACAGGGGGCACACCGGTGCGCGTGGTCGCAAACGTCCCGTTCGGCATGGCCGCACTCGGCGGCCTCACTAGTTCGATCGGGAACTCGATCACCGAGCTGTTCGAAACGGCCTTCCAGACGCTGCCGGGTCCGGCAGCCTTGCCGGCCGAACTCTCGTATCAACAGAACGGCCTGATGTTCGGCAGCCGCCTGATCCAGGAGACACGCCGGGCCTCGATCCCTGACCCTGCGGTCCGGACAGACCTCGTCAACTTCGTCGGCAACTGCACCACGTTCGACATCGCCGATGGCACCATCTCGCCGGCGGCCTTCTCGTCGTCTGCAGATCTCTGGGCGACGATGGCCGCCACGAACCCGGCACGCTTCAGCATCATCACGACAGCGGCAGGCGTCACCACGAACACCTGCGACCAAGTCTACGCGTCGATCGGCGCGCGCCTGCCAGCGCAGATCACCGACCTGACAGGCAAGTTGGGCTTGCGCCTGAACCCGAGCCTGGCTGCTGTGGCCGCCCAGGCCGCCGTGGTCAACCAGATCCCGCAGGCCTACATCCGTGGCCAGATAGCGGCAGCCGCGGCAACGGCTTCGGACCTGATCCGCCAGAACGCCATGATCAATGCGATCAACGATGCCGGGGAGATGGGCTGCCAGAAGATCAACGATCCGTCCTGCATGATGCTGGCCACCGGGCGTGCAGCGGCGGTGGCTTCACAGAACGCCGCATGGATCAATGGCGCCAAGATTGCCGAGCAGGCCCTTCCGGTCGTTCGCAATGTGGCCGAGGCGATGTGCTACGCGGTCTTCCCCCTGATCGTGTTGCTCCTCTTCCTCTCCTCGGGTCGCAACACCCTGCTGATGCTCGCCGGGTATGCAACAGCACTGATCTCGATCCAGCTCTGGCCGCCCCTGTTCGCCATCCTCAACTACATGGCGTCCATCTATGCCCAGCTCGACCAGGCCGCGGCTGCCGAAGTCGGTGGCGGGGTCAAGGCCCTTGCCCTTCAGACATCCTCGCCGATCTACTCCAACGCCGTGTCTTCGCAAGCTGTGGTTTCGTACCTCATCATCGGCATTCCGATGCTGGCCTACTCTCTGGCAAGCAGGCTCGTCAACTTCGGCAGCGCGATCATGGGTGGCCTGCAGGGTCTGCAATCTGCATCCCTCAGCGGGAATGCGTCCGCCGCCGCCGCCGCAGGTAACGCGAGCATGGGCAATGTGTCCATGGATCAACGGGTCGTGAGTCCTTCGACTTCGAACCCTTGGGTTTCCCGGCAACAGGACATGGACGGGAACTGGTTGACCACAACCGGCTCTGGTCAGCAGGCAGTCTCGTACCTGCGCAATGAGGGCGCCGTGTCTCGAGTGGTGTCATCCCGTGTCAGTCAGAGTGCTGTCTCGGAGGCCTCCCGTGCCGCCGAGTCGGCACGCTCTGATGTGGTTTCAGCCAGCAATGAACTGGCTGCGACACTCGTCGACACCATGTCGCGCGGCTCCTCCCGGTACCAGTCCTCAAACAGGTCGAGCGGACGCGCCGTTTCAAGTGTCGAAGAAATTGGCCAGTCCGCGGATCGGATTCGCGCGATCTCCGATCAGGTTTCAAGCACGACAGGCCTCACGTCTGCCCAAGTTGCTCAGATCGCATTCCAGTTGTCCGGCGGCGCTGGCATGCCAGGAATCAGCCCGATCAAGGCGAGCGCGACAGGATCGGCTGGCAAGGCCTACAGCAACAACCTGACGGTGGCAGAGCAGAAGGTGGCGAATGAGCTTACGACCGATCAACTGCGGGAGTTCAAGTCATTTGCTGACCGAGCGAGCCGCGAACAGTCATACGTCAGGGCGCTCGGAAAGGAGGATCGTGACGGGCAAGAACTTGCTTCCAGACTTTCGAGCGCGACAACCCGCGCGGAGTCTGCCCAGTCGGTCTATGCCCAACGCCAATCTGTCGCCAACCGCCTATCCACCGCGTATGAGTCAGGGGAGGCGCTGTCCATAGACTTGGCGCAATTGCCGGCAAACTCGGAGTTAATGCAGCGCTACCAGCGCCTGGCATCGGAATACGGTCCCAACAGCCTGGCTCTGCAGGCAGCCATGGCAAGTGAACTTGCCACGCGTGCTTTGCCGCCAATCAAGAGCCCGTCAGCTTCGGCGTTGCCGGCGACCTTTGATGACATCCTGGGCGTGAGGAATCAGGACCTCCGTGATCCCGTCTTTGCCCCGGACGCAGTTGCAGCCTCCGACCGGGCCAACGATGGAGCTGCAGGACCGATGCTGACTGGAAACGATCTGAGGGTGCCCGAAGTGCCACCCGGGCTGGCTGGGGTTCGAGGCGACGTCTCAGATCGTGCGGCGTCGGCCGCCCGCGCAGGAACAGCAGCCGATACGTTCGACACGCGCAACGAGATCACACGCAATCCTGATGGCACGATCAGCACACGACGATCACAGATGCTGGGCAACGCCCGCCAGCTTCGTGAAGACGTGGCGAACATGGCCGAGAACGCGAGTGACCTGGTGGCTGGGGGCTCCGAGCAAGCACTTTCAGCTGCAGCAGCAGCCCGGGCCCGCAACAGCGAATCGCAGCGCTCACGGGACATCGCCGCTACCCCCGACGTACCAACGATGCTGCCAAAGGGTGGGCGGCGCAAGCGGTAAAGCAACGGACCAAACCTCTACACGCGGCCGTGCGCACCTGGTGTTGGATGGTTCGGCAGGTCGTAGACGTCGCCTTGGAAATGACGGACGCCACACTCGTCGACGAACGGATCAGGACAGTCGATCTCAGGCGAGGTTGGCTCGCTGCTATCCCACCTTCTGCGGGACAACCAAACGAGCAACGCAGCCATCGACCCCCAGAACACCACGAAGAAGCCGATCACGAAAGCACTCCTCGACCACACGGTCGTCGCAGCGAGCCCGCCAGCCACGCAGAAGGCCAACAGAACGGTGGATGAACGGTTCATCGGGCGCACCTTCCTGCGGGGCGTCATGCCACTTGCCAAGGTGGCGGCCCGCACCGTCCATCTTTATACTTTGCTGGCAGATCAGCAAGGGGGCCAAGATGCAACTTGTCCATTGCCTGGTTGCGGCCTGTAGCGTCGCACTTCTTTCCAGCCTCCAGCCCAACGCGGAGGCCGTTGCCCTCCGGCCGAACAGGGCCACGGATGACAGCGTGTGCGATCTCGCCCACGACACCATCGGGTTTCTTGGCGGATCAATGCTCATCCCCGCAGGCGCGTCACAGAGCGATCAAGTAGATGCGTACTTCCGCCTCGCATCGACGTTTGTTGCCTTGAAGTGTGCGGACGGACAACTGCTGATCGTTCAAGGCATGTCCGGCAGTTCCATCGCTCCAGTTGCGCTTCGGAACGTCGCGTCGTCCGCGTGTGCAGCCGCGACGGTGGCCAGAACCGACATCACCGTCCCGCTGGGTGGGCGCGCCTTCCCTGGTTTCGAACTGCGTTGCGTGATCTCCAAGCGTGACGAACTCGCTGCGAAACTGAGTCAGCTGGAGCAAGCCGACCCGATGTCCGCACTTAAGGCCCGACTCCAGGCAGCTGCCAGAGACCCCGCTGCTGGAACAGCGTCTTCCAGTGGAGTGACCAGCGAAGCCAAGGACTGCGACAAGGTCACTCTGGCATCACTGCTTCAGGGTGGCGCCTGCAAGAAGTAGTCGGTTCACCAAAACCTGGTGGTCCCGTCGGCACGTCGCTGAATCCCTCACTTCAGCCTGCAGTAGCCACGACATTTTCGCTTTTCAAAGGTAAGCCTCCTGCCTATCTTGGCCTCGCGCCCAGCGCCGAGCAGCCGGAGATCCAGGATGACAAACGACCAAGACCGCCCTGCGTCGCAGTCCGATGCTGTTCCCGTACGGTCGTCCGTGGCGGGCCAGGCCGACAACAACGATGCAACCCCAGGTCAGACAGGTCTCCTGCTGGAGCTGATGCGCGAGATGCGAGGGCAACGTGAATCGTTCCAGGAGGCTCAGCGGCTCGCGGCCGGAGAGCGGAAATCCGAGCACCGCTGGCGCATGCTGTTCCAGGCTTTGGTGTTCGGCCTGCCCGTCCTGCTCGGCATCGTCTACTTCCTCTTCTTCCTGAGTTCGACCGGATTCCGGTGGGGCCCCTTCGGCGACGTGGTGGGCGTCGTGCGCATCGAAGGCCAGATCTCGTCGACCGATCACGCTTCGGCGGACTCGATCGTGCCCCTGCTTGAGAAGGCTTTCGCGAATCCCAACGTCAAGGCCGTCGTCCTGTCGATCGACAGTCCTGGCGGGGCGCCGGTTGAAGCGGAGCGCATCTACACCGCCATCGGCGCGCTAAAGCGCAAACACCCGAAGCCGGTCGTCGCGGTGATCAACAACCTCGGCGCCAGCGCGGCCTTCCTCATCGCGCTGCATGCCGACAAGATCGTCGCAGGCAGGTACTCCCTGGTTGGGTCCATCGGAGCGATCATGGCTCCATGGCAACTGGATCGTGCGATTGCCAAGTACGACGTCAGCCAGCGGGTCTATGCGTCGGGCAAGCTCAAGTCCTTCCTGAACCCCTTCACGCCGGTGACACCCGAAGTCGACCTGAAGGCGCAGAAGCTGGTCGATCAGATGGGCACGTATTTCCTCGAGGAGGTGAAGGCGCGGCGCGGGGCCTACCTGAAGGCGGGCGTCGACGTCGCGACCGGCGAAGTGTGGGCCGGCCCCGAAGCAAAGGAGATCGGCCTGGTGGATGCCGTCGGCACGATCGACGAGTACGTTGCCAGCACATGGGGTGTCAAAGCGTACGATTTCGGTCCCAGCAACCAGGGTCTGCAGCTGCTCGGTCGGACCATCCAGGACGCGGTCGTGAGTTCGGTACAGCGCCTGACGACAACCGGTGCTGTTGTCCGCTGAACGCGGACGCCGCAGTTCGCCTGGCATGCAACCAGACGACAACGCGCCTCGTTGGGTGATACCGCTGCTGGCCGCGCTCCTCGTGTTGAGATCCGGGCGTCACCATCTCCGATCGCTGGACGATTCGGGCTTCCAGGAAGTCGCGCGAGGTTGCGACAGGTTCCTGCTTGCAACGACGGTCCCCGGGTTCGCGTTGTCGGCCCTGCTGCTACCTGCAGCTGCCGGCGGCTGGTTACTGCTGGCCACCTCGATGTGGGGCATCGTGGTCATGCTGCTGGTCGGTCGACGTGTCGCCCTTGAGCGCCGTCGACGGCGCTGTCTGGTCGGGCCGCCTCCCGCCAAGTGATTCAGGCACGATCCTGATACTTGGCTCCGCACCTCGCCTTGTGCGCGCAGTGGTCGCACTGCGAAGGCGTCCGCGCCGGGGCTGGCCTGCCCACCC
Organism: Rubrivivax sp.; assembly: GCA_022843905.1. Lineage (GTDB taxonomy): Bacteria > Pseudomonadota > Gammaproteobacteria > Burkholderiales > Burkholderiaceae_C > Rubrivivax. The sequence continues at coordinate 48,674 of JALHMT010000011.1, forward strand.
TGCCGTGCACGACAGCCACGTAACGCTCGCGCATCGCAGCAATCTCGGACAGCCCCAGCAGGCGGACCTTGCTCGGCCTGCGCGAGCCGCTTCGGCTGTTCTGGACGACGACCCACGCCTCATCAGAGACTGTCTCGCCGGTCTCGTCCTGCAGGGCAATCCGTTGTGTCGACAGCTCTATCACGTCGGACATGTACACGGCGGCGCGAGGGCGCGTCTTCAGCTCGACAAGCTGAACCCCTGCTGGTGTCCGGTATGCGCGGTCCAGCCTCGCCACCAGGCGATGTCGATGCGATCGGAACGTCCGCTCGGCGTAGGCGATCTCGGCGCCGCGCAGTTCGGCGGGAAGACCACGCTCGATATCGTCGATCTGGGACGACCGCCTTCTGGCGAACAGGATCGCGGACGCGATGAAGGCGACCAGCAGGATCAGCGCGGCAACCCCGTCACCCATCGTCGCGTCCCACCTTCAGATTCACCGCGGCACCGGCCGCACGGGCCAGCCCCTTCAGCAGCCAGCGCAGGGCCCGGATCGCGCGCGGCCGTGACTCCAGCCAGCAGCACAGCGCTGGCGAAGTCGCGTAGTAGGCTCCGACGAACCACCGTCCGCAAGCTGATCGCCTCAGATACAGGTCCCTGAAAGCGCGCAACACGCGCGTGTCGTCGCACTCCCCGAGCGCCAGTGTGGCGATGAAGCACCGGCCCTTCGTGGCGCTGGCGGCCGCAATCCTGCGACTCTCGTCGTAGAAGGCGGCATGCGCTTTCAGGCCGCGGTCTCGCGCCCGCGCCTGCTCCACCGTCAGGCGCTGCCCATGGGAAGCGTCGAAGGCCACCTGCCGCTCGCAGTAGCCCATGCGGGCCAGGTCGCTTGCACTGACGAACTCGTCGCGATCGGTCATGGTCAGTCGGCGGCCCGGTTCAAGTCGTGGACTCGTCCCACTCCAGCATCAATGCGACTGGAGTGGCCGGAGGGCCTGCCCTTGCGGCTTCGCCGCCGGGAGCAACGCCTGGACGGGCACCGTCGGGAAGAAGCGGACCGAGGATCGCTGTCGCACCGACCTGCTCCAGGGTCAGCGCCTTGACGACCAGTTCCTTCAGCCTCCCGGTCCTGCGCCGTGGATTGCGGATGCTGGCCAGCGCCTCGAACATGGCAGGATGCTCTTCGCGCGAGATGGTGAGCTTGATCCGGACCGATCCGTCCTTCCGGGCCGCGGTCACTGGCTCCCCGCCGACACCGACGCCTCGCTGGTCACGCTGCCACCGTCCGCTCTGAACAGCTCCGGTCGCTCCCGGACGTACTGCTCGCCGAGCAGCTGGAAGCCCCTCACATTGGCGTACATCGGATCGGCGACCTCGGTGATCTTGTGCTTCGGGAAGCGCCGCCGCACCGCCTTCGTGTAGAGGTAAGCGCCGCCACCGACCAGGATGATGTGTTCGAGTTCCTGCGGGCCGTCGAGCCTGGCGAGAACGAAATCGAGCGCCTGGTCGGCGATCTTGTGGATGGCGGTGTCGAACTTCTTCAGGTCATGGTCAATCTGATTGAGCCGCAGGATCTGCCCCGACCTCAAAGCCCGGTCGACTGCATCCAGATCCCGGAAGTCCTCCTTCATCCTGGCGCCGACGGTGTCAGCGATATGGCGGAGGATGTCGGAGACACCCCGGGTGACGGAGTCGCTCATGTGCGGAACAACCCGCATGCCACGCGTGACCAGCCAGTCGAAGGTCCGCGAACCCACGTCCATCACCAGCGACTTGTACTTTGGCAAGCCAACGCTTGGGTTCTGCTGCGCGCACCAGTAGAGCGCGCCCTGGGGCTGCGGCACGACGAGTGCCCGCTTGACCACGATCCGTTGCTTGCGACCGGCGTGGAAGGTCCCTGTCATCGCCTTCTGGAGAGCCGCGCGCTTGCTCGTGTACTGCGACACAGGCAGCCCGACCACGAGGAGGTCGACGGTCTCTACCTTCATGAAGTGCAAAGCACCGGTCGCAAGCGCCCGGTACTCGGCCGTCTGGGTGTACCCGTCGTGCAGTTGACGCGAACGGAACCTGTCCGCGGCGAACTCGACATCAGGCCCGACCTCGTAGAGCAGGCCGTCCACCGGCACCTGGACAGTACGGCGCCTGCCGCCCATCGACTCGACCGGAATCTCGTCCTGTCCGAAGTAGGCCAGCGAAGCGAAGTGGGCACAGTCGACCTGGCCCTGCGCTGATGCCGTGACGTACTTCGTGTTGCCGAAGCCGACGTCGATGGCCCTGACGACGATGCTCATGTTCCGCCCTTTCCACAGAGAACACGGGGTGTCATCGAGGATCGGCAAATCGATCGGATCGAACAAGCGGAAATCAGCAGCAAACAGCGCCCGAAAGTGAAGGCACAAGCGCTGGAGAGGCCCGCCACGGCCCCCTGGGCGGACACGCGACGGGCGTCATTCGCCTCGCCGCGTTCCCGTTGGTCCCCTCACGGGTCCCAGTTCGGCGAGCGTGCCTCCCCGTCGGCCTGATCGGCTCCCTCCGTCCGGAGTTTTTCGTGACTAGAGGCCAAGCAATTTCTTTGTCAACCCTGGCGTGGATTCGTGCGATTTCGAGTTCAAAGAATAGTCCGTGCTAATGCAGGAATTCCAAAGATCAAGCCCAGCCCTTTATGCAAGTCCAGTGCTTGACATCGGCCGGCGCAATGGTGTCAACTTCTACCCGAGCCTTGTGTGCCTGCCGCAAGATCCCTCGATCACAAGCAGGCCGGACGCTGTGTCCGTTGGCCTCGGTGCCATGAAGCAGCCGTTAGCGGTCGTGACCCGCACCAGCCGCCGGCTCCTGTTCTTCAAGTGCAAGAGCCGTACCGCGCCAGACGCGGTGATTCCATCCCATATCGATCCGTTCTCCGGACCCTTCGAGGTCGCAGGCGCTGCCATGTGCAAGCCTGCGACGTGCGCTGCCCCACGGCAGCGCATGACCTACCCGAGCCTTCGTCGATCGCCCTTGAGGCGCCCGTGTGTCTTGTCGCCCCTGTAGAGGCGCGGCACCCGGCTGTAGACGCGGCCCCGCACTCCCCGGTGGTAGGGGAGTTCTTCCAGCGGGAAGCACCGGGTCACTGAACAACCCAGCGAACCCAGGTCAGCCTGGGTGGCAATCCGCGTCCGTTCGAGATGCCGGTGCCACGCACTTCGAAGTGCGCGGGGGTGCCCTGCGGAAACGCTCTGCACTCACCTGGATAGTCATCTTTACGACCACCAGCAGCCGTCATCGGCTGCAAACCCTGGAAGCATCTGTCGGCACGGAGGTCTGCCGCCCGGATGACATCGATCGACCTCCAAAGCCATGCCCGTGCGGGGACGCCGGTGCGTGGTTGAACCATGACGCGTCCCCGCCCGAATGACGACCGCCCTGGCTCACGCGGTCAACTTCTGGAGCCCTCACATGTCATCGAAGAACTCGCCGCGCACGCTGCAGAACGGACTGCCGCGAGCCAACACCCATTCGTGGCGTCCACCAACGGGGTCCGCGTCGGATCCCGACGTCGTCCTCGCATCTCTTCCGCTCGGCACCCCTGACTACCTGCGCGTCATCGGCGCCTACTTCGCGAAGTACAACAGCCAGCACAGCAAGAAGAACAAGGGCGTGTCGTTCAAGACCATGCACGACAGACAGCGCATGGTGGTCAGCTTCTTCCGCGAGTTGCGCCACGAGACGCCGTACCGCAACCTCGATCCGCGGCAGCTGGCCAACCGTCACATCGAAGCTATGGTGGCGCGGTGGCTGGAACGTCGCCTCTCCACCGCGACCATCCACAACTACCTCAGCTTCCTGCGCACGTTCGCAGGCTGGATCGGCAAGTCGGGCATGGTGCGCGAGCCGGAGTTCTACGTCGGCGCCGACTCGCCGCACGCCCATCGATCGGAAGTGGCCACGGAAGACCGCAGCTGGTCGGCCATGAACGTCGACATCTCCGCCAAGATCGCGGAGATCGCCCGCTTCGACTCCTGGGTGGGCCTGCAGCTGGAGCTCGAGGCCGGCTTCGGCCTGCGGGGCAAGGAAGCTCGGCACCTGAAGCCCCACGGCGCCATCGTCACCAGCGATGCCGCCAGCCCGCGGGACGCGGCAGCGTTTCCGGAATGCCGGACCTTCCTGCACATCAGTGCCGGCTCCAAGGGCGGGCGCCCCAGGGACATCCCCATCCAGACGCAGGCGCAACAGGAACTGCTCGACCGGGTCATGAAGCTCGTGCCCCCAGGCCACTATGTCGGGCGGCCCGGCTTCACCAGCCTTCAGAACCAGGCGCGCTTCTACTACGTCATCCGCAAGTTCGGCATCTCGAAGGCCGACCTTGGCGTCGTGTCGCATGGCTTGCGCCACCAATACGCCAACGACCACTTCGAGGCGGACGCCGGCGGCCCGTCGCCAGTGCGTGGTGGAACGTCTCGCCCTGAGGGCAACAAGCCGGCCAGGAAGCGCGTGTCCAGGGTGCTCGGCCACAACCGTGAACGCGCCAGCACGGGCTATTTAGGTTCGTCCGCGGTTATGCGCAGCAAGGCCGTCAAGCCGAGCGAGCCGCCTATGACGTAGGCCATCCCGACTGCGCATAACGCTTCCAAGATCGTCCTCCCCGGTGGCCGCTGTGGCCGCCGTCAACGAGGAGACGATCATGGATTCGCTCAACTCCAATGGGCCCGGCGCGCTGGCGCTGGAGCCGCTCTGCCAAGGCGCTGCGCAGGAACTGCTGATGCGCAGCTACACCATCCGCACCGTCAATCGCTACAAGCAGGTGTGGAAGCAGCTGGCCGACTTCGTCCGCGCCCAGGGCCTGCCTGCCGAGTACACGCGTGAACTGGCCCTGCGTTTCGAGCAGGCGTACGGCGTTCGCGACGGGGAGGTGCTCAAGCACGGCCAACAGTGGCGGCGGCACCTGGTCTTCGGCATCAAGGTGCTCGACGACTTCGCGCGCACCGGCACCATCAGCCGCTTCGTAGTCGAGACCACCGGGCTTCGAGTACCGGCGGGCATGCACAAGCCCCTGCGGGAGTACGAGCAGTACGCCAGGGAGCGGCGGCATCTTCGGCCCACCAGCCTGGCCGAGCGGATGCACAACATCGCGGTCTTCCTGGACTTTCTGCGCACTCGCGGCCTGGAGACGCTGGACGCCCTGCAGGCCGAACACCTCAGCGCCTTCGTTCAGACCCGTACGGACTGGAAGCCGAGGACCGTAGCGTGCGTCTCGTCCAGCGTGAGGCTGTTCCTGCAGTTTCTCTTTATGCGCGGCGCCCTGCCGCGCGACCTCAGCGCTGCCATCCCAACCGTTCGACTGGCCAGCAATGCCAAGGTGCCGTCGGCGTGGGAGCCAGAACTGGTCGAGCGGCTGCTTGCTGCCGTCGATCGCAGCTCGCCGAAGGGCCGGCGTGACTACGCCATCTTGATGCTCGCCTCGCGCCTGGGTCTTCGCCTGGGCGACATCAAGCGCCTGACGCTCGATCAATTGCACTGGACCACGTCCACCATCGAGATCGTGCAGAACAAGACGGGGGAGCCGCTGGTGCTGCCGCTGATCGAGGAGGTCGGCGCCGCACTCATCGACTACCTGCGAGCTGGGCGACCGCCGGTCGAGCACCGGCATCTGTTCACCAACCTGACGCCACCGTTCTCGCCGATCTGCCAGAACGACCGGCTCCACCGCGTCGTGGCGTACTGGCGGGAACTGGCCGGGATCAAGTTCAAGACCCCGCAGCGTCAGGGACTGCACTCGCTGCGCCATACGTTGGCCACCCGGCTGCTCGGGGCGCAGACGCCGTTTCCCGTCATCTCGGCCGTGCTCGGGCATGCCTCGACGGCAACGACCTTCATCTATGCCAAGGCCGACGTGGAGACCCTGCGCATCGCGGCCATCGATCCGGAGGAGGTGTTCCATGGCCACGCCTCGTAAGCCCGTGACATTCGCCGGCAGCAGCCCCTTGGCCCCGCTGATGGCGCAATACGTTCAGGAGAAGCGAGCCTGTGGCTATCGCTTCAACCCCGCCGCATCCAGCCTGCGCCGACTCGACGCCCACCTGTGCAGCCAAGGCTTGCAGCAAGTCGAGTTGCCCAAGGCGGCGACCGCATCCTGGCTGGCCAAGCAGCCGCACGAGACCGGCAAGACCCAGCGCGCACGGGTCAACCTGGTTCGCAACTTCGCCTTGTTCATGCGCCGACTGGACCTTCCTGCCGACGTGCCTGATCACGCCGTGGGCGCGAAGGATTCGAGGGCGTTCCTGGCGCGCGTGTTGACGCACGGGGAAGTGCGCCGCTTGCTCGAAGCCGCCGACCGGATCGAGCCGATGGCGTCGACTCACCTGCGCCACATCGTGCTGCCGGAGCTGCTGCGCGTGCTGTACGGATGCGGCCTGCGTCTCGAAGAGGCTCTGCGCCTGCGCATGCGCGACGTCGACCTGGTCCAGGGGGTGCTGCGCATCAACGACACCAAGTTCCGCAAGGACCGCCTGGTGCCGCCGGCCCGGCCCCTGGTCGTTCGTCTGCAGAAGTACGCGGCCGCGCTGGGGCCTCGTTCGGACGACGAGTACTTCTTCCCATCGCCTCGCGGCGGCCGGCTGGACGGCGGCGGCGTGTACCGCAATTTCAGGGAACTGCTGCACCGATGCGGCATCGGCCACGGCGGCCGGGGCGAAGGGCCTCGACTTCACGACCTGCGCCACACCTTCGCGGTGCATACCCTGCTGCGCTGGTACCGCGAGGGCGCCGACCTGCAGGCCAGGATGCCGGTGCTGGCGACCTACCTCGGACACGCCTCGATCGACGGCACCCAGGACTACCTGCAGATGACCGCCGAGCTGCATCCGGAGATCGTCTCGCGATCGGACGCGGCCTTCAGCGACGTCATTCCACTCAGGCCCTGGAGGTCGTCATGAAGCCGACCGACCTCTCCCTGCACGTGACGAACTACCTCACGCGCTACCTCGCCGGCCAGCGCAACCTGAGCCCGAACACGATCAAGGCCTACCGCGATGTGTTCACGCTGCTCCTGCGCTTTGGCCGCGACGGACGCGGCATTGCCGTCGAGCGCCTCTGCCTGGCCGACATCGACGTGACCTTCGTCGAGGCCTTCCTCGATCACCTGTCGCAGGAGCGGAAGTGTTCAATCCGCACCCAGAACCAGCGGCTGGCCGTGCTGCACGCGTTCTTCCGCTACGTGCAGTCGGAGGTGCCCGAGCGGATGCTGCAGTGCCAGAAGATCATGGCGATGCCGCTGCGGCGCCATGTTCAGATGCCGGTGGCCTACATGTCCAAGGACGAGCTGACCCAGGTGCTGGCGCATCCCGATCCGACCACGTCGGCCGGCCGGCGCGACGCGGTGATGCTCAGCGTGCTGTATGACACCGGCGCCCGAGCGCAGGAGTTGATCGATCTGAACGCCCACGATGTGCGCCTGACGACACCAGCCCAGGTCAGGCTGCTGGGCAAGGGGCGCAAGGTGCGTGTGGTGCCACTGATGGACGCCACGGCCCGGCTGCTGCGCGACCACCTGCGGGAGAACGACCTCGATCGACCCGAACGCAGCCACCTGCCGCTGTTCCAGAACCGCCAGGGCGGGCGCTTGTCGAGGTCGGGCCTGAGGTATCTGCTGCATTGCCACGTGCAGGCCGCCAGGTCGGCGGTACCGGGCTTCACGCAGAAGATCAGCCCCCACAGCATGCGGCACACCAAGGGAATGCACCTTCTGCAGAGCGGCGTGTCGCTGGACATGATCCGCGACTTCCTGGGGCACGTGGACGTGAAGACGACGCAGATCTACGCCCGGGCGAACCTGGAGATGAAGCGGCGTGCGTTGGAGAAGGTGGCCGGCGAGTCGCCATCGGCGGCACTACCGTCCTGGCAGCAGAGCAAATCGCTGCTGGACTGGTTGCGCTCGCTGTAGGAGCATCGGGCGGCCACCTGCTCGGCCGCCCGATGCGCTTCGGGAGGCAGCCTGCAAGCCCTAGCGGCCGAAGGGATAGAGCGATCCACGATCTGTATGTGGTCCACCGCACAGAGCCGCCAACTGCCCGATGGGATCATTTCCATATGACTAGTTCACGCAGCGTTCCCAGCCAGGAAGTTCGGGCGGCTTCGGCTGAATGGCAGGCCGCGCTGGCCGCACTCCTGAGCGAGACAAACCGGATCGCAGTGGGCGGTCAGGACGATCCTGCAACGTTGGCCAGGTTGAAGGCCACCGCCGAAGTCGCGCGCCAGCAGTGCGAAACGCTGAGCCAGCGCGCCACGTACTCGAGCCCGTAGAAGGGGCCCTGGAAACCAGCCGGCTGCGGCAAGTCGCCGCACCTGGTGGCCATCGCACCTCTGGCCTTATGCGGAGTCCGGTACGGCGCCATCTACGGTAGGCCTGCGGTCGGTTCGCTTGCTGCGCATAACCGCGGACGAACCTAAATAGCCCATATGTGTAGCTGCACATATTGCGTACCTGGGGTCCGATGCGGGCCTGCCCGAAGCTGCCAACGATCCTGCCGCTTGATCGATGCCCGTGTCATGCGAACCGCGCACCCTGGCCACCGGCGCTCGGCAACAGCTTCTGGCGAGCGCGGGGGGTCCGCCGAGGACCCGTCGGTGCGGCCCGCCGCCTCCCTCGCGAGACTTCCCGACTCTTCGCCGCGGCGGTCGTCGATGCCGGGGCTATGCCAGACGAGGATCGAACTCGAACGGGTCGCGTTCCGGTACGAGCGCGACCTCCGCGAGCCTCGGATGCAGGGCATTGATGAGCAGGTTGTGTTCGGCAGGCTCGACGTATGACGGGACCCACAGCGCCAATTCGGCGCCCGCATCCAGCCATCGATCTCCGAACGTTTGCGTCACGACCTCGCTGTCGCGCCAGTTGGCCGGCAGTCCGGCGGCTTGCGCGGTCCGAACCACCAGGCCGTCGGGCAGCTCGAGCCGGAACAGGGCCTGCCCGACCGGCGTGATGCCGTTCGCATGAACGCGCTTCTCGAGTTGCGCCAGCGCGCGCGACCCTGCGCAGTAGATCACCCGACGCGATGCAGCAGCCGTTCGCAGGCTGTGCCAGCGGCCAGGCGCCAATGCCGAGCCGTAAGCTTGATCGACAACGGTCTTCGCGGCGGCCAGGCCGATGCGGAAGACGGCGATGCTCAAGCGGCGGCGCCGTAACGCAGAGCGACGAGCATCGACTGGACCTTGCTCATGCCCCACGGCGTGCGCGCGCGCTTGAGCGGGGTATCGCCATCCAGTGACGGATGCGGCCGGGTCAGCCACGTCGACGCCTGCGCCGGCGAGCCGAAGACCTCGGTGGCCTGGGTCAGCAGGTCCGTGATCTGAAGTGCCTTGACGGCGGCATCCTGCGGCAATGCCGATCCACTGGCCTTGCGGCGGCTGACCGTCGTTCGGTCTATGCCCGCAAAGTCCAGCACGTCGCGCGAATCCAGCCCGCTAAAACCCGCGATGTCGCCGAGGAAGTCCGGGTCCAGTCCGTCGATGGCTAGATGTTCTGCAACATCGGGCGCCATGCGATACCCGAGTGCCTCGCTGCCAGGGGTCCGGTGCGGGACTGCGCCGGCATCCAGGTCGCCGCCAGTCAGAAGGAGCCGGCCGGCGCCGGCTCGCTCGGCGTTGCCGCGCCTGGCCGGTTTGGAGCCCTTGCGCGCGCTCCCAGCCCTGGCTGCAAGTCCGTTGATGACACTGGCCCACTCCATGAGCGACGCCGCGGGTCGCGGCGGCAAGGGCTGAACTGTCGCTGCTGCAAGTGCTGTCATCTGTAACCCCGGGTCGCGTGCAAACGCACAAGCATCATAGTGCGTTTGCACGACTCCAGCAAGCACGGCGTGGTCACGCACACGAGGAACCACTCGCACTTGTCCCCGTGCGTTTGCGTCAGGCTTCCTTGCCGGTATTCCCGTCATCACCGCCAGGTAACCGGTCGCTGGGCGACCCGCCGGGCACGCCCTGCTCGAGAGCCCGCAGCGCGTCGCGCGCCACCATGTCGCCCTCGGCCACCGACTGCCTGAGCAAGGACAGTCCATGCTCGCGATCCGCGGCGCGGATCAGTCCTGCAGCGTGCAGGCAGCCCAGGTTGGTCCGCGCCAGGTCCACACCAAGCGACATCGCCCGGCAGTAGAGATCTGCCGCCCGGTCCAGGTCGCGGACGCCGCGCCACTGCTCTTCCTTGCCTTGCAGGAAGACACCCAACGCAAACATCGCATCCGGGTTGCCGAGTCGAGCCGCTTCCTCGAAGCAGGCATACGCGCGGTCCAGGTCCCGGCGGCAGCCGCGTCCATCGGCAAGGCTGTCCCCGAGCACTGCGAGTGCCAGGGCCCGCAGGTCCTGTTCGACGTCTGGCAAACGGGACACCTCGCGAACCAACTGCGTGGCCTCGGTCAGGTTCTCGCCCTGTCTGATCTGAAGCACGGCGATGTTGTAGAGGGCGCTGGGCAGACCCATCGCAGCGAGACTGGCAAGAAGTTCGGCGCCGTTCATGGCCGCCCGCTCACTGTCCTGGTTCTGCAACCAGAAAGCAGTGGCCACCCCGACCAAGCCGATATCGCGGTCGAGCCCCGACTCCAGGAAGTGATCCAGCGCTTCAGCGGCCAGGGCGTCGAAGTCCACCTGGCGCTGGTCCAGCACCCGCTCGATCACTTCGAGGTAGTCCTGCTGCTCATGGCTCGCGCCCCGCGCCATCGCGAGCAGTCTTTCGGTCAATCCATCCATGGCGACCCACCTCCTGTGCATGTGCGACCGGCCCGGACCGGATCCACTGCTGTCTGTCGATGGGGCGGCAGTTGCAATGCCTTCCCGGGGCGCCAGCGATGGGTTTGATTGAGCATGTCGACACCGGGCGCGTGGAGGTCATGGGCCTACGCCGAAACGCAGTCCTGCAAGCCTCCACTTCCACTCCGACGAGAGTGCCGGTCGTGCCAATGTCAGCGGTCAGGCCGTTCAACTCAACCGGAAATCCCTGCGTAATTGCGCGCAGTACCCGTGTGGTGCCGGACCCGGTCCGTTCGCCGGGCACCACGCGCACACCGCGCGCCTGAATCAGGTCGGATCTCTGAGCGTGAACCGGCGCGACCGGTCAAGCGTCTCGAACACCGCAGGGTTGTCGGTCATGTTGAGGCGCTCGCCGGTGGCCAGGCGGTAGGACGGCTGCCCCCGCTCACTTGCCGTATCGCCAGTTGGCGGCGCCGCTGGTCCCGCCCATGTCCTGATGATGATGCAGGCCTCACCGCGAGGCCCCTTCGCTTCAAGCCGTTCGGTGTCCGCCATCAGGTGGCCTCCACTCCGAGAGCGCCATCACCGCTGCGGCGTGTCGGGCCATGAGTCATGGCGCGACGGGACCGGCATCGAACACTTGCGCGGGCGCGAGCCTGACCAGCGCGGCAGCGGCCTCCGGCGAACCGTTGAGCCAGGCATCGACGTCCTCCAATTCGATGGGCACCACGGACCGCTTGTCCTGTCGGTCGGGCCCGAGCTTCGGGTCCGGCTTGTGCATGCGGTTCATCAACGGGTGGATGTCGGCATTCAGCGTCAGCATCGTGTAGCTCTCGACGACTTCACCGGTGGTCTTGTCCGTCCAGGTGTTCCACAGACCAGCAAGACCCCAGGGTGCCCCGTCGGCGCGCCGGAAGCGCCACCAGACGTTCTTGCCCGACTCCCAGTTCGGTTCGTCGAACGACACCGCGGGGATGATGCAGCGCTTGCCGTAGCTCCACGAACTCTTGAAGGACGCCTTCGTGGTGATCTCCTCGAAGCGGGCGTTGTTGGTCGAGTAGGTCAGCTTGGCCGTCTTGGCGAACCAGGGCACGAGCCCCCACTGGCCGATGACCAGTTCGCGGCTCAGCGGATTCTCCCTGTCGGCGCGCAGGAACGGACCCGGCGCCCGTGGAAACACTTCGGCGGCACGCCAGGGCTGACGGGCACCGACATGCCAGTAGCGTTCCATGTCGCCGGCCTCGGGGGACACATACCGATTGCACATGCCGGCATCGTACCGGCCGGCGCATCAACCGTTGCTGCGCATCGTCTGCCCCGGTGCCCCGCTTCCGCCTGCGGCGTTTGGACTGTCGAGGTCCTCGAAGCGCGGATCGCCCATCTGCAGCCACAGCCAGCGTCGCACTTCCCGCAGGGACTTGCGACCGAATCCCGGCACCTGCAGCAGCCGTTCACCACCCGGCACAGCCAGGTAGGCGTCACGCACGAGTGGAACTGTCGTCCAGCCCTGCCGTTCGAGCAGATCACGCGTTCGCCGGCAGAGATAGTCGAATGCCTCGGGTCTGCCGCGCTCCAGGCCCTCAGCCGCCGCGACGATCTGCCGGATGCGCTCGACACTCAGGCCGTGATTGGGCGCGATGTCCTGTGCCGGCTCGCCGGCCCTGCTGGCGTTCACGATCCGCGCGTTCCGCGGCGCTTTCGTGAGGGCGCCGCGGTGGCCGACGTGAGGCCCTGCCCTGGTCAGCGCAGGTGATGGCGGTTCGGGCACCGATCGACCGGTGGGACTCTGTTTCGTCGGCATGTGCTCAGGCCCAGCGTGGGAGGTCGATGCTCTCCCAATCGCCGTCGCCCTGCAACATGGGGAAGTGGTTCCGGCTGCGGCACTCGGCCAGGCGTCGCATGGCGCGCCGGAAGTCCTGATGACCGCGCCGCAGGAAGGCATCGCTGGCCCGGTACACCGCGACAGTGTTCGGCGCCTCCTTCTCGCAGGCGATGAAGGCCCATTCCGGTTCCTCGCCGGTCACCTGGGACACGCCTTCGCAGTACATGGCAGCGGACAGCGCGTACTGCATGCGCGCGCAGGCCTTCGAGAAGCCGTCCCGGGTGACGTCCAGCGCCGACTTGACGTCCGCGAGCGTCCTGGTGCCATGCCACCAGTCGATCTTGACCTTGCACTTGATGCCGGTCTCCGGATCGATCCAGGCGAGCGCCACTTCGGCTTCGCCCGTGCCCAGGATCACGCGGGCCTTGTCGTGCATGCGCGCGTTGTCCACGATGCGCTCGATGCCGGGCAACCAGTCCGCCGGAAACATCGTCCGCCCGGCCGCCTCGACCCGGTAGACCTCGGCGAGCGCCTTGCCCTCCTTCGTTTGCCGGTTCACCTTCGGCGTCGCGAAGAATCGTTCCGTGAATGAATCGCTCTCCAGCATGCGGCCGTGGAGCACGGTGCCGAACAGCATCGCTTCCGTCGACTCCTCCGGTTCGTTCAGGCCACACATGAAGTGGGCGGGGCTGACCAGCATGCGCTTGAGTTGCGACGACGACACGGCACTGCGCTCGGCGTGATAGTCGTCGGAGGCCATGCCACGCGTGATGCCCAGCGGGATGTCCTTGACTGATCGCGCCGCCGAAGCAGGCGCCTGCCCAGCCTCCACCGATTCCAAAACCGACAGTTCGTCCATATCGAACCTCCTGCGGACAAAGATTCCGGTGGACTCGGCACCATCAAGTCGCTGCGTAGCGGCGGGTCCCAGGCTCAGCCCCATGAAACCTCAGCGCGCTGCATGGCCCACGCTGAGCGCGACTTTCGCGATGATTTGTGGCGGGATTTCTGCTGTACCCGACTGCCGCGCACCGGCAGATTGGATGCCTCGAAGCAGACGACACCCGATGGGTCACTTCCCGCATGAACAGACTCCTCGACCAGCTGAAGCAGGGCCTGCGCAGGATCGGGCGCGGCAGACTTGAAGTGCCTGGCGGTGTGCCGACCGTCAGCCCGGTCAACGATTCGGGGCAGGTAACACGCCTGCGGACCGAACTCGACGATGCGCTTTCGTCGCTCGAGAAGCGCCTCACGCCGACGACACCGCCGGCTGGACCGCAGTCCGGCCGCACACGCAAGGCCATCCTCTCGAAGGCACGCCGAACGGCCCCACCGCAGAACGCCCTGAGCTTCTGGGGATTGGCGCCGGTTTCATCGGCAGACAAGTCCGGGGACCTGGCGACGATCGCGCCGGCATCGATGCTTGCGGGATCCTCGCTGTTGCTGCCATCGACGGCGGCCGCCGGCGCGCGGCGCGACAGACCATTGGGGCTGCTGGGTGCTGCGACTGCTTTCGACGAGCGACAGGAGGTCGCCGCTCCGCAGGCTCTGCTGGAACCCGCGCCACCGCTGTCGCGGGAGGACGACGCCACGGACCGGCCGACCTGGCCTTGAGGGCGCGAGAGTCGCATGCCCACCGGACCGCGCCATGCCTTGGGGACAACCCGTCAGGAGCCCGGACGACATCTGGCTGCGGGTGTCCCTCGCGACTTCGTGGACGTGCTGGCCAGGGCGCCGACCTTGGCAGCCGCGCTGACGCTGGCCATGGTGGCTCTGTGCATTGCAATCCTGGTCATGCCGATCGACGAGGAGGTGCCGGCCACGCCTCGGCGTGCGCCCTGGCCGGTCGCCGTGCTCGCCTTTGCCATCGTCATCTTCGTCATCGCCTTCTGCTGGCTGAGGAACGACGAAGCCTGAGGACCAGGCAGGGGTGGCTGCAGGCCACCCGTCTCAGGAGACTTTCGCAGCCGGGCACAACGCATCTGGCGCCGCACCCAGCACTGATTACAGCGCTGCGTCCTTGAGCTTCTTCAGCGCACGGGTCTTGATCTTGGTCGACGCCGGCTTGGCCGCGAACATGCGCTCCACGCCGGTGAACGGATCCTTGCCGAGGCGCTTCTTCTTGGCAGGAACGTTCTGCGCCGTGATCTTCAACAGGCCCGGCAGTGTGAACTCACCCAGGCCCTTCTTGTGGATCGAAGCGAGCATCGTTGCCTCGAGGGCCGCAAGCACCGCCTTCGCTGCCTTCGGCTCGACGGCGGCCAGTTCTGCCACGTGTGCGATCAGCCCGGTCTTGTTGAACGCCGTCTTGATCGGCTTGAGCACGGCGGGTGCCTTCGCGGGCGCTGCCGCCTTCACTGTCTTCTTCGACGCAGAAACGGGGGTGGTCTTCTTTGCGGTTGCCATTGAGTCGTGAACGCCTGTTGATGGGGTTGTCGGGTACGGATCGGAGGCGGGATTCTATGGGTCGCTGCCTGGTGGTCCATCTCTCGGCGCGGTCGGGTCTGCAGCAAACGCTGCAGCAGAACGAGAACAGGACACGTTCGGCCACACGGCCGCCGTGCACCGCATGACACGCCAAATGGGCGGGCCCGGCTCGTCGGCACGTGCCGCGAGCAGGTCTGAGCTGTCGCGTTCCGGAATATGCTCGCAGCCTCGTCCACCCGCGAATGAACCCCTACATGGCAACGAAGAAGACCGGTCCGACCCTTGCCGCGCTCAACGCGCAGATTGCCAAGCTGCAGGCCCAGGCCGAAGCGCTTCGCGCCAAGGAAGTTGCCGGAGTCGTCGCGCGCATCCGCGAGGCGATCGTGCACTACGGCCTGACAGTCGCCGACCTCGGCCTCGGCAGCGCGAAGTCAAAAGCGCCGAAGGGCGCTGCTGTAACTGCGGCCCCGAAATCCAAGGGTAAGACTGCCGGCAAGAAGACAGCCCGCACCATCAAGTTCGCCGACGGCAAGGGCGGGACCTGGAGCGGTATCGGCAAGCGCCCGAACTGGTTCAAGGATGCGCTGGCGGCCGGCAGGAAGCCGGAAGACCTGCTGGCCAAGCCCGACGCCTGAGGTTCGGGTGGGCAGCCGGCCCTGCGACTCGACCCGGCTTCGCATCCGGTGCGAGCGATCAGACCGCTGAGTGGAAGTCCCGCTGTCGTGCACCAACCGCAGCGGCCTGCTCTGCCCCCGTGACTTCGCGCGTACGGAAGCCGACCGGCAACCTGACCTTGGGGTCGAGAAACACGAACAAGTGGTACTGGTTGGCGGTGTCGACGAGCCGGGACTCGGCCGGATAGATCTCGAAGCCCTCGTGCTCCGGCCCGACGATCAGGTTCTTGATCACCTGCAGGTCGCGCCAGTCGTGGACGGGCGCCTTGTCGCGTCGCTTGATCGACAGCCAGATCAGGTCACCCACGAATTCGCCGAACGGCGCTTCCAGGGTCTGGGCGTTCACCTGATAGCGGTCGTTCATATGGACCGACTGTCGCCGCAACTGTTCGACCTGCGCGGCAGCCAAGTCGTGCGGGACATCGAACTTCCTGGCGATCATCGCTGCATCGAAAGCATCCTCCGGCAGCCGTGCCGCCTCGAATGGCTCCATCGTCGCTGGCGGTGGCTCGTTGCCCACACGGTGGAGTTCGATTCGGCTGTTGTCGAGGCGGTGCGCGAGGGCGGTCGTCCATGCACCCGCCTCTGTCTCGCGGGTCGGGCCGACTTCGGCCTCAGCCATGCCTGTTTGCATCCAGGTGAACCAGAACCTGCCGACGAGTCCCGGGTCATCGGCGGGTCCGCCGCCGTGCACGACATAGCCGTCGGCCTGCAGCAGCCGGCGAACCTCGCCAACAAAGTCGATTTCATCGTCGCTCATCGGGTTAGCCCTTGCGGTCAGCGGACAAGCAGTCCGCAACTTCAGGATCTCCCGGGGCCGCAGACTTTCAACCCCGTCGGAATGCACACCGCCGTCGCCGCCGCTGCCAGAGCCGAAGGCAAACTCCTGCCATCGCCACCGCTGTCGTAGAGCACGCGGCGGACCCCTGACGACCCTCAAAGGAATACGGATGGACAGCACACCCGAGGTGGATTTCCCCAGCAGCGAATCGTTCGTCGACTGCGCCGGCGCACGCCGCCATTTCGAGCTGGAAGTGCGCCACCTGCCGAACCATGGCTACGCGGCCGAGGCACGCGAGGTGACGAGCAGCGAGCACGGCGGCTACGTCTTCAAGGCCTTCGCAGAGGCGAGCGGCACGATGGCGCTCGCCAGGCTGCGCGGGAAAGTCCGGCAGGGACTCGCGCAGCGCTTCCTGATCAAGGACGGCCCGACGATCGAGATGCCGTTCGAGCGCATCCGCGGCCGCATCGACTCCGAGGGCGTCGTTGTCGATGGTCGCCTCGTCACCTGGGATGAGTTCCTCGAACTGCTGCAGCCCTACGAGGGCTGGGAGTTCGACCTGCGCATCCCGCTCGAGCCGGACTGGTGACAGACACCGGTCTGGGCCGTCGCCACTTCGCGTGCTGACCCGCCGGCACCTCTCCCCCGTGAGCACGTCACCTGGATGGCGCGCCCGAGAGCAGTTGTGCGTACCGCGCCAGCACAGCCGCCTCGTCCGTGTGCATGACCACCAGCCCGACGGCCTCGGCCACGCGCCTGCGCACGTTGGCAATGAGTCGAGCCTCGGCCGTCGAGGGCATCGCGGTCGGCCAGCCCTTTGTGAACAGCAGGTCCGCCGGAAGACACGCCTCGGCGCCCTGCCGCTCGGCGGCGCGCTCCTTGGCCAACTGCAGCCGCGCCAGCAGCGGCGCATCAAGCAGGTGAGGTGCCACATCGCCCAGCCAGCGTGAGCCCTGGAACGAGAACGTGGACCGGGCTTCCAGTTCCACCATCTCCCGATAGATCGCGACGTTGTCGGCGCAGCCGGCCGATGCACGCAGGTCGTGCTCCGAGCCCATGATGCAGAACGCGCACGACACCCTGGTGGACCCGTAAGTCGTGTAGGCCTCATGCAGCCGGTCTCCGCGGCTTCGCACGTAGTCGATCACGTCCGCGCGCGACCAGCCCAGGATCGGATTCCAGGTGTGGCCCATGCCGGACTTGCGCACCGTGCGCTCGTCGCGGCGCCAGACCGGCATCCTGGCCCGCACGCTGCTCTCCTCGCGCCGGATGCCGACCGCCGAGACCACGTCGCCCGTGGGAAACCGCCTGCGCATCGCGCTGGCGATCACCGCGCTCTTGAGCTCGGCCGTGCAGAACCGCGTCGAGGGTGTGCTCCAGGGCAGGATCAGCTTCACGCACTCCAGGTTCGCGTACCGGGCCACATTGGCTTCCCATCGCGACAGCCAGCGGTCCATCATGTCACCGGCCTGCCTGCGCACGACGACGAGTTCGACACCGAGCCGCGCCGCCAGTCTTTCGCACACCATCATCGACTGACGCCACTCGACCCGGCCCAGGTCGCTGTGGATCAGCAGACGGGGACCGGCATGACCTCGGTTGTCGAGGTGGTCGCACAGCCGGTAGGCCAGCGCCTGTGAATCCTTGCCGCCGCTGACGCCGATGAACACTGGCGCCTGGCTGTCGAGCGCGGACTCGATCTCGGGCGTGGTCGCCACATCGAACCTGGCCAGCGCCACCTGATCGCCGAAGAGGTCGGGCTGCCAGCGTGACGGCAGTTCGATGGTGGCGGTGTGCATGGCCGATGGCAGGTCCTTTCGGACAGGCTATGGCCCGGTCTTCCGCCTTCAACCCGCCGGCGCCAGGCGCCCGCGTCGCACTCATTGCACGCCGTGAGGACACATGAGCATGCGACAGTGGGCGGCGGGGGTTTCGCTCGCGGCGGCACGGTGGCAGACTCCAGGAGCTTCCTGTCGGCGCTCGTGCTGGCACAGCCTTCACCATGGGCCGTCTTCGGTCCACGTTGAGGATCCGGGTGCTCACGCATCCGGCGTTAGCGGTCGTGACCCGCACTCGAATCGGCCACTTGCTGGCCTTGTCGCGCAAGCGATGAATCGTTCCGCAACTGCGGACTTCGAATGCCATCGACATCCTGTTGTCGATGGCCGGGTTGCACTGTCCTCACGGACCAGCGTGATCCGAACTCTTAAGGAATCCATCGCTCGTGAGAGCGACCTGCACCGGGATGCGTCCATGACTTGCTGTCTGCCACATCGGCAGTCGCAGGCAATGGATTGCGACACCTGGCGCCCTGCCCCGTCGACGAGACAGTGGCCGGCATCACCAGCGCATCGACAGCCCGTTCCGCAAGGAAAGGGACTGTGGATCGCGCGAACCACAGGTCAACGGCGCAAGCCGCTGGCCTGAATCCCTGGGACGCAAGTCCTGAATGTGCGAGAGACCCATCGCTTCGGCATGGGTCTCCTCGCCGATCCACGGGCCCGCCGTTCGGTGGCGCCTTCAACCCGCATGGGGAACATCGTTTCTCCATCCGGGGACGTGGTGTGCCTCCTGCTCACGCAAAGGAGAACGACCATGTCAACGAACACGTCTCGCCACGTTGTCTGCCGCCTGCTGGGCGGTTCCGGCCGGCCATCGCTCGTCGCGGTGCCGACCCGCAAGCTTCCCGCCCTGTTTGCGCCCATCAGCCGCACGCCGGCCGACACGGTCGTCCCGCTGCTCCCGTTGCCGCTGGCGGCCTGAAGTCGTCAGGTCGTGCGTCATGGACAAGCAGGAGTGGAAGAGCTTCTTCCGTTTCATCGACGAAGGAAGCGAAGCCGAGCTTCAACAGCGCAAGGATGCGCTTGCCGGTGTCCTGCAGAAGGTCACCGATCCAGGCGTTCGCTCCGACATCCGTCGGATGCTCCGCCTGATCGACGAGGAGGTCCTGATCCGTCAGAACCTGTCGTCACGCAGGCAAGTCCGGCGTTCGAAGGGCGCGTGAGGCGCCTCGAGAGGGATTCCAGTGTGGGCCGGCCCAGCGCCGCCGCCCACATCAGTTCCCTTTCGAGCGTGGCCCTGCCGCCATCGATCACGCGAAGAGAAGCGCCGGAACGATTCATCGTGAAGGCCTGTCCGTGGAGTGTCGCAACCGCAGCCGCTGTTGCATCGTTTCCATGCTATCCCAATGGGGACCTGTCGTCCCCTGCCGGGGATGGTTCGTCTCCGCATCTTCCGAAGGAGAGAACCATGTCCGAAGCTCCCCCGAATGCACAGCCTCCCGCGCAGTTCGACCCCGGGTCGAACCGCCGCACGGCCGACGAAGACCGTGCCTGGGCCCAGCTGTACGCCAGCGTCGGTCAAGCCTCCACCGCCGAAGAAGTGGTCAAGCAGCTTGATGCCGACAACGAAGCCCGGCGCAGCCACCTGGCGCTGTACCTGCGCGCGAAGACGACCCTGCGGGAACGCCGGATTGCCGACGCGCGCAACCAGCGCATCGGTGCCTTCGTGCGATCGGTCGTGACCATCGTGGTCGTCGGCCCTTTCCGCCTGCTGCGTTCGCTGCTGTCGACCGGCAGCGATGTCGCGGTGGAGATGCTTCCCCCTGCACGCAGGGATCCCGCCAAGGCCCGCGTCAGCACCCTCACCCGGGACCCCGAGTTCGCGAAAGCGGCCGAGA
The DNA here is from genome assembly GCA_022843905.1 of Rubrivivax sp. GTDB lineage: Bacteria > Pseudomonadota > Gammaproteobacteria > Burkholderiales > Burkholderiaceae_C > Rubrivivax. Next base: position 68,746 of record JALHMT010000011.1, read on the forward strand.
GGTTCACGGCGACGGCCGATGGCGCGACACCGATCGCGGGGCAGCACGAGGAATCACGCGGCGCAAAGGCAGCGTGAGCGTTCCTCGTCCAGGAGCCAGCGCAGGAAGCGCGCCTCTTGAGAGGCGCCCTGGTAGTAGTCCTTGCACCGGCCGATGTAATCGTCCAGGTCGTCGAGCGACTTCACGCCCACCGGCTCGATGCCGGTGATCCGCGTGAATCGCTCGACCTCCCGGCCCGTCAGGCGTAGCTGGTTCCCTAGGCGGATCATGTCGAAGTTCTGCGTTTCACTGTGCGTGTCTGCTTGGGTCCGCAGCACGGCCGAGAGTTTCCGACGATCCAGCCCAGCCTGCATCAAAACCGCACTGCGGCTCGCGGGCATTGAACTGCCACCCCTCGCCCCTGCTGCTGCTCTCTCCGCCCGCAAGTCCCCGTCTGTTTGCCAGGACGACGCGACAACCATCGGGCGCTTCACCGTTCCTGCGGCGTGACTTGGACCTGCAGGCCTGATCGCCCCCCAAACCCCGCACGGCTTTCGATATTTGCGAATTTGCGGTGATGGTGCTACGCTGGCACCATGGCAACAGACAAGACAGCCGTCAAGGCATACCCGCGCAAGGCCAGGCAGCCGAACGTGCTGGCGCTCGGGCTCGACGTTTCGGCCTCTGGCGGCACGCTGGAAAGCACAGTGCTCGCCATGCTCAGCAGTGCCCGGGCCGCCACGCAACTCAAGACGCCGTCGACCGCTGCGCGAAGCCGGCTCAAGTCACCGTCTGCCAAATCCAAACCGCCGCAGTCTCTTGCGGCACCTGGCCGCGCCACGCCTCCTGAAGACATCGACCTGGCGAAGCTGGCAACCTTGCGGTCGTACAGCCGCAAGCTCAACGAGGGACTCCACCAGCAAGGCTGGATGCAGGTCAAGACGCTGCGGTTCCGACCAAAGGGCGAGAACATCGACCGGAAGTTCGTGGTCGAGTCGTCGCTCGATCCGATGGACAACACCGCGGTGATCCTGCGCGTGCGCCCTGCGACAGCCGCCGAACTTCCCGAGCCTGGCCCGAAGTACCTGACGACGGAGCAGGCCGCGAAGGTCCTGAACGTCTCTCGGCCCTACGTCATCGGTCTGGCCGACGCCGGCACACTCAAGGGCGTCATGCGAACCGGCGCCAACCATCGCCGGATTCCCGAGCCCGAGGTGCTGCGCATGCGTGCGCTGATGCACACGCAGATGCGCAAGGGCATTCAGGAGATCGAGGAATTCAACGGCGATCTGCGGCAGCGCGAACTCGACGAGGCCAGGAAGACGGTGACGCGTCGTTGGGTAGCCAAGGCGCCGTGACCGGCACGAAGAAGTCCGCACCGGCCAAGACAGCGAAGGCAAGGACGGCGGCGACCTCGGCCGCCGCAGCCACGCCGCTGGTGGTGCCGGGAGTTCGGCCCGTTGTCTTCCTCGATGCGAACATCCTCATTCCCGAGTACCTGCGCTCGATATTCCTCGAACTGAGCGAAGCCGGGCTCCTACAGACGAACTGGTCAGAGGGCGTGTTGGACGAGACCCGGCGTAACCTGATCGACCCCGACGGCCGGTTCGGGCTGGATGCCGTTCGCGTGGATCGCATGCTCAAGCTCATGCGGAGCCACTTTCCTCAGGCACTGGTCCTCGGCTTCGAGAGTCTCGTCCCGCAGTTCGTCGGGCGCACCGACCCCAAGGACGAACACGTCGCTGCTGGCGCACTCAAACGCAGCAAGGCGGTGTACGGCGGGGAGCCCGTGGTGCTGGTGACCTCCAACGTCACAGACCTGCCGCAGTCTGCCTTTGCGGGCACCAAGATTCGCGTCGCCCGCCCCGGGCGGTTTCTGGCGGAACTGGTCAATGCCGAGCCCGGCGTGCCGGTCGTGATTGACAGGATGCTCAAGCGATTCCGGAAACCGAAGACGACGCGGGAGGACTTGCTCAACATCATGGTGAACGCAGACTGCATCGAGTTCGCCGAAGCACTGGCTACCGCATGGGGCCTGCGGCCCGAATAGAGCCAGACCGCAACGACCCGCGCAGCTGCGGCTCGGACGCACTGGGTTCTCTGCCGGCACGCATGCTTCAGCGCTGCTGCAAGGCCGCGATGATCGGAGCGAGATCCGCGGCGACCGCTTCCTCGGCGCTTTCAGGGGCTGGGTCATGGCCCAACTGTTCCAGCACCCGCTCTCCGATCACCTGCAGGGCATGGGCGGCTTCCCGCGGCGGCAGGGACCGCGCCAAGACGGTCAGGACCATGGCCATGAAGTCCAGGCGCATGTTGATCACTTCCATCTGCTTCGCCTTCAAGGGTGCCTCCGTGACCGGCACGTCTCCGGCATGGCTGCAATGGTTTCCGGTACGGGCACGGTTGTCGCCCACCATCGGGGGTCCCCCGCCATTTCGAGGGGGTCGCTCCCCACCAAGAGGGTCAACACTTTGGTGGGTACCGCGCCTCACCCTTCCACCCCCGCCCACACCCCGCCCACCACGGCGTCGACCTTCCCAAGCATCGCCTCACCCGTTGGTCTCGCCCAGGCAAGGTAGGCAGACCTCCCGCCATGTTCACCTCGTCGCGTCACGCAGGCCGGGGCGTCATCGGGACCCCGCTGCGCCGCCTCGCCCTCGACGCGCATCCTGAAGAAAGCGTCTTCGCCGTCCCACTCCACGATCAAGGTATCGGCCAGCGAAATGCCGAAACCAGCGACGAGACGACGGTGGGCCGCATACACCAGGACACCCAGGGCCTCCCGCACGCTGGCGCCGTTGTTGCGATCCCAGCGCCGCATGTCGACCACCAGCATCTGAGCGAGTTGCGCGTCCTCGTTGATCGCTGCCACCGCCAGCGCACCATCGCGGTTCGGCTGCGGTATCGCGGTCGGACTCGGACAGTGGAATCGCAGGTATCGGATGATCGGCTTCGACATGGGGGAGCGCCTTCAAGACAGGTACCCATGTTCCGGCCGCCCGGCCGTACATCAAGCCGTCACGTCGGCAGCAATCGCCTGTGGCGCAGCCACTCGTCGAAGGACTCACTCAGCCGGATCGCGGCGCGCGCTCGGGTCAGCGCCACGTACAGGATGTTGACTTCCTCCTGGTCGACCTGGTCCGGCCGCAGTTCGCACCCGTCCTCGAAGAAGCGCATGAAATCGTCGGCGAGCCAGACCTGCTCGAACTCCAGGCCCTTGGACTTGTGGGCGGTGCAGAAGTAGATGCCGTCGAAGTCCGCCCAGGCGTGCTTGGGCACGTCGGTGTGACGCGACCGGATGTCCTCGATCAGGCGCGGGATCTGGTGGCCGTAGTCGCAGACCACACGCACCAGTTGCCTGAGTTCGGGTTCTTCGGAAGCCTCGGCGAGCCCGACCAGTTCGTCGAAGGAACCGAAGCTCCGCAGGTACGGATCGCGCATCAGGCCGCGCTCGCCGACCCACAGCCGATACGCGTCCAGCGCCTTCTCCAGCTTGTAGCCTTCCGTGCCGCCGACGAAGTGGAAGCGCCGGTTCAGATCGAGGAAGGCGACGGCTTCCTCGAAGACCACCGCGTTGGTGCGCGCGATGACGGCAAACGCTTTGCCGGTGTCCACCGTGAACCGTGTCCGCTGCGGCGCGCCGGCGCCCACCAGCGGTTGATCGAAACCGTGCCTGAAGTGTCCCAGCAGCGCATTGGCCAGTTGCGCGATCCCACGCCCGAACCGGAAACTCCGCGTCAGCGGCAGTCGCTCATCGGCTTCGAAGAGGGTCAGGGCGTTGGTCGAACCCCTGAACGAGTAGATGGCCTGGGCCGCATCGCCGACCATCACCACCGGAACGGCTTGGCGTCGCACGATGTCGAACGTGCACGGATTCAGGTCCTGCGCCTCGTCCACCGCGATCAGGTCGAATCCGCGCAGCGCGGGCTTCTCCATCTGGTACAGCTTCAGGTAACCGTCGTGGGGCAGATTGAGTTCACGCTCGTTCGCGTCGACCATCCGTTTCCAGACGGCCCGGGCCAGTGCCACCAGGCCGGCCGGGTCCGGCAGGCGGGATGCGACGTCAACCGGCAGGTGTTCGGACCCGAGTTCCGCCTCCAGCGAACCGCACCACTTCTGGATCGCCTGCAGGGCCGCCGTTGCCGCCAGCGGGGTGCACCCGAACGCACGCGACACCGTCGAGGGGTAGGTGCTGCCGATCCGCTCGCCTGCGCGGTCACCGAACAGATCACGAGCTTTGCGATACGCCAACGAGTGCGTGGTGCGAGCGCTGACGTTCGCCGGCATCCTGGCCGCAGCTTCCAGTTGGATCGCCTTGTTGAAGGCGACGTACAGCACCCGGCACTCCGGTCGTGCCTGCGCGTAGGCGCACAGCGTCGTCGTCTTGGCCGCCCCGGCGCCGGCCTGGACTGCCAGCCGCGCTGCGCTCGAACGGACGATGCGCTGCTGTTCCGATGTGAGTTGCATCCGTGTTCCTGTTCGTCCCTGCCGGCAAGCGCCGCGCGCGGCCGCTTTCGGCGCAGCACCGACCATCGTGCCGGTCGTGGTGCGCCTGCGCCAGCAGGAATCCCGGTGGAAACTCCGCCGCGCGCGGTGGCTGCGCTGGCCTGCGGCTCAGTTCTCGCTCAGTCCTCTCGGTCGTCGGCGCCGGACGCCGAATCGCTTCCAGACGGCGGGGTCGACGTCGATGGGGCCGCAGCGCTTGGCGTCGAGGTTCACGACCACACCGTGCTGCCGCAGCAGGCCGGTCGAGAACAGTTCGTAGAGAAACTGCCCGGCCCACCGGACCACGATGTCGTTGACGAACAGGCCCTGCGAGGCCAGCGACATCCGGACCGAGCAGGACGGCGTGTCGTCTTCCTTGATCCCTTCATCGAGCAGTTGAGGGAAGAGTTCGGTCACGCAGGGCAACCGGGCCCACTCGTCCTTCGCTCCCCGGCACCGGGGTTCGCCGAGCACGATCTGACCGGTGGCCTCGGTGTTGCCGAGGTCCAGCCAGTAGCGCGTGCCCGTCCAGTGTCCGAAGAGCCCCTGGTGGACATCGCGCCTGGATCGGGCCGAGTCCACGCAACTGACGACGATGTCGGGGGCCGGGTGACCTGCGCGCGGGCCTGCGTAGCGCGTCGGCAGCGCCTCCCAGTCCAGCCCGTAGAACTGGTTCAGCCGGTGGATGGTCAGCACGGCCTTGTGCTGTCCGATGTCGGACGGGCTGTAGACCTGCCGGCCCACGTTGGCCTCGCTCACCCGGTCAGCGTCGTAGGCCGTGAGGTGCAGCCCGGCCGGATGCCCGAGTGCGCGCAGCGCCAGGTCGAGCCTCGCGAGGCAGTGCGCCATCTGCGCACCATTGCCGCCGACACCGACGAGATGGACTCGAACGCGGCCGCGCAACAGTGTGGAATTGATTCGGTGTTCCATGCGGGTCCTCGTCTTGCTGCCACCAGTGTCGAAGGTGCGCCGTCTTCTTCAAGCCAGCTCACTGCCTTCTGAATTCCAGGGGTTGGGCAGGTTCACGAAGTGCCCGTTGAGCACGAGGCGGAAGCGCGCAGTCGGCCTCGCACGATCCAGGTTGCCGAACACGCCGCAGACCCGAACGCCGTTGTCGTCGCGGTCGTCCTTCGCCGACCAGAACGCCCCGTGCAGGCCGTGGGAGTGGAGGTCGACCGCGAGCACTTCGCCCTCCCGCAGGTCGTCGATCCGGTAGTGGACGTGGCCGCGCCCGACATCGAGGCCCGCGTGCACGCGCAGCGACAGCGAACGGAGACGTTCGTCGTAGATGAGCGCGCCGGCGACCTCGTCCGGCAGCGCCTCCCTGGCCCGTTCGATGAAGCGTTCGAGCAGTCGGATCGGGATGGCCCCGAAATCGAACGCGATGCGCTCGTGCACCAGCCCGTAGGGCAGCGGCAGTCGCTCGGCCAGTTGCCCGACCCGCGTGATGCAGTCCAGCCAGGGTGTGCGCATCTGCAGGAACACCCCGTTGCGCCCCAGCACCATGCGTTGTCCGCAGGCGAGAGTCGGCAATGGACCGAACATCGGCATGCTCACGCAGGGACAGGCCTGCTGCAGCGCGATGTCGCGCGGATCAGCCCCGATTTCAGCCACCATCCGGCCCTCGGCGGTCGAGCACCTGCGCGAGCGACGTGCCGAGCGGCACCAGCGCCGACTCCGGGAAGACCGCGTGCCGACCATCGAGCATGTCGCGCCAGAACCGGTACGGCCCGCCCTTGTAGTTGACCAGCGGCCCCTGGGTGTTGGGGTGCGTGAAGAACGAGTCGAAGAAGGCCTTGTTCCATGCCTCGATCCGGTCGGCCACTGATCCAGCAAACCCGCCTGTCGGGACATCCACGTTCCCCTGGCAGATCGCACCCGTTCCGTACACGTTGAAGTACGGCGCCTGGAACAGCGGCGTGGCCTCCGAAGGGCGCTCGCAGCCCTTGACCGCCCAGACGCGCCATGTCCTGTCCGAAGTAGCGGCAAAGACCAGCCCCGGGTGCGGAACCGACTCCCCACGCTCAGGGGCGCCGAGTTCGCCGCCGGTGCAGCGGAACCAGATGTGCCGCCGTGCCGGTGGCACCCACCACGCCATCGTCGTGAGGTCCTGGTAGAGCAGGCTCATCGGTACGAAGCCACCCGGCCGCCTTGCGCTGCTCAGCCGCTTCGCGAGGCGCGCCACTGCCAGCATGGTCATCGGCCGGCCCGGCAGGATGGTGGCTGCGCCCGCGTCGTCGTGGTGGATCGGGTGCACGGTCGCAAAGGCGGTGCTGTTGGCACCCCGGTAGATCAGCACCGCGCTGTCCAGCGCCACGCCGCCGACCGCTTCCTCGATCACGCGGAATTCGAGTTCCTTCGTCATGGCCAGTCCTTCGCAACCTTGCCGTGGTCGGACCAGTCTCCGTCCGAGAGCCTGAAGATCAAGCTGTCGATGAGCCGCACGGCGGCGAACCAGGGCTCCATGTCCTTGACCCACCGCAGCAGCGCTTCAGGGCCGCACAGGTCGACCTCGTACGTACCGCTCTCCTCGAAGAACTCGCCGCTCTCTCCGACCATCTGCTCGAAGTCGTCGACGACGCGGGGGGTGACGGGGTCGTCTTCGCGCCAGGTCAGCACGCCCGCGAATCCGATGAAGTAGCCCTCCTGGTCCTGCGCCTGAGGTGCCCTCGCCGGCACGCGCAGCCGCATCAGCGCACACGCGTCCTGGATGACGCCCTGGATGCGCGGGCCGGCCGATCCGATCGCCTGTTCGGCGGCCTCCGCGATCTGCCGCGTACGCAAGGGTCGACGCTGGCTTGCGCCCGGCAGCGACCACTTTGGATAGGTGGCATCGAACAGCGCACGGGTCACCATCCCGGCTCGCATTTCCTCGCGCGCATCTGCATCGTCGCCCCAGGATTCCTGGAGTGCCGTCTCCTCGTCCTCCTCGCCGTACCAGTAGAAGTCCCGCGCCACATCGAGTGCCGTGCCCGGCGTGAACAGCGGCAGCGTCCGCCACGAACGGTCCTCGATGACCCGCAGCACCGTCATGCCCAGCCGCGCATGGAAGGCCTCCAGGCGTTCGAGTGCAGGGCCGACACACCAGGTTCCGCCGCCGCCATACCAGGCGATCTGCCCATGTAGGCGGTATCCATCGTGCTCGCCAGCGCCGTCGCCCCCTGCAGCCTCGTCGAGGCCGAGAGAGAACATCGGACGCAGGCAGCGCAGCCCGGACAGGCGCTGGTTGAGCCATGCCGTCAGCGCCGCCCGGCAGGTGGCGATGTGGTCGGTGTCCATCCGGGCCGGCAGCGTGTGGGCATCGATCAGCCCGGCCTGGATCAGCACGCGGGCCAGGTGTGCGCCGCGTTGCCGCGCCGCCACTGGCACGAGGCGCAGCGGAATGTCGGGATCGATCCTGGGCAGGGTGAGCATGGTGAGCAGCTGGGTCAGGGCATGGGCGGCAGGCCTTCGGACGGGAACGGCAGCGCCACAGGTGCGACGCGTCGTTCGCCTGTCACGCACACCGCCGAGGCGAACTCGCCGATGGCCTGTCCGGCTTCGACCAGTCTGCGGCGACCGAGCGCCTCCTCAAGCGCACCGGTCGCCGAGTCGCTGCCGCCATGTAACTGCAGGTCGAGCAGAGCAGCGTACCGCTCCACCCGGCCGGCGTCAGCCCTTCGTGCCGACCGCGCGCCGGAAGGTGATGTCCTGGACGCCACGGGCGACCTCCCCGACCTCGATGTCCGCGCTCATCAGTTCCGGGTACTGCGCGCTGTACAGGTCGCGGACCTGCTGGTTGCTCAGCCCGGCGACATCGGGCAGGGTCACGCCGTTGTAGCGGAAGCGCCGCCTGACTTCGGTGATTTCGATGGCCATGTCGCCCTCCTCAACCGAACAGATCGGGTGCACCGGCCCGGGCCGGTTCGCCGCTTGCGTTGATCACCGCACCGGCAACAGTCACCGGCGCCTGCGCTGCGTCGCTGTCGTCGTCGTCCGGGTCTTCGCCTGCCGCTGCAGCCCCCGGCGCTGGAACCGTGGCAGCGACGTGCTTCGCAGGCGTCCTGGCCGTCGCGGTCGTCGCAGCCTTGCTGCCTTTCTGCACCGAGGCCTCGCGTGCCGCTGCGAGAACCTCGTTCGTGGCCGCCACCTGCTCGGCGAGGCTCAGGCGCTGCGTCCGGTAGCCCGCCAGCACCGTGGTGAATTCGGCATCGAATTCCTTGGGCGTCGCGGTCAGGGACAGCGGGGTCGCGAGCGCCGGCTCGTCCTTGGCATCGGCCGGCTTCGGGATGACCACCACGGTCATGGTGCCGCGCGGCGCGTCGGCCGACACCGCCATCGTCAGTGGCCCGGATGCCCGGACCAGTTCGAAGAGTTCCTTGAACATTGCATCAATCTCCTGGCTGTGAGAGGCAAGCCCTCGACATTCATCTTCGGGCTCGCCCCCTCGCCGTCAACCCGTCATGCGCTCACAGCCTCGGCTGCGTCGCAAGCGACCTGCGAGGCCGCAGGGGCTGGTGCCGCCCCGGTCCTGCTGCCTGTCCGATCCGTCCTGCCGAAGCCACGCCTCGGGTAGCGCATCGCCTTCGGCACCGCGCCCGCGTAGGCGAAGGCGGGAACTGCCAGCAGTGCCTTGATGAAGTCGGACCGCTTGCCGGCCCTGGCCTTCGCATAGGCGCCGCCCATGGCCTGTCTCAGTCCGACCTCGTCGGCCAGCGACTCCAGTTCGCTGACGGTCAGCAGGTCCAGGTAGCCGCCATCGAGCACGAAGGACCTGGCCTCGTCGACCTCGAGGTAGTTCAGGATCGTTTCCAGCCCGTCGTTGTCGATTCCGCAGGCCGCCGCTGCGGCCACCGCACGGACCATCGTCGCGGCCTGCTGGTCATCGAAGCTGTCCGCCTGTTCGATGGCCTTGCGCAACGGCAGCGGCCCGCTTGCCGCCTTCGTCGAAGTGGCAGCGCCGGTCACTTTGGCGGCGACCTCGGCATAGCGGTCCCGCACCACGGCGCGCATGTCGCCCGCCAGCACCAGCGCTGCCAGGACACGCTGATTGCGTTGCGGCTGCGCCATCAGGGCGTTCGCGGCCCACTTGCGCCACTGCTCGATCCTGTAGGTGACCACCCTGGCGGGAACATGGTGCGCGGCCGTAGCGCCGGATGCGGGGGTCGCTGCCTTTCTCGGCGAGGGTTTCGGCCCGGCATCGGCCGGCGCACTGCCCTCAGTGCTGGTTCGCGCCGCCTCGCGCACTGTCCTGCGATGGGCGCTCACCTTCTTCGCGTGGCATGCGGCATCGAAGCACAGCGACTCGTGAACCTCGCCGTAGGAGCCCGCCATCGCCGACAGGCTGCACCCGAAGTTCTCGCAGCCCTTGCACGCTGTGTACTGCGTGGCGCCCACGCCCATCGGACCATCCGGCCCGACCGTGAGTGGCGCGAATCCGTCCTCCAGCCGGACGAACCGCACGACCGGGTACTGTTCGCGCAGCGGCACAGCGCGCGCCTCCAGTGCCGCCATGGTCAGTTCGTCGTAGTGGCTCGGATGCTGGCAGAAGCCGTCGCCGATGGACTCGTCGAACAGCGAAGCCTGCTGCGCCGAGTTGTGGGGACATGCGATGCACTGCGCCGTGTCGAAGACGGCATCGGCAAGCCGCTTGGCGAACTGGCCGAGTTGCTTCTTGAGCACTTCCACCGGCACCTTGTGCTCGATGACGCCACCGAGCACCTTGTCCTGCCGGCTGGCGGGCAGGCCCGCCAGAAGTTCGGCGTGGCCGAGCTTGATGCGCCGCTCGTTGAGCGCGCTGCGCACGGTCGGCGCGCAGTTCAGCAGCAGCAGGCGGCGTTCGAGGGTGTCGACGTTCCAGCCGAGCTGCAGTGCCGTCTCGTGCTTGTCGCCCTTGTTGTAGGCCAGCAGCGAGGCCGCACCCTCGGCCTGCTCGACATCGCTGGTGTCGTCACGGAAGTGGTTCTCGATGATGCCGAGCGACCGCGCCTCCGCGTCGCTCGCGTCGCGGATGACGACAGGCATGTCGTAGTCGTCGCCATGGACCGTGCGTGCCGCGCGCCAGCGGCGCTCGCCGGCCATGATCTCGAACACGCCTTCGCGCTCCGGGTGCGGACGGACGAGGATCGGCTGCGTCACGCCGCCGGCCGCCCTGATCCCCGCTTCGAGTTCCTTCATCGCCTGCGGATCGAAGTACTGCCGGTGGTTCGGCCCCGAGACGATGGCACTGAGTTTCAGTGTCGGTTGCATTCAGCCTCCTTGTGGCGAGTGCGCCATGGTTCGGCGCAAGGTCATGTTCCCGCGCAAGCAAGCCCGGTCAACCCGCTGCAAGTCGGCCCCTTGCGACCTGCAGACCATTGGCGTCGACGCTTTCCGCTTGCATGGGTCGAGCGCTTCGGTGTCCAGCCACTTCGAGATGCCGCAGTACAGGGCACACGCGATCCGATACCGCCGCAAGCTCGCCACACAGCCCTGCCCGTTCAATGGCGATGGCAGCTTCATTGACCCGGTCCCGGCGCGTGCGATGCACCCTGCACCTGCGCAATCTCCAGCGTTGCAGGAGCCTTCGGCATCGGCCGGTCAAGTGATCGCGTGACGACCCGCCGACCTCGTTGCCGAGTGATGGGCCCACTGCCATACTGATTTCACCTTGCGGCCCCACGGGCCCGTCCTCATCGCGAGGAGGTATCCGCCGCTCAGCGGTGGCGTTAGCGGTCGTGACCCGCCCACACGTCGCGCAGCCAGCCTGCGCATCCCATCGGGGACACCGTCCCCGTCCGGGCCATCGGTGTTTCCCATTCAACCGGAGAACACCATGAACCTCTCCATGCTCGACCGCGAGCAACTGGAGGACATCCTTCTGAACCCGCCCCGGGTGGAGGTGCATCCGCTCCAGTGCTCCGACAGCATCACGCTCGACTGCCTGCCAACCGGCCCAGCCGAGCGCTCGACCCGCATCCGGCATGTGCTCGCCGCAGCGCACGAACTGCTGGTCCGTTCGGCCAACGCGGCGCTCGTCGGCCGTTGTCTGCTCGACAGTCCGACCCTGGTGAAGAACTACTTCAAGGTCCACTTCGCCGGCGCCGAACGCGAGACCTTCGTCGTCGTGTTCCTCGACTCGCAGATGCGTGTCATCGCGACCGAAGAACTGTTCGCCGGCACCCTGCAGCAGACCAGCGTCTATCCACGCGAAGTCGTCAAGCGGGCGCTGCACCACAACGCGGGTGGCGTGATATTCGGCCACCCGCACCCCAGCGGGCAGTGCGAGCCCTCGCGTGCTGACGAGTTCCTCACGCAGACGCTCAAGTCCGCACTGAGTCTCGTCGACGTGCGCGTCCTCGACCACATGGTGGTCTCGGGCTCGACCTGCACGAGTTTTGCGGAAAGGGGTCTGCTTTGAGCACCGAGGCCGTTCCGCAGCCGGAGTGGGTTCCATCGTGCGGCGGAACGGAAGCACCGTTCACGACGCGCACCGGGCGGCGCCTGCTCTACATGTGGAACCCGACCACCGGCGAGCACGCGTACTACGACGTCACCAACGACGTCTTCCTGTCCGCCGACGAAGCCACCGCCGCCCTGGCGATGCACTGACCCGCGGGGAGCGCCACGGCTCCCCGCTTCGTCGCCGAGGCATCGCGGTCCGCCCGCACCGCCTCGAACACCCAAGGAGCAACCCATGCCCCGAAACCCTGAAGCCCATCAGTTCGCGAAGACCTCTGATCACCAGTACGTCTGCGTGACCTGGTTCGAGCGCGACCGCCAGAACGTCCGCCTCGAGACGCCACGCGGCCGCGTGATCTTCGACCTGTGGGACGACGACGTCACCGACGCCATCGACAGCGGCTACCTCACGGTGCCGCGAGTCCCACGAGCCACCGACGCCGACTGGCAGCCCCACGCGGTTGCCTTCGCGCGGGACACCGGTCGTCTCTGACCGTCCTCTTCATTCATCCCATCCACCCACATTCAAGGAGCCATTCCATGGAGTACATCGAAATCGGCCCCGTGCCGGCCGGCGAGCCCTGCGCTCAGGTCGGCACCGACAACTACCTCGCGCGCTCGATGCGCGAGTGCGAGGTTTTCCGCCGCATGCTCGAGCGGGTCTTCCCGATCCCGGAAGGGCTGCCGGTGAAGTACGTGGTCCGCAGCCACCCGCACGACTTCGGCAACTACCGCGAGGTCTCCGTGCGCTACAGCGGCGATGACGCGGCGGCGTGCGACTTTGCGTTCCAGGTCGAGTCTTCGGTCCCCGATGTCTGGGACCCGGTCGCACAGCAGGAACTCGCGGACCTGCAGCGCCGGCAGGCTGAACTGCAGGCGGTTTCTGCAACCGCGGCGACCGTCGAGCCGACGGATCGAGCACAACCTGACTGCATGCCGCAGCGCGTGCCGGCCGATGTCCGACACGACGTGCGGCGATCGCCCGTCACGAGTTGAGCCGGACCAGGCAATCGGGGGCACCCATCGGGGTGCCCCTTTGGCTGGTCTGGAAAAGGACTCCGTGCGCGTGGGTGCGCGGAATGTCTGCACCGACCCCTGGTGCGTGGCCGGGGCGGCGGTATACACTGGATGAATGTACAGCTTCGATGCCATTCCCGACGGCGCCGCAGTTGGCAGCGACCCCTCCGCCCGACCCCGCGAGACCCGCAGCACGGCTGCCGGCTTCGGCTCGCCGGGCGCGGATTCGACCGTCAAGCGCATCGACCTGAACGACGCGCTGATAAGGCACCCTGATGCCACGTTCGTGATGCGGGCTGCGGGCGCCGCCATGCAGGGCGCCGGGATCGATGACGCCGACGTGCTGCTGGTGGATCGCGCGATCCAGCCGTCGCACGGTCACATCGTCGTGGCGGTCGTGGATGGCGAATTGGTCTGCCGCCGGCTGTGGAAACAGGCCGGCTCGACGAGGCTGGAAGCCGCGTTCACCGACAACCCCGCCACCCACGCCGACATCGTCCCGGACGAAGGGATGCCGTTGGAGGTCTGGGGCGTCGTGACCACGGTGATCAAGTCGCTGATGCCGCGGTAGTGTTCGGCGAGAGGTCCGACGCCATGTTCGCCCTGGTCGACGCCAACAACATGTACGTGAGCTGCGAGCGCGTCTTCCAGCCGCGGCTGTGCGGCCGCCCGGTCGTGGTGCTGTCCTCCAACGACGGGGCCTGCATCGCGCGCAGCAACGAAGCCAAGGACCTCGGCGTCAAGATGGCCCAGCCCTGGTTCCAGGTCCGCCACCTCGAGCGCTCGGCCGGCCTGCTGGCGGTGTCGGCCAACTTCGAGTTGTATGGCGACATGTCGAGCAGGATGATGGCCGTCGTGGCGCGCTTCGCGCCGCGGCAGGAGGTGTACAGCATCGACGAGTCCTTTCTCGATTTCGACGGCGTGCGCGGCGATCTGGTCGGCATTGGTCGCGACCTCCGGGCCACCGTCCTGATGGAGACGGGCCTGCCGACATCCGTGGGCTTCGGCCCGACGAAGACGCTTGCCAAGCTCGCCAACCACATCGCCAAGACCGCAGATCGGAAGCCTGGCTCCTACCCAGGTCACCTCTCTCAGGTCTGCAATCTGGTCACCTTGTCCGAGGCGGATCGATTGAAGGCTTTTGCTGCCACCGAAGTCGGCAACGTCTGGGGCGTCGGACGGAAGATCGGGGCACGGCTCGTCGAAGGCGGCGTGCGGACGGTGCTCGACCTGGTGCGCTGCGACGTCGCGACCCTGCGCAGGCAGTTCAGCGTCGTCCTGGAGAAGACCGTGCTTGAACTCCGGGGCACGTCCTGCCTGAGCATGGACGAGGCGCCAGCCGCCAAGCAGCAGATCCTGGTCTCGCGCTCCTTCGGCAAGGCAGTCACCGATGTCGCCGGCATCGTCGAGGCGGTCAGCGAGTTTGCGTCGCGCGCGGCCGAGAGCCTGCGTCTGCAGGAGGGCGCCGCCGGGGCCATCAACGTGTTCTTCACGACCAGCCCGTTCCGCCAGAACGATCGGCAGCACAGTCCCAGCGTCACCGTACCGCTGATCCGGCCGACCTCGGATTCCCGGCACCTGGTCGGCGCTGCCGTCGCTGCCGTGCACCGCCTGTTTCGTCCTGGCTTCAACTACGTCAAGGCGGGCGTCATGTTGGTGGACCTCCAACCTGCAGGCCAACGGCAGGGCAAACTCGACCTGTTTTCGGTCGTCTCCGACGCGGCAGGGGAAAGACCGGAGCGAGACCGCTCGGCGCTGATGGCCACCATGGATGAACTGAACCGGCGATTCGGCCGGAGTTCGGTGCACATCGGGAGCGCTTCGACCAGCGCACACGACACCGACGAACGCAGTTGGGCGACCAGACAGGAGCGCCGGTCGCCGCGGTTCACGACACGGTGGGACGAGATGCCGATGGTTCGAGCCTGATCGGTCGCGCCCACACCAGAATCAGGCCCCGAGCAGGCCCACACCCTTCAGGAGTACGGATGTTCGACCACGTCAAATTCGGCGTCAGCGACTATGCAGTGAGCAAGGCGTTCTTCCTCAAAGCTCTCGAACCTCTTGGCGTAACCGTCGTCACGGAGTGGCCGCCGAACGGTGTAGAGCTCAGCCAACCAAACGGCACGGTGTCGCTGTGCCTGTACCAGACACAGGAGCGGCCGGCGCATCTTCACCTGGCGTTCAAGGCCGAGAGTCGCCAGCAGGTCGAAGCCTTCCATCGCGCGGCTCTGCAGGCTGGTGGCAAGGACAATGGTGCGCCTGGTCTGCGCCCGCACTACCACGCGGACCACTACGCGGCATTCGTCATTGGTCCGGACGGGCACAACATCGAAGCGGTCTGCCACGCGCACGAGGGCTGACCTTTTCGCCCCTCATCAGAAACGTCGTTCGCAATCCCTGCCCTACACGCCGATGACTCATCGAACCGCCTCCTGCAGTTGTGGCCAGCTTCAAGCTCACGTCGCATCCGACCCGGTTCGGGTCTCTGTCTGTCATTGCCTGGCCTGCCAGCGCCGGACTGGAAGTGTCTTTGGAGCTCAGGCTCGCTTCCCGTCGACGTCGGTCACGATCAACGGCACGAGCAAGGAGTTCGTCCGGGTCGGAGACGAAGGAGGGCACTGCACTTTCAGGTTCTGTCCTGAGTGCGGATCGACGGTGTACTACACGGCAGAAGGCCTTGAAGGCTTCGTCGCGGTTCCGGTCGGCGCGTTCGCGGACCCGGAGTTTCCGGGTCCCTCGATCTCGGTTTACGAGGAACGAATGCACGGCTGGATATCCATGCCTGCGGACATCGAGCACATGGCATAGGCATCAGGACTCCGTCCATTCGGCCCGCAGGCTTGCGCCTGCACCTTTCGATCGGCACCGGCGTCAGGCTGCGCTCAACCCCAAGTGACTCCACAGCCGTGCGTTCGGGCAAGGACCAGCACTGCCATCATTTCGCCCGCTCGCCTCTTCAGGTACTCGTCGGTGCGCGCGCCCTCCGACCACCTCGGTCCCTCGGTGACCGACGTCACCGCTTTCGCCCGCGCAGGGTCGGAGTTCATGGCCCGGAGCAACTTTGTGATGGCTGTGTCCAACCGCTCGCGCGGAATCTCGCCATAGGGCGCCGACTGCAGTCCAGCCAGAATCAGCAGGGCAGCGGCATTGCCGTTGCTGAAGTTGACTTCCTCTGAATGGCCCTCGATCTCGAGCTTGAACGTGATGCTCACTGGCGCTGTCCTTCCGATCAGCCGACAGTTTCCGCCCCGAGATGGTCAGTGCAAGCCCGTCGTTCGGACTAAGGCGCGTCGTCAGTGGAGGACGCTGTCGCCCCTTGCTTGCCACTCGACATTCTTGAAGCCCCGAGCCGCGGCGCGAAGGAAGTCCGGGCACGCCACTTCCCCGTTCCAGCCCCGGAGGCAGCCGACCAGCATCGCGTGTTCGGCCGCAGCGTCGATCCCGAGCGCGTCGTTGAGCGCGCGCACCAGGCGCCGTGCTGTCGAAAAGCCTCCCAGATCAATGCTGGTGATGCGCACGCCATGGTTGCCCCGCTCGCAGACGGCCACATTGGCCCCAGCCGGCAGCCCTGGAAGCACGACATGACAGCGCAACGGCAAACCGGCCATCTCGTCCCCACTGCTGGCGCCGGTCACGTCGCCGCCTCCTGCGCCAGCACGAAGCTGTCCAGGTCGATGACCTTGTCCGCCATAGCCGTGAGTTCCGGTGTCTGCGAGACGAAGAACTCGCGCTGGTAGCCGCCCAGCCGGATCACCTCGCGCTTCATGTCCATGAACATGCGCTTGCGATCCGGGTCGAGCGGACCGTCGGCCTCGTCGCAGAACAGCGTGCCGTACTCGCGGCCTGCGTTGCCGGCCAGGTAGAGCGCGATCGCGCGGGTCAGGCACTCGTTGATCCAGACCCGTTCGCCGCCACTCAGCAGGGCCACGCTCTTGGACTCGCCACCTTCGCCGTCGTGAACGACGATGTCGAAGCCTTCGCGCATCTCGCCCTTGGCAGTCGCCACCTGGGTACGGATCTCCAGCGTGAATCGCCGTCCGTAGCAGGCCAGCAGGAGGTCATTGGCCAGACCAGCGAGCGTCGGTCCGGCGTCGTCGATGTCCAGCGCGATCACGCCATCGTTGCTCAGGCACCTTGCCAGCAGCGTCCAGCCACTCAACTCAGATTCGACGTCCGATGCGCGCGCGTCGGTTGCGACCGCTGTGCCACTGATGCGCGCGTGCTGCGCCTGGAGCGCAGCTCGGCGCTCCTGAAGGCGAACAGCCGCGAGGTGAGCCTGCTCCGCACTTCGCAGCCCCGCATCTGCCTGTATCGAAGCGCGCCGCGCCGCTTCCAGCCGACCTCTGTCGAAGGCGGGAGGCAACGCGGCCACTGCGGCCGCGATGCGTCCTATCGACGCATCACGCTCGGTGCTCAGACGATCGCGCTCTGCAACCAGTCGGGCGCGGGCGGCGTCGATGTCGGCGCGCTCTGCCACCTCCTCGTCGGTTTCGGCCGGCGCGTCTTCGGCCAGCACAGCCAGTTCCGCATCGACCGCCGCGAGTGCGGCCCGGGCTTGGCGCATTTCGCCTTCCCGTGCTGCCAGCCGTGCCAGGCTCGACAAACGTGCGCTGGCACGTTCGAGTCGTCGCTCGGCTTCGTTGCGCAGTTCCCCAACCCCGGCCAGCGGGCGCAGTCCTTCGGACAGACCGGCTCGTTCCGCTTCTGCAGCGCGCTGGCGATCACGCAGCGCGGCGAACTGACCATCGACGGACGGCAACATGGCCTGCGCTTCCCTGGCGTCACCAAGCAGCTTGCAGCGACCCAGCAGGTCGGTCCCGACGCAGGGCACTTCCGCGGCAAGTCCGAAGCGCCGCTGCAGGTCCGCATGCCTCAGTGACACCTGCCCGGCCTCGCGCTCGATGCCCTCGATCTGCTGGGCCAGCAGCCTCACCTTGCCGCGAAGCTGGTCCGCCTTGTCCGCGAGCGCCTGGGCGGCCGTCGCGCGCTCGGTTCGTATCTGCACCGCCCGTTCCGCCGCCATCAGCCTGCGCGATGCCCGTGCGACCCCACCCGCTCCAGCGCACGACTGCCGGAGTGCATCGCGCTGTCGGGTGAGCCGGGCCCGCTGTTCGGCATGCTGGCGCTTCCTGGCAGCGGCCCGCTGCGCCAGCGCGCCGGCCCTGACGTCGAGTCGAGCGAGTTCCTCCGCAAGCCGCTGGAGTGCCGCCCTGGCGCCGGCTGCAGCCCTGTCGCGTTCGGCGGCAAGCTCGGTGCGTCGCTTGTCGGTTTCCGCTGCCGCCTGTGAGTCCGCGAGCACAGTGGCCTCTGCAGCACGGGCCGCATCCAGTGATCGCGCTGCGGCGTCCCGTTCGCTGGCCGCCCGTGAGAGGGCTGTCTCGGGATCACCGAGTGCGCTCAGTTCGCCAGCCAGGCGCGCGATTTCAGCCGCCGCGCCGGCCTGCTCCTGCCGGATCAGCGCCAGACCATTCTTGAGCAGCCTGGCCGTTTCCGCAGCCCGCTCGCCCTGCTCCCGGACCTGGTCCAGGCCCAGCAGGTCGGCCAGCAGGCCCTTGATCTCGCCGTTCCGGTAGGCCGACAGCGGCCGCTTGCCCTGGGCCGAGAACACCGACGTGAAGAAGGTCTCCGGCGGGCCCAGCAGTTCACGCACTGCCTGCTCGTAGATGTCGACCTTGCCGTCGCTGACGGTGCCGTCGGCCAGCGTTACCGTTTTCCAATGGCTGCCGGACTGCTCGAACAGGAACGCCTCGGTCTTGCGTTTGCCATTGACGCGAAACACAAGTTGCGATTTGTAGCGGTGCCCCCGGTGCTCCCAGGTCAGTTCCTTCTGGCTTTCCGGTAGAAAGACGTGGTCGTAGTACGAGAACGCACCGAGACCATCGGCACCGGCGCGGGAGGGCATGACGAGGTACGGATGGAGGTTGTCCATCACCGTTGTCTTGCCGCGCCCATTGGCTCCGGCAATGGCCACCAGCGTTGCGTCGCCGGCCAGCGCCTCGACATCGAGCCGAAGGGTGTCGCGGCCGAGCCCGCTGCGGATGCCCTTGAAGCCGGTCAGTGTCAGCACGAGGGGGCGGTAGCCGCGCGCCGCATTCGGTTGCTCACCCTGTTCTTTGTCGCCCATTGCAATTCCCCTTTCCAAGGTACTCTGTGCAGTAACTCCAGCCATGCTCATGAGTCTCTCGCCAACGATCAGGGCGTCAACCACCGGCTGCGAGACGCGTGCGCCCGTCAGGTGGGTGCTGTCTGCAGCACGTTGTTTCATCGACCCGGGATCCATCGCGCCGAAAAGGTGGGCGATGTGAGCTCGCGCGACCTCGACTCCGCCTTACCGGCGGACAGCAAGGAGGTCGGGCAGGGAAGCGGCGACAGCGATGCCGCGCAGAACGAGAGCGAGGCGCGGCTGCGCCGCAGCCTGCTGCGCGCGACCGCCAACAACGCAAGGTTGAGTTCGGTGGCGCTGGGCTTCGCCACGCTCTATGTCGGATGGCTGGCCTGGCGATTCGCAGATTCGAGGCTGCTGGCGCTGGCGCTGGTCGTCACGGGACTGGCCACCGCGATCTGGCGCTGGTCGATCGCCGGCATGGCCGCCGTCGACATCCTGCCGCGCGAGGATCTGGAGCGCCGCTTCCATGGCGCGCTAGACCGCAACGCCTACCTGGTCTGCTGTTTCTGGGCGCCAGCTTCGCTGATCGTGTATCCGGCCATCACCGACAAGGGGCACGCCGTCACCTACGCGCTCTGCGCACTCGGATCGATGAGCGTCGGTTCGATGTACCTGCTGCCGGGTGCGCACCGCGGCTTCTGGGTCCTGGCGGGCGTGCAGTTCGCTTCCTTCCTCGTTGCCACCGTCTTCATCGAGACCGAGCACCTCTGGGTGACGGCTTTCCTGCTGGTGCTCTACGCCGTGGCGGCATATCGGATCTCGGACCAGGTGCGACGAACGACGCGCAACCTGCTGCGCACGCACCAGGTCACTGACCAGTTGCGCCACGAAGCGATCGAACGCGAGCAGGCGATGCTGGTCGAAGCGGCGTCGGCTGCGCGCACTGCCGAACTGACGGCCACGGAGCGCCAGCAGGTCTTCATGGCCAAGGTCGGCCATGAGATCCGCACACCCGCCCAGATCATCATGGCGGACGTCGAGTTCCTGGAACACCGACTCGCCGACAGCCCGGAGCTGCATCTGACCCTGCGCCGGCTTCACTCCGCCGCGGACCTGATGGCACACCAGATGCAGGGGATCGCCGACTATGCGCGCAGCCAGTCCTGGCGCGCCGACGATCGGCTGCAGCTCGCGCAGTTGTCCGCCGTCGTCGGCGACATCACCAACCTTCACGCGTCGACCGCCGGCGCGAAGGGGCTCGCCCTCAAGGTTGCTGCGCAGGACGTGGAACTGCTGCTGGACCTCGGCAAGGTCCGCCAGATCGTCGAGAACCTCGTCGGCAATGCCGTCAAGTACACCGCCACCGGAGAGATCAGCGTTTCCGCGGAAGTGCGATGGACCATGACCGGGCCGCGCGAACTCGTGATCGTGGTCGCGGACACCGGCATCGGCATCCCGGAAGACGTCCAGGACCGCGTCTTCGAGCCCTTCTTCAAGGCGGCGCAGTCGCCGGCCCGGAGGGACGGCCTGGGACTCGGCCTGGCCATCGTTAAGTCGCTCGTCACCAAACTCGGCGGCCGCATCGAACTGCAGTCGCGCGCCGGCAAGGGCACGACGGTCGTCGTATCGCTTCCGCTTGCCGAATAGGCGGGCAGCACGGAAAGAAGGAGCACAGCATGCCCAGGATCGACGTCACCACCGTACCCGCACGCCAGGGATCGGGCTATCCGAAGCCGTTCGATGCACCCTGCAGCGAGCGCACCCGCCGGCGCCTGGGCGAAGCCGGCGGGCTTCGCGACTTCGGCGTCAACCTGATGACCCTGCCGCCGGGCGGTTGGTCCAGCCAGCGCCACTGGCACAGCGACGAGGACGAGTTCGTCTATCTGCTTGAAGGCGAAGTGACGCTCGTCGAGGATGGCGGCGAGACATCGTTGCGCGCCGGCGATTGCGCGGCTTTTCCGAAGGGCACCGGCAATGGCCACCACCTGATCAACAGGTCCTCCGCGATCGCCGTCTACCTGGAAGTGGGCTCGCACAATCCGAACGACCTTTCCACCTGCTCCGACATCGACATGATGAGTTCCAACGCCGACGGCCGGTTCGTGCACAAGGACGGCACACCCTTCTCCGGGTGATAGCGGCGCGCATAGGTTCGAAAGCGCTGCTGCCGTGACCGCGGAAGATCCCGGACCGACCGCTCGATGTTCCGGGGTGCCGAAGGCTCAGAACAGCTCCAACTCGGCTGCTGCACCGCCCGCGATCGATCTGGGTTCCGTGGCGCAAGCGTCCGGCCTGACCGCCAGCGACAAGGGGTCTGGAACTTCCGCCCGAGGACGCCGCGTCAGCACCTCACCGGCGATCTGCTCGGGCGTCTGGTGCGAGAGGCGCTCCAGGTACGCCAGCAGCGGCTCCACCCTGGCGCCCGTGACCCCGGCCCATGCGCGCACCTTGTCGCCCAGGCTTGCGCATCGCGAGATGCCTTCTGCCCGGCTGCGCACGATGGGCACGAACCGCCCTTCCAGTTGCACGCCTGCCGCACCTGCCAGCGCGCGCTTGATGGCCTCGCGGTCGACCTCGTGCCGATCCTCGTCGGCGATCGTCCAGCGCACGCGTACCCAGGTACCTTCCAGGTCACCGCCAGACACCGCCGCCTCGATCCGTGCCAGGTCGGGCTTGCCCTCGAAGACCAGGTCGACGGTCCGCCTCGCTGGGGTCGGCACCAGCTCGAACGTCAACGCCGAGGCGCCGACCTCCCACAACACGAAGCCCTTGTCGCCGACCTCGCCATGGTGGAAGCGGCCGATCGATCCGGCATAGGCCACGACACGCCCGCCCTGCTCCCAGTGCTGGTGTCGGTGGATGTGTCCCAGCATGAAGGCCTGGGCCTGTGCCGCGAAGAGCGCAGCCGACGTGAACTCATGGTCGAAGCCGGCCATCGGCACGTCGTGCTCGGTGATGCACCCGGTGACCGTGCCGTGCGACACGCCGACGGTCGGTACCAGAGCCTCACGTGCCGCCCGATTGCTGGCCGCAAACCCGGCCAGCAAGGCCGTCAGTTCCTGGCCCAGCGCGACAGCTGCGTCGGCTGCGCCGACACTCGCCGCGACGGTCGCCTTGTTGACCGTCGGCACGCAGGTGAACAGGACTCGCGTGCCTTCGGGCAACTGGTCCTGTGCCCCGTCGAACCGCCAGCCCCGGGATTCGAACCATGTACGGTCCTGGCGCAGCGCCACCTGGCCGATGCGATCGGCCACATGCACGCCGAACCGGCCTCCGAGCAGGCGGAAGATCGCCAGCGTGCCCGGTGGCTCGTGGGAGAAGGTGCCCTGCAGCATCAGCACCGGACAGTGATCCGCCAGCCGGCGCACGTGCCGCGCCAAGCGTTCGACCGCCGGGCTGTGCACGTCGAGCGCGTGGTCGGTCGAGTCGCCCGAGATGACCGCGACCTCCGCGCCGCGCCGGATGGACTCGTCCACCGCGAAGCCGAAACAGCGGTCGGCCTCGGCCAGGTTCTTCTCGCTGTAATGCAGGTCGGAAAACTGCGCGATCCGGATCATGGAGTCACCTCGCTGTAGCTTCGATCGGGGTTCGGACGTGTTGCCATCGTCGCGCGCCGCTTCGCCCGATCAAGGCGGCGCCCTGGGATTCAGCTGAAGACATCCAGCTCGGCATCGACCTTGGCGCGGAATCCCTCGCCGTCGTCGGCGAATCCGGCAACTTCGTCGAGCGCCCGCTTTCGGCCGTTCGCGTTCATCTTCCAGCCGCGACCCCAACGCTTCTCGGCGTAGCGCTCGAAGCGCTCGACCACGACACCCAGCGCCGCGGCGGCCTGTGCCACCCTTGCAGCCTCGTCGCCGCCGTTGGCCGCCGGCTCGCGCTGCGCTTCGGCCCGGGCGCTGTGGGCCGGCATCGCTGCCCTGTCAGGGCCGCCCTGCGAGGCCGGCGCCGCGGCGCGATCGGGTGCCGGTGCAGCCCGAGGTGAAGAGGCGGACGACTCCATCACGCCATCGTCGCCGACCACTGATCCGCCAGCGAAGCGGCGGTCCGCAGGCCCGCCCTCAAGTACGTTCAGCGCCTCGGCAGCACGTGCCTCGGCACCGTCCAGTCCTTCGTCGGGCCGCAGCAGCGCCGCCACATCGACCGGTGCCTCGAGTTCGATCAGCCACTGCGAAGTGCGCACCGGCCGGCCTTCCTCGTCGATCCGGGGCACCTCGACCAGCCGCTTGGTCAGGTAGAACGGCGTGCGCCTGCCGTCCAGGAAGCCTGAGATGCGGCCGCCCCGCATGAAGCCGATGGTCTGGAACTTCTGGATCGCGGCGTTCATCGCGTAGAAGCTGTTGGTCGGCAACTCGAAGGCGCTGATCGACTTGATCCCGGGGATGAAGAAGATGAACCGCCCCGACAGGTTGCACTTTCGGTCCTGGTATTCGGCGCAGGATTCGGGATCGCACAGGCCGCCGTTGTCGGCGCGGCGCATGGTCTTGCGGCCGCCCCAGACGCGGATGGCCCGGCGCGTGCCGCTGACCACGGGCACGGGGGCATGGCTCATGCAGTAGCGGGTCTGGCCGTCTGCGGCGTACTCCGACCAGAAGCGTCGCTCGTTGGCCGTCCACGCCACCAGTTCATGCGGCATCACCGACTGCCACGCATCGGCCGGAAAGACCACCGGGAAGCGGTAAAGCCGCTTCACCCCGTCGCCCCGGTCTTCGCCGAACAGGTCCGTGATCTGCCGCGCGATCTCCGGGTTCGGGAAGTCCTCCCCACGCACCGTGAAGTAGGGGACGTTCTTCGGCAGCAGCGGGTTCTTGAGGTCCGGAAAGGCCTCGGCGATCTCCCGCTCGATGCTGTCGAAGCTCTTGCCCTGCTCGACGCCACGCTCGTAGATGGCGCGCACGCGCTGGTTCTCGGCCGCGCGGCGCGTCAGCACCTTGATGCCGGCACGGATGCGGCCGGCCACCGGGATGCGGGGCGCCGTGCGGCCCAGCAGTGTGGGCACGGCAAGCGCACCGCCCTGCACCACTGCGACGGGACCGGCCTGGCCGTTAGTCGCCACGTTCTCCATTGCAATTGCCATTGCAGGCTCCTTGTCCAGGTTGAGGGGGATGGAGCAACCATGCTCCCCCCGGAATCGCGTTCATCAACCCCGCGGTCCGCTTGTTGACCGCTGATGGGCCGGCTCGATGACAAGCTCGAAATCGGGCAGGCCGCGCATCAGCAGGCGACCCCAGCGCCTGGAGACGAGGCGGCGATCCAGGATCGTTGCCGTGCCATGGTCCTCGTCGGTGCGGATGAGGCGCCCGAGTTGCTGCTTGAGGCGGACCGCGGTCTCCGGGACGGTGATGTCGATGAAGGGCGAGCGCCCCTGTGACTCGATCCACTCCCGGCGCGCCTCCTCGAGCGGAGAGTCAGGCACGGAGAACGGCAACTTGGCGCACACCACGTGAGTGCAGTACTCGCGTGGCAGGTCGACTCCTTCGGAAAAGCTCTGCAGCCCGAACAGCACCGATCGCTCGCCGCTGTCGATTGCGGCACGATGCCGCGACAGCATCTCCATCTTCGGCATCATGCCCTGCATCAGGGTGCAGCGCCGCAGGTCCTCCGGCAGCAGCGCATAGACCTCGCGCATCTGCTTGCCCGACGCGAACAGCACCAGCGTACCGAGCGTCTGAACGAGACCCGGCATGCGCTCGACAACCTCGTCCGTGTGCCGCCGGGCATCGCCAGGATCCGTGCGCATCGCAGGAATGACGAGCCTGGCGTTCGAACGGTAGTCGAACGGCGATTCCACGCGCAGGAACTGGACGGCCGTGTAGACCGAGAGGCCGGACTGCTGGAGGAAGAGGTCGAAGGTGCCGCACGAAGTCAGCGTCGCCGACATCAGGATCACGCCGCTGGCCCGGTTCCACAGCAACTGGCGCAGCTTTTCGCTGCCACTGATGGGTGATGCACAGACCAGGTAGTCGCTCGACGAGGACGTGCTGTCGTGCAGCTCGATCCACCGGGCCACCGGCGCCTCGCCTTCGACATCCTCGGCCAGCACCAGGCGCCAGGTCTCGACGAGGTTGTCCAGCTTTGCCGCGAAGAACCCAAGCGCTGACAGCACCTGGGTAGCCAGAGACCCCTCGATCGAGGCACGCTGCAGGACGGCGTCACGAAGCACGGCAAACGTCTTCTGCAGGTCGGATGCCGCCGAGTGGAGCAAACCACCGTGTCGCAGTACCCACTCCGGCAATTCGCCGTTCCTGAAACGGCGAGCCCTCTTCACCTCGAAGGCCCGGGTCGCGTGGATCAGACCGTACAGCTCACCCAGTTCCTCGTCTATGCACCGGGCCTGATCACGGGCATCACGCAGCAGCCCGTCATCCAGGCGCAGGGCCAGAACGGCGTCGCGCACCGCGTCGGTGGCACCCTGCACCCATTCCCTGGCCCCGCGGATGGCGTGTCGGGCCGCGAAGTGCTCCACCACCTTGGCCGACAGGCTGTGCGCCTCGTCGAACACGTAGAAGGTCTCGCTCGCAGGCGGCAGCACGCTGCCAGTCTCCATGTCCAGCGCCGAGAGGACGAGGTCGTGGTTTGCGATCACCAGGTCCGCCTCCTTCGCACGCTGGCGCGCGGCCTGAAACGGGCAGCGAGCGAAGTCGGGGCAGCGATTGCCCGAGCATCCCTGGCGGTCTGTCGTCAGGTCGGCCCATAGCTCGTCGGCGACCGGGACGGCCAGTTCGTCTCGATCGCCGTTCCAGCGGCCGGCCTCGAAGGACTCGGCCAGGCCGACGACGATCCTGCGTTGGCGGCGCAGCGCAGACTCCGTGGCGGCGAGGCTGGCGCTGTGAAATTGCCCTTGCAGGCCAATGCGCTCATCTCTGGCCTCGTCAGGCAGCAGGGCCTGCTGGCCCGCTGCCGTGCCGGCGGCCATCAGGCGGGCTGTGCAGGCGTAGCGGCGCCGGCCCTTTGCAACCGCGAAGCTGAAGTCCAGCGGCAGCAGGGCCTGCAGCATCGGAGCGTCCTTCTCCGCATACTGATGCTGGAGCGCGACCGTCGAACTCGACACGACGAGGCGCTTGCCGAGCGTGCGTGCCATCACCAGCGCAGGAACCAGGGCACCGAAGGACTTGCCCGTTCCGGTGCCGGCCTCGATCACCGCGATGTATTCACCCCGGCCGCCACCACCTTCATCCGGATCCTGCCGGCAGCAAGCCAGAGTGTTCGCGACAGCGGCGACCAGCTCGAGTTGGGGACGCCTCGTCCTGAACCCAGCGATGCCGTCCCGCAGCGCGTTCATACACTGCCGGACGAGGTCCTTGTCGGTGTCGGTCAGCATCGGAGCAGGCTACGCGTCAACCCAGCGCGATCAAGCCCCCGCGTCGCACTTGTGCGCCTGGTTCTTCGAGGTCTGACCGAGCAGGACGGATTCGGCCAGGGTCGAAATGACGTGAACGACCAAGGGCTTGCCCCCCGACAATCGAAACCATGTGCCGATACGTCTTCCTCAACAGCGAAGCCCAGGACGTCAAGGTCCTGGCGGCGGCAAGGAAGGCTGCGCGCTCGCGCGGGTTACGGTGGTGCAGTCGCTGACCGGCACGATGCTGCAGGAGTTCGCCCCGACACAGGCAACCGAGGTGGCGCAGGCCCCGCGGGGCTGGCGCTATTCGGTCGAGCGCAAGGCGACCAGGGTGCCCGAGCGCAAGCACCAAGGCACGGGGCGGGCCGGCTGTTGTCGCAAAGGGAGAGACTAGGGCTTGAGGCGGATCGGGGGCCCGGGAGAGTGCACCACGCTGCCGCCGATAGTGTTTATGTCAACTTCTGAGTGCCGATCAAGCCGTTGAACACTCCAGTTCTTACTATCGCATGAGTCCGAGTTGCTGTTCATCCATGCGTTTGGGGGGCCTTGCCGGTGACGGCGTCGATGTAGCTGAAGTCGATTGAAGTGCCGTCGACATGATGTACATGGAAACCATCGCTGACCCATCCTTCGCCGACATTCAGCTCTTTCGAAAAGTGCGAAATGCCAGAGCCGCACTTTGTCTCGGCTCCGAGGGGCAGCAATGCGTCGTATCGCTGCAGCAACGCTACCAAGTCAGCGTGATCTTGAGCGTCACTGACCCGATCACCTCGCCCATGCCGTCCCAGCATCTCCTTGAAATGCCTAAGCGCCTCGGTCTGCGTTCGCCACTGACGCCCATTCGGCAATTGCACTGGCTTTGCCATTTGGGATCTCTCCTTTGGTGTTCACGAGCCAACCGATCCGCTTCTAAGGGGCAGGGAAATTCTGGGTTCGATGGCTTTGAGCAACCCGTGGCTGGCAAGAATATCCCCGTGGAGGTCCGTGTGCTTCGGCGCACGTACTGTCAGCACCAACGCATAGCGAATTAGTTCAGAGCCTGTGCCTGCGTTGGCGCCGCCGTCACGGGCGTTGTAGTGGATGTCGAAGCACGCCTGATTCAGACTGCTACCGAGCATTCCGTGCGTCGCGTGAAGCACTGTCTCCCACTTGCCGAGATCGCTGCGCTGCTCCTGCTCGGTCCGGAACTCCTGCTGTGAGAAGAACGCCTTCGTCGCAGCCGACCTGGCGCCCTTTTTGGTCTTTGCCGCATGCGGCCGGAACGCAATCGTGAGGCCAGCCTTGGTGTAAGCCGCCGCATCCTCTACGTCCACCGGGCTTGCATAACAGAAGGTCGCCGACAGCGACACGCGGCCGGTCAGGGGCGCCTTGGGCAGTGGCACTGGCGCTCGAAGGTATTTCCCGGGCCGCAGCAACCCTTGGTAGAGGATGCGCGCCTCGCCGTCGCTGCACATGATGATCTCGTTCAAGTCGGTTGGAATTCGTCCCCAGCCGACCTCATCCGCGTTTGCGCCAGGGTCGCTGCGTGCTGCGTGGATCATCAAAGCCTTGATGGTGAGCGGATGCACGGCCTCACCAAGCACTGCCCGAATGCCGACTGCCGTTCGCAACACGTAGGGCGCTGCGAAACTGGTCCCCATCGTGGCAGTAAGGCTTGGCTTGGAACCACGGGTAGGTACATGGAAGTACTCTTTGGGGCTTCCGCCAAAGGCGACCACATCGGGCTTCCGACGACCTGGACTCCGCCCCGGCCCCTGAGCGCTGTAGGTGGCGCGTGTCCAGTCGGCCGAAGTCCGATTCGCGGCGCCCACACTCAGCGCGTTCACGCTATCGCCCGGGACTTGTATTCGATGCAGACCTGTTGCCACGTCCGCCTCGCCGTTGTTTCCAACAGCCACGGTCATCAGAGTCTCGCCGTCGCTCAACATCGTGTCCAACACGGCCGTCCAGGCGTGCACGTCCCCATCGTCGGTAGAAAGGTTCGGGCCGAGGCTCAGATTAATGAACTGGTACTGCCGCGACAGCAGGACATCTTCAACGTGTCCGAGTGTGCGGTACAACTCATACGGATCCTCTTCGTCGGACAGAGCATCAAGGACGCGAAAATGATCCGCTGAAGCAAAGGGCCGCGGCGCGACCGCGCCAGGCTCAATCGGTCCAAACAGGAATGCCGACGTCACACCGAGGCCATGCTCGTTGTAGTCGTCAATGTCATTGGCTGAGTCGTCTGACTTCAGGTATCGGCCCACATACCGCTTTACCACATTGTCCTTTGGAAGCCCGCCATCAAGGATGGCGACCGATGGTTCATCGGATAACGGTGCGGCCGCCGGCAAGGTGAAGCCGACACTGACGGGTGTGCCACGCGTCATCGGACGAGCCCCACGAATTGCCGGCATCGCCCGAATGGCTCTCACCAAACTGAATCGAGCAAGCGCAGGGATCTTGCTTGCGGGTCCTGCGACGGCTAAGAAGAGCATGCGCCCAACCGGGAATTGCCATTGATGGTTCACCTCGAAGCCAAGCTTCTTCGCATAGCGGTCGAAGCGAACGCGCACCTCATCTGCACCGGAACCAGGCAGCAGGTGCAAGCCGACTTCAAAGACGCTGGTCGTTGCTTTGATCTCGCCACGAATCCGGTCTTCGATCGTCATGGGATCGAACGTTTCGATCTCGGCGAGTTGTATGCCTGGCTTGCTTCCGTCGACGAGTTCACTTGCGATGCTGGGAAGCTTCGCGAATGCCGCACGGGTGCCGGCGACAAAGAGTTGTGTTGTGTCGCAAACTTCAGGCGCCGTCTTCCGAGTGTCGCTTCTTGGCTTGACTCGGACCGTTCTGCTACCGACGGACGTGAGATTCGCCGCGCGAAGGAGATCCCTTGGGAAGAAGGACTTCGCAATGTAGGCAGGGTGGAGATTGAGCTTGGCTACTGCCACGTCTTCGGGGCATGCATCAGCCGGTAGGGCCTGCATGGCGAGTGCTGTATCCAGCATACGCGGGACGAGATACTCCTTGGCCTGCGCCAAGGTGTAGGGGTGTGCTTTTGAAGGGACGATCGGTGGCGCAGGTATGTCGTAGGTGAGCAGTTCACCTTGTCCGATTAGAAAGCGCGCTGCCATCTCATGCATCCTTTCTTCCGCTGCGCCCCTTAATAGGGGAAGGTCCAGCGTATTTGCGGATCGTGTCCCGAGAGACACCCGTCAATTCCATGATGCGGTTGTGCGAATAGGCCTGTGACTTGGCCAGTTCAATGGCCAAGGTTTGCCGATGCGCCTTATCGAGTTCCTCGATATGAGGCGAGACCAGACTCACAACCACCTCAGCTGGCGAAGCCTCCTTCAGCAGCACCCGTCTCCGAAGCGTGGTCACCGACCGCTCGACATCGGACAGGGAAGACCCCTTGAGGGCATCCGCCAGCATCCCGATGTATGTCTCGAAGTTGCCTGCATCCCTGCCGAGAAATCGCCTGATACCCCGTTCGACGGTCGTGACGTCAGCGTTCGGAAACTGAAAGATCGCGTCGAACCTCCGCCAAAGTGCTGGGTCGATCAGTTCAGGGTGGTTGGTTGCGGCGAGGAGCAGGCCCGAGTCAGGCCAACTGTCGACCTCCTGGAGGATTGCAGTGACCAGCCGCTTCAACTCTCCGACATCGGACTCGTCGCTGCGACGCTTGGCAATCGCGTCGATCTCGTCCAGGAGCAGCACCGCCTCGTTCGCCTTGGCATGGTCGAAGACCATTCTGAGGTTGGCACCCGTCTTCCCCAAGAGGCTGCTCATCACCGTGGTCAGATCCAGAACCCAGAGAGGCTTGTTCAGGCGAAAGGCGATCCAACGGGCGGACAGGGTCTTGCCGACACCAGGGGGCCCGACCAAGATGGCCGATCGTGGCGGTCGGATTCCATGAGCAAGCAGCTTGTCCACCTCGAACCGCTCTCGAATGAGGCCATCAATCTCGGTGGTCAAACCATTTGGCAACAGGGGCGCTTCCAGCCCAGATGCGCGGTCATCGCAGACGCGCAGAAGCGACATTCGGGTGTCAGCGTCAACAGGTAACGATGCCTCGGGCGGCGAGAACTGAGGCGTGACCCCCCGCCGAAGCGCTGCGGATCCTGTCGAACGGGTGTGCGTTGCCTTCAACGTCTCGTTGAGGCGCTCAGCGAGCGAGGGATGTCGCGTGCGATACCGACGCACCAACTTCGCCAGCCACAGTCGAACGTCCTCCTGGGCCCCTGCCGCTGCCAGCCGTGCTAAATTGGCGAAATCGTCCTCCAACTGGAGATCTTCCTCGGCAGTCACGTTGTCTTCCTGTATTCTTGTCGGCTCATCAATTGGCTAATGATACCAGAAAATTGACGATAGCAGCAAGTAGCGGCCGAGTTTTTGCTGGCAGCAGGGGCTGTACTCGGCTAGTGAAAATCCCTGCTGCTCGTCGCCAGCCCACCCAGCAACGCCGTCAGATCCTCGACATGCCCAGCGATCAGGTTGCGCACGTCGCCATCGCGCTGCCAGGTGCCCTTCACCGCCATCAGCTTTGAACGCAGCAGCGGCCCGCGCAGCTGCGCCTTGAGCTTGGGCCACACGATCACCTGCACGCTGCCGGTCTCGTCCTCCAGCGACACGAACATCACGCCTTTGGCGGTCTCAGGCTGCTGCCGCACCGTCACGATGCCGCAGGCCCGCGCCAGCCGCCCGTCAGGCAAGTCGTGCAGCTCGGCCGCCGTGCACCACCCCTGTTTGGCCAGTACCGGCCGCAGGATGGCCAGCGGATGCCGGCGCAGCGTGAGGCCCGTGGCCGCGTAGTCCCAGACGACCTCCTCACCTTCAGGCGCGGCCGGCAGTTCGAGCTCTTCCTCGTTGACCGGCGCCTGTTTCAGCAACTGCGGCGCCGAGCGCTGCCCCGCCGCCTCCCAGACCTGCTGCCGCCGGTGGCCAGCCAGGCTCATCAGCGCATCGGCCGCGGCCAGCAGCGTCATCTCGTGCTGTTCGATCTCGGCCTGCTTGGCTAGGTCCTCGGCGCCGTCGAAGGGCCGCTCGCGTCTGGCCTTGAGGATGCGCAGCGCCGACTCGGCTTTCAGCCCCACCACCAGGCGCAGCCCGAGCCGCACCGCCGGCGGGTGTGGCAGGCCTTCCAGGGTGCAGTCCCACTCACTGCTCATCACGTCCACGCGCCGCACCTCGACACCGTGGCGCTTGGCGTCCTGCACCAGCTGGCTCGCCGAGTAGAAGCCCAAGGGCTGGCTGTTGAGCATCGCGGCCAGGAACTCGGCCGGATGGTGGCACTTGATCCAGCAGCTCGCGTAGACCAGCAGCGCAAAGCTCGCCGCGTGACTTTCCGGGAAGCCGTACTCGGAGAAGCCCTTGATCTGCTCGAAGATCGCCTCGGCGAACTCGCGCTGGTAGCCGCGAGAGGTCATACCGTTGACGATCTTGTCGTAGTACTGCGCGAGGCCGCCCTTGCGCTTCCAGGCGGCCATCGCGCGGCGCAGCTGGTCGGCCTCGCCCGGCGTGAACCCTGCGGCCAGCATCGAGATCTGCATCACCTGTTCCTGGAAGACCGGCACGCCCAGCGTGCGACCGAGCGCCTCCTCCAGCGCCTTGCTCGGAAAGGTGACCGGCTCCTTGCCTTGCCGCCTGTTCAGGTACGGGTGCACCATGCCACCCTGGATGGGCCCGGGACGCACGATCGCGACCTCGATCACCAGGTCGTAAAAGCAGCGCGGCCGCAGCCGCGGCAGCATGCTCATCTGGGCGCGGCTTTCGATCTGGAAGACGCCGACGGTGTCGGCTTGGCAGATCATGTCGTAGGTGGTCTGGTCCTCGGCCGGGATGTCCTGCATCGCGAAGGCGTAGCCCTTGCGCATGCCGATGAAGGCCAGGCTCTTGCGGATCGCGGTGAGCATCCCCAGGGCCAGCACGTCGACCTTGAGCAGGCCCAGCGCGTCGATGTCGTCCTTGTCCCACTGGATCACGGTGCGGTCGGGCATCGACGCGTTCTCGATCGGCACCAGGCGCGACAACGGCCCCTTGGTCAGCACGAAGCCGCCCGGGTGCTGCGACAGGTGCCGCGGCAGGCCCATGATCTGGCCGGTCAGATCCACCAACTGCCGGATGGCCAGGTCGTCAAGCGAGAGGCCGAGTTCCTCGATCCGCTCGGTCTTGATGCCGGCGCCGTCCCACCAGGTATGGTTCTTGGCCAGTGCCTCGATGGTCTCCTCGGGCAGGCCCAGGGCCTTGCCCACGTCGCGGATCGCCGACTTCGGCCGGTATGTGATGGCTACGGCGGTGAGCGCCGCGCGGGCGCGGCCGTACTTGCCGTAGAGGTACTGGATGACCTCCTCGCGCCGCTCGTGCTCGAAGTCGACGTCGATGTCCGGCGGCTCGTTGCGCTCCTTGGAAATGAAGCGCTCGAAGAGCACCGACATGCGTGCTGGATCCACCTCGGTGACACTCAGGCAGTAGCAGACCACCGAGTTGGCCGCCGAGCCGCGCCCCTGGCAGAGTATCTGCCTCGAGCGCGCAAAGGCCACGATGTCGTAGACGGTCAGGAAGTAGTGCTCGTAGTGCAGGTCGCCGATCAGCTGCAGCTCGTGCTCGATCTGCGCCTCGACCTTGGCCGGCACGCCTTCGGGCCAGCGCCGCCCTGCCCCTTCATAGGTGATGCGGCGCAGGTAGGTCGAAGGTGTCTCGCCGGCCGGGACGACTTCATCGGGGTACTGGTACTTCAGCTCGTCGAGCGAGAAGCTGCAGCGCTCGGCCACCTGGATCGTCTCGGCCAGCAGGTCTGCGGGGAAGGTCTGCGCCAGGCGAAGCCGGGTGCGCAGGTGCCGCTCGGCGTTGACCTGCAGCTCGCGGCCGCACTCGGTCAGCGGCCGGCCGGTGCGGATCGCGGTCATCACGTCGTGCAGTGCCTTGCGCGATCGCACGTGCATATAGACGTCGCCGACGGCCACCAGCGGGATCGCCGACAGGTCGCTCGCCTCGTGCAGCTTGTGCAGCCACATCTCGTCGTCGAGCTGCCGCAACAGTTCCACGCCCAGCCAGCAGCGACCAGTGAAGTGGGTGAGCAACCAGCGGGCGAGGCCCACCAGCTGCGCGTCGGTCGATCCGCGCACCGGCGAGGCCACGACGACGCAGTCGGCCAGTTCGTCCGAGGCGATGTCGCCCAGGTTCAGGTGGTACGTGCCCTTCTCCGAGGCGCGTCGGAGCTTGGTGATGAACTCGCAGAGGTTGCCGTAGCCGTTCAGGTTGCAGGCAAGCACGCCCAGGCTGAAGGGCCCCGGCGCATCATCGCCGGACGGCTCCGGCACGGCCACGCTGAACTGGCTGCCGATGAGCAGCTTGAGGTCGATCTTCTTGGCCGCCACGTGGGCGCGCACCACGCCGGCGACCGAGCACTCGTCGGTGAGCGCGAGCGCGCAGTAGCCCTGCTTGTGCGCACGCTCGACGAGTTCCTCGGGCTGGCTCGCCCCCACCAGGAAGCTGAAGGTGCTGACGCAGCGCAGTTCGGCGTAGTCGGGCAGCCCGGCGGCCGGCACCGAGCAAGCGGACCTCGGCACGGGCGTGCCCGCGCCCTGCCCCTGGCGCCCATCGCCGGCCGTCATGCAAACACCCCGTGCAGGTACCAGGCAGTCTCTTCGCTCGCCAGCCGCTCCTGGTAGATCCACAGCACGCCGGCGTGCTCGCTCAGCGCCACCCAGTAGTCGCGCTGGACATGCCCGGTCGTCGCATCGCAACCCTCGCCCAGCCGATGCCACCAGCCGCCTTCGACGCGGTGCGGTCCGGTCAGCAGATGCAGCACGCCCTGGTACAGGGGGCGGTGGCCGCGCGTTGCGAGCTTGAGCGGCGTCGGCAGCACCCAGGTCGGCTGGGGCATGTTTAGCGGCGCTGCGGCCTTGCGGGCGCGCGGCATCGGCACCGGCTGCCACATCTGCATCCACTCGAGCCGGTGATCCTCGGTGAGGACCGGGCGGAGCACCCGGTCAGGCCCCAGCCGGGCCGCGATGCGTTCGAGCACCAGCTGCAGGGACTCGCCCTGCTGCGCCTCGTCGGGCAGCAACGACGCGCTCTTCTCGTCCAGCGAAACGACTTCGGTCGCGTTCAGCCAGAGTTCGCCGACCGGCGCCTTCAGCTCGGTCTTGGCCAGGTGCTCGGCGAGCAGCCGGCAGAGGTGTTCGAGGTTGCGGCTGGGCTCGGCGGTGCGGATCGTGATCTCACCCCCCTGCCCTGCCTCTTTCGAGCGCATCACATCGTGGGCCCACTTCAGGGTGAAGGCGGTGGTCCCGCTGTGGCGTGCCGCCAGCCAGCCGCACATCTGCAGCAGCAGCCGGCGGGCGCCGAAGAGCAACGCTGGCGCCATCTCGACGCGTGACATGAGCTCCAGGCGTGCGTCGAAGGTCTCTGGCAGGTCGACCCACACATGGGCCTCGGGCTGCAGGCCGTAGGCGCGGTCCAGGGCGCCCAGCAGCAGCTTGTCGAAGCGCCGGCTCACACCCCCGCGGGGGAGCCGGCGCACATCCCCCAAGGTGCGGCACCCCAGTCGGGAAAGGATCCCCTCGTGGGGGGCCACCGCCGTGAGGGCCCTCATCGGGATGGCATCGAGCAGTTCCTCGAGCGGGCGCTTGAAGCCGTTCTCGATGCCGGCCCGTGCCAGCAGGTGGGCGGCCAGGCTGTTGGTCGCCCAGGCGAGCGCGCTCACCCCTTGGTCGGCCCCCTCCTGGAGGATGCGGTCGCGCAATGCGCGCTTGCCCCCGAACAGGCGTGCGCTGGCCTCCAGCTCGAGGAGGACGGCTTCTTCGGAGGTGGCAACCCGGGGTGTGAACTGCAAGGCCCACGTTGCGACTCCGCGAAGTGCCTCATCGGACGGTGGCGCGCCGTCGGGCCCGGGCGGAAGGAGTAGCGCCGCCCAGAGCATGGACTGCTGCCTCGTGAACCGCAGGGCGCGCCGCGCCCTCCGAAAGAGTCGGACGCGCCGGCGTGTGGTGAGTCCCGTCGCGTGGAGCGCCCTCGCGCGTCGCGATGAGTCGGCTGGGCATCTGCAGGCGCGGCGTCAACACCGCTTCAAGCCCCCCGGGTACCGATCGCAACCGGACCACGCCCTCATGGGTGGGCCCACGGCGCTTGAGCACGTGGACCTGGATCTCCCAGTCCAGCGCGAAGGTGGCCATCACCCGCAGGCTCGCGGCCGAGGCTTCGTGCTGGGCCGCGGCCGGGCGGAACAGGAATACCGGACCCTCGCAGGCCTGCGCGCACACCTGCAGGCGCCGGATCTGCTCGGGGCGCGCCTGCGGCAGCCAGGCGACGAGCGCGCCACTGGCGCCGGACTTCACCAACTGCTCGGTGCACCACAGGCGCTCGGCAGGCGTATCCGCACGGACCCACACGAGGTGCTTCTCGTCGATGCCGCTGTGTCGCAGTCCAGGCAGGTGCGGTGTCTTGGGTGGCCCGACGACCACCACATTGCGCCCGGCCGCGACGATGGCGCGCAGCGCCGGACCGATCACGCGCCACTCGAGAACGGACGGCTGTGGGCTGAGCACCTCGGCGATCGACTGGCACGGCCAACCGCCGCCGGGCAGTTCGGCGTCGAGCGCCGCGAAGCCGCTGGAGACGACCTCGCCGGCCTGCGCACCCAGGTCGCAGCCGCGCCAGATGGCCTGCTCGATCTCAGGCGGCAGCTCTCCCGGCTGGGAGCGCCGCGCACGCGATCTCGATGGATGAACAAGGGCCTGGGTCGGCAACCCATCGTCGTCGCCGGCCCACGACAGGACAGCGGACATCGAAAAGCCTGGTACTGTATGGGCATCCAGTATTGCACCAGTCCGGCGGAATTGCCAAGGGGTCGATGAATGCGCGGCTGGCCAGCCTGGTCGCCGCGTGACGAAGTGCCCTTCCGTACACTGGTCCGGGCAGCCTCGAAGGAGAGAGTCCGTGTGCTACAGCGCCCAGGTCCAGGCGGACTACAAGAAGTACGTCGTGATGTTCGGCGCCACGATGAGCATTCGCGACTTCTACGAGATCTTCTATCGCCGGGGGCTCGACCCGAAGATCAAGATCCCGAAGGCCGTCGAGGCGAGCTTCGGGGACCCCCAGAGCGACGATGAACGCGCCATCAAGGCACTGATCGACGACTTCAACGACAAGCAGGCCACGAAGTTCGAGGAAGAACTCTTCAAGCAGCGCAAGCGCCTGGCCGACGCCGAGCGCATCCTGCAGACCAAGCCGACAAAGAAGGCGCAGGACGATCAGCGCATCGCCACCGACAAGGGGTAATCGTATCTTTCCCGCAAATTGACACGGTGGCCGCTGGCCGGGCGGTCGCCGCCCGATGTGGCGCCAGGGCAGGTAGGGATTCGGGCCGCGCCTGACCCAGGTAGATTGGCGGTTTCGACTGCCCGAAGGGTGTCGCCGTGTCGTTCGCCAAGCGCTTCATCGGCGCCGAAAACCTGCCTACCAGGCTGTCGGAGTTCGACGTCCAGCAATCGTTCGGCCTGAGTGCCGACGACATCGCCGCGGTCGCCGAGCGGTTTCGCCATGATCGCCGGGTCGCGGCCGCCATTCAGATGCTCTTCCTGCGGGCCAGCGGCCGCCCGATGGACCGGTTCGCATCCGTGCCCAAGACGCTGCTGCGGTCCGTTTGCGAGGCGTTCGAGACCTCGACGGTCAGCATCGCCAGTCTGCGGACCCTCTACGCCCGCCGCCAGACGCTGTACGAACACCAGGCCTGGGCTCGCAACTATCTCGGCCTGCAGGATCTGGACGAAGCCGGTGTCGATCAACTTCAGAAGGTCCTGGCGGTTGCCGCGCTCGAGGCCGCGCATCCGGACGACCTCGCCGAAGCCGCCCGCATGTGGCTGTACGAGCGGCGCATCGTCATCCCTGGTTCGAGGCGCCTGGCGGACTGGGCGCGCGAGGCCTTCGACGCCACGGAGGCGGCCATGGCCGCCACGATCGAAGCCGGCATCGGCAAGGCTGCTCTGCTCAAGGCCATCGACTGGTGCTATGCGCCACAAGCCGGCCTTGCCGGAAGCCGGCTTGAATGGCTCAAGACTCCACCCAAGCGCCACTCGCCGAGCACGATATCCGAGACGCTGGAAAAGATCCGTGCGCTGAAGGAACTGGGCGTGCACGCCTGGCAGCTGGACGGCGTGGCCCTGAGCAAGCAGCAGGCCTACGCCGCCCACGTCCAGATGCGGCGCCCATCGATGACGGCGCGCATTGAGCGGCAGCGCCAGACGGTCGAGATCACCTGCTTCCTGCGGGTGACGTTGCTCGAACTGACCGACATGGCGCTGCTGCAGGCGTCACGGCGCAGCCAGGACCTGGTTCGCCGAGCAGCCGAGCGGGTCGAGAAAGGCCGCTCCCGCAGCAGCGGCGCGATCCTGCAGCAGGCCCTCAAAGCAAAGTCGGTCCTCTATGACGAGTCCAAGCCTTGGCGCGACCGCGTGCTCGAAGCCCGCGCCCTGCTGGACGACATGGGTGAAGCAGGCACCAGCACCTTTGCTTCCCAGGTCCGCAGGGCACTGGCCGAGGACAACCGGCGCGTTCATGCCCACCTGGCAGGCCTTCGCGACATCGAGTTTTCCGGCGCCACAGGCGATGCCGGCTACGACCAATGGCAAGCCTGGCAGCGTCTGCAAACGCGCGGGACCAAGGAAGTCCCGCAGGACTTCGAATTGCCGCCGGTTGGCGCGGCATGGAATACGATCGTCAGCGACCTGGATCCACAGTCCAAGTATCGGGCGTTCGAGGCCAGCACGATGATGGCGTTGCGCAAGAGCCTGCGCCGAGGCAGCGCCTGGGTGACCCACTCGATCAGCTTCCGCCCCCGCGAGTCGATGCTGCTGGCGGACGCCGACTGGAGCCGATCGAAGGATCTGCATCACCAGATTCTCGGTCTGCCCAACCAGGCCATGGCGTTCCTGGAGCCGATCCTGGCGGGCGTCTCCGTTGGCCTGACAGCTCTGGCCGAGGCCGCAGGCCGTGGCCAGATCGAGATCGGCGCCGACAAGCTCCTGCACCTGCCGCCGATTCGGCCGATGGACGAGGAGGTGGAACCGCGCAAGACCAGGGAGGCGGTCTTCAAGCACATCGGCTCCGTCCAATTGCCGGATCTGCTGCTGGAAGTCGACGCCGCAACGCACTTCAGCGAGGCGCTGCTGGCCCGCCGTCCGTCGTCGAGCAACGAACTGCTGGCCGTCTACGGCGCGCTCCTGGCCCATGGAACCGACCTCGACGCCAAAGGCGTGGGCTCGATGATCCCCGGCATCGACGCGGCGCACATCTCCACCGCGATGCGGGCCGTCGAGCTGAGCGGCAGGCTGCGACGGGCCAACGAACGGGTGTCGGAATACCAGAACGCGCTGCCGATCGCGGCGCTCTGGGGCGATGGCACCAAGGGCTCGGCCGACATGATGGCCCTGGATGCCAGCCGCCATCTGTGGTCAGCCCGGGTCGACCCGCGGCGGCGCACCTATGCCGCGGGCCTGTACACGCACGTCCGCGACCGCTGGGGCCTGTTCTACGACCAACCCATCGTGCTGAACGAGCGCCAGGCCGGCGTGGCGGTCGAAGGCGTCGAGCAGCACAACCGCGCCGAAGACCGGATCCGGGTTTCCTTGCTGGCCGTCGATACCCACGGCGTCACGAACGTCGCCATGGCAATTGCCAAGCTCCTGGGTTTTGACCTGTGCCCGCGCCTGCGCGACCTGCGCGAGCGAAAACTGTTCGTGCCCCGGGGCTGGCCGGTGCCGGAGAGCGTGGAGGGCCTCACCGTGCGCCGGGTGTCGGTCAAGGCGATCGAACGCGGCTGGGACGACCTAGTGCGCCTGGCGGCGTCGATTCGAGCGGGCAAGGTGTCCGCGGCACATGCCATCCATAGGCTGGGGTCGGCCGCGGTCGGCGACCCGCTGCACCGAGCTGCAGAACACCTGGGCCGCCTGCTGCGAACGCTGTTTCTGTGTGACTACCTGGCCATCCCGGACTATCGACGTGAGATCCACAGCCTGCTCAACCGGGGCGAGTCGGTGCATCAGCTGCAGCGTGCCATTCATGGCGGCCAGGTGGCCCCTGAGCGTGGCCGCCGGCGGAAAGAGATGGCGGCCATCTCCGGCGCGCACGCGCTGTTGACCAACATCGTGCTGGCGTGGAACACGAATCGCATGGACACCGTGGTGGCGCGGCTCAACCGGGATGGCGTCGGCATCGAGGAGGACTGGCTGCGGCGGATTGGCCCGGCGCACTTCTCGCACATCAACTTTCGGGGGACGTTCCGCTTCAACATCGAGCGGTACGCGGACGTGCTGGTCGAGCGCGCCGCCGGGCGTGGCGCGGCCAAGCTTGGCCGGTGAAACCTGCGGCCATGTCCCGGACGCCGGGATTTCGGCGATGGGACGGTCAACTGACCTTCAGCAGCGCCCGCTCACGGGCGGCCAACGACCCTGAACCGACATCCACGGCCCTGAATCCGGCGTCACGAAGCGGTCGGCCCGGTACGCCGGTCGCCCCGTGGACGGCACACGCGGGTAGACGGTAGTCAGCGCGATGGAGGCGCAACGCGCGGGTTAAGACCGTGCGGCCTAGCCGCCCTCTCCCAGAGGCGGTTTGTGGCAGCGACGACTTGGTTGCGACCACCGCCGGCAAGAGCGGTTCAATCGGGATCGGTTTGAAGGAGCGGCGCACGAGGACAGGACCTCTTCATCCCGATCACTCAAGCCATGTGGAGCTTCACATTTGCCGCCGCGGACAGCTCGTCAGCCAGGCAATTTCGCCGCCAGCAGCTCGATCTTCTCGATGTTAGGCGGTGTACTGAGCAAGGCGGCTGCGTTCGCCATCAACGCGGCGGCGATCTGGCCGTGCAGGTGAGCCTCGCGGCCGGCCTCGTCCGCAAAAGCGTCAAAGACGCCGAACGTCGATGGGCCGAACTTCAATGCGAACCAGGCGGTGGTGCCCGATTCGGCGTTGGCGAGCGGCAACGCGCTTCTCAGAAAGTCGGCAACGGCGATTTCCTGGCCAGGCTTGGCTTCAAGGCGGACGAACAGGGCGAACTTGGTCATGGAGTGATCCTCTGGTTGAACGGGTGAAAGCTTTGGCGAGTCCGAAGTCTCAGGTGCCACGGCAGATTTTGCTAGTGGCAGGAATGACAACATTGATATCATTTCCGCCATGAATCTGCACCTTCTTGTTCTCGATGGCGTGTTCGAC
This sequence comes from Rubrivivax sp., assembly GCA_022843905.1. Taxonomy (GTDB): domain Bacteria; phylum Pseudomonadota; class Gammaproteobacteria; order Burkholderiales; family Burkholderiaceae_C; genus Rubrivivax. The sequence continues at coordinate 109,293 of JALHMT010000011.1, forward strand.
CTGGGTCTTGCTGCACTCATGGACACACTGAGCACGGCCAATGAACTGGCAGGCTCGCTCGCACAGGCGCCGCCGCCCATCAACGTCACGTTGGTCGGCGTTCGGCGTCGCGTGCGCACCGCGCACGGTCTGGCGGTACCGGTCGTGCCAGTGCACCGCGTGCAAAACCCTGACGTTGTTCTGGTGCCCGCACTCGGCGCCAAGATGCCAGACGCACTCGCCGCGCGTCTCGCGCATGCGGACGTGGCCGACGCGGTCGTCGCGTTGCAGCAATGGTCAAGCGCCCGCGCGGCCGCTGGCGCCGCCTGCACTGGCACGTTCTTGCTGGCGGAAAGCGCGCTGCTAGATGGCCAGCGCGCCACAACTTCGTGGTGGCTGGCGCCAATGTTTCGGCAGCGCTATCCGCACGTGGTGCTCGACGAGTCCCGCATGCTTGTGAATTCGGCCGGCTTCACCACGGCCGGCGCCGCCTTGGCTCATCTCGACCTGGCATTGAGCGTCGTGCGCAGCCGTAGCCCAGCGCTGGCGGCTCTGGCGGCGCGATACCTGCTGGTAGAGGCCCGCGGCTCGCAAGCTGAGTTCGTGATCCCCGATCACCTGGCCCATGCCGACCCGGTGGTCGAGCGCTTTGAGGGCTGGGCCAGGCAGCAACTCGCGCACGGGTTCTCTCTCGCCGATGCGGCCATCGCAGCGGGCGCCAGTGAACGCACCTTGGCGCGGCGCGTGCAAAGCGTATTGGGCAAGACACCCCTCTCGTACTTCCAGGATCTGCGCGTCGAGCGTGCGGTGCATCTGCTGCGAACCGGCAGCGAGAGCGTCGACCAAATCGCCGCACAGATCGGCTATTCCGACGGTGTGACCCTTCGCAACCTGTTGCGACGCAAGCTGGGCCGCGGCGTGAGGGAGTTGCGTGCACGTGCCTGATCGGCGCCGCGTGGTGCAGCTCAATGAAGTGCCCGAATGCTGCCGGTACTGAACGTCTGCAGATGGCCGTCCACGAAGGTTCGGCTGGACATTGCGAGCGGCGGCGATGCGGCCCCAAGCAGTCAGCGAGCACACGAACGTCGCTTGTCCATCGCATCGCAGCCGCTCGGGCCTGGTGGCTGGCCGGCTCCCCACGACCCAAAGCGGAAGTTCAACCGAGCAAGGCGAGTGACAGCTTGACTGAGGAACGCGTCATAAACGCCTGATCCCCACCTCGCTTTTGCGTGAGCGTGCAGCCTCCCCACCTTGCCGATCCCTGATGGGATCGTGACGATGGTGCCCACCAATCCGAATAGGTGGGCACCTATGCAACCCAATTCACAGCGGCACGTGCATGGCGCCGAGTTCAAGGCCCAGGTGCTGGAGGAGTGCCGACTGCCGGGCACATCGGTGGCGGCGGTCGCGCTTGCGCACGGCCTGAACGTGAACCTGGTGCGCAAGTGGCTGGTCGGCCGTGGCCTCAAGCGCGCCGGGCTGTCGGCGCCCAGGCAGGTCACCACGACGGCGCCGGCCATGCAGTTCGTGCCGGTCGAGCTGGCCGAGGTACGTGTCGTCGAGCCCTCGTCCGTCGGTCATGCCGCCCCGCAGCGGTCTGCAGCCGCCGAACCGCCGATCCACATCGAGCTGCGCCGCGGCTGCGCGCAGCTGACGGTGCGCTGGCCATCCTCGCAGGCTGCGGCCTGCGCGGCCTGGCTGAGCGAACTCGCTGAGACGACGCTGAAGTGATCCGCACGTCATGATCAGGATCGATGCGCTGTGGCTGTGCGCGCAGCCGGTGGACATGCGTGCCGGCGCCGAGCGGCTGCTGGCCGCGGTGGTCAGCACGCTCGGCCAGGCCCGCGCCCACCATGGCTACCTGTTCGCCAATGCCCGGGCCACGCGCGTGAAGCTCCTGGTGCACGACGGCTTCGGCATCTGGTGCGCGTCGCGGCGGCTGCATGCGGGGCGCTTCGTGTGGCTACCTGCGGGCACGAGCAGTGCGTCGGCGCTGGAGCTCACGCGGGCGCAGTTCGACGCCCTGGTGCTCGGCCTGCCCTGGCAGCGCCTGCCCGAGATGAGCGTCATCACGCGCGCCTGATCGCGTCAGGCCTCATGCCTGTGCGTTGACATCGCAATTGCCAATACCCCGAGGCCGCCGGCTGCGGCACGATGCCGCGCATGCTCGGCATGCGCGTTCCTCCTGCGACGGACCTGCAAGGTCTGCCACCCGAGGCACTGGCGCTGATCGAGCAGATGCAGCGCCACATCGAGCGGCAGGAACAGGCGCTGCTCACGCACCAGCAGCAACTCGCCCAGGGCCAGGCACTGCTGCAGCGCAAGGACCGCGAGATCGCGCTGCGCGACGCCAAGCTGGAGAAGCTCGAGTTCGAGATCGCACGCTTCAAGCGCTGGAAGTTCGGCGCCCGGACCGAGGCGATGAACGCCGAGCAGCGGCGGCTGTTCGAGGAGACGCTGGCCGAGGACGAGGCGGCGCTGCAGGCGGCGCTGGAGCGCCTGCGGGCCGAAGGCAAGGCTGGCGGCGACAAGCCCAAGGCCCCGCCGCGCCGTCCCCGTCGCCAGGCGCTGCCGGCGCACCTGCGCCGGGTCGAGCACCGCCACGAGCCCGAAAACACCACCTGCCCGAACGAGGGCTGCGGCCGTCCGATGACGCGCATCGGCGAGGACGTCAGCGAGCGGCTGGACGTCGTGCCGGCGGAGTTCTTCGTGCACCGCCACGTCTACGGCAAGTGGGCCTGCCGCTGCTGCCAGACGCTGAAGCAGCAGCCGGCGGCTCCCCAGATCATCGACGGCGGAGTTCCCGCCAGCGGCCTGCTGGCGCACCTGCTGATCAGCCGCTTCACGGATCACCTGCCGTACTACCGGCAGGAGGCGATCAACGCCAGGAGCGGCGTGCACACGCCGCGCTCGACGCTGGTGGCCTGGGCCGGGCAGGCCGGCGCGGCCCTGGAGCCGCTGTACGACGCGCACAAGCACTTCGTGCTCGGCAGCCGGGTGCTGCACGCCGACGAGACGCCGGTGGCGCTGCTGGATCCGGGGGCGGGCAAGACCCGCAGGGCCTACGTCTGGGCCTACGCCCGAAGCTGGCACGACCTCACACCCGGCGTCATCTACGACTTCTGCCTCGGGCGTGGGGCGCAGTACCCGGTGGCCTTCCTCGCGGGCAACGAGCGCCTGGGCCACCGACGCTGGACAGGCACGCTGCTGACCGATCGCTACAACGCCTACGACACGGTGCTTGACGAGCGGGTGCATCCGGACCGGCAAGCGGCGGCCTGCGTCGCGCACGCGCGGCGCAAGTTCGACGAGCTGGCCAAGGCAGGGACGAGCGCGCTCGCCGAGGAGGCGATACGGCGCTTCGGGCGCATCTACGAGATCGAGGGCGAGCTCGGCAGCCTGGACGATGCGCACCGGCGGGCGGCACGCGAGGAACTGGCACGGCCGCTGTGGGACGCGCTCAAGGAATGGCTCGAGTTGGAGCGGCGGCTCGTCGTCGACGGCGGCACGACGGCCGCAGCCATCGACTACACGCTCAACTACTGGAAGGCGCTGACGCGCCACCTCGACGATGGCGCCGTGCCCATCGACAACAACCACCTGGAGCGGCAGATCAAGCCCTGGGCGATGGGCCGCAAGGCGTGGATGTTCGTGGGCAGCGAACTGGCCGGGCAGCGCGCGGCGATGGTGATGAGCCTGGTGCAGTCGGCCCGGCTCAACAGCCACGACCCCTTCGCCTACCTCAGCGACGTGCTGCGGCGGCTGCCCACGCAGCTCAACAGCCGGATCGAGGAACTCCTGCCGCACCTCTGGCGCCCCGACGGGGCCGGCGACACGGCGGCATGAAGAACATCGAGCCGCTGATCGAGGATGGCGGCGAGATCACGGTCGGCGCCATAGGCGGCGTCGAGTGCGCAGCCACCGCCGCCGACGGCCACAACGCCCTGGCCATGCTGGTCAGGCGTGACGGCGAGACGCTCAACGCCCTGCTCAGACGGCTGGACCGGGCCATCGCCCGGTACTACGACACCGGCGAAACGACCGACGAGATCAACCCGCCGAGCGACTGATCCGACTGCTGTCAAGACGGGTCGACTGGACGTTCACGCTTTTGCGGCAATTCGGCTTCACGGTCACCGGCGCAGCCCGTGCACAAGTGACCGGGAGATCCCTCAGTTGGCCACCAGGCCCAGTGACTTGACCAGTGGGCCAAAGCGCTGGAGGTCTTGCTGGATGAGTTTGTCCAAGTCCGCCGGCCGTACCGGCGTCGGCGCAAGGCCGTAGTCACCCAGCCGCTTCTGCACGTCCGCCTGCTGCAGGGCTTTGTTGATCTCAGCGTTCAGGGAAGACACCACATCAGCGGGCGTGGACGCCGGCGCGAAGACGCCGAACCATACCGATACGTCAAGGTCCTCATGGGAATCCTTGAACTGGGGCAGAGAGGGGAAGATCTCCTTCGCGGCCGGTCCGCTGGCCGCCAAGGGGAGCACAGTACCTGCCTTGATGTGCGGCATGGCCTCCACCACACCGCTGATCATGGCATCGACCTCCCCACCGAGAAGGCCTTGGATCGCAGGCGAGGTTCCCTTGTAAGGAATGTGCGTGAGCTGAATGCCCAGCCGGTTGCATAGCAACTCCATGAGGATGTGCGTCGGATGGCCGGACCCACCGCTTCCGAAGTTGATCGCCTTTGGCTTCGACTTGGCGAGTTGTACGAAGTCCGCCAGGGTCTTCACGTTCAACTTCGGGTTGATCACCAAAACCAGCGAAGCCTTGCCGAGCAGTGCTACCGATTTGAAGTCCTTTACCGGGTCATAGGGGAGCTTCGGATACACAAAGGGATTGACCACCATGACCGCATCAGGCGCCACGAGCAAGGTGTTGCCATCGCCGCTGGCCTTGGCGACATAGTCCGCCGCGATGGCTCCTGCGACCCCCGGACGGTTGTCCGCAATGGCGGTTTGGCGCATTGCTTCACCGAGCTTTTGCGCAACCAAACGCGCCAGTACGTCGCCGAGCGCGCCGGGCGGGCTGCCCACCACAACGCGGTAAGTGCGCGCCGCCTGCGCGACTGCGTGCAGCGGCATCAAGGCTACGGCACTTGCAGCCGCCAGGGTCATAAGGGCAGTGCGCCGCGTCGGCAGCGGACAGGGGTAGTTCGTCATCGTGTCTCCATTGTGGTGATTGACGGGGTTGCTCTTAAGGCCGAGGCACTTCGTCGCCTGGCTGGCAGGAGTCTTGGGCAAGCATCGTCTGGGCGGTTGCCAACCAGACCTGCATCAGGTGTTCGGCCTCGCCTTCGGGCCCACCGATCAACTGGCGAATGCCGAAGCCACGCGCAAGCGCGAAGGTCAGGCGCACGACATCGTCAACCGCCCGAGGCGTATGGCCCGCTGCTTGCAGGGCATCGGTCCAGGCTTGTTCCACAGGCAGCCGGTAGGTGCGCGCCAGCGCCTTGATCCTCGTGCCGAGATCAGAGCTCGGGTCCACCATGAGCAGATCGAGTGACATCACGAAGTCGTCGCCAAGGAAAAAGTCCTTGCTGTCTTCGATCAGGGCATGAAGCAGTTGTTGAGTCGAGTTCGCGCTGCCAGCGATGCGCTCGAGCGCGCGGTCGTGCGTTTCCCGATACACCTCTTCCAGGGCACGGAGCACCAGCGAATCCTTCGTGGGAAAGTGATGCGTGCTGGCGCCCTTGGACAGTCCGGCGAGTTCCGCCACGTCCAGGGTGCGCAAGCCTACGTAGCGCCGCTTCTTGAGCAGCTCAATCGCCGCTCGAACCAGCTTCTCCTGGGTCAGCTGAGTGCGCTCGAGCTGGGTGCGACGCTGCGCAGGTGCGCTCTTGACTGCACCGATGGCGTTGGCCTCGGCTTGATCAGGCATGGGCGCTGACAGCAAACGTCATTTCACCCAGGCCCTCACAAGCCACGCGCAGTTTGTCCCCGGGGACGACCGGCCCCACGCCTTCCGGTGTCCCCGTCAGGATTACATCGCCCGGGTACAGCGTGTACATCGAAGACGCGATCGCGATCAGGTCGGGGATGTCCACTGTCATCGCGCCTGTGGAACTGTGCTGACGGCGTTCGCCGTTGACCCATAGCGACATCGTGAGCCCATGAGGATCCGCAATCTCGTCGGCCGTGACCAACCAAGGCCCCAGGACGGTGTAGCTGTCGGCGGATTTGCGGAAGCTGCGGTCTTCCGCGCCCCGGACCGTCATGTCCAGGCCGATGCAGTAGCCGGCCACATGGGCCATGGCATCGGCCCGCTTGATGCCGTGCCCCTGCTTGCCGATCACCACTGCCAGCTCCACTTCGTGATCGGTCCGGCGCTCCGGCAGGATGACCTGCACTCCCTGGGCTGCGCCGGCGATTGCCGAGGTCGCTTTGAGGAACAGTCCGTACTTCTCGGTCGGCCGCTCGACACCTTCCAGGGCCTTGCGATGCACGCCCTGGTCGACGGCTGCGTCCCTTGTGTCGAGTTCCACGTGGTGGCGGTAGTTGGCCGGTGCGGCCATGACTTTGCTGGGGTTCGAGAGGGGGCTTCCCAAGACCACCTGCGCGAGGGCGGTGCGCTGGGCGCTTTCACGAACGCGCTCGACTGCGGAAATGAGCTGATCGAGATGCAACAGCAGCGGGTCGCCCAGCGGCACTGGCCAGCGCACGGGCGGCAAGACTTCAAGCGCTTCGCTCACATCCAGGACCACGTCCCCTTCGACCAGTCCCAGGCGATCTCCATCGAATCGACACAACTTCATTTGAGTTCCTCTTCGCCTTTCCACAGCCAGTCCAGGCAGCAGTAAAAGTCTTCGGGGCTGCGCTCGCGCCACTGCGCGTTGCGCACTTCAGCTTCGATGCCCTCGGCGTGATAAGTGGACCAGAGCGCGCGCGATTCCAGCACCACCCGTGCCGTTCGAAGAAACCTGCGTCGTTCGAACTGTGCAAAGGCCTGAACCGGGTCGTCCGGGCGCCTGGCCATGAACCCTGAGAGGATGACGGCGTCTTCGAGCGCCATGCCCGCCCCTTGCGCGAGCGACTGAAGCGTCGCGTGCGCCGAGTCGCCCAGCAGCGTCATGCGCCCGTCGTGCCAACGGCGCACCGGTTCACGGTCAGCGATCGACCAGCGGCGCGTCATGTTCAGGACGCTCACCACTTCATGCACCTCCGGTACGGCCTTGCTGATCAGCCCGGAGATGTGTGCGTGATACGCAGGGCTGGACGGTTCAAGGTCATCAGGCACCTCGAAGACGCCGACGATGTTGATTTCACTGGCGCCGCGCAGCGGGTAATAAATGACGTGGAAGCCCGCACCCGTGAGCATCGTGACTCCCGGTCTGGCGCGCATGTTCTGGGGCGCCTGGTCTGCCGGGACGATGGAGCGATGGGCGACATAGCCCGTGCTTCGCCAGATATCGTTGGGGTGCAGCTTGCCTCGCAAACGGGAGCGCAGGCCGTCGGCTGCGATCAGGACGCTCCCGGTGACGGTCCGGCCATCCGCAGCCTGCACCTGGACGACATCGCTGTCTTGCGAGAACCCCTCGACGGTGATCGACTGGTTCAGGTCGATGTTGGGCAGTTGCCGGGCTGCGCGCAGCAGGATTTCGTGCAGGTCCACACGGTGGATGGCGATGTACGGCGCTGGGTATCTCCGCTCGAAAGCGGGACCCTGTAGCGGGATTCGGAAGATGGGTTCGCCGTCGTACGCATCGAGCAGCAGCAACTCGGGTGGCAGGTACGCCGCCTGCAGGACATCACGGTCGACGCCCAGACGCTTCAAGGCCGGCAGGACATTCGGACCGATCTGCACTCCATAGCCGATCGGGGCGATTTCAGCCGACTGCTCCAGCAGCCGCACCTGGCGCCCCTGCTGGCCCAGAGCCAAGGCTGTGGCCACGCCGCCTAGACCGCCGCCGGCGACGATGACGGGCAATTCATCCTTCAGTGAACTCATGGCGATGAGCGCCTTTCAGGCGGCTTCGAGTTGATGGAAGCCGCAATACTTCATCAGGCCTTCGTCGCTGAGGGCGACCAACATGGCGTCGTCTTGGACGTGGTGCGTAACGCGGGAGGCGAGCGGCGCGACGAACACATCGCCGAAGTTCCAGTCGAACCGGGCGTCATCCACCGTGGTGGTGCCCGCGCCGCCGAGCACCACGAAGATCTGGTTGGCGTGCTGGCGGTAAGGGCGGTTGCGCCATCCGGACTTCCATTGATGCGCTTTGATGGTGATGGTGCGCATTTCCGGGCTGCTGAAGTCGACGGTGCGCCCGAAGAAGTCGTCGCCCTCAGCCGCGTCGGTAAGCCGCTGGATTACGGTCGCCTGCGGAATCCGCATTGGCGAATCAGGGGCATCGGTGACGTCGGCCTCCCAGTGCTCGGGGTGGTCCTGCGCTGTCATCGGCTCCAGGAGGTGGACAAGGGGCAGGTCGAGGCAATCGAACCAGTAGGCCTGCTCCACGCCCTCATGGCCGTGACCGTGCCAACACCCACCCGGGGTAAGGACGATGTCGCCCGTCTCCATGGGATGTCGGCGACCGTTCACGATGGAGTAGGAACCCCGGGCCTCCAGGATGATGCGCAGCGCATGGGAGGAATGGCGATGCGATCTCGCCCTCTCGCCGGGAAGGATCGACTGGTACGCACCCACCAGCGTGTTGGTGGTGGCAAAGTCGTTGCGGGCGATGGGGTTGCGCAGCACGAAGTTGCGACGCTCGGCCAAGTCCGTGCCGATCACGCGGCCGGCGGCCACAAGCGCGGGACGGATGTCCGAAAACCGCCAGTGTGCGGGCTGGAATGTCGACTTCGCACTGGGCCACATCAGTGGGTTCTGCCTGGGCACCCAGCCGGGGGTGCAGTGCTGCGCAGCGATGGCTCGGATCAGTTCATCGACATCTTTGATCGAGCCGAAAGGCGCACCGGCGGAAGTTGTAGTCATGTCTCACCACGCTTTTATAAACCGACCGGACGGTTTGTATCATCTAAGGTTCTGAGAAGCAGCAGGGACTTCCCTATTCCTCTGTGTTCGAGTTTTCCACCCGGGATAAGGGCTGCCCGGCTGCGGTGCGGAGTTCGGAACTGACAGTGGTTGCGCTTGGCAGCAGTCAGTTCAGGCAGTTTGCGCGGGCCGAGCCCAGTCACGACGGGCAGCTGCCGAAGCCGACCGACTGCACCCGGTCTTGAGCGGGTGCTCGCGCAGCGACGGCCACGGTCAGCTGATGGCCGAGTGGAGCCGACCGGTTTTCGCCGACGAACGGCCGGTCTACATCAGGTCGCCGACTTTCTCATTCCGACTGCGGCGCCGTCAGACCGCGGTGACGTTGAACCGATCGCAGAGGTCATTGACCTGCCGCGCCTTGAGCTTCTCGGCTCGCAGCTTGTGCAGCCCGCTGCGCTCGAAGATGGCGTAGGCGAACCCCTTGTTCATCTGCCGCGACACGTACCGGATTCCATCCCAGCGCGGACTCGCACCGTGGATCGCTCGCGCCCAGGCCTGGCTCGCCGTGTAGTCGGCGGATGCACTGATGTCGTTGTTCAGTCCCAGGGCCTTGAGCGCCGCCCCGGTCAGGTCAGCCAATGCAAGCAACTTGCGCCGCTCACAGGCAAACCGCACGACCGAGCGCTCGGTCAGTTCTGCGGCCGGCACCTCGTAGCTGCCTCTGACGAACCGCCCGCACTCATGGATCACGCTTTCCGCAAAAGCTACCTCGATGGTGCTGGCGGTGTAGCAGGTGCCGAACGGGCCGGCACCGCCAGGATCTGGATCGTCAAAGCGGTAGACGCCGGCCGACCAGTACGGCTCGGTAGCTGGATGCCGGCTCAAGCGCACGAGGGACGCGACTTCGATCCTGGTCGGTCGAAGCAGATCCTCGAAGGAACCGGGATCAGGCAGCCGCAGCGACACGCGAAGCGCCTCGCTCGCGCGCCCATGCCGCGGCCAGGCGCTCCACCTTGGCCAAGGCAGTCCCCGCCTCCAACGCGGCGGCAACGCTCTTTCCAGCGAGTGCGCCGTGTTCGCGCAGCCAGAACATCAGTTTCTCGCTAGCGCCGAGGTCGCCGAGCGCGCGGCAGATGGCTGCCACAGACTCGCGGTCCATCCCGAGGAATGCCTGCGGGTAGAACAGCCGATTGCCGACCTTCACCGCGAAGATTTCGCCCCGGTCTGCGGCCGGCGCCAAAGCCTGACGGGTGAGTCCCCAGGCTTGCGCGAGTTGCTCACCGGGTACGACGAGGCCATCCTTGACCCACCGGACACGCGCAGCCTCGCCGCGCGCGGTGGCGCCCGCCAAGCCGCCAGTGGCCTGAGCATGCAGGGTATCCGCGGCGGGGGCGTCGGCATGCGCCCCCCGGGTTCGGACGCCTCGTGTCCTTGGCAGTTGCAGCCCTTGCTTGCTGACCGCAGAGCGAAGAGTGCTGAGGTCTTCGCTGAGGCGCCCGACGGTGGCCTCGAGCTGCGCGATGCGGCGGAGCAGGACTGGAGTGCTGAGATCGGTGCTCATAGGCGAATTCTAAGCAAAGCCGGACAACAAAGCAAATGCGGCAAACGTAGAAAGCCGGAAACGTTGAGAGGCGACGGGCGCGGTGACTCCCCCGCTCGTGCAGCGGCAGACCAAGGGCGAGCCAAGCCCGAACCCGGAGGTGTCAGTCTGAAACGAGAGGCCTCTTGTCGTGGCTATTCCGATAACTATCCTTATCGCAATAGCTGGTTCGTTGTGTCAAACTCTCCGCCATGAAAAGTTCGAGGCCGTCCCAGCCCCTGTCGGAGACTACCGGTCCCGCGGGCCTTCCTGATGCCGCCTCGCTCGCCGCGCTGCGCGCCTGGTACGAGGGCGTGCCCGCCAGCGAGGCGGTGGCGCGCTACCTGGGCCTGAACAAGACCGCAGGCCAGTCCTCGCGCGGGATGCTGGGCGCCATCCGGCGCCAACTGTGCGTCTTCGCCCGGTCCCGGCATCGGACTGACTTGGCGAAGCTGTTGGCGCATCCCGGAGGAGAACGCATCCGGCACGCCCGTGCGGTGGTCCACGCGATCGATGTCTTGCGCTCCGCGGTGGCTCCAAGTCCGTTGATCGGCGACGACGTGGGGCTGTGGCTGCCACCCCGCGTGGTGGGCGCGCTTCGTTCCCACGGCATCCACACCTTGGCGGCTTTGACGGTCCGGATTCCCCGGCGCCGCCGGTGGTGGGTGGCGGTCAAGGGGCTGGGCGCCACAGGCGCCCGCCAGGTCGAAGCCTTCTTTGCGGAACACCCCGATCTGACCGAGAGGGCGCGGGCATTGATCGTCACCAGGCCGCCGCCGGACGTGTCGACCTGGGAGCAATTGGTCGTTCCGGAACAGGTCGATGGCTCGCAGGGGGCGTTTCGGGCGCCGAAAGGGACGAGCACCCTGGCCGCGTCGAACGACTACGAGGCGGTCCAGGCCTGGTTGCAATTGCACGAGTCGCCGTCCACTCAGCGCACCTACCGCAAGGAGGCGGAGCGTCTGATGCTGTGGGCCATCCTTGAGCGCGGGCGGGCCTTGTCCTCGCTGACGACCGAGGACGCCACCGCTTATCGCGCCTTCCTGAGGCGGCCGACGCCCAGGGAGCGTTGGGTGGGCCCGGCCCGACCCCGTGGTTCCGCCGATTGGCGACCCTTTGCGGGTGCGTTGGCCCCGAAGTCAGTGGCGCATGCCTTGTCGGTGCTGGGCGCCTTGTTCCGGTGGTTGATCGAACAGCGCTACGTGCTGGCAAATCCGTTTGCCGGGATCAAGGTGCGGGGCGCCACCCGGTCCACACCGCTCGATGCCACAAGGGTGTTCTCCGAGGCGGAGTGGTCACTGGTGCGGACCATCGCCGACGGTCTGGAGTGGTCTTACGGGTGGCAAGCGCCAGCGGCACAACGCTTGCGGTTCGTGCTGGATTTTTCCTATGCCACCGGACTGCGGGCCGGCGAGCTGGTCGGCGCGACCCTGGGTGCAGTGGAAACCGACACCCACGGCGACCACTGGCTGCACTTAGTCGGCAAGGGCAGCAAGCCCGGCAAGGTGGCCTTGCCGCCATTGGCGCGTGGGGCGCTGGACCGGTACCTGGTCCAGCGTGGAATGCCGACGACACGCGTGCACTGGGATCCGACCACGCCGATCATCGCGCAGCTGTCGCAGGACCGGGGCGGTGCCATCACCGGAACAAGGCTGTGGGCTGTGATGCACCGGTTCTTCGAGACGGCGGCCGATCTGGTCGATGAGCAAAGTCCGACCCTCGCCGAGAAACTGCGCCGGGCGAGCCCGCACTGGATGCGCCACACCCATGCCACCCATGCGCTCGCCCACGGTGCCGAACTCACCACCGTCCGTGACAACTTGCGGCATGCGTCCATCTCGACGACGTCGGTCTACCTGCATGGCGATGATGCCAAGCGGGCCTCGCAACTAGGATCCGCTTTTGCAGTGCCTCGTGGCTGAGCACGGGCCGGAGTCAGCAGCGACCAGGGTTTACCCGAAGGTCAAACCGCTACGATTTGCACCGAAACCGAGATCACCCCTGGATCGCTGGTCGAACCGCCGCCAGGTCATTCCACCGGAACTGATCGGGAAGATTGCGCCCACCAGGCTGGAGAGCATCAACTTGCGGGGTGTGTTTCGCTTCCCGGTTGACCGCTATGCTGACCAAATCCTGCCTTCGCGGCCAAATGCATCGATAACTGGCACCAATGGATGAAACCGACCACGGTTTGACGCCACGAATCGCAGATTTGAAAGTGAACAGGAAAGTCAATGAAATCAACGATCTACCAACACCACCTCCGCGCCAGTGCTAGCTTTTCGTACCGTCACTTATTGCACTGAAAACGAGGAGACCCCGACCTGGCCGGCGGACGAGTTGTCGGCGGTGTTCTGTTCGAGGTTGAAGCGGTAGCCTGTCCAGGTGGAGTGCACGACTTCGAGGCAGGCGTAGGCGCCCTCCACGGCGGCGACCACGGTGTGGCGGTCGACGGGCGCGTGCCGCGCGTCGAGGGCGGTTTGGAGGCGCAGCCCGATCTCGGGTTCGACCCGCGGCTGCACCAGGCGCTCGTGCACCGCGTCGCCCGAGTTCAGCAGCATCCGGTCGGTCAGCGGCCCGATGTTGGGCCGGGCTATGCCCATCTGGCGGCGCATCACTTCCGACGTGTAACCCAGCTTCCACCCGACCACGCGCTCGCCGGCGGCCAGGCGCAGGCCGAGCAGCGCGCGCTGGATGGCGTAGGCGGTGGCGAGGTCGGGCGTGCCGATGGTGGCTGCGGCGTCCAGTGTCCGACCGGCCTGGCGGGCGGCCCAGATCGCTTCGGCGAGTTGGTTGGGCGTCTGGGTCATGGGGGGGCTCCGCCTGGAAAGGTTGAGGGTGGGGCGCGCCGGCTATGGCAGGTCGGGCGCGCCCAGCAGCGCGTGGCCCTGGCCGATGAGGGCCTCGATGCCGAGCGCGATGCCGATCAGCCGCGCTTCGGCGCGCGGCGGCCCCATCAGCTGCAGGCCCACCGGCATCCGGTTGGCGTCGAGGCCCACGGGCATCGTCAGCGCGCACCAGCCGAACAGGTTGCTGATGGCGGTGTTGCGCATGGCCTTCATGTTGGCCGGCGCGTAGGTCTCCACCGTGCCGATGTCGGCCAGCCGCGGCGGCGAGGCGGGCACGGTGGGCGTGAGCAGGACGTCGACGTCGTCGAACAACCGGGCCGCGCCCGCGCCGCAGCGCTGCAGCACGGCCTTGCGCCGCAGGTACTCGACGGAAGACACCTGCTCGGCCCAGCGCACGCGGTCGCGCACCACCGGGTCCAGCCGCTCCACCTTGTGCGGGAAGTGCTGGTCGAGGTAGGCCGCGAGTTCGGACGCTGCGAGGCCGCCGCGGCGGAAGATGTCGAAGGCTTCCTCGCAGTGCGGCAGCGGGAACCGGACCACCTGCGCGCCGGCCTGGGCGAGGCGCTGAACGGCCGCTTCCACGGCGGCGGCGATGCTCGGGTCGATGTCGTCCCAGAAGTGGTTGGTCGGCACGCCGACGCGCAGTCCTTGCACGCGCACCGGGGCAGGCGCGGGCAGGCCCTGGCTCTCTGTGTCGAGGGCGGCGAACGCGTAGGCCAGGTCTTCCACCGTGCGGGTGAGCACGCCCGCGGTGTCGAGCGAGGACGACAGGGGCACGATGCCTTCGACCGGCCAGCGCCCCACGGTGGTCTTCAGGCCCACCTGTCCGGTCATGGACGCGGGCACGCGCACCGAACCGGCGGTGTCGGTGCCCAGCGCCAGCAGGGCGCTGCCCTGCACCAGCGAGACGCCCGCGCCCGCGCTGGACCCGCCTGGCACGCGGTGCTCGTGGGGTGACCAGGGGTTCCGGGGCGTGCCCCAGTGGGCGTTGACGCCAAGACCCCCGAACGCGAACTCGACCGTGTGCGTCTTGCCGACCACGATGCCCAGTTGCCGCTGCAGCCGCGCGACCAGCGGGCCGGCCGCCTGCCAGGCTTCGGGCAGGGCCTCGTCGCTGCCCGCAAACACCGGCAGGCCGGGCACGCCGTACAGGTCCTTCACCGACACCGGCAAGCCCATCAGCGGGCCCAGGTCCTGGCCCTGGTCCAGCAGGGTGTCGACCGCAGCGGCGGCGCTGCGGGCGCGCGCGCCGTCCCAGGTCTTGTAGGCGTTGAGCCGGGGTTCCATGCGCGCGTGGTGTTGCGCGCAGGTGTCGATCAGGGCCACCGCCGTCAGTTCGCGGCGGCGCAGGCGGGCGGCGTGCTCGGCCAGCGACAGGTGGGCAGCGTTCAAGGGCCTTCTCCTCGGGGTGTGGTGAACAGGGTGTGTCCCATTGTCACCACCCGGCCGCCAAGTCCGCGGCGATCTCTTCTGGTGTGCCCAGGCGGTTCATCGGCGTGTCGCGCAGCAACTGGGTGTAGATGGCTTTCATCCAGCCGGTCTCGGCCTCGCTCAGCGGCTGCGGGTTGCGCGGCACGATGCGCTGGCCGTTGTCGATGGCACCGGGCGAGACGCACCCAGATGGTGCCGCCCACGTTGTGCACCGACGCGTCGACGCGGCCATGGGCCTGCAGGGCCGCCTGCACCACGCGCCCCTGGTAGCGCTGGGCGGCGATTCCGGTCCTGGTCAGCGGCCGAGGTCTTTGGCGCTGACGCCCGCGATGCCCCAGTTCTCCTTGGGCATTTCGTGGATCCAGACGCGGATGGTTTCCTTCTTCGCGTCGATGGCCTCGTGCAGCGCCTGGGTGACCTTCTCGATCACGGCCTTCTTCTGCTCGGGCGTGCGGCCTTCGAGTATGTAGATCTGTGCGAACGGCATGGTGGTGGTCTCCTGGGTCAGTTGGCTTTGATGTCCAGCTTGCGGATCAGGGCACCCCAGCGGTTGTTCTCGGCCTTGATGAAGGCGTCGAACTCCTGGGGCGTGGTGACGCGCAGGTTGCCGGAGATGTTGTCGAACGCGGCCTGGGCCTCGGCGGTCTTGGCGCCTTTGGCCCAGGCGTCGTGCAGCTTCTGCACGACGGCGGCCGGGGTGGCGGCGGGGGCGACCAGGCCGAACCAGGTCTCCACCGCGAAGCCGGGGTAACCGGACTCGGCCACGGTCGGTACGTCCGGCAGGGCCTTGGCGCGCGTGGGCGAGGTGACGGCCAGCGCCTTGAGCTTGCCGCTGCGGATGTGCTG
The DNA here is from genome assembly GCA_022843905.1 of Rubrivivax sp. Lineage (GTDB taxonomy): Bacteria > Pseudomonadota > Gammaproteobacteria > Burkholderiales > Burkholderiaceae_C > Rubrivivax. Next base: position 124,911 of record JALHMT010000011.1, read on the forward strand.
CAAGGTGGTGGCCAGCGAGCTTTCCATGCTCATGATCACCGTGCCCGAGAGCAGGTCCGGCACGATCTGGCTCGACCCCTTGTAGGGGATGTTGGTGAGTTCGATGCCGGCCACCGACTGCAGCAGCTCGGCCGCCAGGTGGTTGCTGGTGCCGATGCCGGACGTGGCGTAGCCGAGCTTGCCCGGGTTGGCCTTGGCGTAGGCCACCAGACCCTTGAGGTCGGCGAACGGTGCGCTCGGGTGCACGACGATCACGCAGGGCGTGGTGCCCACCAGCGAGATCGGGGCGAAGTCCTTTTCCACCTGGAACGGCAGCTTGTCGTAGAGGTAGGGCGCGATGGCCAGGCTGCTGATGGCCGACAGCCCGATGGTGTAGCCGTCCGGTGCGGCCTTGGCCACCGCGTCGGTGCCGATGTTGCCGCCGGCGCCGGCCTTGTTCTCGACCACGAAGGACTGGCCCAGCGCGTCGCCCATGGCCTTGGCGGCGGTGCGGCCCATGATGTCGGTGGGTCCACCCGGTGGGAAGGGCACGATGAGCTTGACGGGACGGGCGGGGTAGGCGTCCTGCGACCAACCAGCGGCGGGTGCCAGGGCCAGGCCGGCCCCCACGGAGGCGATGAAATCTCTGCGTTGCATAGGGTGCGTTCCTCAGGCCGCTTTTTTCTGCTCGCGCGCATCTCGCGCGCGAGCCATGGTCATGGCCGTGTCTTCGATCATGTCTTCCTGGCCACCGACCATCTTCTTGCGGCCCAGTTCGACCAGGATGTCGCGCGCCGACAGGCCGTACTTGACGGCGGCGCGTTTGGCGAACAGCAGGAAGCTGCCGTACACGCCGGCGTAGCCCAGCGTGAGCGCGTCGCGGTCGATGCGGATCGGGAAGTCCATGATGGGCGTGACCAGGTCTTCGGCCACGTCCTGGATCTTCCAGACGTCCACACCGGTCTGCACGTCCATGCGGTCGAGCACGGCGACCAGCACTTCCATCGGCGTGTTGCCTGCGCCCGCGCCCAGGCCGGCGGCGGCAGCGTCGATGCGGGTGGCGCCACATTCAATGGCGGCGACCGAGTTGGCCACGCCCATGGCCAGGTTGTGGTGGCCGTGGAAGCCCAGCTCGGTCTCGGGCTTGAGCGCGTCGCGCACGGCCTGCAGGCGGGCCTTCACGTCGGCGGGCAGCATGTAGCCGGCCGAGTCGGTGATGTAGATGCAGTTGGCGCCATAGCCCTCCATCAGCTTGGCCTGTTTCACCAGGCCTTCGGGGCTGTTCATGTGGGCCATCATCAGGAAGCCCACGGTGTCCATGTCGAGCTTTCGGGCGAAGGTGATGTGCTGCTCGCTCACGTCGGCTTCGGTGCAGTGCGTGGCCACGCGGATGGTGTGCACGCCCAGGCCGTGCGCCATCTTCAGGTGGTCGACGGTGCCGATGCCGGGCAGCAGCAGGGCCGAGACCTTGGCCTGCTTCATCAGCGGGATCACGGTGCCCAGGTACTCCTCGTCGGAGTGGGCCGGGAAGCCGTAGTTGACGCTGGAGCCGCCCAGGCCGTCGCCGTGGGTGACCTCGATCAGCGGCACACCGGCGGCGTCGAGGCCGCAGGCGATGCTCTTCATCTGTTCGAGCGTCATCAGGTGGCGCTTGGGGTGCATCCCGTCGCGCAGGGTCATGTCGTGCAGGGTGATTTTTTGCTGGCTCATGGGGTGCTCCGGATCAGGCGGCGACGGGTTCGAGCACGAGCTCGCCCTTCAGGATTTCTTCGGCAAACATCTCGGCGGTGCGCGCGGCGGCGGCGGTCATGATGTCCAGGTTGCCGGCGTACTTGGGCAGGTAGTCGCCCAGGCCCTCGACCTCCATGAAGACCGAGACGCGGTTGCCGTCGAAGACGGGGCCGTTGACCAGCTTGTAGCCCGGCACGTACTTCTGCACTTCCTTGATCATGTCGTGCACCGACTTCGTGATCGCGGCCTCGTCGGGCGTGCCTTCGACCAGGCAGTGCACCGTGTCGCGCATGATCAGCGGCGGCTCGGCCGGGTTGATCACGATGATGGCCTTGCCCTTCTTGGCGCCGCCCACCTTCTCGACCGCGCCGGCCGTGGTGCGGGTGAACTCGTCGATGTTCTTGCGCGTGCCGGGACCGACCGATTTGCTGGACACGGTGGCGACGATCTCGCCGTAGCTCACCGGCTGCACGCGGCTGACCGCGTAGACCATGGGGATGGTGGCCTGGCCGCCGCAGGTGACCATGTTCACATTCATCTCGCGCTGGCCGACGTGCTGCTTGAGGTTGACCGGCGGCACGCAGTAGGGGCCGATGGCGGCGGGCGTGAGGTCGATCATCATCGCGCCCTGCTCATTGACCTTGCGCGAGTTCTCGGCGTGCACGTAGGCGCTGGTGGCGTCGAACACGATCTGCACACCGTCGGCCTTCATGTGCGGGATCAGGCCGTCCACACCCTCGGCGGTGGTCTTGATGCCCATCTCCTTGGCGCGCTTGAGACCGTCGGAGTTGGGATCGATGCCCACCATCCACACGGGTTCGAGCAAGGGGCTGCGCTGCAGCTTGGCCAGCAGGTCGGTGCCGATGTTGCCGGGCCCGATCAGGGCGCACTTGATTTTTTTGGTCATGGGTTGACTCCTGGGGGAAGAAGAAAAAAGGTTCAGGTGAGCGTGCGCACCACGCCACCGTCCACCCGCAGCGCGGCGCCGGTGGTGGCGCTGGCCTGCGGGCTGCAGACGTAGGCCACCATGGCCGCCACCTCGTCGGGGCGGATGAAGCGGCGCAGCAGCGAGGTGGGGCGCGCGTCGCGGAAGAAGCGGGCCGCGGCTTCGTCGAAGCTCAGGCCCTGCTGCGCGGCGAGCGTGTCGAAGAAAGCGCGTGCGCCTTCGGTCAGCGTGGGGCCGGGCAGCACGCTGTTGACCGTGACGGCGGTGCCGGCGCAGCACTCGGCCAGGCCGCGTGCCACGGACAGCTGGGCCGACTTGCTCATGCCGTAATGCACCATCTCGGCCGGCGGGCAGATGCCCGACTCGCTGGAGATGAAGACGATGCGGCCGCGGTTGCGCGTCAGCATGCCGGGCAGCGCGGCGCGGGCGAGGCGCACGCCGCTCATCACGTTGACCTCGAACAGGTGCTGCCAGTCGGCGTCGGCGATCTGCTCGAAGGGCTTGGGCTCGAAGATGCCGAGGTTGTTGACCAGGATGTCCACATCGGCCAGCCGGGTCGCCACCTGCTCGCAGCCGGCGGCGGTGCCCAGGTCGGCGGCGATGCCCGACACCTCGGCCTGCGGGTGCTGTTGGCGCAGGGTCTGCAGGGCGCGCTGCACCGACGCCTCGCCGCGGCCGTTGAGCACCACATGGGCGCCGTCGGCCAGCAGGGCCTGGGCGATGGCCAGGCCGATGCCAGCGGTCGAGCCCGAGACGAAGGCGGTCTGCCCCGCCAGGGGGCGTGGTGCCGGGCTCATGGGCGCCCTCCTACGGGCGGACGGGCGTGCAGCCAGCCGGCCAGCCAGCGGGTCAGGCGCGGCGCCACCACCCAGGTCATGAGGACCACCACCAGCACGGTGATGACCATGGTGCGCGGCACCAGCGGCCAGTCGGCCAGCAGCGGCGCCACGGTGAGGAACAGCAGCAGCACGGTCGGGAAGATGCCCAGCCAAGTCACGATCGCCACCTTCCAGCGCGGCGGCGCCTTGGTGGTGCTGCCCGCCGGCGCGAACCAGTAGTCCAGCCCGCTGACCCGGCGCATCTCCTGCGCACCGACGGTGTGGGGTGCGACTTGCGCGAGCCAGCGGGCCCGCTCGGGCGAGTCCTGCCAGGCGGCCAGGTGCGCCTCGTTGTCGAAGGCGAAGACCACGTGGTAGAGCAGGGGCTCGTCGCCGCCGCCGGCCTCGCCAGGGCGCACCAGCTGGCCGCCCAGGTGGCCGCCCAGGTGGCCGGGGAAGTGGGTCGCTGCCTCGATCATGCCGGCCATGGCCGTCTCGAAGCCGGCCACGCCTTGGGGTGCGACCCGGCGCGTGACCAGCACGGTCACGGCGCGCGACGGGGTGGCGGGTGCGTTCATGGGTGCAGGCGGCTCAGGGCGGCGCTCAGACGAATCGCATGCCAACCGTGCCCAGGTCCTGGAAGCGCACGTTCACGCTGTCGCCGGCCTGCACCGCAATGGCTTCGGTCACGCCGCCGGTCATGATGAAGCTGCCCGTCGGGATCTCCTGACCGCGCGCGCCCAGGTGGTTGGCCAGGGCGGCGATGGCGGCGGCCGGGTGGCCCATCACGGCGGCGCCGGCGGCCATGGCCACGATCTGGCCGTTCTTCTCCAGCACCACGCCCAGCGTGCGCAGGTCCAGGTCTTCCACACGACGGGCGCGGCCACCGATCACGAAGCGCGAGGCCGAGGTGTTGTCGGCGATCACGCTCTTGAGGTCGAACTTGAAGTCGCGGTAGCGGCTGTCGATGATCTCCACGCCGGGGATCACGAAGTCGATCGCGGCCATCACGGCGCCGACGTGGCAGCCCGGACCTTTGAGCGGCGCCTTGGTGACGACGCAGATCTCGGCCTCGACCTTGGGGTGGATGAGTTCGGAGGTCTTGATGTCGCTGCCTTCGGCGCAGGCCATGTAGTCGCTGACGAAGCCGAAGACCGGCGTGTCCACGCCCATCTGCTTCATCTTGGCGTAGGAGGTCAGGCCGCACTTGAGGCCCACCGTCTTGTGGCCACGGCTTTCCTTGCGCGCGCGGATCAGGTCCTGGATCGCGTAGGCGTCGTCCCAGTCCATGTCCGGGTGGTCGTCGGTGATCTTGGTGACGTCGTGCGCCTTCAGCTCGGCGTTTTCCAGGTGCTCGGCGAGCTGGGCGAGGGTGTTCTTGTCGAGTTTCATGTGGTTGTTTCCTTCCCGCTCAGGCGACGAAACGCACCGACGTGCCGCCCAGGCCGCCGACGCTGCAATACAGGCTGTCGCCCGCGACCACCGGCACCAGCGGCGACTGCGAGCCAGAGAGGATGATGTCGCCGGCCTTGAGGCCGATGCCCAGACGGCCGAGCGTGTTGGCCAGCCAGGCCACCGCGTTGACCGGCGAGCCCTGCACCGATGCGCCGCAGGACGTGCTGATGATTTCGCCGTTCTTTTCCAGCACCATGCCGGCCAGCGCGAGGTCGAGGTCGCGCGGGCTCTTGCGCAGGCCGCCGAGCGTGAGCACGCCGCAGGAGGCGTTGTCGGCCACGGTGTCCTGGATCTTGATCTTCCAGTCCTTGATGCGCGAGTCGACGATCTCGAAGCACGGCATCACGCAGTCGGTGGCGCGCAGCACGTCGGCCGCGGTGACGCCGGGGCCTTCGAGGTCGCGCGCCAGGATGAAGGCGACCTCTGCCTCGGCCTTGGGCGCGATCATGCTGCTCACCGGGATGGGCTGGCCTTCGTTGTAGACCATGCCCGAGAGCAGGTGGCCGAAGTCGGGCTGGTTGACCTTGAGCATGTCCATCACGACCTTGCTCGTCACGCCTATTTTCTTGCCCACCACGCGCTCGCCCGCGTCCAGCCGGCGCTGGATCATGCGCAGCTGGATCTGGTAGGCGTCCTCGATGGTGATGTCCGCTTCGCGGTCGGTCAGCGGAGCGACGGGTTGGCGGTCGAGCAGCGACTGGTAGAGCTCGTCGCCGTAGTGCTGGATCTTGGAGTTGTCCATGGTGTTCTGTGTGGGAAAAGGGGTCAGGCGGACGCGGCGCCCTGCGCGTCGGCTTCGGCGAGGAAGTTCGACACCAGCTGGGCGAAGCGCGCGGCGTGTTCGATCTGCGTCCAGTGGCCGCAGTGGCCGAACACGTGCAGCTGGCTGTTGGGAATCCACTGGCTCAGCGTGAGCGAGGTCTGCAGCGGAATCACCTGGTCCTCGCGGCCGTGGACGATGAGCGTCTCGTGCGGCAGCGCGCGGATCGCCGATTCGGGGCTGGCCATGGCGTCGACCCAGCGCTGGCGCGGGGCCGGGAACATGGCCGAGAAGGATTCCTGGAAGCCGGGGCGGATGCTGGCCTGGTAGCGCAGCTCGGCCAGCTCGTCGGTGACCAGCGCGCGGCTGTGGGCGAAGATGTCCAGCAGGCGCTTCATGGTGGCCAGCGAGGGCTCGTAGCCCCAGACCGCGTCCAGGCCCGGCGTGATCGGGAAGGGCACACCGACCGAGCCCATGAGCACCAGGCGGCGCACGCGCTGCGGCGCGCGGATCGCCAGCGCCAGCGAGAGCGCGCCGCCAAAGCTGTTGCCGACCACGTCGGCTTTTTCGACGCCCATCGCGTCCATGACATCCAGCGCCTGCTGGACCCAGGTGTCCATGTTGTAGGTCATGCCGGCGGGGCGGTCGGTGTAGCCGAAGCCCACCATGTCGGGCGCGATGACTCGCCGATCCTTGGCGATGACCGGCATGGCGAGGCGCCAGTTGGCCCAGGCGCTTACACCCGGACCGGAGCCGTGGATGAACAGCACCGGAGGCTGTCCCGGCTTGGAGCTGCCGAGGTCGTGCACGTTGGTGTTGAAGCTGCCTGTGCGAACGCTCAGCGCAATTTCAGGGTTGTGTGGGGCATTCATGTGTCTTGTCCTTGAGGTCTTTGCTTTGAAGGGGCGGCGAGTGGGCCGGGACGACTGGTTCCGTTCATGTCCCCCGTCGGTCGCTGCGCGCTCGCCTCCTCCTTTACTTCACTGCACCAGTCGCCCCGGCCCACTCGCTGTCGGCGCACGAGGCCGTTCGTCCAGGGCAGCCGTGGAACCGGCTATGCCGGGCCACAGGCGGCGTCCCCCTCGAAGCGTCGAAGACGCGCAACGGAGGGGGGAAGCCGCGCAGCGGCGCAGGGGGGAGATCACAGCTTCACCATCACGTTGCGGAGTTCCGTGTAGAACTCCAGCGAGTGCACGCCGCCTTCGCGGCCGATGCCCGAGGCCTTGCTGCCGCCGAAGGCGGTGCGCAGGTCACGCAGGAACCAGCTGTTGATCCAGCACAGGCCGACCTCGATGGCCGAGGCCATGCGGTGCGCCTTGCCCAGATCCTGCGTCCACACGGTGGTCGCCAGGCCGTAGTCGGTGGCGTTGGCCAGCGCAATCGCTTCCTCTTCGGTGTCGAAGGGGGCGATGTGGCAGCAGGGGCCGAAGATCTCCTCGCGGATCACGCTGGCGCTTTCGGGCAGGCCGGTCCAGATAGTGGGCTGCACGAAGTGGCCGTTGGCGTACTCGCCCGTCATGGCCGGTTCACCGCCGCCGGTGACGACGGTCGCCCCCTCGGCCCTGGCCTTGGCGTAGTAGCCCATGACCTTCTGCTTGTGTTCGGCCGAGATCAGCGGGCCGATGCCCACGCCCGGCATGTCGGGGCCGCCGATCTTCAGGCCCTCAGCCTTTTCTTTCAGCGCGGCGACGAACTTGTCGAAGATCGGGCGCTGCACGTACACGCGTTCGGTGCCCAGGCAGACCTGGCCGCAGTTCTCGAAGGCGCTGCGGGTGATGCCGGCGATGGCCTTGTCGAAGTCGGCGTCGGCGAACACGATGCCGGCGTTCTTGCCGCCGAGTTCGAACGACACCGGGCGCACACCCTTGGCGGCGGCGGCCATGATGGCTTCACCCGTGCGGGTCTCGCCGGTGAAGGTGATGCCGTTGACACCCGGGTGCTTGGTGATGAATTCGCCGGCCGAGCCGGGGCCGAAGCCGTGCAGCACCTGGTACACGCCCTTGGGCACGCCGACCGCGTTCATCACCTCGCCCAGCAGGGTCGCGGTGGCGGGGGTTTCCTCCGAGGGTTTGACGATGACGGTGTTGCCGCAGGCCAGGGCCGGGCCGACCTTCCAGGTCATCAGCAGCAGCGGCAGGTTCCAGGGGCAGATCACGCCGACCACGCCCAGGGGTGTGCGCAGGCCGTAGCTGATGGCAGTGCCGCCGTCGGGCGTGGTCATCTGGAAGCTCTCGGTCGGCACGTTCTTGACGATGTCCGCAAAGATCTTGAAGTTGGCGGCGCCGCGCGGGATGTCGATGTGCGAAGCCAGCGAGCGCGGCTTGCCGGTGTCGGCCAGTTCGGCGGCGAGGAAGTCGTCGAAGCGGCGGTTGATCTCGTCGGCCACCGCGTGCAGCAGTTCGGCGCGCTTGACCACGCTCATCGTGCCCCACTCGCCCTTGAGCGCGGCGCGGCCCGCGGCCACGGCCGCGTCGACCTCGGCCTGACCGGCCTCGTGCACCAGACCTACGACCTCGTTGGTGGCCGGGTTGCGGTTTTCGAAGGTCTTGGCGGTGGCGACGAAATCGCCGTTGATGAAGTTCAGGAACTGTTTCATGGTGCGTGAGGAAGGAAAAGAAAAGTCAGTCGAGGCCCAGGGCCTTCAGGCCGGCGCGGGCACAGGCTTCGTCCTGTTCGGCCGAGCCGCCGGACACGCCGATGCCGCCGATGCGCTGGCCACCGGCCACGATGGGCAGGCCGCCACCGAACAGCACCAGGCGCTGGCGCTGGTTCAGGCCGATGCGCAGCAGCTCGTCGTCGCCGATCACGCCGCCCCACTGCGAGGTGGGGAAGCCAAAGCTGGCCGCGGTGTAGGCCTTGTCGATCGCGATGTCGATCGAATGCAGAAACGCATGGGGCATGCGCAGAAACGCGGTCAGCGTGCCCGAGGCATCGGTCACGGCCACGTTGATGCGAATGCCCGATGCCTCCGCATGCGCCACCGCCGCCTGACAGGCCAACGAAGCCGCAGATGCGGTGATGACGGAAGATGGAACAGAGAGAGCGGATGTCATAAGAAGAAGCGGCGAGAGAAAGGTGACTCCAGTTCGAGGGGCACCGAGGAACCGGCTCCGCCGGGCCTCAGGTGCCGTCCCCCCTCCAAGCGCCGAAGGCGCGCCAGAGAGGGGGGAAGCCGCGTCAGTGGCGCAGGGGGGTGATCACGTGTACACCTCGGTGAAAGACGGCACCAGATAGCCCGTGTGATAGAAGATCCCGCTGCCCAGTTGGTCTTCGGTCCAGGTCGTCACCGGCCGGTCGCGCTGGGCCAGATAGCCCAGGCCGGCGAAGGTCTCGTTGCGGTTGCCGCTCGGGTCGAAGAAGTAGATCGTCTCGCCGCGCGTGATGCCGTGGCGGGTGGGGGCCACGTCGATGCGCGTCTTGGTCTTGGCCATCACGTCGGCGGACTTGAGCACGTCGTGCCACGAGTCCAGGAAGAAGGCGATGTGGTGCAGGCCGCTGCGCGGCCCACCGACGAAGGCGATGTCGTGCGGCGTGGTGGTGCGGGCCATCCAGGTCGCCGCCTGCATGTTGCCTTCGGGTCCGACCAGCACCTGCTCGGTCAGGAAGAAGTCCAGCGCCTCGGTCATGAAGCGGGTGTTGTCGGCCACGGTGTTGATGCCGGCCTCGGGATTCATCTCGCACATCAGCAGGCAGTGGTCCAGCCAGTGGGCGCCCGCGCCCTTGAGGCCGTCGGGCCAGGGGTCGGGATTGATGTTGCCCACGTCGGTGCCGACAAACTCCTTGCTGGCATACAGGCGCATTTCGTGCCCGCTGGGCAGTTTGAACTGCAGCATGCGGCCGGTCGAGGGCAAGGTGCCTTCGTCGAGCATGGTGGTCTTCACACCCCAGGCCTCGATCTTCTGCTGCAGCGCTTCAAGGTCGGCTTCCTTCTCGACCTTGTAGGCCAGGTGGTTCATGCCGGCCTGGTCCGACGGGGTCAGGATGACCGAGTACTTGTCCCATTCGTCCCAGCACTTGAGGTAGACGTTGCCCGCCTTGTCCTTCATGGTGGTCTTCATGCCCAGCACGTTCTCGTAGTGCCGGACGGCGGCGTCCATGTCCATCACTTTCAGGCTCGCGTGCCCGATGCGCATCACACCCATGTTGTGTCTCCTGGTGGTTGGTTACTGCTGCTGAATCGAAGGGCTGGCAGTCGCAGACTCTGCGCGCCCCTTGGAAAACGGTTTGCTCAACTTGCCGGCCACTTCGAGGTTCACCGGCGTCTGGGGTGCCACGCGGCATGCCAGCGTGTAGCCCTGGTTCTCTTCGTCGAGCGTCACGTGTGCACGGCTGATCGGCCCCAGGGCCTTGATCTGTCCCTCGACGATGCGGACCTTGCAGACCCCGCAGCCGCCGTTGACGCAACCCACCGGGATGCCCTTGCGGCCCAGGCGGACCATGCCGGTGAGCAGGCTTTCATTGCCGGCGCAGGCATAGCTGAGGCCAACGTTGGCGATAGTGACCGGCAGCGCCGCCAAGCGCGGGCTGGTGGTCAGGACAGGGAGCGAGGTCATTGAGGCCATGTCGCCATTTCTTCCTGCAGCCTGTCGGCCAATTCGCGCTGCCAAGCTGCCAGCAAGTCAAAGCGGCTGACCAGCCACAGCTCCGTTTCGAAGAAGAGCTTTTCGGGGTACGGCACCAGTTCGGGATAGTCAGCGGCAACGAACTTGGGCAGCAGCGCCACGCCGTGGCCCAGCGCGCACAGGTGCGCCATGGGCACGAAGCTGTCCGACTGCACGCGCACCTTGCCCGTCAGGCCGAACTTGGCCCAGTCCAGGTTGGCGTAGGTGAAGTTGTGATCCTGGTGGAAGAACTGCAAGTTCATGGCCAGAAGGTCGTGGTCGTCGACAAACGCGGGATTTGACGCACTCGTGTCGTGGCGCGCCAGGTACGCGCGGCTGGCGTAAGCGCCCACGGCCACCGCACCGATCTTGCGTACGCGCAGGGAATTGCTGTTGCGCACAGGCCGTGCTAGCCGCACGGCGATGTCCACCTGGTCTTGCTCCAGATTGACGAAGTGCGTCTCGGTGGTGATGTTGAGCAGCAGCCGAGGAAATTTCTCCCCCAGCGCGACGAATACTGGCGCAAAGCGCTTGGCGAACACGTCCATCAGGCTGATGCGCACCACGCCCGCGCCTTCCTGGTGATTCTGAGAGAAGCTGCGCGCCGCCTCTTCCATGTGCTGGGCAGCGCTGACCAGCGCGTGCAGGTCGGCCGAGGCTTTCCAGCCGGCCTCGCTGCGCACGAACAGAGTGCGACCGAAGCGCTGCTCCAGCACCCGGATGCGCCGGCGCAGGGTGGAGTCGTCGATGCCTTCCATGTCGGCTGCAACTTCGTAGCTCCCGTGGCGCTCCAGCGCGAGGAAGGCGCGGATCAGGTCCCATGGAGGTGTGGTGGTGCCGTCTCGGGTCATGGTGCATGCTTTCATCGATGGCTTCAGGCTTTCTGGGGCTTGCAGGTTCAGGAAAAGCGCAGCCGCACCTGGGCGCTGGCGGCGCGCGTGCGGCAGGCCAGCAGCCAGCCTTCTGCAGCATCGTCTTCGTCCAGCACCGAGCTGTCGAGCCGCAGCACCTCGCCGTCCACCAGGCGGCACATGCAGGAGGCGCATTCGCCAACCCGGCAAGCGTGCGGGACGGCCAGCCCGGCGTCGAGCATGGCGCCCAGCAGGAATTGCCCGCCGCGCACCGACACGGTATGCGTCTGCCCCTTGAGCTGAACCGTCAGCTCGGCGTCGGGACCCTCGGCGCCCGTTTCCACCGCGCCCTCCAGCGCAGCGCCGAAGTCCTCGCGGTAGACGCGACTGGGCTCGATCCCAGCCGCTGCCAGCGCAGCCAGAACGGAGTGCATGAAGGCCTCGGGGCCGCAAAGGTAGGCGTCAGCAGCCTCAAGGCCCTGGGTCTGCGCCTCCAGCAGCGCCTGCGTGGGCAGGCCCTGTTCGGCGTCATACCAGTGGCGTATCTCCAGCCGCTGCCCGCTACCCGCCTGTAGCGCCTGCAACTCAGCCAGTAGCATGGCCGTGGCTCGGTCGCGGCAGGCGTAGAACAGCCGTACCTGGGGCGCGCCTTGCAGCAACGCTTGGCGCGCCAGCGCGAAGATGGGCGCAATGCCACTGCCGCCGGCATACAACAGCACTGGTTGGCCATGCCGCGCCAGTGTGAAGCGCCCGGCGGGCGGAAGCACCTGCAATCGTTGGCCCGCTCGCGCGTGGTCGCACAGCCAATTGGAGACGCGCCCACCCGCCACGCGGCGCACCAGCAGGCTGATCGCCTGCCCATCCTCGGGCGCACTGGTGATCGAATAGCAGCGCCAATGTTCATCGCCTTGCACGGGGACGGCAAGCGTCAGGTACTGGCCAGACTGGAAGGAAAAACGCTGCCGCTGCCCGCCGTCCACGCCCAGGCTCAGCAGGATGGCGTCGCTGCCTTGCGGTGAAACAGCGGTGACGGTAAGAGAATGTGCCAGTTTCATGCGCTGCCACCTCCCCTCACAAAAAGAACGAGTTGTTGCCCTGCAGGCAGTCGCTGTCGATCAGGTTGACCTGCTTGAGCACGATGACTAGCCCCTGGGCGCTCTGGCGCAGCACGAACCCGTTCCAGCCCGCGAGCACACGGTTGTGGCCCTCGCGTGACTCGGCCAGAGTGAAGCTGTAGCGCGCGCGCCATTCATTGCCACGGTCCGGGCTGGGCCACACTTCCAGTCCGCCCCAGTGCCGCGCCGTGCGCGAAGTCGGGAACTGCGAGAAGGCCAGCCCGGTGCCCAGGCGGCTCACACGGTCGAGCAGACGGCGCCGGTCGTGGAATTCCAAGGTGACGTATTGGCGCGGGTCGGGCGCGGGCGCGCCCGCCGGCACCCAATAGGCGCATTCCTCGCCATACAACGCCAGCCAGCGCTCGTAGGCGGTCTTGTCCATCGAGCCCTGATCGAGCAGGCGAGCTTCCAGTGTCAGTAGTTGTGCCACCTGCTGCGTTTGCGCGGCGTCAGCGCCCTGGGTGCGCACGGCGGCCTGGGCCAGGTCGTCCGAAGCGGCGAGAAGCCAGTCGTAGAACGCCGGCACCACGTAGAGCGAGGGAGGCTGGTGGCGGTAGGCCGGAACGGCGGCAGCTTGGGCCAGATCCTGGGCGGCGTTCATGGCAGCTTCCCCTTGTTCATTTGCAGCGTCGGGCGGGCTTGCATCAGCCGCTTCCACTGAGCGTAGTAGTTGCGCATGTGAATGTCTGTGGTCACCGGGCCGCTGACCACGCCATCGGGACCGGGCACATCCTTGCCGGTCTCCCAGTGGCGACCCATGTCCACCCATTCGTCCTCGGGGCTGTTCATAAGGCCGCGTTGGCACTCTTCGAAGTTGGCGGCGTCGTCCATCTCGCCCATGACGGGGAAATCCTCCTGCGTGCGCAGGCGCATGGTGTTGACCTCTGCGTCCACGTCTCTGCGCCGGGTGGCATGCCAGCTTACCGAGGTTTCGCCCACCGCCAGAGGCTGGATCACCTGCACCTGGTTGCCGATCAGCGCCAGATTGGGAAAGATGTTGAGGTTCATGCCCGCCCCGACAGTGGTGTCGAGCACGCGTTGGGCCTGATCGCGGCTGTGGGTGGCGGCCACGTGGGCCTCGTAGGGCTCACGCCCCGGCTGCGGGCGCTGCTCGCGCCAGGCGGAGTTGCCGTGCATCTCGGGACGCTGGTCGATCACCGTATGCCCGTTGTCGAGCGCGTTGTTGCTCATGCGGGAGCGGTCGGCGTCGGCGAAGTAGGCCATGTCGCCGCCACCGTAGCGTTCCTTGGTCATCACCAGCAGCGACTGGTGCGAGAACGGCACGTGGTAGCCGTCGCCCGCGTTGTCCCAGACCAGTTTCCAGTTGCAGCCGACGCGAAAGCGCTGAGCGCCGGCCAAGACGATGTTCTGAGCGCCCCCATTGTGCTCGATCCAGGCGTCCAGATAGCGTGTGGCATTGCCGAGGTGCTCGGCCAGGGGCGGCGCCTCGGAGTTCAGGGTAGCGAAGATGAAGCCCTTGTACGACGCCACCTGCGCAGGCCGCGCAAGGTGCATGTCGCGCGCCTTGAAGGCCGGGCCATAGGCGTTCTTGCCGGGAATGCCGAACAACTGACCTCGGTTGTCGAAACGCCAGCCGTGGTAGGGGCAGGTGAAGTTGGCGGCGTTTCCTTGGTGCTCGCGGCAGACGGTTGCGCCGCGGTGCGAGCAACGGTTGGAGAACACGCGAATTTGCCCCTCTTCGTCGCGAGTCACGATGACCTCGCGGGTGCCCAGCCAGGCCTGCCGGAAATCGTTGGGCTCGGGGATCTCGCTTTCATGGGCCAAGTACACCCAGCTGGCGGCGTACACATGGTCCATTTCGCGGGCAAAGATGGCGGGGTCGGTATAGACGCGGCGGTGTACACGGTCTGGCTGCACCAGGTCGTCCCATTCATCGGCGGCGGATTCCCCGGCCGGAACGGCGGCAATATGAATTACTTTCATCGTTTTCTCGCAATTCGGTTGAATCTGAAAATCGCGGCTTCAGTTCATGTTGTTTCGGTAAGCGTGGGCACAGCCGCGGGAGCCAGGGCGCCTTCGTCCAGTAAGCGGCGGCCCAGCGCGATGACGGCGTCGGGAGACAGAGGCTGGCTGGCTTCCTGTTCTACGTGCGCCCACTGCTCGTCGTCGAACAGCGCGCGGTGGTAGGCCATGAACTTGTCTTTCAGGAACTGACGGTCCACCTCGGGGTGCCCCTGGATGCCCAAGATGCGGCCCTGCACCAAGAACACCTCGTGGGGGATGGTCTGCGACGACGCCAGCAGGACGCTGCCCGGCGGCAGTGCCGCCACGCATTCGCCGTGGCTTTGCACCAGCACGCTGGGCGCTTGCGCCAGCGCCGCGCCCAGCAGCTCAACGGCGACGGGGTCCCAGCGCAGGGCATCGACCCCCAGCTTGAAGCGCCCTGACGGGTTCCTGGCAACCCGTCCACCTAGGGCCGCCGCGATGGCCTGCGAGCCAAAGCACAGCCCGATCAGGGGTGAGCCTGCCTCGTCGCTAACGCGGCGAATCAGCGCCAGCAGGTTGCTCACCAGGAGCGAATCGGCATCGTCCACTACCGACATTGGGCTGCCGCTGATGACGTAGCCGTCGTAGCCCATCGCCCGCTCCAGGAAGCCGTCGCGCGCGGGTTCCAGCACGTCCCACTGCTCGCCCGCGCGACCGAAAGTGGCGATCATTTTTTCCTGCAAGATCTCGTCTCCGGGTACTTCAGTGCACCAGAGCACGGCATATTTCTTCTTCACGGTGTCTATGAGCGTTACCTGGTTCAGTTCAGAACAGTTCGAAGTACTCGCGATGCTCCCAGTCGGTGACGGGGTCGCCCGCCATGTCCACGTCGGCGCCTTCGGCGGCCACGAAGCGCGCCCATTCGCTGCGCCGCAGGTGCAGCCAGTAGTGGATGAACTCTTCGCCGAAGGCTTCGCGGAAGAAGCTGGAGCCCTCCAGCACGTCCAGCGCCTCGGCCAGGTTGCGCGGCAGGATCGGAACGTCGGCGGCATAGGGCGTTTCCTGCAGAGGGCCGGGATCGAGTTGGCGACGAATGCCATCGATCCCCGAGAAGAGCTGCGAGGCCAGATACAGGTAGGGGTTGGCCGCCGGCTCGCCGACCCGGTTTTCCACACGGCTGGCTGAGTCTTCTGGGGCGGCGATCACGCGCGCCATGGCGGCGCGGTTGTCCTCGGCCCAGGTCACCCGATCCGGGGCCAGAGAGAACGGGCGTCGGCGTCGGTAGCCGTTAACCGTGGGGGTGGTGAAGCTGGAGGCCGCACAGGCATGTTTGAGCAGGCCACCGACATAGGCCCGGCCCAGCGCCGACAGCGGCTCGCCCGTCTGCGGAACGAAGGCATTGACGCCGGAGTCGCGCGCCGCCAGCGACTGGTGCAGATGCCAGCCCGAGGCACAGAAACCCTCAATCTTGGGTTTGCACATGAAACTGGCAAGGTAACCGCGCCGCCGACAGATTTGCTTGACTGCGTTGCGGAACAACACCATGGTGTCGGCCATGTCCAGGCCGGACATGACGTCGAAGGTGGTCTCCATCTGGCTGGGCCCCCATTCATCCTCGATGCTGCGCAACGGCATGCCCAGCGTCAGCAGGTGCTGGCGCACCTCGGCCATGATGGGTTCGACCTCGTCCAAGTGATTTTCGAGCAGATAGGAGTAGCCCTTGGCGACCGGCATCACCTTGGGCGGTGCCGCCGGTGTGCCGGGGCCACCCAGCGTCTCGGGCTCCAGGCAGGGGTCGACGATGCGCGTCAAGTACCACTCCACCTCCAGGCCACCATGGAAGTCATAGCCCAGATCCGCCAACTGCCCCAGCGCTTTCTTCAACAGGGCACGCGGGCTCAGCGGGAAGGGCCGACCGCTACGCATGTACAGATCGGCCAGCATCCAGCCCGTGCGATCAGCCCAGGGCAGCACGCGGAAGGTGGTGGGGTCGGGCACCATCACCACGTTAGGGCTGCCCGCCAACTCCGGGTTGCCAAGCCCGCCATCCGAGGAAAAGGGATTGAACACGATGGCGCTGGCCGTGTCGAAGAAAAAGGGCGCCATGGTGATTTCCGAGCCGCTGCCGAATGCGGAGCGCAAGGCTGCCACCGACAGCATTTTCCCGCGCAGCAGACCATATTGATCCGGCCATGAGAGGCGAATCATCTGAATGCCGTCCTGCTCGATTTTCTTCAGCACTTCAACGGCCGCCGCCTTCTGGGCGTCGGACCACAAGCCGTGCCGATCAATGAATTTCTGGCTCATTTTTGTCTCCGGGTTTTCCGGCATAGATGCCGGTTGTTTAGAATTAACGAATTACCCAACCATCTGCCACCAGATCAGTTCAGCACGCATTAAATTTGCCAATTGATCTTTGTCGCAGATCAAAATTATGTTGATTTCCTGAGAACCTGAAAGGAAAAACATGCGAAACCTATTCGCAAAAATGCGAGTGATGCAATGGTTTTTTCAACCACCCCCCGCCACTTCGAGCCCTACGGCAACGCTAGGAGCCACGCGGCAGGCTAGGAGCGTGGGCGGCAGAAGCAGGGAATCCCCTGATGACCTGCGCACATGAGTGAGCGTTCAAGCTGCATGGCCATAAGTTACCGCCCCTACGAACCGCAACAAGAGATGCTGCTGTCCGCATCGCTGCAGGACTGGCTGCCTGCGGGGCACCTGGCCTACTTCATCAGCGACACGGTCGATGCGCTGTAAGCGTTCCGCGAACCCATCTTTCATCTCACCGTTGAAGCTGCGAACCTCGGGTCTTCGCAATCAACGAACGAGACGAGGTGGACATGGATCGACAGCAGATGGAACGGTGCCTGGAGCAAGTGGCGGCGTATCGTGCCTCTGGCCAGAAGGCGCAGGTATGGGCCGAGGCCAACGGGGTGCCAGCGGGAACGCTGCAAAGCTGGTGCGCACATGCGCGGCGCTGGCAGGCGCGGCTCGACGGCGTCAGCCCTGAGCCCTCGCCAGCCGCCAGGCCGAGCGGCTTCGTGGCCGCCCGCGTGGCGCCTGGTGCCGCATCGACATCGGTGCGCGTCGAATTGAACGTGGGAGGCACCCGGCTCGATCTGCATTGGCCGCTGGCGCACACGCGTGAACTCGCTTCGCTGCTGCGGGAGTTCGGCCGATGATTCGCATCGACGTCATCTGGCTGGCGCTTGGCGCGGCCGACCTGCGCGGGGGCATCGACACGCTGTTGGCCCAAGTGGTGCGCGGCTTCGCGCTGGGCGCGCAAGCCCACCACGCCTACGTGTTTGCCAACCGCCGCGCCGACCGGCTCAAGGTGCTGGTCTACGACGGCGCGGGCATGTGGCTGTGCACCCGGCGGCTGCAAGCGGGCAGCTTCGCCTGGCCGCGCCAGGACACGGGGTCACTTCAACTCACGCGCGAGCAGTTCGACTGGCTCGTCGCGGGCCTGCCGTGGCAGCGCCTGGGCAGCGCGCAGCCGCAGTCGATCACGGTGGTCTGAATGCGCTCGATTCGAGGTCGGGATTTGCGCGTTTGTCTATTGGAGAAAGTCATGCCTCGCGCGCACGCGCGCGCGAGGCATGATGGCGGCCATGCTCGAAGGCCCGGACACCCACACGATCGATGCGCCGGGCGCACTGGATTCGATGCAGGAGCTGCGCGATGTGATCGGGCGCATGCAAGGCGAGCTGAAGTTCAAGCAAACCAGGATCGAGGCGCTGAACTTCGAGATCGCGCGGCTGAAGCGCTGGCGCTTCGGCTCCTCCAGCGAGAGCCTGGAGACGAGCACGCAGGCGGTGCTGTTCGATCAGATCCTGGCCGACACGGCGCTGGAAGACCGCGCCGCCCAGCAAGACCAGAAGCCACCGGTAGCGCCACCCCGGGCCAAAGGCCAGGCGGTGCGCCAGGCGCTGCCGGCGAGCCTGCCGCGCATCGATCACCATCACGAGATCGAGCAGACCCACTGCGAGTGCGGCCAGCCCTTCAAGCGCATCGGCCAAGAAGTCAGCGAGCAGCTCGATTGCGTGCCGGCCCAATTCTTCGTGCTGCGCCATATCCGCGGCAAGTACGCCTGCACGTGCTGCCAGACGATCCAGGCCGCGCCGATGCCCGCGCAGATCATCGACAAAGGCATCCCCGCGCCGGGCCTGCTCGCGCAGGTGGTGGTGGCCAAGCACGACGATCACTTGCCGCTGTACCGGCAGGAAGAGATCTACGCGCGCTCTGGCGTGCACATCCCGCGCTCGAGCATGGCCCAGTGGATCGGCATCTGCGGGGTGCGTCTGGCACCGCTGGCCGATGCACTGAAGGGCTTCATCCTCAGCCACGGTGTGATCCACGCCGACGAGACGCCGGTGTCGCTGCTGGCGCCGGGGCGCGGCAAGACCAAACGGGCCTACGTCTGGGTCTACCGCACGACCAACTTCGTGGCCCAGCGCGCGGTGCTGTTCGACTTCACCGCCAGCCGCGCCGGCGAACATCCGCGGCGCGTGCTGCGAGGCTTCGGCGGCACGCTGGTCAGCGACGATTACAGCGGCTATTTTGGGCTTCAGGCGCAAGGCGTCAGCGCCGCACTATGCTGGGCCCACGCGCGGCGCAAGCTGTTCGAGGCGCACGAGTTCAACGCCAGCCAGATCGCCGGCCAGGCGGTGGCGCTGATCGCAAAGCTGTACGAGGTCGAGCGCGAGGCGCGCGAACTCGAACCCCAGGCACGGTGGCTGCTGCGCCAGCAACGCTCCAGGCCCATCGTCCAGGCCCTGCACCTCTGGCTGACCGGGCAGCGCCAGAAGCTGGCCAATGCCGACGTGACGGCCAAGGCGATCGATTATTCGCTGAGCAATTGGCGCGCGCTCACGCGCTACCTGGACGACGGCGACGTCCCAATCGACAACAACGCGGCGGAGAACGCGGTGCGCCCGCTGTGCGTTGGCCGCAAGAATTGGCTTTTTGTAGGCTCGCAGCAGGCCGGCGAGCGCGCTGGCGTGGTCATGAGCCTGATCGAGTCGGCCAAACTAAACGGGCACGATCCCTGGGCCTACCTCAAGGACGTCTTCGAGCGTCTGCCCACGCTCAAGCAGCGCGACCTCGCGCAGCTGCTGCCGCACAACTGGCGGCCTGCCACCGACATCGCCGTGCCAAACGCGGCGCTCGCCGCCGCCGCGTAGAACCATCCTTCAACACGCCGTCATCGACGGCGCAAGGGTGTCGTTCGCGGAACGCTTACGGTGTGCCGGCGGCGCCGGCGCAGTTGCTGCCGGTGCGAATCGAGCCGAACCTGGCGACCGTGCCGCAGCGCGAAGGCGGCCTGATTGAAGTGCAGATCCACGGGGTCGATTTGTTTTCGTTGTCAAAAGTGACGGTAGGAGATCGAGCACTGGCGTAGGGGTGGCCTGCCAAGCCATTGATTTCATTGGGTTTCCTGTTGATTTTTTTGATCGCCGTTTGAGGGCGCAAAAGCGTGCTCGGTTTCAACCGCCGGTCCCGGTTTTCGGCGTGGTCTGTGACGGCAGGATTTCACTGGCATAACGCTCCACTGGAAAGCGGAATACGCCCCTCAAATTGATACCTTGCAGCCGCGTCGGCGCAATTTTCCCCGTGAGCTCCGCCGGGATGACCTGACGCCGGTTGGCCCAGCGGTCCAGAACGGCCTGCATCTGGGTTGTGTTCCAGGCCATGATGATGTTGGCCAACAGACTCAAGGCGTCAGCCACCGCCTGCATTTCCTCGGCCCGCTTGGCCTGAGCCGGGCTCACTCTGCCGGTATAAATCGCCCGCTTCAAGGCATTGACCGCCTCACCCCGGTTGAGTACCCGACGCAGCTCATTCCTGAAGGCGTCTTTGACAAAGTAGTCGGCCAGGAACGCAGTTCGCAGCAAGCGCCCCAACTGAACACCCGCTTCGTAGATGGGGTCTCCCCGCGCCGCCGATCCAAATCTGGCCAGCGCTGCAACTGCGCTGGCGTTGCCGCTCATCACCGAGGCTGCCAAATGGACCAAGGTGTCCCAGTGCTTCTCAATCAAAGCGGTATCGACGGTAGCCTCGCAAACTGCTGCGATCTCCGGTGGAATGATCGTGCCACGCGGCACGTACAGATGACGCTGCTTCAATTCCTTCAGTCGTGGGCATAGATCGAACCCCAGTAGCCGGGCCAACGCCATGGCAAAGTCGGTGTAGCCGTGGGTGTCCACCGCCAACTGGCTGGTCTCGATGGATTCTTGGCGCACGACACCCTCAATGGCGACCCCTGCCTGGCGCTCATTGAGCACAAAAGGCTGCGCGTAGAAGATCCCCCATCGGTCACGCACATGGGAGTAGATGCCAATCGAGGACGTGTTGCGTCTTGGATCCTGTCGGGCCTGCCACACCCGTTGGGTGGTTTCCATGCTCATCATGTCGGACGACGCCAGGTCCGTGCGACCCCATGTCGCTGCAATGGGGTGCCGTTGCATGAACTCCAGCACCGCGTGGCAGGCTTGACTCAAGCGACGCTCGTCCCCGGCCCAACGCATGGCCTGACGGATGCTGGTGGCAGACAACTGCGGAATCATACGGGCGCATTCGGCCGCCGTCAGACTGGTGCCGTGGGCCATGATGCCGGCGTAGACCATCAGCAGCTCTTCTGTCGAACGTGGCTCGCGGCCAAGCATGATCCAGCTGAAACGTACCTGAGCGTCAACGGCCAGGATCACTTCTGGGAGTTGCACCTCACCGATCCTCAGGTCAAGTTTGGCCCTCAACTTAATCACCTCTGGATCTTCATCCTCTGCCGGCAATACTGAAAGGTGGAGTTCTTCGTCCACGCGCAGCACACCGCTGCGCGCGGCGACGGCCACTGCCTCCACGCCGGCGCGTACCTTGGCCAGCAACGGCTTCAAAAGTGTGGATGCATTGGCTGGCAGTGACAGTCGGGCATAGTGCCGTTTGGCTTCTTCCTGCCAGCGCGCATCAGTGAAGAACAGGCGTGCGCGGCCACGAAAGCTCAGGCTGTGCTCAATCCACACCGAACCGTTGCGCACGGCACGTCGCAATGAAAACAGGGTGGCCACCTCCAAGGCCCGAAACGCGCGCTCCCGGTCGGCACCCGCAATCGCGCCGCTCCAGACCGAACCCAAGCGAGGGGCGCTGACATCAGCAGGTAGTTCGCGAAGTTTGCCCGCGTACAGTTTCGTCAATTGGGCCAAGGCTGTGGTCACCGGGTGCTCGCTATTGGCCTGCCAGGGCAGCTTGGTGATTTCGGCCAGCAAAGAGCGCACGGGACGTATGGCGTCAAACAAACGCTCACGCACCACCGAGGCCCGGCTGGGTGGTTTGCCTTGCTGGCTGGCACTGAGCAGGGCAACAATTCGAGCCCGCAACTCCGCGTCTTGAAGTTCACCCTGGGCGACCAAACCAGCCAGCTCTGCCAGCAATGTCTTGTACAGGTCAGCCCAATTGACCGTCTCCGTGACACCTGCTGCGACCGTGCGCCAAAGATCGGCAACGCGCCGCTGAACCATCAAGATAGCTTGGTCTGTGCTGGTAAACAGGCAGTGCCGTAAAAAGCAGCCAACCTCCACTGTGCGAGCGGGTTCTTTGATCCTGGCCCCCACCGAGGGAGGCCTTGAAGCCAGGCGGCGTGCATAGCGCCGCACAATGAGACCGGACAGGTCGTCCAGGTGTTTGTGGACATTCAGGGCGTACAGCAGTTCGATTCGCTCGAACACCTCGCCAATTTGTTTGGTTGGGGTCGTCTCAGAAAACGGAAAATAAAGCACGCTAAGGCATAACCGAACCCGTCAGGTTTGCTCCGCCCTGTAGCGACGCGATCAGCGGACACGAAACATTCCCTTGCCGCGCATGGC
>JALHMT010000012.1 GCA_022843905.1 Rubrivivax sp.
CGGCTGTGACTTCCCGGGGATCCCAGCCAGCCACTACCGGCGGCGCCGCCCCTACCGCGTCACCCCCGCGACCGCCTGCCGGATCACCCCCGCGATGGCCACGCAATCGGCCTGCGTCAGCGACAGCGGCAGCCGCATGTCGCACAGCCCCTGAAGCACGCGCTCGGCGCGCGGCAGGCTCTGCGCCTGGCCGAAGTAGCGCCAGTGGCTCCACACGCTGGTGAAGCCCACGGGCTCATCGGCGCCGAACCACTTGATGTGCACGCCGCCGGCCTTGCAGGCGTCGATCACCGCGGCCGTCTGCGCGTGGCTCAGGCCGGTCAGCGAGAACTGGATCGAGCTGGCGACGTACTGCTCGGCCGCAGGCCGCAGCGGCAGGCGCAGGTGGGGCGTGCCCTCCAGCGCCGCGGCCAGCCAGGCGTAGCGCTCGTTCCAGCGCCGGCAGCGGTCGGCCAGCGCCGCGCCGAGCTGGGGCCGCACCACGGCCGCGGCCAGGTTGCTCATGCGCAGGCTGAAGTTGGGCGTGGTGTACTTCCAGCGCTCGAACACCGCATCCGCCGGCCGCGCCAGGTGCGAGGCCCAGAGCATGTAGCTGCCCGAGAAGAGCACGGCCTGCGCCGCGATGTTCTCGTCGTCGGTCACCAGCAGGCCGCCTTCGCCGCTGTTGGCGTGCTTGTAGCTCTGCAGGCTGAAGCAGCCGGCGCGGCCCCAGGTGCCGGTGGGCTGGCCGTCCCAGCTGGCGCCCATGGTGTGCGCGCAGTCCTCGATCAGCTGCACGCCGTGGCGGGTACAGATGGCCGCCAGGGCGTGCATGTCGCAGATGTGCCCGCGCATGTGCGACAGCAGCAGCGTGCGCGCCTGGCCCGTGGCCGCCTTGCGCTCGAGGTCGTCGAGGTCGATGGTGTAGTCGTCCGTCACGTCCACCAGCAGCGGGCGCGCGCCCACGTGGGCGATGGCGCCCGGCACCGGGGCCAGCGTGAAGCAGTTCGACATCACCGTGTCGCCCGGCTGCACGCCCGCCGCCTTCAGCGCCACGAACATCGTCGATCCGCAGGAGTTCATCGCCACGCAGTAGCGGCGGCCGATCTCCTGCGCGAACTCGGCTTCCAGTGCCGACACCTCGCTGGGTTTGCCGCCGGTCTCGCCGTAGCGGTGCAGCTTGCCGTTGGCCATCAGCGCCAGCGCGGCGTCCACGCCGGCGGGCGGCACGGGCTCCTGCTTCGTGAGATCCAGCACCAGCGGCGCGGTGCTCATCGTTGCACCTCGGTGGCGTGCCCGCCCAGCGTGCCGAGGTCGAAGCGCTCCTCGGGGTAGTACTTGTGCAGCCGCACGTCGCCGGTGCGCGCATGGCCTTCCATGCCTTCCAGCCGCGAGATGCGCGCGGCCACCTGTCCCACCGAGCGCGAGGCGTCGCGCGTCAGCCGCTGCCAGGTCACGGTCTTGATGAACTTGCCCACCGACAGGCCACCCGAGTAGCGCGACGCGCCCTTGGTCGGCAGGATGTGGTTGGGGCCGCTGCACTTGTCGCCGTAGGCCACGGTGGTCTCTTCGCCCAGGAACAGCGAGCCGTAGTTGTTCAGGTTTGCCAGCCACCATTCAAGGTCGTGTGCCATCACCTGCAGGTGCTCGCAGGCGTAGCGGTCGCTGACGGCCACCATCTCCTCGCGGGAGCTGCACAGCACCACCTCGGCGTAGTCGCGCCAGGCCGCGGTGGCGGCGTGGCGGGCCAGGTCGGGCAGGGCGGCGATCAGGCCGGGCACGAGCGCGATCACCGCCTCGCCCAGTGCGCGCGAGGTGGTCATCAGCCACACCGGCGAGTCGGGGCCGTGCTCGGCCTGTCCCACCAGGTCGGCGGCCACCACCGCGGGGTCGGCGGTCTCGTCGGCGATGATGGCCGACTCGGTCGGGCCGGCCACCACGTCGATGCCCACGCGCCCGAACAGCATGCGCTTGGCTTCGGCCACGAAGCGGTTGCCGGGGCCGACGATGATGTCGGCCGCATGCCCGCTGAAGCAGCCGTAGGCCAGTGCCGCGACGGCCTGCACGCCGCCCAGCGCCAGCACCGTGTGCGCGCCGCACAGCTGCATGGCGTACAGGATGCCGGGGTGCACTGGGTGGTCCTTCGTGGCCGGTGACGTGGCCACGATGTGCTTGACGCCTGCCACCTGCGCCGTGCCCACGCTCATGATGGCGCTGGCCGCATGGGCATAGCGCCCGCCGGGCACGTAGCAGCCGGCCGTCTGGCAGGGGATCAGGCGCTGGCCGGCCATCAGCCCCGGCACCAGCTCGGCGCGGAACTCCTGCATCGAATCGCGCTGGCGCCGCGCGAAGTCGGTGACGCGGTCGCGGGCATAACGCAGGTCGGACTTGACGCCCTCGCTCAGCGCCTTGGCGGCCGCCGCGAACTGCGCTTCGCCCAGCACGATGTCGCCGTCGTAGCCGTCCAGCTCGCGGGCGTAGCGCCGCACCGCGTCTTCACCGCCGGCCTCGATCTCGGCCAGCATGCGGCGCACGGTGTCGGCCGTGGCCGTGTCGATGGCCTGCACCGGCGGGTTGGCCTTCTTCAGGTACTCGATGGCCATGGGGCCTTCCTCGTTGTCAGCTATTCGTAGCGATTTGCACGGCCTGCGACGCATGAAACCGGCCAAGCCAAGCGAACGCCGCGGAACCGGCTCCGCCGGGCCGCTGGCGTTGCCCCCTTGAGGGGGCGCGCGAAGCGCGTAGGGGGTGTTTCAGTTCGTGCGGTTCGCAAAGGCTTTAAGCACCGGATCGCGGTCGATCAGCTTCAGGTAGTCGTCGACGACGTAGGTCTTGGGGTCGGGCAGGGCCTCGTCGGCACGCAGCGAGCCCACTTCCTTCATGAAGGCCGCGATGGCGTTCATCGACTTGTCGGCGTTCGAAGGCTGCGCGCCGCGGTTGAACATCGCGAGCTGGGCCGCCAGGTCGAAGGTCGGACGCAGGTCGAACTCCTTGTTCATCGCCGCTTCGGAGATGACCACGCCACCGGCCTCGTAGTGCTTCTTCATCATCGCCAGGCCTTCGGCCCGGTTGGCGGCCAGGAAGCGCTGCGCGCGCAGGTAGACGGCCAGGAAGCGCGCCACCAGCTGCGGGTTCTCCTTGGCCCATTCGGCGCGCACCACTATGTTGCCCGGCACCATCACGCCGGCGTCCTTGCCCGAGCACAGCGGCTTGGCGCCGGCCTTCTCTTCCACCGTGTAGGTGTTGGGCGCCCACAGGCCGCCCACCGAGGCGCTGCCCGAGCTCATCGCGGCGATGATCTCGGCCTGGCCCATCGAACGCACGGTGACGTCGGCCTTGCCCAGGCCGAACTTCTGCAGGCAGGAACGTGCCGCGAGGTCGACCGTCGAGTTGCCGGTGAGGAACACCGTGCCGCCCTTCAGCGAGGCCGGGTTCCTGATGATCGCGTCGGCGTTGGGGCCGTTGACGTACAGGCCGTTGGTGGCCGACTGGTCGTCGCTGAAGGCGATGGTGTGCAGGCCGAAGCGCACGGCGCCCAGCACCGCAGGCACGCTGCCGGTGTAGCCCACGTCCCAGCTCTTGCTGGCGGCGATCTGCGGCGCGCCGGCCGGGAAGTTGGTGATGGTGACCTTCAGGCCGACGTCCTTCCACCAGCCTTTCTGCTCGGCCACCAGGAAGGGCACCGAGCCCAGCAGCGCGGGCTGCGAGCTGATGCGCACTTCCTTCAGGTCCTGCGCCAGCGCGGCTGTGGTGGCCAGGGCCGCCAGCGCGGCGACCATCGTGTTCAGGATCAGCTTCTTCATGGTGAGGGGCTCCAGGTGGGGACAAAGAACGGGGTGGGGGGTCGATGGGGGCAGGTCAGTGGTCGCCCGGGTCGTGCTGCTCGCGCAGCAGGCGCCAGATGCGGGTGCGCAGGTGCACGAAGGACTCGAGGTCCATCACGTCCTCGATGCGTTCGTGCCGCTGCCAGTTCTCGGCCTCGCGCACGGGCTTGATGTCGATGATTTCCTTGATGGCGCCGGGGCGGCGCGTCATCACCACCACGCGATCGGCCAGGTAGACGGCTTCCTCGACCGCGTGCGTGATGAACATGACGGTGCGCGGATTCGCGCGGCCCACGCGCAGCAGCTCTTCCTGCATCACCGTGCGCGTCTGCGCGTCGAGCGCGCCGAAGGGCTCGTCCATCAGCAGCACGTCGGGGTTCAGCACGTAGGCGCGCGCGATGGCCACGCGCTGCTGCATGCCGCCCGACAGCTGGTGCGGGTAGGCCGTCTCGTAGCCTTCCAGGTTCATCAGCTTCAGGCTGCCCGCCACGCGCTCGGCGGCTTCGTCGCCGGGCACGCCCAGCGAGCGCAGGCCGAAGCGGATGTTGTCCTGCACCGTCTTCCAGGGGAACAGCGCGAACTGCTGGAACACCACGGCGCGGTCGGGCCCGGGCTTGGTGACCGTCTTGCCGCCCACCTTCACGCTGCCGCTGCTGGGGAACTCCAGGCCTGCGGCCATGCGCATGCAGGTGGTCTTGCCGCAGCCCGAAGGGCCGACCACCGCGACGAACTCGTGCTCGCGGCAGACGAAGCTCACGCGGTCGAGCGCCAGGAACTCCTTGCCGTCGCGGCGGAAACTGCGGGACACGTTGTCGAGCACGATGTCGGCCATGGCGGGTCAGAGTCCTCGTTGACGTTGGATGCGCAGCTCGACTCCGCGCAGCGCGACGTCGATCAACATGCCGAACAGGCCCACCGTGATCATGCCGACCATCACGATGGAGGTGTCCAGCGCGCCCTGGCCGCGCACCATCATCAGGCCGATGCCGCTGTTGGCGGCGATGAGCTCGGCGCCGATCAGGCTCTGCCAGCCCGAGCCCGCGCTGATGCGCAGCCCGGCGATGATGGACGGCAGCGAGGCCGGCAGCAGCACCTCGCGCACGATGCGCAGGCCCGAGGCGCCGTAGACCTGTGCCGCCTCGACATAGCGGCGGTCGACGAAGCGCGCGCCGCGGTAGGCGTTGATGAGGCAGGGCGGGAAGGCGCCGGCGAAGATGATCAGCGTCGGCCCGCCGATGCCGGTGCCGAACCACAGCGCGGCGAAGGGCACCCAGGCGATGGGCGCGATGAAGCGCAGGCTGTCGAACAGCGGCGTGAGGATCTTGTCGAGCCAGCCGTACCAGCCCATCAGCAGGCCCAGCGGCACGCCGATGGCCGCGGCCAGCAGGAAGCCGCGCAGGTAGCGCTCGATGCTGGCGGCCAGGTGGCCCTGCAGCGTGTGGCCCGAGAACGGGGTGGTCAGCAGCGCGAAGCCCCGCTCCACCACGTCCCAGGGCAGCGGCAGGAAACGCCGCGGCGCCAGTTCGACCCAGGCCGCGAAGGTCCACAGCGCGAAGAAGGCGACCAGGCCGGTGATGGACAGCATCACCAGGCGCGAGCGGGTCAGCGGTTCACCCATGGCCGGCCTCCCTGCAGTTCACAGCGACGCTGGATGCACGAACCCACTGCATCAAGCTGACGCCGCGGACGGGCTTGGCCCGGCCGCTGGGGTCGCCCCCTTGAGGGGGTGCGGCGAAGCCGCTACGGGGGTGGTCCATCATTCCCGCCAGGGCATGCTGCGGCGTTCAATGAAGTCCAGGATGGCGGTGAGCGCGAAGCCCACGACGGCCACCGCCACCATGCCGACCAGGATCATCGCGGGATAGATGTCCAGCCCCGCCTGGTACAGCACCTTGCCGACGCCCAGCAGCGCGCCCAGCAGCTCGGCCGCCACCAGCGCGGTGAGGCAGGCCTGCAGCGACAGGCGCAGGCCGGTGAAGATGGACGGCAGCGCGCCGGGCACGATGACGTCCTTCACCAGCAGCCAGCCGCTCACGCCCAGCATGCGGCTGGCCTCGACCATGGGCCGCTCGATGTTGCGCACGCCCGTGTAGCTGTTGATGACCGAGGGCACGAAGGCCGCGAACCACAGGATCATCACCTTGGCCGCGTCGTCCAGGCCCAGCCACACGATGGCCAGCGGGATCCAGGCCAGCGCGGGGATGGGCCGGATGAGCAGGAAGATGGGGTTGATCAGCGCGTCGGCGCGCCGGCTCCAGCCCATCCACAGCCCCAGCGGCACGCCCACCGCGGTGGCTGCGAAGAAGCCCATCAGGATCAGCTTCACGCTCTGCAGCACGTGTTCGTGCAGGCGGCCCTCGGCGAAGCCTTCGCCGATGAGCATCTGGCGCGCCGCCGCCATGAACTGCTCGGGGCTCGGAAAGACCTGCTTGTCGATGAAGCCGGTGTTCGAGCCGACGATCCAGAACGCAAGCACCGTGCCCACCGAGGCCAGGCCGGTCCAGAGTCGGGAGGCGTCGCGCCGAGGGTTCATGCTGGGTCGCAACCTTATCGATCCGCTGCCCGGTGGATTAACACCAGATACGATCAATCGATCAATCCAGAAACCCGGTGATTTCCTTCGGGTTCACCCTGATGAAGGAGGCCGCATGGCCCGGCAGACACGCACCAGCGACCTGATGTGGCGCAGAGTCTTCAAGCGTTTCGAGGGCGGCTCGGGCACGCTGCAGGGGCAGCTGCGCGACATGCTGGTGCACCTGGTGATGGAAGGCTTCCTGACGCCGGGGCAGGCGCTGCCGTCGAGCCGGCTGCTGGCCGAGAGCCTGTCGATCTCGCGCACCACGGTCATGCTGGCGCTGCAGGCACTGGCCGACAAGGGGCTCGTCGTCGGCCTGGCGCGCAGCGGATACTTCGTCAGCGCACAGTTGCAGGCCACCTACCTGGGGGCGCGCCAGCGCGCCGACACGACGCCCGAGCCTTCGGCGGTGCGCTGGGACACGCGGCTCAAGCTGCGGCCCTCGGAGCAGCGCAACATCGTCAAGCCGGCCGACTGGCAGCAGCAGCCCTATCCCTTCATCTACGGCCAGTTCGACGCCACGCTGTTCCCCGGGGCCGATTGGCGCGAGTGCGTGCTGGAGTCGCTGCAGACGCGCACGCTGCGTCGCTGGGCGCCCGACCACATCGACCGCGACGACGACGCGCTGGTCGAGCAGATCCACCGCCGCCTGCTGCCGGCGCGCGGCATCTGGGCCGAACGCGAGCAGATCCTCGTCACCTCGGGCGCGCAGCAGGCCACCTTCCTGCTGGCCCAGCTGCTGGTGGGCAGCAACACCGTGGTGGGCATCGAGAACCCCGGCTACCCCGACGCGCGCAACAACTTCCTGCTGCGCACGCGCCACGTGAAGGCGCTGCGCGTGGATGACGAAGGCCTGGTGCTGGGCAGTGCGCTGTCGGGCTGCCGCTATGTCTACGTCACGCCCAGCCACCAGTGCCCGACCACGGTGACGATGCCGCTGCAGCGCCGGCTGGACCTGCTGGCACGCGCCGAGCGCGAGGACTTCGTGGTCATCGAGGACGACCACGAGAGCGAGCTGAACTTCTCCGGCGAACCCACGCCGGCGCTGAAGAGCCTGGACGCCAGCGGGCGCGTGATCTACATGGGCAGCCTGTCCAAGACCCTGGCGCACGGCCTGCGCCTGGGCTACCTGGTGGCGCCGGCCGAGCTGGTGCGCGAGCTGCGTGCGCTGCGTCGGCTGATGATGCGGCACGTGCCCACCAACAACCAGCAGGCCGCGGCCAGCTTCATTGCCCACGGCCACCAGGAAGCCTTCGTGCGCCGGCTCAACGTGGCCTACCGCGACCGGGCGCGCACCTTGCGTGCGGCGCTGGCGGCGCACGTGCCGGGGCTGCAGGCGGTGTCGGCGCAGGGTGGCTCGGCGTTGTGGGCCAGTGCCGGCAAGGACGTCGACACGCGCGAGCTGGCCGCGCGGCTCTACAAGCTGGGCGTGGTGGTGGAGCCGGGTGACGTGTTCTTCGCCGGCACGCGGCGGCCGCGGCACCACCTGCGCATCGGCTACTCGTCGATCCCCGTCGAGCGCATCGAGGCCGGCGTGCGCGTGATCGGCGGCGAGCTGGCGCAGCTGTCGCGGGCGGGTGCGCGGCGGCCGTAGGGCGGAGCCCACTCGCACCCGGCCGGGCCCGGGTGCCACCGCCAGACTCAGGCATGCGCAGCGACTTTGCCGTGGGCCCGGCTCTCGATCGTCGTCAGGCCTGATCGTCGAGCAGGCAGGTCTCCCAGGTCGACGCCTGCGGACCTTGAGGTGCTGAGCCCGGGCCCAACGATGTCCCGGGGATCTCTCAAGCTGCGCTGGAGGCGGTGCAGCGGCACCGCAGCCCGTTCGTTCAGTCCGCCTGCAGGCCGATGCGCCTGACCACCGCGCCCCAGGTCTTGAAGTCCGCCGCCAGGCGCGTGGCGGTGGCTTCGGGCGAATCCGCCACCACGGCCTGGTCGCTCAGGCGCAGCCGCTCGGCCACGTCGGCTTGCCGCAGCGCATCACCGAGCGCCTTGGTCATGGACTCGACGATGGGCCGGGGCGTGCCCTTGGGCGCATGGAGCACCAGCGAGAAGGTCGCGTCGAATCCCGGGAAGCCGGCTTCGGCGACCGTGGGCACCTCGGGCAGCAGCAGCGAGCGCCTGGCGCCGGACACGGCCAGGGCCACCAGCTTGCCCGCGGTCACCTGGGGCAGCACCGTCGGGCCGGCCAGGAAGCCGCAATCGACCTGACCCCCCATGACGTCCTGCATGGCGGGCGCCGGGCCCTTGTAGGGCACATGGGTCATGTCGATGCCCGCCACGCCCTTGAAGAGTTCGGTGGTCAGGTGCCCCGGTGAACCGGCACCGCCCGAGGCATAGCTCAACGGCCTGGCCTTGGCCAGGCGGACCAGGTCGGCCACCGTCTTCAGCCCGAGCCCCGGGTGGCAGACGAGGGTCTGGCTGAAGGCGCTGGCGCGCATCACGGGCACCAGGTCTTCGGGCTTGAAGACCAGCTTGGGGTAGACATGCGGGTTCACGGTCAGCTGCGTGTCGGTCGTCCACAGCCAGGTGTAGCCGTCGGGCGCAGCGCGCGCCGCCTCGGCGGTGCCGATGTTGCCCGCGGCACCGGGCTTGTTGTCGATGAGCAAGGGCTGCTTCAGCACGGGCTGCATCTTGTCGATGGCGGCGCGCAGCACGATGTCCGACGGGCCGCCGGGCGGCAGCGGCACGATGATGCGCACGGGTTTGTCGGGCCAGCTGCCCTGGGCGTGCACGCCCAGGGTGGAAGCCAGGCCCAGGGTCAGGGCCAGGGCGGTGGCGGTCATCGAGCGGCGGGTGTTCATCGGGCTTGTCTCCTTTTGGGCCTCGGGTGAAGTAGAGCATGTCGCTGCCCGGTCGGTAAACTGGCGTGACGCGGCCTGCCGCCGCGCTGGCGCGCCTGCTGACGGAGATCGGCCGCACGCTGTTGAAGCGGGGCTGAGCGCCGCTGGGGCGCCGTGGCTCATTGCGCCGGCAAGCCCGCTTCGCGCAGCGTGTCCAGCAGCTGATCCAGCTGCGCCAAGCAGGCCGGGTCGAAAGTGGGCGCGTAGGTGGTGCGGACCGCGGCCAGGCTGCCGAAGGCCGGGTGTTCGCGGCGCAGCGTGGCCACCCACTCGCGGGCTTGATCCAGCGCGCCCAGCCGCCAGGCGGCCACCGCGCCAACCAGAAAGAGCTGCCCGTACGACGGGTTGACCGCCAAGCCGCGCTGCGCCTCATGCAGGGCCGCCTTCGGGTCACCAGTGGCCACGCTGGCTTCTGCTCGAACCCAGTGCCAGATCACGCGCAGCGGCTCCAGCGGACTCATCTCGAAAGCCTTGTCGCACAGGGCGCGGGCCTCGTCGTGTCGCCCGTGGCGCTCGGCGGAGTAGGCCAGCAGCCCATACGCGGCCGCATACGACGACGACAGCCGCAGGCAGTGCCGCAAGGATTCGTCACCCCGTTCGCGCTGCCCCAAGGACCGTGCCGACAGCGACAGCACGTACAGCGCATCGGGGTCGCGCGGGTCGAGCATCACCGCGCGCTCGGCTTCGGCAAGTGCGCGTGCCAGTTGCTCGGGGCGGGGCTCATCGCTCCAGTGGTAGTTGGCGGCGCGCCAGTCGGCATACGACAGGCACATCCAGCCCTGGCTCAGATCGGGCGCCAGGGCCACCGCCGAGCGGGCCAGCCGCGTGGCGCGCTGGTTGGTGTCGGGCGTCTGTGCGCGGGCGAACAGCTGCACCCAGGCCTGCGCGGCGAAGGCGCGTGCCTGCACCTCGGCATCGCTGGCCGGTACCAGGGCTTCGCGGCTGGCCAGGTCGTTGAGCTCGAAGCGCAGCGCCCGCGCCAGGCGGCCCACCACCACGCCCGCGGTGGCGTGCCAGGCGCTGGCAGGCAGCGTCAGCTCGTCGGCCCAGGTCTGCGTGCCGCGGCGGCCGTCGATCACCTGCACGCCCACATGCAGCATGTCGCCGCGCTGCTCGAGCTGGCCGTCGACGACGTAGCGCACGCCCAGCTCCTCGGCCAGCTTCTGCGGCGGCGGGTGGCGCTGGCCGAAGGTGAGCATGGTGCCCAGCGCCACCACGGTCAGGCCCGGCTGTCGCGACAGCTCGAAGATCAGCGCACCGGTGAGGCTCTCGCTCAGGAACGAGAGCGACTCCGGCAGCCCGCGCATGATGAACGGGAGCACGGCCACCGAGCGCGGGCCCAGGCGCGGCTCGTCGGCCGGCGCGGCAGCGGTACTCGTCACCGCCGGGGCGAGCCGATCCAGAGGGGAGACGGTCGGTGGGGCAGCGGCCTCGTGCCCCGCCGGCATCACCGGCTCCACCTTCGTCGCCAGCCGGTAGCCCTTGCGCGGCACGGTGGCGATGTGGTCCGGCCCCAGCACCTTGCGCAGCTGCGCCACTGCGTCGTAGAGCGAGCTGGGCGTCACCACGAGGCCCGGCCACACGGCGTCGAGAAGGTCGTCGGCCAGCACCACCTCGCCGCGCGCCTGGGCCAGCACCACCAGCAGCCGCATGGTGCGGGGCTCGAGCTTGTGCGCGGGCCCCCCCTGTCCCGCCTGTCCCGCCACCTCGTCCCGGGACACCCACACCTGCCATGGGCCCAGGCTGAATCGGTCAGGCAGTGGGTGAGCGGCGGAGGTGTTCACAGGCGCCCATGATGCCCCACGGCCGCGTCCCTTCCACCCAGCGCCGAGCGCGTTTAGGAACGTTTCGAATCGCTTAAGACCGCCCTGGCCGGGGACCGGCAACACTGCCGCTGTCCCGCACTGTCCTGCGCTTTGGGCACGGCCGGCACGGGTCTGAGAAATCCCCGAGAAGACCTTGAGCCCCGCCTCAGCCTAGGCCGCGAGCCTGGGGCCACGATGCCGACACCCCAACCGAGGAGATCGACATGAACCGCAGAACCCACCTGATGGCCCACCTGCTGATGCTGGGCTCGATGGCCCTGGCCGCCACCCCTGGCCCGGGCTGGGCCCAGGCGCCTGCCGCCTACCCCGGCAAGCCCATCCGCCTGGTGGTGCCGTTCCCTGCCGGCACGGCCCCGGATGTGCTGGCGCGGCTGCTTGCGCCGGCCTTGAACGAGCAGATGTCGGCCAACGTCGTGGTGGAGAACGTGCCGGGCGCCGGCGGCACCATCGGGGTGGACCGCGTGGCCAAGTCGGCCCCCGACGGCTACACGCTGCTGATGTCGGGCGACGCTGCGCTGGTGCTCACCGGCGGTGCCTTCGGCCTGAACCCGCCCTACGTGACGCTGCGCGATCTGGCGCCGATCGCGCAGCTCGTCATCACGCCCAACGTGCTGGTGGTGGCCAACGACGTGCCGGCGCGCACCGTGCCGGAACTGGTGGCGCTGGTGCGCAGCCAGCCGGGCAAGTTCAGCTACTCGTCCAGTGGCATCGGGCTTTCGCAGCACCGTGCCGGCGAGCTGATGAACAGCATGGCCGGACTGGACCTGGTGCACGTGCCGAATCCGGGCAGCCCTTGGGCCGATGTGCTGGCCGGCCGCACGCAGCTGATGTTCGGCAACATCATGCAGGCGCTGCCCTTCATCAAGGAAGGCAAGGTCCGCGCGCTGGCGGTCACGTCCACCACGCGCGCCGCCGCGGCGCCCGAGCTGCCCACCGTCAGTGAAAGCGGCCTGCCCGGGTTCGAGTCGCTGGCCTGGTTCGGCGTGCTCGCACCGGCCGGCACACCGCCGGCGGTGCTGCAGCGGCTGGAGGCCGAACTGCAGAAGGCGATGGCCACACCGGCCATCAAGGAGCGCGTGGCCCTGATGGGCGCGATGCCCGGGGTGATGAACCCGGCCGGGTTCACGCGTGTGATCGAGGCCGAGACCCGCCGCTGGGCCCTGAAGCCGGGGGCCGCGGCCGCGGCACCCGCGACGACCACCACCGCGCAGAAGCCCTGAGCGCGGCAGGCCGCACCATGCTGCTCTCCCTGGGCCATGTGACGGTGCTCAGCACCGACCTCGAGCGCACCGAGCGCTTCTACTGCGACCTGCTGGGCCTGCGTGTCGGCCCGCGCCCGGCGATCCGCATCCCGGGCTGCTGGCTCTACCTCGGGGACCAGCCGGTGCTGCACGTGCTGGCGCGCCAGGCGGCGGCACCGTCGGACGAAGCCCACCCGGTGATCGACCACTTTGCGCTGGACGCCGAAGACCGGGCCGGCTTCGAGCACCGGCTGCAGGCCGCCGGCCAGCCCTTCGAGAGCCGGCGCCTGGCCGACAGCGGCATCTGGCAGATCTTCCTGACCGACCCGGACGGCGCGCGCGTCGAGTTGAGCTTTGCGCCACGGCCGGACCCGGCACCGGTTTAGGAACGTTTTGGACGGCTACAAGACGCAGCGCCTGCAGGCCGCGCACAGTGGCACCACGGCCCGCAGCCGTTCTTCAGCCTCCAGCCTGGAGCCGCCATGAGTGCCTATGTGATCTTCGACGTCGAGATTCGCGACACGTGCAGCTCGGCGCGCAGGTCCTCTGGCGCCTTGCCATGAGCACCGCCGCTGCCACGCCCGAAGACGTCGTCGCCTTCTGGTTCCCCGACGGCGACGCACCCAGCCCGCAACAGCACCAGCGCTGGTGGCACTGGCGGCAGCGGGGCGGTGCCCACCACGAGGTGGTGGCGCGGTACTCGGCGCTGACGGACCGCGCGGCGGCGGGCGAGCTGCAGGCCTGGGCGCATCACGCCACGGGCCGGCTGGCGCTGATCCTGGCGCTGGACGCGTTCACCCGCGCGGTGTGGTCGGGCACGCCCCGCGCCTGGTCCGGCGGCCCCGCGGCGCGCGAGCTGTGCCTGCAGGGGCTGGCCAACGGCCACTTCGACGCGCTGCCCCGGCTCTGGCACAAGGCCGCGTTCATGTCGCCGCTGGAGCAGGTCGAGTGCGACGACCCGGCCCGGCACCTGGCCCACCTGGACACGGCCATCGCCATCGCGGACCAGCTGGCCGGGCAGTCGCCGGCGGCGCTGCGGCCCTGGTACGTGAGCAGCGCCGACCAGTTGCGCAGACACCGCGCCGTCATCGCGCAGTTCGGCCGCTACCCGCACCGCAACGCGCTGCTCGGTCGCGAGAGCACGCCGCAGGAGCTGGCCTTCATCGCCAGCGGCGACTTGCCTCGCAGGTCGTGGCCACCTTCCACGTAAGCACCTGCACCACGCCATCGGCATCCAGCCCAGACTTCGACGGCGCGTGCTACCTGTTCGCCAGCACGCAGAACAAGGCGGCCTTCGCGGCGGCCCCGGACCGCTACCTGCCCCAGTTCAGCGGCCTGTGTGCCACCGGGATCTCGCTGGGCAAGGAGATCAAGGGCGACCCGAC
The DNA here is from genome assembly GCA_022843905.1 of Rubrivivax sp. Taxonomy (GTDB): domain Bacteria; phylum Pseudomonadota; class Gammaproteobacteria; order Burkholderiales; family Burkholderiaceae_C; genus Rubrivivax. The sequence continues at coordinate 13,671 of JALHMT010000012.1, forward strand.
CACCTGGAAGATCGTGAACGACAAGCTGTACCTCTTCAGCACGGCCGAGCGCATGCCCGCCGATGCGCAGGCGACCGAGACGGTGGCGCGGGCGAGGGAGAACTGGGGCAAGAGGAGGTAGCGGGTCGGCCTGCGATCGGCCTATCACCGTCGCACCTGACGGTGAGGTTCGGGCGCCCGATCCGCCGCGGGGCTTCAAGGCATCGCGGGCCGACGATCCGCGGTGCGTCACGCCAGGGCCAGTTGCGGCGCGCGCTGCACCAAGGCCAGGATGTTCGGCAGTGCTGCCTCGGTGGCACGCCGGCCGGCCTCGACCAGGTAGGGCATGGCTCCGGTGTCGAACAGGCCCACGCGCCTTTCCAGCCTGGGCACGATGCTCAGCAGCCGGGCGCCGCCTCCCTGCGCTTCCGCCAGACGGGCCTGCATGAGGTTGTTGGTGAGCGCCGAAGTCACCTGCGCCAGCATTCGCGTGGGGCCGTCGATGCGGTAGGGCATCGGCGACTCGAAGCCCAGTGCCAGCACGGCTTGGGCGTCGAAGGCCGCGCTCACGGGCAGCGGATCGGCGACGAACCCGTCGATCAGGCGGCGCCCGTCCAGGTGCACCGGCGAGAACATGAACGGCAAGGCGATGCTCGCGCGCAGCGCCGTCACCAGCGCGCCCTCGCGCAGCACCACGCGTTCGCCGGTGGAAGCGTCCGTGGTGGTGACGCGCAGGGCAATGCGCAGATGCTCGATGCGCACATCGCCGAAGGCCTGTTCCAAGCGCTGCATCACCGGGCCGTCGTCGCGCAACGAGAAGTCGGCGTCGAACCGGCCCAGGCGCGGCCAGAGCATCTGCGGCACGGCCTTCCAGCGGCGCTTGCGCGTCACTTCGGGCGACCACAGGGTCGTGGCCAAGCGAATGGCTTCGCACGCATCGTGCCCGGCAGCGATGAGCGCACCGAACATCGCTCCGGCACTGCAGCCCACCACCAGATCGGGCACCAGGCCCTCCCGAGCCAGCACCTCCACCATGCCGAGCGCGGCAATGCTGCGCACGCCACCGCTGCCCAACACCAGGGCAAAACGTGGCGGGCAGGTCGGGCTGGGACGATGGGTCGGTGGCGGCATGGACGTGTCTCCCGATGAAGCGGCTTGCATGTGAGGCCTCAGAGCGCCAAGGCGTGGGGGCCGGCGGGCCAGGCGCGCCGGAGCCACGAACGCAAGCTGGGCCTTACGGCGGGGAGCGGCACGGCTTGTGGGGCGAGCCACCGCAGCGCCCTGACGACTTGCTCGTCGTCGGCGGCCGGGCTCAGCGCAAAGCCACAGCGTTTCATGAGGTTCAACATCGGCAGGTTGCCGTTCAAAACATCGCCATGCAGCCATTGCAGCCCGGCGTTCGTGGCAGCGCGCTGCAGCGACTGCATGGCCCATGCACCCACGCCCAGGCACTGCCAGCCGTCGGCCACGACGAGCGCGAACTCGGCGCCGTCGCCGCCCGGCTCGACGACGTAGCGGGCGTCGGCGATCAACTGCTCCGCTCCGTCGACCTCGGTGGTCACCACCATGGCCAGATGGCGGCTGTAGTCGACCTGACTCATCTGCAGCAAGTGACCCGGCGACAGCCGGAGGGCCCCGTGAAAGCGGTTGCGCCGCGTCTCGGGCGCCAGACCATCCAGCAACTGCTCCAGCAAGGCGGCGTCTTGCGGCAGGATCGGCCGCATCGTCAGCAGGCGCTCCCGCCGGTGCCCCCGGGTTTCGATGAGCGTGGCCGGGTAGTGGTGGATCTGGTAGGGCGGGGCGGGTTGCTGTGAGAGTGGCATGGCATGCTCCAGAAGTGCCGGGTTGCTTGCTGTTCGCCGTGCCGGGCTGCGATGGGCGGCACGCGCCAGGCGACTGTGTCGGCCTCGCCCCCACTGATGCCCCACCGATAGGAGCAATCGGGCGTCCTTCTTGCGTTGCTAGACTGCCGTCTCACATGAGCTGCCCTGCGAACCTTCTTCGATGAGGCCCACAAGCCCGCCCGTTGTGCCTGGTGTGCCTTCGGGCGGAGCGTTCATCGAGGCGTGGCGACGTTGGGACGTCGCGGCGCTCAGCCAGGCTTGCGAGGCGTGGGGCGCACTTCAGGCTGGCGACGCAGCTGAGCTGGCGTACTGGCGTGCAATGGCTGATTTCATGGTCGAAGACGCCGACGCGCTCACCTGGCTCGACCGGGCCTGGCACGGATTTCGGGCGGGTGGATGCGACGAGCAGGCTGCCGTGGTGGCCAACGCAGCCTTGGTGTTGTGCCTGTTGGACAGCGGCGCCATGAGCCAGTTGGACGAGTGGCACCTCCGCGTGGAGGCCGGCACGCCGGCAGACGTCGGCGAGCCGCTGTCGGACCTTTGGTTGCGGCTCGGACTCCTGGCGCGCGTCTCATTCGACAAGGCGGATTCGGCAGGCGCCGCGCAGGCGGCAGCAAGTTTGCTGAACGAGTTGCAGCCGCTGAAGGCCGCTCTCTCGCCGCACGAGCGTTTGCTGGTGGCCATGGTGTTGATCGAGTACGACTTTGCCGTCACGCGCTTTGATCAGATCGACTACCTCGCCAATCTGGTGGAGCACCCAGCGCTTTTCGACGCAGCCGCACCGGCCCTGCGCGCCAGATGGGTGTGCACGCACGGGTTCGCCCTCTACCACGTGGGCAACCACGAGCGGGCCGAAAGAGTCTGGCGGCGTGCGCTGTCCATGGCGCATGACGCCGGACCGGGCAACCTGCTGGGCCTGAAGCTGACGATCGCGCTGGCGCGCCTTCTGCTGGATCGTGGGCGTGTCGAAGAGGCCGACCGCATCATTCAAGCCGTCGATCCTCGCTGGGGCGGTGGACGAACGCTGCAATTGGTCGAGCTGCAGCAGACGCGTGCAAGGGTGCAGTTGCTGCGCGGCCAGCCGGCTGGTGCTTTGGCCACGCTCGACGAGGCCGATCGCCTGGCCGCAGTGGCTGGGCTGTCCCAATCCGAAAACGGAGGCCGCCTGACTGATCGGGCACAGGTCTACATCGCGTTGGACCGTGGTGACGACGCGCAAGCCGTGTTCGCACGGATGGTGGCAGAACAAAGCGGGCGTTCTGGTCAGGTCTCCATTTCCCTTCAGCATCTGTTGCGGGCCTGGACGAACCGCGTTGCCGACCCGGCCGGCAGCCGACAAGACCTGGCGAAGGGCCTGGCGGTGGCACAAGCGGTGCGCTACACCATGTTCTTTCGACTGTTGCCGGGGATGGCAGCCTCGGTGTGTGCTCTGGCCCTGCGCAGTGATATCGCCCCGCAGTTCGTGGACGAGGTGATTCGAAGCCGGCAGCTGCCCGCACCTGTGGACGCCGATGGGCACTGGCCGTGGCCGTTGTGGTTGGTCCTGCTGGGCGGCTTCGACATGCGCCGAGACGGCAAACTGGAGCCGAGCAGCCCCAAGACCCAGCAGAAGCCACTGGAACTGCTGCGCCTGCTGGCCTGTGCGCGAAACCTGTCGGTCGGAGCGCAGGCGGTGACAGCCGCACTGTGGCCCGACGCCGACGATGCCGCAGCGCGCAAGAGCCTGGAGATGGCCGTGCTGCGGCTGCGCCGGTTGCTGGGCGATGCCACGCTCCTGCGAGTGAGCGATGGCCGGGTTGCGCTGGATGCAGAGCGCGCCAGTTCGGATGTGCAACAGCGGCGCAGGCTGATCGAGCGAATCGAGTCCCTGGCCATGCGTTCGAGCGGTCCGGACGCCGGTCACACCCTGCAGGCGGAATGCCTGGCTTTGCTGGAGCGCGTCATCGCCCTGTCGCGCGGCGACCTGTTGCCCGGGCTGCCGCCCACGCCCTGGCTGGAGGCCGAGCGCAAACGATGCCGCGACGACACGGTGCGCGCTGCCATGGCCGCTGCAACGGTGATGGAACGTCTGCAGGTGGGACCGGCCGAGCGCGAGCTGCTGGAGACGGCACTGCGCATCGAGCCGCTGGCTGAATCGCTGGTGCGGCGCCTGATGCACGCCCACGAGCGGGCTGGTCAACGAGGCGACGCGCTACGGGTCTTCGAAGGCTACCGTCAGCACCTGAAGGGCCGCGGCGCCAAGCCCGGCGAGCAGATCGAGGCGCAGTGGCGCGCGCTGCTGGCGCAACCGCTGCAGCCGGTGAAAGGGCCAGCCTCCAGCACATAGGCCGCGCGCGGCGGTGTCCTGCGCAGCGAGTCCCAGCCGACGGCGCTGCCGGACACCGCGAAATGACACCGAGCTGGGTTGGTCCAGGGTTGTGGGACTCCTGCCCGCGCACGGCGCACGGCGTCGAGCACCGACGCCCTGAGACCCGTGGATGGAAGATCGGGTATCCGTCGGGCTGGCTCAGCGGCCTGCACGGGCGCCTGCCAAGTCCTGAGCGGGGTGCGGCCGCTGATCCAGGGCATGGCCTTGGCGGCCGGCATGCAGTGCGCTCGAGAATCCCTGACGCCAGGCCACTGGCGTCAACCCGAAGGCCTTGCGCATGTGCAGGCGCAGCACCGTGGCCGACGCAAAGCCGGCCCGTTGCGCGATGCGCTCCACCGGCTCTGCCGTGGTTTCCAGCAACCGCTGCGCCAATGCAAGCCGCTCAGCCAACAGCCATTGTTTGGGCGTCGTGCCCGTCACCTGGCGGAAGTGGCGCGTGAAGCTGCGGCGGCTCATCGCGGCGCCGTCGGCCATGCGGTCCAGGTCGTGGTCGTCGGCCAGCGACGCGCGTACGCGGTCGAGCAGCGCGGCAATGCGTGCATCGCCTTGCGTGTCCGTCAGGGGCTGTTCGATGAACTGCGCTTGGCCCCCTTGCCGGTGCGGTGCCACCACCAGCCGACGTGCCACGCGGTTGGCCACGTTCGCGCCATAGTGGCGGCGCAGGAGGTGCAGGCCACAGTCCAGCCCGGCGGCCGTGCCGGCCGAGGTGACGACCTGCCCCGCATCCACGTACAGCACACCCGGTTTCAGGCGCACCGACGGGTAGCGGCGCGCAAACTCGTCGACCGCCGACCAGTGCGTGGTGGCCTCCTGGTCGTCCAGAAGCCCCGCCTCGGCCAGCAGGAAGGCGCCCAGACAAAGCCCCACCAGCAGCGCGCCACGTCTGTGCGCGGCCACCAGTGCTTTCAGCACGGCGTCCGGGGGGCGCTCTGCAGGGTCGCGCCAGCTTGGCACGATGACCCAGTCGGCCCAGCGCAGGGTGCTCAGGCCGTGGCGCGTGTGCACCTCGAAACCGGCCGTGGTGCGCAGCGGCCCGGGCTCGCCGGCACACACGCGCAGGTCGAAGACCGGCGCTCCGGGGTGCCGATCGCCGAACAGCACGCAAGGAACGGCCAGGTGAAACGGGCTGATGCGGTCGAAGGCCAACACCGCCACGCGCAGCGGGCGTCCGGCGGGCAGGGCCTGCAACGGTGCGATGGTTTGACGGCGGGGGGATTGGCGTCTCGACATGGTTGGCCCGAAGCTTTCGCTCATTGTCTTTCAGGCCACTCGCGCGGGCCCGCCAGGGTGACCAGAATGCCGGTCCCTCTGCTGCACTCGCGCCTGACCGTGCCCCTGTCCATGTCTTCCCGATGGCTCAACATCGCCCTGCTCGCCGGCGTCGCCTACTTCTGCGCCATGGCCGTGGCGCACTTCTTCGGCATCAAGTGGCCGCTGCTGTTCGTCTACTACGACGTGCCCTTTCACGCCTACCAGGACAAGATCATCTCGTTTGCCGTGGTGGCCTACGCCTGCCTGTGGTGGAGCGCCGCACGCGAACGCAGCGTGGTGCCGGCCGCGCTGCTGGCCCTGGGCTTCACCGTGGTCGGCCTGGCGGCGGTGAACCTCTCGGACGCGCTGGCCTCGGTGCTGAACGGACGTTCCACCCAGGCCTACTGGTGGCAGACGGCCATGTTCGCTGGGTACTGGGTCTTGTTGTTTGTGCTGTACCGGCGCACCAGCGCCAAGGCCTGAGGGGCGTTGCGATGAAGCCAACTGCCCCGCCGCCCGCCCTTGACGCGCTGCGCGCGCAAGAGGCCGAGATGATCGAGATCCGGCGCGAGATCCACGCGCAGCCGGAACTGGCCTATGAAGAGCATGTGACGTCGGCGCTGGTGGCCGAACGCCTGGAGCGTTGGGGCTGGGAGGTGCACCGTGGCCTGGGCGGCACGGGGGTGGTCGGCACCCTTCGCCATGGATCGAGTCCGCGCCGCATCGGCATCCGCGCCGACATGGACGCGCTGCCGGTGCAGGAGACCAGCGGCAAGCCCTGGGCCAGCAAGGTCTTCGGCAAGATGCACGCGTGCGGGCACGACGGGCACACGGCGATGCTGCTGTCCGCGGCGCGACATCTGGCCGCCACGCGCCAGTTCGACGGCACCGTCCATGTCGTCTTCCAGCCGGCCGAGGAGGGCGGCGGTGGCGCGCGGCGCATGATCGAAGAGGGCTTCTTCGACCTGTTTCCTTGTGACGCCATGTTCGCGATGCACAACGTGCCCGGCCTGCCCGAAGGCCGCTTCTCCATCGTTGCGGGGCCGGCCATGGCCAGCGCCGACACCTGCATCATCCGCGTGCACGGCAAGGGCACCCACGCGGCCATGCCGCAGGCAGGCGTGGACACGGTACTGGTCACCGCCTCGATCGTCGTGGCCTTGCAGAGCATCGTGTCGCGCAACCTGCACCCGCTGGAGATGGGCGTGGTCACCGTGGGCGCAATGCAGGCCGGGCACGCCCCCAACGTCATCCCGGCCGAGGGCGAGCTGCGCCTGTCGGTGCGCGCCTACACGCCGGCCGTGCGCGACCTGCTCGAGCGCCGCATCGCCGAGGTGGCGCAAGCGCAGGCGTCGGTCTTCGGAGCCAGCGCCGAGGTTGACTACCAGCACCGCTATCCGGTGGTGATGAACGATGCCGACCAGGCCGCGCTGTGTCGCCGTGTCGTCACCGATTGGTGTGGCGAAGATGGCCTGATCCAGAACCCGCAGCCGGTGCCCGGCAGCGACGACTTCGCGTTCTTCCTCGAACGGGTGCCGGGTTGCTACCTGTTCATGGGGAGTGGCGAGGACCAGCGGGGCGATTGCATGCTGCACAACCCGGGCTACGACTTCAACGACCGCGTGCTGTCGACAGGCGCCAGCCTGTGGGTGCGGCTGGCTGAAACCGCGCTGCCTTCGACGCAGCCGCTCCAGGCTTCAAAGCCGCGAGCCGCGGGTTCCGCAGACCTCTAGGGAAGCCCTGATGTCGCACATGCGCATTTTCGATAGGCCGCAGCCCGATGCCGTGCCCAGAATCAGGCGCATTCAGGCAGAGCTTCAAAAAGGGTACAGGTATGGATCGCCGTACGGTGTTGCGTGTTTCGGGGCTGCTCGCTTCAGCGTGTGCAGGGCTGGTGTTCGCATCGTCGCCCGCACGAGCGCAGGGGTTTCCTTCGAAGATGCTCAACCTGGTGGTGCCCTACCCGCCCGGTGGCGCGTCTGACTTCGTCGCCCGGTTGATCCAGCCCGAATATCAGAAGCAGATGGGTCAGCAACTGGTGGTCGAGAACATAGGTGGCGTCGGCGGTGCGCTGGGGGTGCAGCGGGTGCTGTCGGGCCCAGCCGATGGCCACACGCAGTTGTTGGCCACGCCAATGGAGCTGGTGCTGGCACCGCTGGCGCTGTCGGCAGTCAAGTTCAAGCCCGAGGACATCCGCCTTGCCGGGATGATCGCCAGCACCTCGGTGGTGCTGCTGGTGCCCGCCAGTTCACCGGCCAGGACGATTGACGAGTTCGTCGCGCTGGCTAAGGGCAGGCAGTTGAACGTCGGCAACGTGGGCGTGGGGTCGCTGTACCACCTGATGGCCGAGAAGTTCGCTCAGCAGGCAGGCGTCAAGTTCACGCATGTTCCCTACAAGGGAGGCGGACCGCTGGTGACTGACATCGTGGGCGGGACCATCGATGCATCCTTCTTCCCGCTGGCTGGGCCGACGCCGGGCATGATCAGGGACGGCAAGATCAGGGCCCTGGGCATATCTGCAGTCAAGCCCCATGCCATGTTCCCTGACGTGCCGTCGATTTCCGGTCACAGGACCTTTCCCGGGTTCAACTACGACATCTGGATCGGCGTGCAGGTGCCCAGGTCTACGCCCGATGCCGCAGTCGACCGCATCAACGCTGCCATGAACGCGGTCCTGCAGAACCCAGAGGTGCGCAAAGGTCTCGAAGGCACGGCCAGTACGGTGGCCGAGCCACTGAACCGTGCCGAACTGGACCGGTTGTACAGAGCCGAGGTCGAACGCTACCAAGCCATTGCCAAGGACATCAAGCTGACGCCTCAGTGAACCCCGCGGGGCCGCCTGCGTGAGGGTCATGGACAAGCAGGGCCGGCCTTGTCTGCTGCGCTGGTGCAGTGTCAGGGCGCACAAGCCCAGCGCCGTGGCCCAACCAAACTGCGCGCACGACCCTGCCCATGACCATGCCCATGCCTGAGGCCGAGCTGCCGGACCCGCCCGAACAAAAGGGCATGTGGTCGTGGCGTGTGGAGACGAGCGAGCTGGACATGCACGCGCGCTCGCAACCCGGTTGGCAGCTGCACTATGAGCAGCGCTCGCGCGGGCGCTTCGCTGGCCTGGTGCACCACGTCATGCTCCCTGGCGTGCGCCTGGTGCTGGAGCGCTGCAACGTTGCGGTGCGGCAGACCGGGCTGTTTCCGGAGGGGCACCACGTCTTTGCCTTGGCGCTGGAGTCTGAAGCACCCGCCATCTTCAACGGCCAGCGGGTGGATCCTGGGGCCTTTCGGTCAGTGCCCGTGGGTCGAGCGGCGGTTTCACCGTTCTGGCGGATGACGTCGACTGTCCAGCGTGACGAGATTGCCGATCCACCTTCTGACGGACCATGCGCCAGAACCGGCGCATCACCACAACACCCCTGCGAGCCGACATCATGACCATCTTCAACGACTATGAAGCCCACGACGCACTGGGCCTGGCCGACCTGATACGCCGCCGCGAAGTCTCGGCGGCCGAGGTGCTGGAAGCCGCGATCGAACGCGTCGATGCGCGCAACCCCGCGCTCAATGCGGTGGTGCACACCTTCTTCGACGAGGCACGCGCCACCGCCGCGCAGCCCTTGCAGGGCCCCTTTGCAGGTGTGCCCTTCATGCTGAAGGACCTGGGCGTGCAGGTGCGCGGCCAACGCGTCACCAACGGCAGCCGTTTCTGGCAAGACCAGATCTGCACCAAGGACAGCACGCTGGTGCAGCGCTACCGTGCAGCGGGCCTGGTCCTGATGGGCATGACCTCGACGGCAGAGTACGGCTTGTCGTGCGACACCACGCCCAGCCTGCAGGGGCCGACGCTCAATGCCTGGGACGCGTCGCGCATGCCGGGCGGATCGAGCGGCGGTGCGGCCGTGGCGGTGGCCTCGGGCATGCTCCCGGCGGCGCATGCCAGCGACGGCGGGGGCTCGATCCGCATTCCGTCGTCGTGCAACGGCGTGTTCGGCCTGAAGCCCAGCCGCGGCCGCAATCCGATCGGGCCGGATGTGGGCGAAGGCTGGAATGGCTTGTCGGTGCAGCACGTCATCACACGAACCGTGCGTGACAGTGCCGCCTTCCTCGACGCCACGCACGGCCCGGAGTCTGGCGATCCGTATGCCGCGCCCACCTTCTCCGGCAGCTACCTCCAGGGCATCGGCCAGCCCGGGCCGCGGCTGCGCATCGCGTTCCAGCAAGTCGACCACTTCGGCGGTGCGATGCACCCGGTCACGGCGGCGGCGGTGCGCGAGACGGCCAAGCTGCTCGCGGGCATGGGCCACCACGTCGAGGAAGCACGCCCCACGTTCGACGCCGCGGCCTTGAAGTGGGACATGTTCACCATCGTCGGCTGCAACCTGCTGCAGGCCTTGTACCAGCGTGCCCGGTTGCTGGGTCGGGCGGTGACGCCCGACGACGTGGAGCACGTCACGTGGCTGTGGGCCGAGCGCTGCCGCCACCGCACCGGCCAGGACATGGCACGCGCCATCGGCACCATCCACGCCACGGCGCGGGCGATGGGCCGCTTCTTCGAAGCGCACGACGTGCTGCTCACGCCGACCTGCGCCACACCGCCGCTGCCCGCGCGCACGGTGGACATGCGACTGGAAGATCTGGACGAGTACTACGAACGCCTGTACGGCAACAACACCTTCACCACGGTCTACAACTGCACCGGGCTGCCTGCGGCCAGCGTGCCGCTGTGCTGGGCCGATGGCCTGCCGATCGGCGTTCAGATCGCCGCCGGCCTGGGCCACGAAATGCGGCTGCTGCAGCTGTCGGCAGAACTCGAAGTGGCGCAACCCTGGGCCGCGCGCCGCCCTGCGCGGGCCGTCTCGGGTTGAGGCCGTGGTGGCCGCGGCGCCGTCAGTTGTCCGCCGTGAAGCCCACGGCCTTGACGATCGGGCCCCAGCGTGCAGTGTCGCTCTTCAAGGTCTGGGCCAGCGTGGCGGGGCTCGACGGTGCGGGCTCCAGACCGAACGGCGCCAGCAACTCAGCCATCTCGGGCGCGAGCAGTGCCTCGTTGAGTGCGATGTTCAGCCGCGCCACCACCTCATCGGGTGCGCGTGCTGGCAGGTAGAAGCCGAACCACTCGGAGAACGCCATGTCCTTGTAGCCCTGCTCTACGAAGGTGGCGGTCTGCGGTGTGAAGCGGCTGCGCCGCGCGCCAGAACTGCCGAGCAAGCGCACCTTGCCGCCGCCCAGATGCCGCAGGAACTCCCCCAACGGCGAGACCAGGGCCGGCAACTGCCCGCCGATCAAGTCGGCAATGGCTGCCTGCGAACCCCGATAGCCGACATGGGTGACCTCCACCCCCGCTGCGCGCCCGAGCATGACGCCGGTGAAGTGCAGCGTGGAGCCGGTGGCTGGCGAGCCCACGCTCGCCTTGCCCGGGTTGGCTTTGCACCAGGCCATGAAGTCGGGAATCGTGCGCACGGTCTCGGGCACGCCCGTGCCGACTGCAAATCCGTAGTCGAACGTGGCGCCCTGCGACACCGGCGTGACGTCGACCAGTGGGTCGTAGGGCAGCTTGCGGTAGGTGTGCGGATAGACGCCCAGTATCGACATGGGCGACACCAGCACCGTGCTGCCGTCTGCGGCCGCGCCTTTCAAGCTGGTGACTGCCACCTGACCGCCGCCGCCGACGCGGTTTTCCACCACGGCAGCCTTGGCAAAGGCCGGCACCAGCTTGTCGGCCACGCGGCGCGACAACGCGTCGATCGCGCTACCCGGCGGAAAGCCCAGAACCAGCTTGCAGAGTTCCACCGGCCGGTTGCCCTGGGCGCGGGTCTTGCCAGGGCCGAGCAGCGCAGCGGCTCCCAAGGCGACCATGGCTCTGCGGTGCAGGCGCATCGTTCGTTCTCCTTCAGGTCAACGGATGAGGGGCAGCAGGCGTTCGGCACGGCCGATCATCTCGGCCTGGTGAGGCTGCAGTTCCTGCATACCCATGTGCTCGATGAGATGGCGGTAGGGGTCTTCAACCGGCGTACGGATGCCGGAAAGCTCTTCCAGCACCGCCAGTGCGCAAAACGGTGTGTAGGCGGGCATGAAGCCGCCTTCGGTGATGAACAGCAGCCGCCCACCGCACAGCGCCTGTGCGCTCTCCTTGAGCCGCTTCGTCATCCCGCGATAGGTTTCGCTGTATGCCATGGTGCGGCCCAGCGCCTCCAGAGCGTTGCCCGCGTAGCCGCAAGCCACCACGATCAATTCAGGCTTGAAGCGCTGCAGTGCCGGCAGCACGACGCGGTCGAAGGCGTGCAGATAGGCGCCATGACCGGCGCCCGGCGGCAGCGGCACGTTGAGGTTCATGCCCAGGCCGGGCCCGGCGCCGTTCTCTTCGACAAATCCGCTGTCGGGCGGATAGAACTGAATCTGGTGCAACGACAGCGTCAACGTCAGCGGGTCTTCGTAGAACGCCTTCTGCGCGCCGTTGCCATGGTGCACGTCCCAGTCCACCAGGGCGATACGGCCCAGCCCGAACAACTGACGCAGGCGCTTGACCGCGACCACGCCGTTGTTGAGCATGCAAAAGCCACGGCCCTTGTCCGCTTCGGCATGGTGACCGGGCGGCCGGTTCAGCACGTAGGCATTGGCCACTTGGCCTTCGATGACCGCACGGCCGGCGGCAAGGCAGCCCCCGGTGGAAAGCGCGGCGATTTCGAAGCCCCCGGGGCCGAAGGGCGTCAGGTCGCCCGCGTCACCACCGCCGGCCTGGCTGAGCGCCGCAAGGCGGTCCAGGTACGCGGGCTCGTGGAACAGCAGCAGCTCGTCGCGCGTGGCAGAAGGCACATCGTCGATGGCGTGCAACTGCCGCTTCAGGCCGGACACGTCCAGCAGGTTCACGATGCGCCGTCTCGCTTCGGCGTTGTCCACATGCTCGCCCGGCTGGATGTAGCCGCCCGGCGGCAAGAAGGCCGCAGCTGCACCCGGGCTGTGCCACGCAAAACGTTCCTGCCAGACGAACCCGGTCTTGGCCATCTCTTGCTCCCGCTGTGTCCCGTTGATCTCCACTGTAGGCACAGCGGCCTCGGCACAACACCTCTGCATGGCCCCGTGCAAATGAACGGGGCCGGAGCGGAGCGAGAGATGCCAGAGGTGACACGATGAGCCAGCGCGACCTGGCGCGCCTGAGCGAGATGCTGCAGGACGTTCACCAAGCAGCGCAGGGGGCCGACTTCGAGGAGTTCCCGCATCGGGTGCTGCGGACATTGCAGCGCGGCTTGAAGGTCGACAAGGCATGGTGGGGCGTCAATGCCGATCGCAACATCCACACCTCGGTCAGTCTGAACCTGCCGGCCGACCATCTGGCGCTGTGGCAGCGCACGAAGGAGTGGGACCCGATCGCCGAAGCAGCCATCGCGCAACCGGGCGTGACAGCGATGTTCAACGCCGACCGCTTGCGCGCGACGCCGCGCAAAGCCCGCTGGCTGAAGCAATTCAGCATCGCGCATGTGCTCAGCACCACGTGGCCGCATTCGGCGCTGAACATCACCTCGTTCCTCTCGGTCTATCGCACGTACCAGCCCTTTACGGAAGCCGATCGCCACTTCAAGCAACTGCTGATGCCGCACCTGGCGCTGGCTCAGGCCTCCAACTGGGCGCGCCACCTGCAAAGCCGGGCAGCGCTTTCGGGCGACCGTGAGCCATCCGCGCTGGCCATCGTCGATGCGTCGGGCTTGATGCATTGCGCCGATTTGCAAACTGCAGCGCTGCTGCGGGAAGAGTGGCCGGCTTGGCAGGGGCCCCGACTCGCCGCCCCGCTTTTGCCGCTGTTGCAGGCGCCACACCGCCCCTGGACAGGGCGCCGGATCCAGGCGCAAGCACGGCCCGAACCGCCCCAGCGCGGCCTGTGGTTGGTGCGCCTGACGCGTATCAGTCGCGGCAGCCTGCTGTCGCCTCAAGAACTGGCCGTGGCATCAACCTATGCCCGCGGCCTGCATCACAAACAGGTGGCGCAGGTGCACGGCCTGGCACCAGCCACAGTGCGCCACTACCTGCGCAACGTGTACACCAAGCTCGACATCAGCAACAAGGCCGCACTGGCGCGGCTGGCGGCGCAGGAGCAGTGGAAAGCGTGACCACTTCGGCCAGAGCCAGTCATCCGATTCACTGCTTGTCCACCTCCCCAGCGACCGGTTCCAAGGTGTTGCGGACATGAATCCGATGGTCAACATGATCTGGCTTTAGGCCTGACATGCGCCAGGCCATACGGTGCAGTGTTGCGAAGCTGACCGCCTCGCTCGCGGTGCGTCGGCGCCGTCTGTGGGTACGCTGCCGCAGGCAACGCCTGATCCGCCGTGCATGCCGTTCCGGCGGGCCGGTCGGCAAGGCGGCGACATCTGATGCCACGGCGAGGCTGCGGGACGGCCTGGACCTTATGCGGCACCACTGGCCTCACATTCCGGAGCCGGACACCGCAGGCTCCGCGGCAGCGGTGCCCTTCGCGGTGTCTCAGTCCTGCCGCAACAGCACCTCGCCTTCAATTTCTACCGGGATGCCAAACGGCAGTTCGGCCATGCCAACGGCGCTCCTGGCATGAGCGCCAACCTGCTGGCCGAACACTTCAAGGATCAGGTCGGTGAATCCGTTGATGACCGCGGGCTGGCGGTCGAAGCCGGGCGCCGAGTTGACCATGCCGAGGATGTGCACCCAGGCCTCGATCCGGTCCAGGCTGCCCAGCTCGCGCTTCAAGCTGCCCAGTATCGCCAGCGCCGTCAGCCGCGCTGCCGCGTAGCCCTGCTCCACGGTCACTTGGGCGCCCACCTTGCCCAAGGGCTGCGCCACGCTGCCGTCGGCCAGCGTGGGGCCATGGCCGGAGAAACGGGCCCGCTGGCCCAGCACACGGACCCAGGGAAAGGGCAAGGTGGTGCCCGGGGGCATCTTCAGCGGCTCGGGCAACACCAGGCCCAGTTGGGCGAGGCGGTCATCGATAGAAGGCATGGAACTCCTTTTCAAGGTGTCGGCGCGTGGGCGCGGGCTCACACGTAGAGGTTGTCGGGCAGGCCCTCAGGAGCCCGTACCCGACCAGGGATCGGCCACTCGTGGCCAGAAGTTGGGGTCGCGGTGACGGAAGGGCAGCGCGGCGATGTCGGCCGTGAGCAAGCCAGGCGAATCGGCGTACAGCACTTCGCGAGCGATCGGTGCAAAGGCGGCATGGAAGTGCTGCATGGACTTCACCACCACGGCATGTTTGCGGTTCAGGTCGATGCCCAAGCCGGTGAACAGATCGGTGCCAATGACCTGCTGGCAGCGCGATGTCAGCACCAGGTCGATGCCCTCGGCTGTGCTCACCCAGGCCGAGGCACCCAGGGGGCTTTTGGCGCCGAAGGCGGTCTGTTCGTGGTTGTCGGCCAGCGCCCGTACGGTGACGCGCAAGTCCACGGGGGAGCCTGAGGTCGGTCCGGATTTGCCCGCCACGCGCAGGGCCAGCGTCGAGCCCAGGCCCGCCTCGAAGCACAACTGCACGGCGCCTGGGTCCCACAAGCCGCCCAGTGCGACGTTGGGGATGCCGAGCGACAGGACAGCCTGCAGCGCGAAGCTGCTGTCGCCGCGGGCACCGCCGCCCGGGTTGTCTGCCATGTCGGCCACGACGATCGGTCCCGCCTCAGACAGGGGCGGCAGCTCAGCCACGCGCCGCATCGCGGCCGCCATGGCCAGCGGTGGCTGGTGCAGAGCATGACGCAGGGCCCAAAGGCGCTGGCCGAGTTCTGACGCCAGACGCGCGGCCAGGGCGTCGTTGCCGTCGGTGATCACCCAGAGACGGGCGCCAGCCTCTGGCACGTCGCCAAACGCGAAGCCGTGCGTGTGCGAGATCGAGAGCACGCCGTTGTGTCCTTCGAGGGCCTGCAGTTCCCGCACAAAGCTCTTCAGGGGCTCGCGCGTGGTGGGCCAACTGCCCGCCATGCGGCAGTCCCAGACCGCGGTGACGGGGCGGATGCGGCGCTCCGCGGTGTCGATGGCCAGTTGCGCCACTTCAGCGGCGCGCTCATCGATGTCGGTGTGCGGGTAGGCCTTGTACGCCACCATCAGCGTGGCATGCCGAAGCATGCTGCGCGTGACATGCCCGTGCAGGTCCAGCTCGACGCCAATGGGCACGTCGGGGCCGACGATGTCGCGCGCGCGTTCGAGCAGGTCGCCCTCGCAGTCCAGGCAGTCCTCGGCCGTCATGGCACCGTGCAGCATCAACATCACGGCCTGCACCGGCAGCGCGGCGCGCAAGTCGTTCAGCAATTCGTCGCGCAGTTGCTCGTACACCGGCTGCCGAATGGGGCCGAGTGGTACGGCGGCGGCGAACAGGCCTTCGACCACTTCCCATCCTCGCAACGAGACCACGCGGCGCACGGTTTCGATGGCGCTCAGGTAGCCGCCCGGGTCCACGCCGCTCGCCGCCCCGCGGCGGATGCCTTCGGATTCGAAGGCTCCCAACCCGGTAGGGATCGGCGAGTAGGAGTTGTTCTCGGCCAGCAGGCCGGCCAGGAAGAGTTTCATCGGGGGCGGGGCCAGTGGGGGCCAGTGGGCCCCATCGGGGGCCGGCGGCGACGCAGCGGTTTAGCTTGACCGTTCTTTGTCAATGTGTCAAGCTTGTTTCTGAAATGGAAAACGCAACAGAAACTCGCCCCTCGCCTTCGGCCGCCGCACCGGTGCCGCGGGGTGCAGCCGAGCCGCCGTGGCCAAGCGCCTCGGTGGCACAGGCGTTTGTCCTGGTGATGCTGGTGGCGGCGACGTTCTCGTTCGTGCACCGCTACGTGCCGTCCGTGCTGGTCGATCCCATCAAGCAGGAGATGGGCATCAGCGACCTGCAGTTCAGTTTGCTGCAGGGAACGGCCTTCGCGGTGCTCTACGGCGCGGCGTCGCTGGTGTGCGGGTTCCTGGCCGACCGTGTGCACCGCCGCAACCTGGTCGTGCTGGGCGTTGCGGTCTGGACGCTTGGCACGGTTCTCTTTGGCTTGTCCACCAGCTTCACGGGCTTGCTCGCCAGTCGTGCCATGGTGGGCCTGGGAGAGGCTGCGTTGGGGCCTGCCAGTGTTTCGATGCTGTGCGACTACTTCCGCCCTGAGCGGCGCGGCAGGGCCATCGCGGTGTCGTTCTTCGGGGCCACGCTGGGCAGTGCATTGGCCTTTGCCGCGGGGGGGCACATGCTGGAAGCGGCGGCTGCCGGCCGCTACGCCGGCCTGCCCTGGGTGGGCGATCTCGCGCCCTGGCGCCAGGTGGTGGTGTTGATGGGTGTGAGCGGGTTTCTGCTGGTGCCCGCCATCCTTGCCTTTCCCGAACCGCAGCGCCGCGCCCAGGAGGTTGCCGAGCACGTGGGCAACCGGGCGCAGGAGCTGTGGGCCATGCGCGACCGCATCGTGCCCGTGGTGCTGGCGGGTGCCACGGTGGCGCTGGCCGACTTCGGCTTCAGCATCTGGGCCACCGCGCTGCTGACGCGTACGCACGGCTTCAGCGTGGCTGATGCCGGAACGGTGCTGGGCGTCTGCATGCTGGTTGCCGGGGTGGGCGGCGGCTGGCTTGGCGGTGTGCTGTGCGACCGCGCACACGTGCGCTCACCACTCACTGGACGCATCGACACGGTCGTGCGCGCAGCGATCGCGATGCTGTTGTCGGCCTGCCTGCTGCTTCTGCCCGGTGGTTGGGCCGCCGTCGCGGCCTTTGCCTGTTGGCAGGTGGCCGCCAACGCGGCCTATGTCGGCTGCGCTTCGACCTTGCAGGACCAGGTCAGCGGACGCACCCGTGGCATTGCCGCGGCCTTGTCCTTGTGCATGTCGATCGGATTCGGCCTGGGCCTGGGCCCCACCTCGGTGGCCGCGCTGAACCAGCAGATCGGTGGTGGAGGCGACGCCTTGTCCTCCAGCCTGCTCATCGTGCTGCTCGCCGCAGGTTCCGCCACTCTGGCTTGCGCCTGGTTGCTGCGGCGTCGTCTGGCCCGGCGAGGGTTGTCGCCGGGCCATGCTTGATGCAAGGGCCCGAGGTGGGAGAGCAATGATGTCCTGGAGTGTGCAGCCGTGAAGCTTGAGTGCGATGTGTTGGTGGCCGGGTCGGGAGCCGCGGGCCTGGCGGCCGCGGTGACTGCGGCCCACCAGGGGCTGCGCGTGGTGGTGGTGGAGAAGGCGCCCGTGTTCGGTGGAACCACGTGCTTCTCTGCCGGCCTGGTGTGGATCCCCGGCAGCCGCCAGGCGCGCGCCGCCGGCATCGAAGACGACCCGGCGCTCGCGCTGCAGTACCTGC
Source organism: Rubrivivax sp. (assembly GCA_022843905.1). GTDB lineage: Bacteria > Pseudomonadota > Gammaproteobacteria > Burkholderiales > Burkholderiaceae_C > Rubrivivax. Next base: position 31,353 of record JALHMT010000012.1, read on the forward strand.
GCGGTGAGGGCGGTGCCTACACCGACGAAGCCAAGGCCGAGGCCTACGTGCGCCAGGCGGCTGAGATCTTTGCCTGGTTCGAAGACCACACGCATGTCAGCTACCACCTGTCTCCTCTGTGGCCCGACTACCACCAGGGTGTCGCAGGTGCCTCCCGCGGGGGCCGCTCGCTGGGGGCCAACCCGTTCGACGCGCGACGCCTGGGCGCACGCATGCGCGACCTGCGGCCCCCGCTGGCCAGCACCACCATCTTCGGCGGCATGATGGTCGGCCGTGAGGATCTGATTCATTACTACGGCATGTCCAAATCCTGGCAGAGCCGTGGGGTGGTGGTGCGCAGGTTCTTGCGCTACGTGATGGACCGATTGGGTGGCCATGGGCGCAGCACTCGGCTTTCCAACGGCAACGCGCTGGCGGCCATGCTCGCGCTCAGTGCCTTCGAGCGGGGTGTCGATCTGCGGTTGAACACGCCCATCAAGCAATTGCTGGTGGAGGACGGTTGTGTCTCGGGCGCTCTGGTGCAGACGCCCGAAGGGCCGTGCGAGATTCGAGCGCGTGCGGGCGTCGTGCTCGCCTGCGGCGGGTTTCCGGCCAACCCTGAAATGCGCGCGCGCTACTACGCCCATGTCTCGGCGGGCAAGAACCACCGCACCGCTGCGCCGGCTGACAACACCGGCGACGCCTTGCAGTTGGCCAGCCAGGCCGGCGTGGCACTGAAGGACGCGCAGCATCACCCGGCGGCCTGGACGCCGATGTCGCTGGTGCCGCAACCCGATGGCACTGATGTGCCCTTTCCGCACTACAACGATCGCGGCAAGGCGGGCTACATCGCAGTGGACCGGCGCGGGCGGCGCTTCATCAGCGAGTCGCTGTCGTATCACGACTTCGTGCCGGCCATGGTCCACGCCTGCCGAGACGATGCCGAGGTGTGCAGCTGGATCGTTTGTGACAGTCGCGCCATCCGCCAGTATGGCCTAGGACGGGTGCCGCCCTGGCCCTTGCCCATCGGGTCCTTCATCGGCAGCGGCTACCTCAAGCGCGGGCAGACGCTGGATGAACTGGCGCAGGCCTGTGGCATCGATGCCGCAGGCCTTCGTCAGACGGTGGCACGGCTGAACGCCGGCGCAGGGCGCGGCATCGACGAAGAGTTCAACAAGGGTGCTGATGTCTACGAACGCTTCAATGGCAGCCGTGGCCATGTTCCCAACCCGTGCGTGGCACCCATCGAGCAAGGGCCGTTCTACGCCGTGAAGGTGGTGCCGGGTGACATTGGCAGCTTCGTGGGTCTTCAGACCGACGAGCACGCCCGGGCGCTTGACGTGCAGGGCCGGCCCATCGAGGGCCTTTACGTGGCAGGCAACGACGCTGCCAGTTTCATGGGCGGCACCTATCCCGGTGCCGGCATCACCCTGGGCCCGGCGATGATCTTCGGCCACATCGCGGCCCGGCACGCCCTGCAGCGTCTGCCAGCCTGAGCATCGCGAGGACCACGCTCATGCTCATCTTCCATGGCGCCGCCCACCGCTCGCACGACCCCAGCCCGGCCATGGCGCGCGCAGGCCAGCCGCCGAATTTCGACACGCCCGATCGCGTGGATGTGGTGCTGGACGCTTTGCGGGCCCAAGGGGCGCACCGGCTGCAGTTGGCTGGCGACGCCGGCCTGGCACCCATCGCGCGGGTGCATCGGGCCGACTACCTGAACTTCCTGCAGACAGCCTGGGAACGCTGGCCGCGCGAGCGTGGTGCGGAGCTGGCCTTGCCCCAGTTCTGGCCAGGTCCTGGCAGCCCAGCCGGCGGTCCGCCCGCACGCTGCCCTGACTCTGTCGTGGCCCAGCTCGGCTGGTTTGCCGGTGATGCCATCGCGCCCTTGATGGCCGGCACATGGGCAGCGGCCTATGGGTCCGCCCAGGTGGCGCTGTCGGCCCAGCGCGCTGTGACCGAGGGCGTGCGCTCGGCGTTCGCCCTGTGCCGTCCGCCCGGGCACCACGCCGGCACTGCACGCCTGGCCGGCTATTGCTACTTGAACAACGCAGCGATCGCCGCGCAGGCCTTCATCGACGGCGGGCTGCGCCGCGTGGCGGTGTTCGATGTGGATTACCACCACGGCAACGGCACCCAGGAGATCTTCTACGAGCGAGCCGACGTGCTCGTCTGTTCCGTGCACGCCGACCCGGCCGAGGACTACCCGTTCTTCGTCGGGCGTGCCGATGAGATCGGTGCGGGGCCCGGTGAAGGCTTCAACCTGAACTGCCCGCTGCCGGCCGGCAGCGACTGGCCGACCTGGCGCGCGGCGATGGAGACGTGCTGCCGTCGTATCGAGGCCTTTGCGCCTCAGGCCCTCGTGGTGTCGTTGGGCGTGGACACGCACCGTGACGACCCTTCCGGCGGCTTCAAGCTCGACAGCAGCCATTACGTCCTGATGGGCCGACGCATGGGCGAGCTGGGTCTGCCGACTCTGTTCGTCCTGGAAGGCGGCTACGGGCTCGAGGTATTGGGCGTGAACGTCACGAACGTAATGGCGGGCTTTGAGGGGGCAGCCTCATGATCCTGGAGATCGAGCACAGCGCGGCTGAATTCGAGGCCATCCGCCACGACCTGCACGCCCATCCAGAGCTGAGCTTTACCGAAGAGCGCACGGCCTCCCGTGTGGCTGCGTTGCTGGAGAGCTGGGGCATTCCGGTGGTGCGGGGCGTCGGGCGCACTGGCGTTGTGGGCGTCCTGAAGCGGGGCCAGGGCAAGCGCGCCATTGGCCTGCGCGCCGATATGGATGCGCTGCCGGTGGAAGAGCACAACCGCTTCGCCCATGCCAGCCGCCACCCGGGCCGCATGCACGCCTGCGGCCACGACGGCCATACGGCGATGCTGCTGGCCGCGGCGCGGCACCTGGCCCTGCATGCCGAGTTTGACGGCACCATCGTGCTGATCTTCCAGCCCGCCGAGGAGGGTGGGACCGGCGCGCTGGCGATGATGGCCGACGGCCTGTTCGAGCGCTTTCCTGTTGACGCCGTCTTCGCCGCGCACAACTGGCCGGGCCTGCCGGTGGGCAGTTTTGCGGTCAGCCCCGGGCCGATGATGGCGTCCTGCAACGAGTTCACCATCAACGTGCACGGCAAGGGCGCGCACGCGGCGATGCCTGACCAGGGCATCGACGCCATCCAGGTCGCCTTCCAGATCGGCACGGCTTTGCAGACCATCGTGTCGCGCAATGTCAAACCGACCGAAGCCGTGGTGCTGTCCATCACCCAGGTGCATGCTGGAGATGCGCTGAACGTGTTGCCCGACAGCTGCCAGCTGCGCGGAACCGTGCGCTGCTTCTCGGTGCAGGCGCGCGACTTCGTCGAGGCGCGCATGAGGCAGGTGGTGCAGCACATCGGCGCGGCCCACGGCGCGCGCTGCGAGATGGAATTCAAGTGCAACTGCCCGCCCACCACCAACCACCCCATGGAGACCACCTTCCTGCAAGGGGTGCTGCGCGAACTCGTCGGCCCGGCGAACGTCCTGCCATTCGAGCCGACCATGAGTGCAGAGGACTTCAGCTTCATGCTGCAGGCCAAGGCTGGCTGTTACTTCATGATCGGCAACGGCGATGGCGACCACCGCCATGCCGGGCACGGCATGGGCCCGTGCATGCTGCATAACCCGAGCTTCGACTTCAACGATGCCCTGATCCCGATCGGCGCATCGGCGTGGGTGCGGCTGGCCCAGGCCTGGCTCGCGCAGGAGACAATGTGACACTGAGGCAACCGCACCTTCAGGCGTGCCGACCGGCCCTTCCAGACCCCTTGACCCGACCACACACATGAGTGATTCCGAGCCTCAGCTCCACAACCTGCCCGCTCGCCCCGGGGCGGTGGTGCGGGCCGTGCGCGAGCAGCGCGGCTGGACATTGGCCGAAGTCAGCGAGCGCACGGGCTTGTCGGTTTCCACCCTTTCGAAGGTGGAAAACGACAAGATGTCGCTCACCTATGACAAGCTCTCGCGCATCAGCAAGGGGCTGGCCATCGACATCGGGCAGCTCTTTGCCGCGGGCTCGGCCCCCAGCGGCGCAGCGCCTGCGCGGATGGCCGGCTTCTCAGGCCGGCGCAGCGTGTCCCGCAGCGGCGAGGGCAGCGTCATCGACACGCCCAACTACGGACACGTGTACCCGGCCACCGATCTCCTCAACAAGCAGATGGTGCCCATCTTCGGCCAACCGAAAGCGCGCACACTGGGGGAGTTCGGCGAACTGCTGCGCCACAGTGGTGAGGAATTTTCGGTGGTGCTGGAAGGTGCAGTGACGTTCCACACCGAGCTCTATGCCCCGGTGCTGCTGCAGGCCGGCGACTCGGTGTACTTCGACAGCAGCATGGGGCATGCCTACCTGCGCGTGGGCGACGGGCCCTGCCGTGTGCTGACCGTGTGCTCCGACGGGCCATCGCTGGCGGCGGCCGGCTATCCGCCAGCCATGGCCGAGCCGCAGGTTGTACGGGCACCTGCACCGAAGGAAGTGACCGCACCCGCCCCGGCGAAGCCACCCCCAAAACCCAAGACTCGAAAACGCTGATTCTCGCGGCGCGAACGCCAGCAGGCGCCGCTGCTACAGACAGACGGTGCCGCGCATCATCTCCACGCACTGGCCAGCAAGCCACACGCGCACGCCATCGTCGCCACGTTGGGCGCCGGCATGCAGCACACTCGGGCGGCCGATCTCCGCACCCATCTGCATCACGATCCGGTTGCTCGGCGCACCATCCCGCTCCAGCAGCAGGCCAGCCAGCGCGGCCGTGGCGCTGCCGCAAGCGGGATCTTCGGTCACGCCATACAGCGGGCCGAAGACGCGCGATCGCAACTGGTCGCCGTCGCGGGCGTACAGACACAGCATGAAGCGGCCCTGCGGCCCCAGCCAGCGGTCTGCCGCCGCCCGGAAAGCCGAGGCATCGGGCGCGGCGCGCGCCAGCACGTTGACCGAGACCTCGGCGCACACAGCGTCGAGGCCGACCGAGGCCACATCGGTGCGTCGGATGTCGCCCGCGTCCAGTTTGGCGCACGGCGCCAGGTCGGCCGCGCTGGGAGCGGCACCCAGCCTCAGCGCCTGAGGTGCCATCAAGCGGCAGATGCGCAACTCTCCGCCCTCGCGCTCCACGCCGATCTCCACCAGCCCGCTGCCGCCCTCGAAGGTCAGGCGGCCTTGGGTGTCGCGCCCCTGCGCCGCCAGCACCCAAGCGGTGCCGATGTTCGGGTGGCCAGCAAAGCCGATCTCGGCCGACGGCGTGAAGATGCGGACCTTGGCGGTGTGGCCAGAGTCATCGGGTGGCAGCACGAAGGTCGTCTCGCTGAGGTTGAACTCGCCGGCCAGGGCCTGCATCGTCGCAGTGTCCAGACCGCGGGCGTCGGCGAAGACGGCCAGCGGGTTGCCGCCGAATCGGCGGTCGGTGAACACGTCCAGGGTGACGAACTCGTAGGAACGGGCCATCACGCGGCTCCCCGGCGCTGGTCCGCGCTCAGCATCGCCGTGGCACGTGCAATGGCCCGGTGCAGCATCTCGGCAATCTGGTCGGCATCGCTGCGCGTGAGCATGAGCGGGGGCGAGATGCCCACAATGTCGTTCACGGGCAGCGGCCTGGCCAGCAGCCCTTCTTCCATGGCCAGGCCTGCAACCTGGGCCGAAAACTTCAGCGTAGCGTCAAGCCGCCGCCGCGGCGGACCCTCGGCCACGAACTCCACGGCCTGCAGCAGGCCGGCGCCGCGCACGTCACCCACGAGCGGGTTGGTGGCCAGGCGCTCGCGCAACTGCGCAAGCAGATAGCCGCCCACCTCGGCGGCGTTCTCGCAAAGCCCTTCTTCTTCGATGATGCGGATGTTCGCCAAGGCGGCGGCGGCGCCCAGGGGGTGCGCCGAGTAGGTGTAGCCGTGCGCAAAGAATCCGTGCGTCCGCGCGCCGTCCTGCAGCGCCTGCCAGACCTTGGGGCCGACCAGCGAGGCCGACAGCGGGGCGTAGCCACTGCTCAAGCCCTTGGCCAGCGTGATCAGGTCGGCCTCGATGCCATAGCCGTCGACGGCCAGCATGTGGCCTACGCGGCCGAAGGCGGTGATCACCTCGTCGGCGATCAGCAGCACGTCGTACTTGCGCAGCACGGCCTGGATGGCTTCCCAGTAGCCCGCCGGGGGCGGCAGGATGCCGCCGGAGCCGACGACGGGCTCGGCAATGAACGCGCCCACGGTGTCGGGGCCCTCGGCCAGGATGAGCCGTTCCAGTTCGTCGGCGCAGCGTTGCGAGAACGCGCGCGGGTCGGTCTCGGGCGCCCAGAAGGCGTCGGGCGCGAGCGTGTGCTTCGCCAGCGCAAAGGGCAGGTCGAAACCGCTGTGATAGTTCGGCAGCCCCGTCAGGCTGGCCGTCATCGTGGTGGCACCGTGGTAGCCGCGCTGGCGCGCGATGATCTTCTTCTTCTGGGGCTTTCCGATGACGTTGTGGTAGTACCAGACCAGCTTGATCTGCGTCTCGTTGGCGTCTGAACCCGACAGGCCAAAGAAGACGCGCTTCATGCGCCCGCCTGTGAGCGCGATCAGCTTCTCGGCCAGCACGATGGCTTTCGGGTGCGAGGCACCCGCGAAGATATGGTAGTAGGGCAGCTCGGCCGCCTGCTCGGCAATGGCGTCGACGATGGCTTGTCGGCCGTAACCCACATTGACGCAGTACATGCCCGACATGCCGTCGATGACCGAGCGTCCGTGGGCGTCGGTCACACGAATGCCCGATGCACTTTGCACGATGCGCTGGCCCGGAACGCGGCCGGCCGCAAAGTCGTCGGCGCGGGTAAAGGGGTGCAGCAAGGAGTCGCGATCGCGCTGCTCCAGCGTCGGGGCCGCTGCGGGGCTGTCAAGGGCCATGGTGGTCTCCAGGAGAAAAGTAGTTTCCGTTTTGGAAATGTAGCGCCAGGCGACCTCACTTGTCCACTCTAGGCAAGGAGGCGCGATGGCGGAATCCCCGGCTCTGCAGGCACCGTGATTGCATCAGAGGTTTCCGCAATGGATATTGTGTTGACATGATGGAAACTTTTCGCAGAAACTGTGTCACCTACTGGAAAGGATGGACTCCATGACCCAGATCGTTCCCCGTCTACGTCATTCCCCGGTGGTGCTTGCCATCGCCATGCTGGCCCCCTGGGCGGCGCACGCCCAGCAAAGTGCTCCCGCGCAAACGGGCTCGGGCAGCGGGCCAGCGGCGTCGGACTCCGCCAGCACACAGAAGATTGAAGTCACTGCGCTGAAGACACGCCAGAGCCTGCAAGAGGTGCCCGCATCGGTCACTGCACTGACGGCTGACGACCTGGCTCGCTCCGGCCTCGTGAACGCGGCCGACCTTCAGCAAAAGGTGCCTGGCCTGAGCCTGTCCTCCGGTGGGCGCGAGACCAATCTGGCCATCCGCGGCGTGTCCAACAACGTGCGCAGCATCGGCGCCGATCCGTCCAATGCCGTGCACATCGACGGCGTCTACCTGCCTCGTTCCAGCATGGTGCTGACCGAGCTGTTCGACCTCCAGCGTGTCGAGGTGTTGAAGGGCCCGGAGGGCACGTTGTACGGCCGCAATGCGACGGGTGGCGCCATCAACGTAGTGACGCGCGCGCCCACCGCCCAACCCGGAGCGGAAGGCTTCCTGGGCTTCGGCTCGCTGGGCCTGCGGCGCACGCAGCTGGCGGCGGGTGGCGGCACGGACGACTTGTCCGGTCGCATCGCGGTGGCGTATACGAAGGACGACGGCTACACGCGCAACCTGAGCACGGGTACTGGGCTGGACACGAACGATTTCAAGGCTTTCCGCGGCAAGCTGCGTGTTGCGCTGGGCAAGACGGCTGATCTCACCCTGCTGGCCCAGGCGTCCGACGACAAGGGCACGATCGGCTACGGCGTGTCCACCGACACATCGATCACCGGGCCGCTGTACCCGTACTCGCTGGGTGATCCCGACTACCGCCTGACTGCGGCGGACCACCGCACCGACGCCCGACACATCCGCCTCGATTCGCCGGTCAGCAGCTCGCGCAAGACCCGCGTCCTCGCAGCCACCGTGAACTGGGACCTCGGCTCGGTCGGGTTCAAGTCCATCACCGGACTCACGAGCTTCAAGAGCGGCGACCAGAACGACGTCGACTGGACGGGCGCCAAGCTGGAAACCCAGGACACCACCACGGACGTCAAGTCCACTTCGCAGGAGTTCCAGCTCTACAGCCAAACGGACGGGCCCCTGGAGTGGACGGCGGGCATCTTCCTCTACCGCGACAAGGGCACCGAGACGCTGGACTGGCGGCTGCACGGGCCCGTCAACTGCGGCGCGCCGGGCAGCTGCGACTTCGCACGCCAGACGGTGAAGAGCAGCGGTCGCTCAGAAGCGGTCTTCGGCCAGCTGACTTACCGCTTCACGCGCGAGTGGTCTGGCCTGCTGGGTGCGCGCTACAGCCGGGACACCAAGGACGGCGATGCGACCAACCGGCGGTCGGGGGCGAACTTCACTGGCGACGTCAGCTTCTCGTCGTTCACGCCGAAGGCGCAACTGCAATGGACACCCTCGAAGGGGCTGATGGCGTACGCCGGTGTGTCCAAGGGCTTCAAGAGCGGCGGCTTCAACTTTGGTCGCGCCGGGATCGAGAAGTTCGAGCCCGAAAGCATCGTGGCGACCGAGGTCGGCGTGCGCAGCACCTTGATGGGCGGGGCGTTGTCGCTGAACGCCTCCGCCTTCAACTACGACTACAAGGACCTGCAGTTGCGCACGGCTGTGCTGGACGCGGTGTCCGGCAACTTCGTGGTCAGCGTCAACAACGCCTCCAAAGCCAAGGTTCAGGGCCTCGAGCTGGGCGCCGATCTGGCGCTGGGTGCCGGCTTCAGTGGTGGCCTGGCGGCCGCCTACATTGACAGTGAACTGCAGAACTACGTGTCTCCATCGACTCGCCGCGACCTCAGCGGACTGCCGTTGCCGCTGACGCCCAAGAGCAGTGGCTCCGTCTGGCTGGATCACCGCACCTCGGTGGCCGGGGGGCAGCTGCGCAGCCACGTCGAGTACAACTACCGCAGCAGCGTGATCTTCCCGTTGACGCTGGACCAGGCGAACAACAAGGGAGAGGCGTATGGCCTGGTCAATGCCTCGCTGCGCTGGACCGCCCCGAAGGACGCCTGGTACCTGCAGGCCGGCGTGCTGAACGCCACCGACAAGCTTTATCGCACGATGCGCGCCGACTACATTTTCGGCGGTGTGGTGGAGAGCTTCGGTGCGCCGCGCACCTACGAGATCCGGCTCGGCTTCAAGTACTGATTGCCGTCGACAAACCCTGTCAGGACGAGGCAACCGCATGACTGCGCAGCTTGACAGCTCGACAGGACAGATGGGACTGATGGGATGCGAGTTCGTGGACGTCGCGTCGCGCACTCCCGAAGTCCCGCATGGCATCCAGCTCGATGCGGTGCCGGTGGATGCCGAACAGGTGCGTGCGCTGCCGGGCGACCACATGCAACGCCTGCTGCCCCCTCCCCGGACGGTGCTGATGAATGCCTATACGGCGGGCGACACGAGCTGGCTGCGGATCGACTCCACTTACCCTGAGCAGATGAGGCAGCGCTTGGCGCTGCTGGCGACACGGCGCGCCTGGGTGGTCGACCGGCTGGATTCAGAAGCGGTCTTGCTGGCCGAGACCGAGTTGCGCGACCGCGTCGTCCAGTGGCTCACCACCGAACATCCGCGCGCATTCACCCAGCAAGGCGATCACGTCACTTGCCACCTGACCGGGGTGGTCGTCGACGTCGGGCCGCATGGCGCGCAGCCGATGGTGGCCGTGGCGGCGCTGGCCACCGAGGACTTCCTGCTCATGCTGCCGGCAGAAGCGGACGCGCAGGGCCAGGTCAGCTATCGCCTGATGAGCGGCGCACTGCTGTTTCCGAACGGCTGGTCGTTGCGCAGTTGCTTCGACCGGCCTGACCCGGGGCCGCTGGACGAGCAACGGCGCGCGCAGTGGGAACAGGACCGCCAGCTGAGCCGGGACCGGGCGCGGCTGGGCCGGTCGACGCGGGAGATCCACCAGGGCGCGGTGCCGCAATACGAGGCTCACCTCGCAACATCGGTGGACCGTGCGTTTCATGCCATGCGGCCTGAACGGGTGGTCTGGAGGCGAAACTGGGGCCCCCACCTGTCGCCCAGGCTGTTCCGTCATGCCGATGCGCTGGACGTCGTCCCACCGATGACGTCTGAACGGCTGCTGGAGCAAGGCTTCATCCGCTCCGAGCACCAGACGCTGGTGAAGCTGCCGCGCACTGCTGCGATCGCGTTCGGCCTGAAGACCTACCTCTGGCCCATGCGGGACATGTTGGCGGACCCTGACGTCCGCAGCGCACTTGACGTCGCCGCACAGCGGACGTGGCCAGAGACGCGCGAGTACATGCAGGGTCGCCACGAAGTCCTGATGGCCTTGCTGAGTACCCCGACGCAAGCCCGATAAAGGGTTTGGCGAAGGCAACTTCAAGGCCTTGTTCGAGTCGCTGGAACGCGACCAATTGCGTCGTGGTGCCAGGAGGACGGCGGCCTGACTGCAGACGACCCGCCCATGGTCGGTGAATCTCCGTCGCATCCGGGCCGAGGTCGATCCGAAATGCCAAGCTGAATGGTGAGATTCCAAGACGACGAGCGGCGAATGCTGCTGGCACAGCCCGGCATAGGCCCGACGGTCATCGCGCGCATCGAGGCCGCGGGCATCCACTCTCTCGCGGCACTGCAATTGGCCGGTGTGCGAAGCGTCGTGGAGATGGTGTGCCTTGGACTCGGCACGGTAGCCTGGTCGAACCGGAGCAGAGCGCTTGCACGTGCGTTGGAGCATCTGGAGTCAGACTCAAGGCATGGCGTTCCGAGGCGCGATGCCTGACCCGCCCCTCCATTGAATCCTCTTCACTTGGAGAGGCCGGCGCCGCGCGCAGACTGCTGCTTGCATCGCGGCCATCCTGGTGCGTCCGATGACCGAGAAGATCCTCACTCCCCACCCACCTTGGGCTGGATCCACAGCCGCCGCCCAGGAGCCGGGCGCGCGAGTCCGGGCAAGACTTCGCAGCCTGAACGACGCCGGCCGCCATAGACACCTCGCACCAGGCTGCAACGCCAACCCGCAGCCGGGGCGGCGTTGATCGTCATGGCCGCGAGGCACCATCTGAACCAGGGTCAACCTCGAGGACATGGTCACCCGCGAGCGTTTTTCGCGCTGAGTGGCCCCTCAGAGCATGCTTGCGCGCCGTCACGGTGGCCAACTCCAAGCGCTTCAGACCGTTGCAGGACCGTCACAGGTCGACCCTGAGGGCGTTTGAAACTAACATGCCCCCGCCAGCCGGGCGGCGTGCCGGGCTGAGCGCTGCATATGGAGTGACTGTCTTGGCGCAAAGCCCTTCCATTCTTGCTTCCTGGGACGCCTGCGTGGACCACACCGGCCCCTGGATGGCGGTGCAGACCCTCGGGCACTCGCGCCAGGTGCCGGCCGGAACGCTGCTGTACGACCAGGGTGCTCCGCACCGCTACTTCTACCTGATCCGCGAGGGCTTCGTACGGTGCTCCATGCTGCACGGCAGCGGCCGCCGCCTGCTGCTTGAGCTGATGGGACCAGGGACGATGTTCGGCGAAGGCGCTGCTTTCGACGGACATCCGCGCTACGTCCACGCTGAGACCGTTACGGACGTGCGCCTTTCCGTGTACACGAAGGAAGATGTCCTTGGAGCCCCCGATCCGGCTGTATTGCTGCAAAGCATCATCACGATCATGGCCACCAAGCAGCGCGTGCTGGCACGCAAGCTGTTGGAGTTCAACAGCGAAGACCCGGAAGGGCGTCTGCGCCACCTGCTGGCCAAGCTGGTGGCCGTTCAGCGGCGCGCCAGCCGCGAGGACGAGCATCGAGCCGCACAGGTCTGGCTGAGCCAGGAAAGCCTGGCCGAAATGTGCGGCATGAGCCGTATCAGCGCCGCGCGGGCCTTGCGCCGTCTCGCAGACGCAGGGCTGGTGCGCACGCACGCGCGCTACGTGGAGGTTCTGAACGGGCAAAGTCTCACGGAACCCGCGCACTGACGCGCGCGTAGCTGCAGCCAAGGCCCACACGCTGCCGCGTGCCCCAGCATGCCCGACATGCTGGTGACCGCAAAGACCGGTCTCCGATGTATCTGGAGATATTGGGTTGCGCGCGAGTCTTGCCTAGACTGGCTGAAACCCGGTGATTGGAGACTTGCATGCATCGAACTCTGCGTCGCGCGCTCGTGCTTCTGGCGGCTGCTCTTGTGCCCACCTTGGCCGCTGCCCAGCTGTACCCGTCAAAGCTGATCAAGATCGTCGTACCCTATGGCGCTGGGGGCGCAACAGACGTGTTCGCCCGAGCCTATGCAGCGGAGCTCGGGGCGCGCCTCAAGCAAACGGTCGTGGTCGAGAACGTGCCCGGCGCGGGCGGAACGATCGGAGCACAGCGCGTCATGGACGCCGCCGCCGATGGCTACACACTGATCGTGTGCACAGGCATCGAATTCGAGATGCTGCAGATCGCCGACCCGGATAGCGCCAAGGGCCGTCGGACAAACCTGACTCCAGTTGCGCTGATCGGTACACAGCCAATGGTGCTGGTGGCCAGGCCTGCCCTGGGTCTGCGTAGTGCCGACGAGCTCGTACGCGCCGCGAAGGCGCGCCCGGGCGCCCTCTCCCTCGCTTCGGCAGGGCCCGGCACAAGCCTGCATCTGACCGGGGAGATGATCAAGAAGGCAGCTGGCATTGACCTGCTGAACGTGCCTTACAAGGCAACCCCGCAGATGGTGACCGACCTGGTTGGTGGCAACGTCGACATGGCCCTGCTGGCCATGCCCACAGCCATCCCACATGTACGCAGCGGCACGCTGCTGGCGCTCGCCGTCACGGACTCAACTCGCTCGGTAGCGCTGCCTGACACGCCGACGCTGGCAGAGTCAGCCTCCGTGAGGGGTGTCGACACCAAGGTCTGGTACGGAGTCTTCGGCCCTCCAGGGTTACCGGCCAGCCACGTCCAGACCCTGGGCGAGGCGAGCTCCGCGATGCTGCGCGATGCTGCCTTCAGGGAGAAGCTTCTTGGGATGATGATCACCCCCGCGCAACAGTCAAACGCAAGCGAACTGGAAGCCGTTCGCACGACGCAGCTGGCGGGCTTCCTTCGCGCGCTGGGAGCCGGAGGGCGGTAGGAGGCGCAGAACACGACGGCGGCGCATGCCGGTGAGGCGTATGCGCCGGGTTCGCCGTCGGATCGAAGATGGAATCGGCACCGGGCGCTCCTGAGCTGGCCGTGGACGGCATCTTCAGCGCCATCAGGGAAGTGCCCCTGCAGACCAGCCGTCAGCAGCCGTACCCAGGACCATGAAGAGCACCGACTCCTTCCTCGACCCGCGCATGTCGGCCTTCGGCGAGTCGCGCAGCAGCATGGCCGTGTCGCGGCTCACGCGTGCCAGGAACGCGGGCGCAGACATCGTGAGCCTGCTGGTCGGCGAACCCGATTTCGACACGCCGGCGCACATCCGCAAAGCGGCCTGCGATGCGATAGCAGCGGGCCACACGCGCTACACCGTGTCGGCTGGCATCCTGCCGCTGCGCGAAGCGGTCTGTCGCAAGCTCGCGCGCGACAACGGTGTGGCGTGCGACCCCTCGCGAGTCATCGTGACCACCGGCGCCAAGCAGGCGATCTTCCTCGCCTTCATGGCCACCGTGGGACAGGGCGACGAAGTGATCGTGCCCGCGCCCTACTGGGTGTCCTACCCGGAAATGGTGCGTCTCTTCGGCGGCACGCCAGTGATCGTGCCCGGCCACCCGGCGCGCGGACTGAAGGCCGACCCCGCGGCGCTGGCTGCTGCGATCACTCCACGCACCAAATGGCTGGTGCTGAACTTCCCGGCCAATCCAACCGGCGCCAACCTCACGTTGCAGGATGCCACCGCGCTCGCGCGCCTGCTGGAGGAGCACCCCCACGTCCGATTGATGACCGACGAGGTCTATGAGCACGTGGTCTTCGCTGGGGGACTTGCCTCTCATCCCCTGGCACTGGCGCCAAGGCTGGCCGACCGGGTGCTGATTGTGAACTCGCTGTCGAAGACTTATGCGATGACGGGCTGGCGCGTGGGCTACGCCGCCGGACCGCAGGCGCTGATCGACGCGATGGTCTCGCTGCAATCGCAATCGACCAGCAACACCTGCACCGTCGCGCAGCATGCGGCGCTTGCGGCTCTGGACGGACCTCAAGGATTCATCCAGGCCTGGCGAAGCGAGTACGCGTCACGCTGGCGGCTCTTGGTGCGGCGGCTGGACGGCCGCTTCGGTCTGCGCTGCGTCGAACCCGAAGGCGCGTTCTACGTCTTCGTCGACTGCTTGTCGGTGATCGGCCGTGTCCGTCCGGACGGCAGGCTGATCGAGCGCGATGGCGATGTAGCCGACTACCTGTTCGATCACGGCGTCGCCGTGATCGAAGGCGACGCATTCGGCATGTCGCCGTGGTTCCGGGCGTCCGTGGCCACGAGCGAGATGAATATCGATAAGGCATGCGACCGCATCGTCGCCGCACTGGAGCGGCTGCAATGACCGCTGACGACGTCTGCGCCCTGTCGGCCGAAGCCATCGTCGCCGCGGTGCGCGCGCGCCAACTCACAGCCGTGCACGTGATGGAGTGCCACCTGGCCCGCACCGAGCGCCTGGAGCGGGTTCTGAACACCTACGCGACGCTGGATGCGCAAGGCGCGCTCCGCGCCGCGCACGGCGTTGACGCCCGCATCCGCGCGGGCCACGACCCAGGACCACTTGCCGGCTTGCCCGTGAGCGTCAAGGACCTGATCGCGGTTGGCGGCATGCGCCAGGCCTTCGGCTCTCGCCTGCTGAACGACAACGTCGCCGCCACCGATGCGCCATCGGTGGCGCGGCTGCGCGCCGCGGGTGCGTGTATCACCGGCAAGACGACGACCAGCGAACTCGGATCGAAGGCGGTGGGCGACTCGCCGCTCACCGGCATCACACGCAACCCGTGGAACACGCAGACCACCGCGGGTGGATCGAGCGCGGGCGCGGCGGCGGGTGTCGCCGCGCGAATGGTCCCGGTAGCCTTGGGCACCGACGGCGGCGGCTCGATCCGAATCCCTGCGTCGTTCTGCGGGCTCGTCGGCTTCAAGGCGACCTTCGGGCGCGTGCCGGTTTGGCCCCCATCGGCGACCCCGGCGGTTGCGCACGTGGCGCCGGTGGCCCGCTGCGTGCGGGATGTCGCGCTGCTGCTGGACGTGATCAGCGGTCACGATGCACGTGATTCCGGCAGCATCGCCGAAGCTCCGATCGATGCCACGGCTGAGCTTTCCAAGGGTGTGCGGGGGCTGCGGGTCGGCTGGGTGGCGTCACTCGGCTACGGACATGTCGATGCAGAGGTCGAGGTGGCGTGCCGTGAAGCGGCCAGTCGGCTCTCGGGTGAGGGCGCGATCGTGAACACCATGGCTTCACCGCTGTTCGAGACGGATCCCGGCGTCGCGTGGAACGAACTCTTCTACGGCGTCATCGGCGAGCGCGTGCGCCAGCTCGCGGGCGGCGACGTCGCCAATGCGGACATCGATGCCGCGCTGAAGGCCGTGTTGCTGCATCGCCGGACGGTCTTGCCGGGAGCTGTTGCGCGACTGCGCGATACGTGTATCGGACGTGTGCGCGACGCGTTCGAGCGCTTCGACATCCTCGCCATGCCGACCATGCCGATCACGGCGCCGCTCGCGGGGATTGACGTGCCGCCGAGCCACGAGGGCCGCAACCCGGTCGACTGGTCCTACTTCACCTACCCATTCAACCTGTCCGGCAATCCGGCGGTGTCGATGCCGGTGACGCTGTCGCGAGCGGGCATGCCGATCGGGTTGCAGCTCGTGGCGAGGCGGGGCGATGACTTGACCTTGATCGCCGCCGCCGCCGCGTTGGAGCGCGTCCTGTGGGCTGGCGCCCCGGACTCGACCCGGGGTCCACCATCGATCTGCTGGGGTGCGTGAGAATGAATGCTGGGCCAAGTCCGGCATGACTGAATGGACGAGGCTTCGTGTTGGTCTGGCTCCCTTTGGTGGGTTCAGGGAGTGGCGGATTCCAGGCTCGCGAGCAGCGATCGCACCGGCGCCTCACGCCACGCGATCAAAGGCCCGGTGTTGATGCGCGTCTTGCCGTAGACGAGCCACACCACGTCGACCTCGCCGATGTCCTTGTCAATGCGGAAGCGGCCGGGGTTCTCGTGTGCGACTTCCAGCGCGGTGAAGCCGGAGTCGAACTCGCCAGCCAGCAGCCGGCGGGCCGTGTCGGAGTTGGATATGGTGTGCACCTGCACTTCAAACTTGGAAGGCTCGAAGTAGCCCGCGGTCGGCAGGATGTAGCCCACCGACTTCGGCGTCTCGACCTCGGCGCGTGTAAGCAGCCCCATGGGGCGCGTGCGGCCAATGAAGCAGTCGACGATGAAGATCTCCTTGTGGTGCGCCTCGATGGTCTCGGCCACTTTGTGGTGGGCGCAAACCTGGATCATCAGGTCGACCTCGCCGCGGCGCATCATCTCCAGCGCCTCGATGAAGTCCTCGATGAAGACGATTTCTGCACCCGCCAGCTTGTGGAACTCCACATAGCGGCGCGTGTTCAAGTCGTGGTTGCTGCCCGAGGGGCCTAGGGTTGCGATCTTCAATGGCTTGCCGTGGGGAGCCGAAGCATTCATCCTAAGCGTGTGCCAAGCGCGGCGCTGTATCTGGAGAGCGTGTCCTGGCGCAAAGCGTCTACGTTCTTGCGTCCCGGGACGCCTGCCGGGACCGCACCGGCCCTTGGCTGGCGGCGCATTCGCCCTGGCAACTGCGCACCGTGCT
The DNA here is from genome assembly GCA_022843905.1 of Rubrivivax sp. Taxonomy (GTDB): domain Bacteria; phylum Pseudomonadota; class Gammaproteobacteria; order Burkholderiales; family Burkholderiaceae_C; genus Rubrivivax. Next base: position 48,198 of record JALHMT010000012.1, read on the forward strand.
GGCGGACACGGCAGGCTCATGTGGCGCGTGTGGGGATTGACGTGCCGCCGAGCCACGAGGGCCGCAACCCGGTCGACTGGTCCCGCTTCACCTACCCAATCAATCTGTGCGGGAATCCGGTGGTGTCGATGCCGGTGACGTTGTCGCGAGCGGGTATCCCGATTGCGTTGCAGTTCGCAGCGCGGCGGGGCCAGGACCGTCCGCGTTCCTCGTCGAGCTCTGTGCGGAGATCAAGCGTGGCGTCCACCGCCGTGCCGTTGCGCATCATCATGTCGTGGTGCTGCAGCAGGTCGTTGACCACCTGAAGCATGTCCACCACCAGCTTGTGCATCTCTAGCATCTGGCGAAAGCGCAGGATCGTCAAGAAGCCAGGCCGTGGAACGGTCGACAACCGCCAACTCGTTGTACAGGGGCGCGCCGTGAGGCGCCTTGTCCATCGCCGGCTCCGTCGAGTTTAGGTCCATCACCGCATTCACGAGGTTCAGGAGCGGTGGTTCCAACTTCGGACGCTCCGGGATCGAGAAGTTCGAGCCCGCACGCATCGTGGCGACCGAGGTCGGCATACGCAGCACCTTGATGGGCGGCGCGCTGTTGCTGAGTAAGCGTCAACCAGCCGGAGTTCGTGCTTTGGCAACCCGCCCGGTGTAAGTCTGAGCGCAACGGGTTGTCGGCGAACAGCGTCTTCCACCGCCTGGGGGTGAGTTCGCTGACGCGAGCAGCCGGGTGCTGTCCGACGCGCTGCAGCACATCGACCAGAGAGGTGTACGGATCGATGCCCTGTGTGCGGCACGTGGCGATCAGGCTTTGCACGATGCCAACGTGTTTGGCGCCCACTTCGGTCCAACAAAGAAGCCAGTATTTTCGACCTGTGGGGATCGGGCGCAGGGCGCGCTCGATATGGTTCGTATCGATAGCCACTTCGGGGTCGTCGAGAAAAACTCTCAGCCCCGCACGACGCTCTTGCACGTAGGCCAGCGCCTTCGTCAACGGGTTGCTCGGCAGCAAGACCAGTTTGAAGGCGGCGAGGTCATCGCTAGGTGCCAGGAAGACATTGGACTTGCCCACGTTCGACCAACCAACCCCGGAGCCCTTCAGCAGGAGATTCACTGGCTTGGACCGAAGACCGATGGGGCACGGCTTCTCAGCTACCGACCACCTCGACGACAACGTTCAACCGGCTGCAGCTGGCCGGCGAGCCATGGCTCGCGGCGGCACCGGGACCCCAGCCCCGGTGCAGAAGGGCCGCGTTCGATCGCCGGTTCCCCGTTACATGCGTGCCGAGGTCAGGCCGAACGGTCAAGCTGCATGGTGAAGTTCCAAGAACACGAACGGCGAATGCTGCTGGCGCAGATGTCGAGGGTCGGCGTCGGCCAACCGATGTCCCGCGTGATTCCTTTGACCTCTCTGGACAGGAGGTCACTCAATCTTGAGGGCGACTCTGCTGCCAGCGAGGCCGACTTGAACGCTCAGGCGCCGCCGATCAATTCCAGCGTGAATCCGCGCGCGTCGCGCACGTAGGCCACCCACTGCCCGGCGAAGGGCCCGCCGGGCAGGAACTGCAGCTGGCCTGCGACTGCGAAACCGAAGGTCTGGGCTTGGGTGGCGGTTTCCCCTACCGAGTCCACCTGCAGGGCCAGATGCGCGGCGCCGATGTCGCAGGGCCGGGGCGCCGTGCTGGTGGCACTGCCCGGCGCGCTGTACTGCAGCAGTTCCACCACCTGCCCGCCTGGCAGTGTGGCCATGCACACGCGGGCCTGTGCGCCCGGCACGCCGGTGATGTGGCCCAGCGTGTCGCCCACGGGCACCTGCCGGATCTCGCCGACGTCTGCCCCCAGCACCTGCCCGAAAAAGGCCAGAATGTGCGGCAGGTCATGCACCGTGAGCCCGGTGTGGATGGTGTGCAGGACGGCCATGGGCCCTCAGTGTCCCGAGGCCTTTGCAGCGCCCAGCGGCGGGTTCTCCCAGTAGACGTGCTTGGTACTGAGAAAGTCGCTCAGGCCTTCCACGCCGTGCAGCCGACCGTAGCCGCTTTCCCTGAAGCCCCCGGTTTCTGATTCCGGGAACAGCTTGTTGTGGGCGTTCATCCAGACCGTGCCGCACTTGAGTTCACGCGCCATGGACTGGCCTGCCGAACGATCGGCCGACCAGATGCTGGCCGCCAGCCCGTAGCGCGTGGCGTTGGCGCGGGCGATGGCGTCCTCGCGGTCACGGTAGCGCTCGATCACCAGCACCGGGCCGAACAACTCGTCCTGGATGTAGTGCGAGCGCAGGTCAGCCACTTCCACCAGGGTGGGCGTGATGAAAGCCCCGCGGGCCAGGGGGCCGGTGGGCACCCCGCCCTGCAGCCACACGCGGCCGTGCTGCGCAGCGTCCTGCGCCAGGCGCGCCACGCGATCGCGGTTGGCCAGGTCGATCAAGGGGCCAAGCTGTGAAGTGGGCTCATGGCCCGGGCCCGGCACCAGGCTGCTCAGGCGCTCAGCCAGTGCCCTGGCGAATTCGTCAAAGCGGCCCTCATGCACCAGCACGCGCGCGATGGCGGTGCATTGCTGGCCGGCCATCGGCAGGGCCCCCGCCACCAGCCCGGCCACGGTGGGCGCCAGCGGCGCATCGGGCCACACGATGGCCGGCGCCTTGCCACCGAGTTCGAGCGACAGGCGCTTGAGCGTGCCGGCGGCATCGGCCGCGATGCGCTTGCCGGTGGCCGAAGAGCCGGTGAAGCTGATGACGTCGATGTGCGGCGACTGGCTGATGGCGCGGCCGATGGCGGCGCCCGACTCGGTGAACGAACACACCACGTCGGCCGGCAGGGCCGTGATGCGGGTCAGGCACTCCAGCGCCAGCTGGTTGACCAAGGAGGTCTGATGCGCGGCCTTGATCACCACCGTGCAGCCGGCCGCCAGCGCGGGTGCCAGCGAGCGGATGAGCAGGATCACCGGCGCGTTCCAGGGCACGATGATCGCCGCCAAGCCCGCGGGCTCGCGGCTGAGCTGCGAGTAGCAACCGTTGTCGATCTCGGCCACGCGCCCCCACAGGTTGCGGGCCAGCCCGGCGTAGAAGCGCAGTTCGGACACGGCGGTGGCGATCTCGCCCCGTGCTTCGCGCGCCAGCTTGCCGTTGAGCGTGACCAGCCATCGCTCGATCTCGGGCGCTCGGGCCTGCAGGTTGGCTGCGAATTCCAGCAGCACCGATTCGCGCAGGCGTGGGCTGCGTGACCACGGCCCGGCATCAAAGGCCGTGCGCGCGGCTTCGATGGCCGGCAGTGCTTCGTCAAGCATGGCGTCGCTGAACTGCGCCGCCACTTCTGACGTGGCCGGGTTGATGCAATCGCCCGCCGCGCCGGCGCCGGCCGTCCAGCGGCCGCCGAAGTAGTTCAAGGCACGTTCCATGGTGTTCGGTCGTCCTGATTTCATTCAAGCCGGATACCGGCATCTCGGACCGTCCGCGCATAGCGCGCCCGCTCCTGCTCGATCCTGGCCACCGTCTGCTCGGGGCTCAGAGGCTGTGCCACGTAGCCAAAGTCCACCAGCTTGCTGCGCACCTCGGGGTCGGCCATCAACTGGGTGACGTCCTGGCTGATTCGTGCAGCGACGGCGGCGGGAAGCCCGGGCAAGCCAAACAAGCCCACCCAGCTGGTGGTCTCGAAGCCTGCAGGTCCACCGGACTCGGCCACCGTCGGCACGTCGGGGTGTGTGGGCAGCCGCTGCGGCGCGGCCAGCGCCAGGAAGCGCAACTTGCCGGCGCGCTGCAGCGGGCCGGCGCTGGCCGGCGAGCCGAAGGCCCAGTTCACGTCCCCGCCCGCGACGGCTGCATACAGCTGCGAGGTTTCCCTGAAGGGGATGTGGTTCATGCGGGTGCCGCTGGCCGTCTCCAGCGCAGCCGCACCCAGGTGGGCGATGCTGCCCACCTGCCAGGACCCGTAGCTCACTTGCCCAGGCTGGTTGCGTGCGGCCGCCAGCAGGTCGGCCACCGTTCGCCAGGGTGAGGCCGAAGCGACTGCGATGAAGAAGTAGCCGCCGTGGAGCGGCGTGATGGGCCTGAAGTCGTTCACCGGGTCATAGGGCAGTGCCTTGTACAGGTGCGGTGCGGCGGTGAAGTTCAGCCCGTCGATGTGCAGCAGCGTGTGGCCGTCGGGTGCTGCCTTGCGCGCTTCGGCCACGGCGATGAAGCCGCCGCCGCCCGGCCGGTTGTCGATCACCACGCTCTGGCCCCATGCCCTTGCCAGCCGTTCGCCCAGGAAGCGCAGCATGGCATCGGGCCCCGATCCCGCAGGGAACGACGTGATCAGACGCACGGGCTTGCCAGGAAACTGCTGCGCGAAGCTGGCCGCCGGTGCCAGAGCGGCCGCAGCCAAGGCGCCCAGCACGGTACGTCGGTGATGTGAATGACTGTTCATGCGGTCTCCAGGCACTACCAGGTGCCGTAATGGATGCCGTGCTCCTTGGCACGGTCGGTTCGCTGCGCGACCTCGGCGTCGTCCATGGTCAGGCGCGGGTGCTGGTCGTTCAGCCAGGCGTGCAGGCGCTCGTCCAGGCGCTGGCGCTCGGCGGCCAGGCGCGGGTCCTGGCCCAGGTCCACGTATTCGTCCGGGTCGTCTTCCAGGTTGAAGAGTTGCGGCGCGAAGCCTTGCCAGCGCACGTACTTCCATTGCCGCTCGCGCACCATCCAGCCGCGGCATTCGCCCGGCCTGCGGTTCAGCAGCAGCCGTGCGCGGCGGAACGAGTAGTCGATTTCCGCGAAGACGCAGTCGCGCCAGGCCGCAGGGGTGTCGCCATGAACCCAGGGCATGAGCGAACGACCCTGCGTGCGGTCCAGCGCGGGCCGGATCTGCAGCGCGTCCAGCGCGGTAGGCACCACGTCCACTGCTTCGGCCATGGCGCTGACGCGCTGGCCGCGGGTGGCATCGGCCTCGGGGCGCGGGTCGAACACCATCAGCGGCGACTGAATCACCTGGTCGTGGAACAGGTCCTTCTCGCCCAGGTGGTGGTCGCCGCCGTAGTCGCCATGGTCGTTGGTGAAGACGATCAGCGTGTGGTCCAGTTGTCCGCTGTCCTGCAGGGCCTGGATGACGCGGCCGATGTGGTGGTCCAGCTGCTCGATGAGGCCCATGTAGACCGGCCGCACCTGGCGCACCACCTCGTCACGCGCGAAGGTCTGCGACTCTTCCATCTGCATGTAGGCCGCCACCACCGGGTGCGGTGCGTCGAGCTCGCTGGCGCGCTTCTTGACGGGCAGCATGTCGTCGGCGCTGTAGCGGCGGTGGTAGGGCGCCGGTGCCAGGTAGGGCCAGTGCGGCTTCACGTAGGACAGGTGCAGCGCCCAGGGCTCCTGGCCCTGCTCGGCCAGGAAGCGCAGCGCGCGGCCGGTGACATAGGCCGTTTCGGAGTGTTCTTCGGCCACGCGGGCGGGAAGGTGCACGTTGCGCAGGAACCAGCCGCTGGCGGTGGTGCCATCAGGGCCGTCGGCGCCCACCACGTGGTCGGTCCAGGGGTCGGCACCGGCATAGCCATGCGCGCGCAGGTACTCGGCGTAGCCGCTCTCGGCCCCAGGCGGGCCGTGGCCCTCGATGCGGTCGACTTCGACGAAGCCGCCGCTGGCATGGTGGCGCCAGCCGGGTGAGCCGGGCGGCACCCCCAGGCGCTTCAGGCCCGCCGTGTCGGCAATCACATGGGTCTTGCCGACGAGGTGGAGCTTGCGGCCGGCCGCGGCCAGGTAGTCACCCAGGGTGGGTTGCTCCACCGGGAGTGGCACGCGGTTCCAGGTGACGCCGTGCGAGCCCACATAGCGCCCGGTGTAGGTGGACATGCGCGAGGGGCCGCAGACGCCGGCCTGAACGAAGGCGGCGTCGAAACGCACGCTGCGAGCGGCCAGCGCATCCAGGTGGGGGGTGCTGATGTTGGGGTGGCCATTGCAGGCCAGGTGGTCCCAACGCAGCTGGTCGCTCATCACGAACAGCAGGTTGCGCAACGGGGTGTGTGTCATGGCCGATCAGACGAAGATGGCGCCACCTTCGACACAGAGCGTCTGCCCGGTCATGAAGGCGGCGTCGTCGCTGGCCAGGAAGCTCACCGTGCCCACCAGGTCGGCGGGCAACGCGTCGCGCTGAATGGAACGCGACTTGCGGATGGCCTCGCCGAACTTGGCCATGTGGTCGTCGTTCTTCAGGATCTGGTCCGACAGCGTCAGGCCCGGCGCGAGTGCATTGGCGGTGATGTTCCAGGCGCCCAGCTCGCGTGCCAGCACGCGCGTGAAGGTGATGACCGCGCCCTTGCTCGTCACGTAGTGCGCCATGTTGGCCAGGCCCTTGAGCGCGGAGGTGGACGCCACATTGATGATGCGGCCCCAGCGCTGCGCCTTCATGTGCGGTGCCACGGCCTTGGCGCAGTTGAAGGGGCCCAGGGTGTTCACGCGCATGACCTGCATCCACTCGTCGGCGCTGTACTCCTCGAAGGGCCTGTTCACCAGCGTCGAGAACAAGGCGGCGTTGTTGATCAGGATGTCGATGCCACCCAGACCCGCTTCCACGGTCTGCACCGCAGCCTTGACCGAAGCTTCGTCGGCCACGTCCATCGCCACGCCCAGGCACCGACTGCCCGTGGTGTCGTGAGCACGCGCCGCATCGTGCGCGCCACGCAGGTCGCCGATCGCCACCCTGGCACCGTCGGCCAACAGGCGCTGAACGAATGCATTGCCCAGACCGGTGGCGCCACCGGTGACGAGTGCAACCTTGCCTTGTAACTTCATGCGGGCCTCATGACACGGATTGGTGGTCGGAACGTGGGCTGACGGAGGGCGGGTGCGGCGCTCACTCGGGCTTGATGCCCGCGTCCTTGATCAGCCTGCCCCACTTGGCGTAGTCACCGCGCTGCATGCCGACCAGTGCCTCGGTGGTGCTGGCCACGGGCTCCATGCCCTGGGCCAGCAGGCGCTCGCGCAACTCAACGTTGGCGAAGATCCTGGCCATGAGCTGCTGCGCGGAAGCGACCAGGGCTGCGGGCGTGGCCGCGGGTGCGTACAGCCCCAGCCAACCCACACCCTGCACGCCGGGAAAACCGCTTTCGATCAAGGTGGGCACCTGGGGCAGCTGCGGTGCCCGCGCGCCACCGGTCACAGTCAGGATCTTCAGCCGCCCGGACTGAACCAGCGGCAGGCTGGAGGCCAAGGTGTCGAACATCACCTGGATCTGCCCCGCCATCAAATCACTGCGCGCCTGACCCTCAGAGGCATAGCCCACCCAGGTGAGGTCGGCCCCTCCTTGCTGGCGCAGCAGTTGGCCTGACAGGAAAGGCACCCCGCCACGGCCACCCACGCTGGCGTAGTTCATGGTGCCGGGTTTGGCACGCGAAGCGGCCACCAGTTCCTGCACCGTGCTGACGCCCAGCGCAGGCCGCACCGTCAACACGATGACGTTGTTGATCAACAGCGAGATCGGCGCGAAGTCCTTGTCCGGGTCGTACGCCAGCTTGCTGTTGAAGTGCGGGTTGACGGTCATGATGCCGGCGTTGCCCAGCAGCAGCGTGTGACCATCGGGCTCGGACCGTGCCGCGGCCACCGCGGCCAGTGCCCCATCTGCGCCGGGACGCAGGTCGATGATCATCGGCTGCCCAGTGAGTGCGGTGAAGCGCTCGCCAACCAAGCGCGCCATGAGGTCCCCAGCCGAACCGCCAGGCGCAGGAATGATCAGCTTGACCGGCTTGTTGGGCCATGCCGGCCCTTGCGCATGCGCTTGTGGTTGAACGCCCAGGCCCATCGATGCCGCGCAGGCCAGGGCCATCGCCAGGGCTCGACGCCGGGGCTGCGATGGGGCGTTCCCGATGGGCAGCGCGGTACCTCCGGCCATACCGCGCGTTGCCGCGTTCATCACCGGCTCAGAACAGGTGGACGATACCGGCGGCCAAGGCGCTCGGATCCGAGCCATTGACAGAGGGGCGCAGACGCGCGTAGTACGCGGCGGGTATCAGGCTCAGCTTGGAACCCGCGTTGTTGCTGACGCGAGCGTAGTTCACGTACAGGCTGGTGCGCTTGGACAGGCTGTAGTTGTAGTACGCCGCCATCGTGGTGCCCTTGGGTTCTGGCAGGCCGGCGGCCTTGAAGTCACCTTTGGTCTGGCCCACCTGCAGGCCCAACTTCCCTGTTGAGCCGACAGGGAACACGGCACCGAGCCAGTAGGACGTGGTGTTGTCGCTGGGAATGGCACGGTCACGCGAGGCCACCGGCGTGACTTGGTGGATCCTGTACCAACCGGCATTGACCGTCACCCAGGCGAACTCATAGCGCCCTCCAAGGCCGGCTTCCGTCTGGTTGTCCACCGCGAGGTTGCTCCCGGTTGCGGTGCGTTCCTTGCTGGTCTGGTAGGCAGCAGCCAAGTTCAGTTTGCCGGCGCGGTAGTAGCCGCCAAGAGCGACGAAGCGCCCCTGCTCCTTGGGCGCGACGCTGTTCTCCAGACCCGCCGAGACAGCCGCCCGAATCGTGAGCCCACCGACCACCGGCGAGGTGTAGAACACGCCATTGCTCGCGCGGCCGATCAGGTTCTGGCTGATGCTGCCGTTGTTGCCGTAGTAGCCGATGCCGCCGAAGTCGGTCTGGTTGAGCATCGGGATCAACGGCGTACCGGTGCGGCCCAGGGCCAGCTGGCCCCACTTGCGGCTTTCGATGCCCACGATGGACGTGCGTCCGAAGTTGGCATTGGCGCCAGGCAGCATTTCGCCCGTATCCGCGCGGATGCCCATGTCCAGGCGGAAGATGGCCGCCAGGCCGCCACCCAGGTCTTCACGACCTGAAAAGGCGACACGGCTCGAAGTCACCGTACCCGCTCCAAGCTGCTTGATCTTGCCGTTGGGGTCCCCCGTGTTCACGGCCTCGACGCTCATGTCCATGGCGCCGGAGATGGTCACTTGCGCCTGCGCACCGAAGGCAGTGATGAGCAGCACCGCGGCAGCAACCGGGGTGAGAGGGCGGCGGGAACTCTTCATGGTGTGTCTTTCCGGTTGATGCAGTCGAAGGGGCAGTTGGCACATGATTCTATAAACACACCACCGTAACTAAAAGAGATACAACAACGCCGAAGATCCGGACATACCCTGAGCCGCACCACTGCCAACTCAAGGGGCTGCGCGAACGGTGCGCGTCTCCTGGCAGGTCTCCCTGCCTTCTGTTCCGCTAATGCGGCCAAGGCCGCTGCGCTTGGTGATGCGCGCAATCGTCCGACCCAGCCCGACCGAGCCGTGGAGGACACCTCTCAGAGGACCGGGCTGGCGATGGCAGTTTCTTATATGTCAATATGATTTCCATGGACCTGCGGCAGCCTGCAGATGGCAGGTTGGCCTGTAGGCGATCCACCCTGGCAGCCAGCAGGCGCAGGCTCGAAACGCCACCGCCGGCAACAACTCCACCGGCGGTCCCGAAGCTGCGGTCGCAGACCTCAGTTGGGCATCTTGAACCCGGTCTCCTTGATCAGGTCGCCCCACACCTTGTGCTCCGCCTTGAGGTCGGCAGCCACGGTCGCGGGGGCGGTTGCGCCATCGACCACGAAGCCTTGTGCGGTGAGTGCTTCGCGCAACTTGGGATCGGCCAGGCCCTTGGCAACACGCGATGCAATCGCGTCGACGGTCGCCTTGGGCGTCGCGGCCGGCGCCAGCAGGAGGTAGGCGATCGATGCGGTCAGGTCCTTGTAGCCCAGTTCCTGGAACGTGGGCACGTTGGGCAACTGGGGCGCGCGCTTTGCGCCGCTCGTGGCCAGGATGCGCACGGTGCCGGCCTGGTGCTCGCGCAGCCACTCGGCCACCCCCGACGAGGCAGCCACCACGTGCCCGCCGACGACATCGGTGATCAACTGCGATCCGCCACCGCGGTAGGCGGCGTTGTCCAGCGGCACGCCGGCTGCGCGGCCGAGCTTGATGCCGAACATGTGCGGAATGCCGCCGAACTGCGGCGTGGCGAAGACGGCGCGCGCGTTGTCCTGCTTGACCCAGTCGAAGTAGGCCTTCAGCGTCGTCGCCGGCACCTTGGCGCTGACGACGTAGGCCACGTCGAAGGCCGCCACACGCGACACCGGTGCCACGTCTGCCAGCGAATACTTCAGGTTGCCGCGCGTGTGCGGCGCCAGGGTCAGGGCCCCGGAAGGCGCCATCAGCAGGGTCGTTCCATCGGCGGGCGCCCCTTTGAGCGCATCGAAGCCCAGTGCACCACCGGCACCCGGCCGGTTCTCGACGATCCAGCGCGTGCCGTCGCTGGAGGCCAGCACATCGGCCACACGGCGCGCCAGACCATCCAGATCGGATCCGGCCACGGTGCCGACGAAGATGCGGTTCTGGGCCGAGGCGGCGCCGGGTGCGGCAAACAGGGCGGCCGCCATGACGGCACCGGCCAGTGCGAAGAGAGGTTTCATCGACGGAACTCCTTCAAGGGGTGGGAACAGGGTCAAGGGACATGGCGGCCCGCATCGCGGGGCTTCGGCGTAATCAGTCGCGGAATGCGCGGTCGCGGCGCTGCCTGATGGCCGGCAACATGGCGGCAACCAGCATCACCAGCGCCAGCACGATCAGGGTGCCCGAAATAGGGCGCGTGAACAGCACGGTCCAGTCGCCGCGTGCAACCAGCAGGGTGCGGCGCAGGTTCTCCTCCAGCATCGGCCCCAGCACCATGCCCAGCAGCAGGGGGCCGGCCTCGCAGCGCAGCTTGATGAAGGCAAAGCCGATCACCGCGAAGACCCCTGCGAGGTAGATGTCGAAGTTGTTGTTCGAGAGCGTGTACAGGCCGATCACGCAGAAGCAGACGATCGACGGGAACAGGTACCGGTAGGGCACCGTCAGCAGCTTCACCCAGATGCCGATGAACGGCAGGTTGAGGACGATCAGCATCAGATTGCCGATCCACATCGATGCGATCAGGCCCCAGAACAGATCGGGGTTGTCGGTCATCACCTTCGGGCCCGGCGTGATGCCCATGACCACCATCGCGCCGATCATCAGCGCCATCACCGGATTCGGTGGAATGCCGAGCGTCAGCATGGGGATGAACGAGGTCTGCGCGGCCGCGTTGTTGGCGCTCTCGGGCCCGGCCACGCCCTGGATGGCGCCTTTGCCGAAGCGCTCCGGCGTGCCGGAGATTCGCTTCTCCAGCGTGTAGGCCGCGAACGACGCGAGGATGGCACCGCCGCCCGGCAGCACGCCGAGCACCGAGCCGAGCGCCGTGCCGCGCAGCACGGCCGGCATGGCCTGCCTGAAGTCCTCGCCCGACGGCCACACGTTCTTCACGTCGCGCGTGAAGACTTCGCGCGACTGTGGCGGCCGGTTCAGGTTGCCGATGATCTCGCCGAAGCCGAACAGCCCCATGGCGACCGCCACGAAGCCCAGTCCGTCGGTCAACTCGGGGATGCCGAAGCTGAAGCGCTCGACGCCGGACAAGGCGTCCGTGTTGATCTGGCCCAGCAGCAGGCCGACCAGGACCATGCCCACCGCCTTGATCACCGAGCCCGAGGCCAGCACCACGGCGCCGACGATCCCGACCAGCATCAAGGCGGCGTACTCCGCCGGCCCGAAGGCAAACGCGATGCCGGCCAGCGCGGGCGCGAAGCCCGCCAGCACGAGGGTGCCCACGCAACCCGCGAAGAAGGAACCCAGACCGGCCACCGCCAGCGCCGGCCCGGCCCGGCCCTGCCGTGCCATCTGATAGCCATCGATGGCCGTCACGACCGAGCTCGACTCACCCGGCAGATTGATCAGGATGGCCGTGGTCGAGCCTCCGTACTGCGCGCCGTAGTAGACGCCGGCCAGCATGATCAGGGCCGCCGTCGGATCGAGCGTGTAGATCGACGGCAGCAGCATCGCGATCGCCGGCACCGGGCCCAAGCCCGGCAGCACCCCGATCAGCGTGCCGATGAACACGCCACCCAGCGCGAAGGCCAGGTTCTGCAGGCTGAGTGCGACGCCGAATCCGGTGGCCAGGTTGGAGAGCAGGTCCATCGCCGAGTCCGTCAGAAGATGGTGGGCATCACCGGGATGCGCAGCTTCAAGCCCACGACGAACAGGAGCCAGCTGCCCGTGGTGAGCACTGCCGCAAGTCCCAAGGCCTCGCGCAGCCTGAACTCGCTGCTGGCCAGGGCCGTGAGCACGATCACCAAGGGCAGCGTGATCAACATGCCGGCACGCGGCAGCAGGAACCCTGCAGCGAGCACCGCAGCCACCACCACCAGCAGGGGGCGCCACACCGGCGGTGCAATGCGCTCCTCCTCGTCGGGGTCATGGCCCAAGGCGCTGACCAGCACGATCAGGCCCACCAGCGCCAGCAGCACCCCCAGCCCGAGCGGGAAGTAGCCCGGCCCCGGACGCGCCGAGGTGCCCATCCGGTACTCGGTGGCGCCGACCGCGAAGGCCACGCCGACCACGAGGAAGACCACGCCCGACCAGAAATCCACCTGGCTCCGGATCTTCATGCCTGCATCTCCCCGGCGACGCGTGCCGGCACCGCCACGCGGGCCACGCCGAACACCTCCATCTGCACCACATCGTGCAGCGGCACGACCTCGACGTCGAACACCGGGTGCAACGGATCATCGAGCGCGTACTCCCGGATCCGTGGGGTCGACGGCAGGTCGTCGGGGTAGACACGGGTCAGGTCGTTGGCATCGAAGGTTTCGATCTGCAGGCCGGGAAAGCACAGCGAGAAATCCACCAGCACGTTACCGGTGCGCGGCAGCACGTGTGCATCGCCCATGGCGAAGCTGACCATGCCTTCTTGCGGATCGGCCGGCGTGGCGAACACCATGCGTGCCGTGCGCGCCGTCTCGTCGATCTCGTAGACCACCGCACGGCTCAGCGACTCGGCCGCACTCTTCACGCGCTCGCCGGTGAAGGGGATGGCCTGGTGCACGTTGTTGTTGAACAGGACGACGTGGCCCTCGGGCGTCAAGCGCGGGTTGTGCTGGTGACTCGGCCAGATGAAGTCCTCGCCGACCGCCTTCAGCAGCTTGGCCCGCAGCGCTTCAGACCAGCCGATGTCGCGGGCGAGGATCCAGCGGATCTCGCCACTGGGCCGGTCGATCTTGAGCACCGCGTCGAGGTTGCGCAGCGACAGCAGCACCGAGTCGTCGCGCGGGTCGTGGTGCACGCCATTGCCATGTGTCCAGTCCAGGTGCTGGGGGAATCCACGCACCCACCAGTAGGACCAGAAGGTGTCGTAGCCGATCTTGAACGGGTCGAGGTGGTCGAAGCTGTTCCAGCGCCACACCACCTCGCCCTGCGGATTGAATTCGATCACCTCGTCGCCCATCACCCACTGATCGCGGCGCGGCGCGGCGGCGTCGGTTTCGCTCGTGTAGTAGCCCTCGATGCGGCGCGGCACGGCATTGAGCGACAGGTAGTTGCCGTTGGGCAGCGCGTCGGGTTGGTGATGCAGCGTCACCGCCTGCACCGGGATGGCCCCGGCCGGCATCGGGTTCGGCCCCAGCGCGGCGCCCCAGCAGCGCAGGGTGCGACCGGTCCAGTCGATCTCGGTGGGGCTGTTGCGCGCGGTGTGGAAGAACAGGTGTCCATTGTCCAGCGTGGCCACCCCGGCAATGCGCGAGGGGCTCCGGTAGAACCATACGATGTCGCCGTCCTCGTCAAGCGCCAGGATCAGGCCCCATTCGGTGGTGAAGCGGCGCTGCTCGGGCGTCATGCGGTGCGAGCGGCCGAGCGCACGCCGGCGCACGCTCAGCAGCGTCAGGCCGGGCTCCATGCGGGCGCGCTCGGCGCGGTGTACACGCAAGGGCGGGAAGTCAAGACTGTGCGTCGGTAGCGTGGGTGTCAGCGCAGTCAGCGGCGCAGCCGAAAACCGCTGCCCCTGCGGGTCCACCAGGGTCACCTCCAGCCGGTATTGCCGGGCCGGCTTCAGGCCGACCACCGGCAGCGAGTTCACGCCGGTCTCGACCTGCCAGCGGTAATGGTGTGAACCCGCCTCGCATCCGGCGAGCAGCTCCAGGGTTCCGGGCACGCTCACGTCGACCGCCAGCACCAAGGCCATCGGCGCAGCCGGGTCCGGGTTCGGCGCCACACAGGGCTCGTGCCGGAACACAGGGCTCGTCAGATGCGCGTTGCTCATCACGGCGCTCCGCCCTGTTCACACGCGTGCCAGCGCACGATCCAACCTGGCCAACCCGTCCTCCAGATCGGCAGCCGTGAGGCCAGCCGACACAAAGTAGCGGTCGCCGCGACCGGCGTAGACACCCTCTTCGATCAGAGCCAAGCGCAGGCGGCGTGCCTTGTCGCGATCCGCGTGTACGGCCAGGTCGCGCGCGGAGTACGCCACCGGAAGAGAACTGAAGTGTGCGCAGAACACCCCTCGTACGCCTTGCACCAGCAGATCATGCCCATGCTTGCTGGCCAGGCGCTTGAACTCGGCCATGAAGTGCGACTGCATCTGGTCGATGTGCCGGTACGCTGCACCGTCGCCGCGCTCCAGCATGCGCATCGTGGTGAGGCCTGCCGTCATGCTCATGGGGGCGGCGTTGAAGGTGCCCGCACCTACCACGGCGTTGGTGCGCAGCAGCTCGAAGATGTCTGCCCGCCCGGCCACGGCCGCCAGCGGCATGCCGCCGGCAATGGCCTTGCCGAAGCTCGCCAGGTCCGGTGTGACCCCATAGTGGCCCTGGGCGCCGCCCAGGCCCATGCGGAAGCCCGTGATGACCTCGTCGATGCAGAACACCACGCCGTACTGCGTGCACAGCTCGCGCACCCGTTCCAGGTAGCCCGGGCGCGGAATGCAGCAGCCGCCGTTGGTCATCACGCCTTCCATCAGCACCAGCGCGATGTCGTTGCCATGAGCCTTGAGAAGGGCTTCCAGCGCATCGGCATCGTTCCAGGGAATCTTGAATGACTCGCGCATGGCGAACTCGGCACGCCCTTCCGTGTGCATGGGGTCCGCGGGATTCTCCAGCGCATAAGGCGCGGCGGCAGCGTCTTCGTTGACGCGGCCTCCCAGCACGTTGTCCAGCCAGCCGTGGTAGTGGCCCTCGAAGCGAACGAACAGGCGCCGGCCAGTGAAGGCGCGCGCCAGCCGCACCACCATCTGCACGGCCTCGGAACCCGTGGTCACGAACCGGACACGGTCGGCGCAGGGCACGTGGCTGACGATGCGTTCGGCCAGCTCCACCTCGGCCTCGGTCTGCAGCATGCCCGAGGCCACGACGAAGAGCTTCTCCAACTGGGCATGCAGCGCGTCCTGGTACTCGCGGTTGCCGTGCCCCCAGATGCCCGGGCCCATGCCGATGGCGAAGTCGATCAGTTCACGCCCGTCCACGTCCCACAGTCGCTGCCCCACGGCCCGATCGATGAACACCGGCGGCTCTGGCAGCGCACGCAGGTTGCTCTGCCGCCCGGGCATGGCCCTGGCGGCGCGTTCGGCCAGGTCCCGAGTCTTGGCGCCCAGCGCGAAGCGCACCTGTTCCACCGCGTTCACTGGATGGCCCTCCGCGCTGCGCGCTGCGGGATTCGCGCCTGGGAGCGGCCCGGCGCGCTCATGCCGACACGTCCGTATCGATGACGCACACGCTGCCGCCCACCGTGGCCTCGCTGCCCGCTGCCACGGTGTGCGACAGCAGCTTGCCGTCGCAGGGGGCCTCCACTTCCATCGTCACCTTTTCGCTTTCGACTTCGTACAGCGGCTCGCCTTTGCGAAACACCTCGCCTGGTTGTCTGTGCCAGACGCTGATGGTGGCGGTCTCCATGTTCATGCCGACGCGGGAGAGTTTGAGATTGACTTTCATGGGGTTCAGGAGCGGTGGTCCGGCAGGTCCTTGACGGTGGCGACGATGCGCTCGACGCTGGGCATCACCAGCCGTTCCAGGTTGGGCGCGTAGGGCATCGCGACGTCGGGCACGGTGACGCGGCGAATGGGCGCGCGCAGCGAAGAGAAGCCCTTGTCGGCGACGATGGCTGAGATGTGGCTGGCGGCGCTGCAGCTGTCGCGCGACTCATCGACCAGCACCAGGCGCCCTGTCTTCTCCACCGAGGCCAGGATGCTGGCTTCGTCCAGCGGCACCAGCGTGCGCGGGTCGATCACCTCGGCGTGGATGCCGTGTTCATCGCGCAGCACCTGGGCCGCGGCCAGGGCCAGCTTCAGCATCGAACCGATGGCCACCACGGTCACGTCGCTGCCCGTGCAGCGCACCGCCGCCTGGCCCCAGGGGGTGACGTAGTCGCCGTCGGGCACCTCGCCCATCTCGCCACCCCGGCCGCCGGCTTCCAGGAAGAAGGCCGGGCTGTCGCTGCGGATGCAGGCCTTCATCAGGCCCTTGGCGTCCTCGGGCGTGGCGGGCACGGCCACGCGGATGCCGCCCAGGTTCATCAGCAGCGGGTAAGGCGTGTCGGAGTGGTGTGCGGCAATCGATCGTCCGCCACCGTAAGCTGCGACGTAGGTCACCGGCAGCCGTGCCTGACCGCCCGTCATGTAGCGCAACTTGGCCGCCTGGTTGGCGATGGAGTCGAAGCCGGTGTAGGTGAAGTTGGCGAACATCATGTGCGCCACCACGCGGTGCCCGTTGGCTGCCGCGCCCAGCGCCATGCCGGTGATCAGGGTCTCCGAAATCGGCGTGTTGCGAATGCGCGCGGGTCCGAAGCGTTGCGAGAGCCCACGGGTGTCGCCGAACAGGCTGATTTCCACGTCTTCGCCAAAGAGGATCACACGCTCGTCGCGCGTCATCTCTTCCACCAGGGCGTCGTTGATGGCCTGGATCAGGCGTCGCTTGGTCATCGGGCGGCCTCCTCAGGCGAACATGAACTGCAGCGCCTGCTCGGCCGGCGGCGGCGGGCTGTCGATGGCAAATTGCACGGCGTCTTCCACCTGCGCGGCCACCCGGGCTTCGAGGTCGGCCCACTGCTCGGCGGTGGCCTGCTGCGTGCTCAGGAGTTGAGTCCGCTGCCGTTGGATCGGGTCACGCTCCGCCCAGGCCTGGACCTCCTCGCCGCTGCGGTACTGGGCACCTTGCAGGAATCCGGTCTCGGCCTCCACGTGCCCGGCCATGCGGTAGGTGAAGGCTTCAATGAAGCTGGGGCCCTGGCCGGCGCGGGCCCGTAGCACGGCCTGGCCAGCGGCAGCCCACACCGCATCGAGGTCATTGCCGTCCACCTGCACGCCGGGCATGCCGTAGGCCGCTGCACGGTCCACGATGCGGCCGGCCACGACGGTGTCGGAGCGCGAGAACTCCGAGAACAGGTTGTTCTCGCAAACGAAGATCATCGGCAGCTTCCACAGGGCGCTGAGGTTGAGCGCTTCGCTCATCACGCCCTGGGTAGAGGCGCCGTCACCGAAGAAGGCGACCGATACGGCCCCTTGGCCCTGCAAGGACTGGGAAAAGGCCGCGCCGCAGATCAGGCTGATGCCGCCGCCCACGATGCCGTTGGCGCCCAGGATGCCCTTGCTCAGGTCGGCCACGTGCATCGTCCCGCCCATGCCCTTGCACACGCCAGTCGCCTTGGCGTGGATCTCCGCCATCATGGCCCGCACATCGCCGCCCTTGGCCAGGAAGTGGCCGTGCCCCCGGTGATTGCTGGCGATCCAGTCGCTGTCACGCAGGTGCTGGCACACACCCACGCCCACGGCCTCCTGACCGCTGTAGAGGTGCACCCCGGCGATCAGCTTGCCGGCCTTGAAGTCCGCGCCCAGACGCTCTTCCACGCGGCGGATGAGCAGCATGCGCTCCACCATGGTCAAGCGATCGGCACGGCTGGGTCGGGTGGCTTCGGGTGTCGGGCTCATGGCGAGGGGGCCGGTTGCGCCGGCGCGTAGTTCAGGGCCAAGGTCGTCAACCCTGGCTTGAACTCAATGTACACCAGGCGTTTCGCAAAAGGCAATCATGGATTCAGACTACACGCCGCAAGCGATGCGACCTGAGCGCTTGATTTACCCATGCAGACAAGCTCAGTTGATGGAATTGTCTTGGTGAAAACACTGAGATTCAAGGAGGCCGCATTACGCATGAAGAAACGCAGGTTCACTGAACGTCCGATCCCTGGACCGTCGCTCCAAGCCCAGCCTTCTTCGCGCCAGTGAACCCGGAGCGCCTGCGCACCTGCGTGGCCGGCAGGAAGCCCAAGCGCAACCTCACGGGAGACGTTTGCGTCGCGGGAACCAAGGTGCCGAATTGCGTGTGAGCGGGCTGGAACTCGAGGTCGATGCCCGACCTGCGCCGGGCTGGTTCCCGGACGCCAACCCGGCTGCATGCCCACCCGGATCGTCTACGGGCTGATCGACGGCAATGACTACACCGGCAAGCAACTTGACCCATGCGCCCCACGCTGAATGCCAGCTTGGCGCTCCAGCGCGAGTTCGCCTTGGCCGACAACATGACCCTGGCGCTTGGTGGCGACGCGAGCTGCCGCGCGGCGTCCTGGCGGCTGTGCCGTGCGCAGGCCCGTCCAAGGAAACCACCGACAAGGTCTACTTCCTCGACAAGTCCAGCTTCGTGAAAGTGGGGAGCATGCGGGCGCTCATTGCCCCCCAGACGGCCGGCCTGACCTTCGCTGTGCAGGCTTCCGGCACCTTCGCCCGTGGGGGCCGCAGCCCGGGTCCAGCGTTTCAACTATAGTTACGCCAAACCCCTTACCCGGTGTGCTCATGAGCAAGACCGTTGCCAAAGCCCTGACCATCCTCAAGCAGTTCACGCCCGCGGCAGGTGACCTGGGCGCGAGCGACGTGGCGCGGCTGCTGGTGATGGACAAGGTCATTGCCTATCGCCTCCTGCGCACGCTGGCGGCCGAGGACTTCCTGGTGCAGGACCCGTCCACCAAGAAGTACCGCCTGGGGCCTGGCCTGATCGAACTGGCCAGCCACAACCTGCGCCAGGTGCCGGCCGGCGAAGTGGCGCGACCGTGGATGGAGCGACTGCGCGAACTCAGCGACGAAACGGTGATGTTCGTCGTGCGCCGCGGCACAGAGACCGTCGTGTCACTGCCCCTGGAAAGCCGGCAGCCCATGCGCGTGACCGCCAACGTGGGTGACGCGGAGTCCATGCACAGCACGGCTTCCGGCAAGGTGATGCTGGCCTTCGGGCCCGATTCGCTGTTCGACGAGGTGCTGGTGACCGGGCTGCCGGCCGTGACGCCTCGCACCTTGACCAGCCCAGACAAGTTGCGCTCCGAGGTCAAGCGCGTCCGCGCACGGGGTTGGGCCCTGGACAACGAGGAGTGCGTCACCGGCATCCGCGCACTCGCCGCCGGCGTGTTCGGCCGCCGCGGGGAAATCGAAGGCTGCCTGGCCATCCGCGGACCAGCAAGCCGATTGAGCGACACCGCCATCGAGCGGTTGGCGCCTGAACTCGTGCGCGTGGCGCGCGAGGTTTCCCAGAAGCTCGGCTTTGAGCCAGCGGCCTGAGCCGCACTTCGCCCACTGAATGACGGGTGGCCCGGCGTGCCGGGCCACCGCGGGTCTGGGTGCTGGACTTTCTGCTGTTTTGATAAATACAATCACGGTTCTTTTATAGAACCTGTTGGAGCCGCCCATGGACATCCTGATCGTCGGTGCCGGCATTGGTGGGCTCACGGCGGCCATCCGGCTGGTTCAGCGCGGACACCGTGTGCGCGTGCTGGAGCAGGCCAAGGTGCTGGGCGAGGTGGGTGCCGGCATCCAGATGAGCGCCAATGCCGTGAAGGTGCTTCAGGCGGTGGGCGTGGAGCCTGCGCTCGAAGCCACCGGCGTCAAGCCCAGGGCATTCGAGTTCCGCCGCTTCAACTCCGGTGAACTGCTGCATCGCATTCCCCTCGGTGAGGCACACCGCGAAAAGCACGGCGCGTCCTACTACCAGATGCACCGCCGCGACCTGCACGATGCGCTGGTGCAGGCGCTGCGCGCCCTTGCGCCAGATGCGGTGAGCCTGGACGCGACGGTGCGACGGGTTCACGAAGACACCGAAGCGGCCGAAGTGGAACTGGTCAACGGCGAACGCCTGCGTGGCGACCTGGTGGTGGGTGCTGACGGCGTGAAGTCCGTCGTCCGCCAGCATGTGCTGGGCGCCGACAAGCCCGTCTTCACGGGCCAGGTGGTGTGGCGCGTGCTGGTGCCGGTGGAACGCATTCCGCAGGCGCTGCGCACGGACGTGGTGTCCACCATCTGGTGCGGTCCGCACAACCACGGGGTGATGTACTACCTGCGCGGCGGCATGCTCATCAACTTCGTGGGCTGCGTGGCCAGGCCCTGGGAAGAAGAGTCCTGGACTTCGTCCCGGCCCTGGTCCGAACTGGACCAGGACTATGCCGGCTGGCACCCGATGGTGCGCGCCGTGGTGGACGCGGCCGACCGCGACCAGTGCTACCGCTGGGCCCTGAACAGCCGCGTGCCGGCGATGGTGTGGAGCACCCGCAGGGTGACGATGCTGGGCGATGCCGTGCACTCCACGCTGCCCTACATGGCGCAGGGCGCGGCCATGGCCATCGAGGACGCAGGCGTGCTGGCCCGCGCGCTCGAACTGGACCTGCCGCTGGAACAGCAACTGCGCGTGTATGAGCAGCACCGCGCCCCGCGCACGCGGCGCGTGGTGGAAGAGTCCACCGAGATGGGGCAGCTCTACCAGATCGACAACGCCGACGCCATGCGCCAGGCCTTTCACGACCGCAACATCGCCAGATCCCGCAACGAGTGGCTGTACCCCTACGACCCCTTGACCGTGCCCTTGCAGACCGGGAGCGCCGCATGAGCAGCAGCGACAGTTCAGGTCACGCCGACGCGGCCCTCGGTCGCCTGGAAGACCTTCCGGCGCCTTACCGGGCCGAACTGGGGGCGCAGAACCTGGTGCCGCTGTGGCCCAGCCTGCGCGCCGTGCTGCCGCCCGTGAAGCCCGTGCCCAAGACCATGGCCACGGCCTGGTCCTACCAGGCTCTTCGGCCCCTGCTGATGGAAGCCGGCGCTCTGACACCCATCGAGAAGGCCGAGCGTCGCGTGCTGGTGCTGGCCAACCCGGGCCATGGCCTGGAAAGGATGCAGGCAACCCCCGCCATCTACCTGGGCATGCAGTTGCTGCTGCCCGGCGAATGGGCGCCTTCACACCGGCACACGCCCAACGCCGTGCGCATGGTGGTGGAGGGCGAGGGTGCCTGGACCACCGTGGATGGCCAGAAGTGCACGATGGAGCGAGGCGACCTCATCCTCACGCCCACCGGCCTGTGGCACGAGCACGGGCACGATGGCACCGACCCTGTGGTCTGGCTGGATGTGCTGGACCTGCCCCTCATGTACTACATGGAGGTCTCCTACCACGTCAACGGCACGCGCCAGGCCGTCAAGGCCGGGCGCGGTGAGCAGCGTTTTGGCCAGGGGGGCGTGCTGCCCACGCCGGCCTTCGAGCAGCGGCATCCGCGATACCCGTTGCTGCGCTACCCATGGAAGGACGTCAAGGCGGCCCTGGAGCGCCTGGCCTCAGACGATCCGGGTCTGCAGCAGATCCAAGTCACCTACGTCAACCCGGCCACTGGTGAAGACGCCGAGAACGTGCTGGCCTTTCACGCACTGATGCTGAGGCCGGGCCAGATACTGGAGCTGCCGGTGCGATCGCCGGCCATGGTGTTTCACCTCATCGAAGGCCTGGTGGAGGCCCGCATCGCCGAACAGCCCTTCACCCTGGCCGCCGCCGACACCTGCTGCATGCCCGGCTACACGCCCGCGCAGCTCGTCAACCGGAGTCAGGACCAGCCCGCCTTTGTCTTTGTGGCCGATGAGTCGCCCCTGCATCGCAAGCTGGGTGTGTACGAAGTGCGCCCCTGAGATCTTCCCGCCACCACGCTGCCCATCATGAGCACCTACCTCTGGACGCCCCCACCCACGCCTTCGCTGCCCATCCTGGGACGCGAGGAGCGTCTGCCGGTCAACCGGCTCTTCTTCGTGGGCCGCAACTACCACGCCCACGCCGCCGAGATGGGTCGACCCGTGAACAAGGCGCAGGAGTCGCCCTTCTACTTCACCAAGTCGCCGTGCAGCCTGGTGGAGTCTGGTGCCACCGTGGCCTACCCGCCAGGCACCAGCAACTTCCAGTTCGAAATGGAGCTTGTCGTGGCCCTGGGCGAACCAGGCTTCCAGGTCAGCGCGGCGCGCGCACATGAACTCATCTACGGCTACGCCTGCGGCCTGGACATGACCCGGCGTGACCTGCAGCTGGCCGCTCGCGACAAGGGCCGCCCTTGGGACCTGGGCAAGGACGTCGAAGCCTCATCGGTGGCCTCAGCCATCGTGCCCATGCCGAAGCAACTGCTGGACAGCGGCGAAATCGCCCTGTCGGTGAATGGTCAAGTCCGTCAGTCGTCGGATCTAAACAAGCTCATCTGGAACATCGCCGAGATCATCGAGGACCTGTCACGCTACTACCACCTGCAGCCAGGCGACCTTGTCTACACCGGCACGCCGGAAGGCGTGGGCGCCGTGGTGACCGGCGACCACCTGGAGGGTCACATCGCAGGCGTTGGCCGGATCAGTTTGGACATCGGCCTCGCCGGGCGATGACCTGGATCTGCGGCGGTGACGTCTGGCTGCTGTCCAACACACGCGCAGCCGCTTCACCCGCCCTGACGACCTTCGCGTGCTTCTTGCCGCCGAGCGCACCCTGCCGGCGTTGGCAGTGCAAGGCCATGGCCATCATGGGAGTCGGCGTTGTCCTGGAGCGGTCCGGACTCCTTCGGGGCATGGCGAATCAGCAAGCAGGTTCTCTCGCGCAGCAGGTCAGTTCGCTTTGGCTCAGCGTCTCGATTCACGCCACGGCCGCCTGGGTGGCGGTCATCTGTCTTGTCCGCAGTCGAGTGACCGGTTCCGGGCACAGCCCCCCTCCGGCTGATCAACCTGACCGACCGTACACAGTCTAGAGCCGTTTTCCCCACCACTCCTCTGTTTCCTCGGCGTCGGTTGCCTTCAGGCCCGAACCCCGGCCATTCGGCGACGACCGAGCCCCGCGTCATGCAGACGCCTGGCGCACGGCGGTCGTGCCGCGGTCCTGCGTTGCCTTCATGCGGCCGTTGTCGTCGCCGATCGGTCCGATCGTTTGCGCCACCAGCGGGCCACGGCCGGAGCCAGGAGACAAGCGATCGACAGGACCACCAGCACGGCCGTGACGGGCCGCTGCCAAAGGAAGGCAAACGATCCATCGTGCACGAGCAGCGCCCGGCGCAGGTTCTCCTCCAGCATCTTGCCCAGCACGAAGCCCAGCAACAGAGGCGCCATGGGGTAGTCCAGCAAGCGCAGCGCCAGGCACACGGCTGCGAGCCCGACCATCAGCCACACATCGAAGCTGTTGAAGGACACCAGGTAGACGCCCACGAGGCAGAAGAACATGATCAGGGGCGCCAGGATGGGCTCGGGGATGGCCAGCGTGCGGGCGATCCAGGGGATCAGGGGCAGGTTGATGACCAGCAGGATCAGGTTGCCGATGTACATCGAGACCACGACCGTCCAGAACAGGGCGGACTGCTCGATGTACAGGCGCGGGCCGGGTTGCACGCCCAGGGCCACCAGCGCGCCGAGGATGACCGCCGTCGTGCCGGATCCGGGGATGCCCAGCGTGAGCAGCGGCACGTAGGCGCCACCGGCCGCCGCGTTGTTGGCGGTCTCGGGCGCCGCGACCCCGCGGCGCGACCCCTTGCCGAACTCGTTGCGGCGTGCGCCGCGCGCCAGATTGCGCTCGACCGCGTAGGACATGAAGGCCGCGATCGTGGCCCCCGCCCCAGGCAGCACGCCCACCACGAAGCCGAGCACCGACGACCGCGCCATCGTCGGGGCGACCTCCTTCACGTCGTCCCGCGTCAGCTTCAGCGTGCCCACGTCGCCGCGCGCCGCGCGCCGCGCCTCCTCGCTGACCTTCTGATTGCGCAGCGAAGCCAGCAAGGATTCCGACAGCGCGAAGGCGGCCATGGCCAGCAGCACGAAGGACAGACCGTCCGCGAGATCGGCCACACCGAAGGTGTAGCGCTCCACGCCGTCGGCGATGTCGGTGCCGACGGTGCCCAGCATCAGGCCCAGCACCGTCATCAGGATCGCCTTGAGCGCACCCCCGCTGTCGGTGAAGGCCGCCACCGCGGTCAGTCCCAGCACCATCAGCGCAAAGTATTCCGGCGCCTGGAAGCCGAGCGCCCAGCCGGCCAGCACGGGCGCGGCCAGCATCAGCAGCAAGGTGGCCACCGTGCCGCCGACGAACGACCCCCAGGCGCACAGCGCGAGCGCGCGGCCGGCCTCGCCGCGGCGGGCCATGGGGTAGCCATCGAAGGTGGTGGGTACCGAAGACGACTCGCCGGGCGCGTTGATCAGCACCGAGGCGGTGGAGCCCCCGAACATCGCGCCGTAATAGATGGCCGCCAGCAGCACCATGCCCGATGCCGGGGGCATGGTCAGCACCACCGGGATCAGCAGCGACACCGCGGTCACGGGCCCGAGGCCGGGCATCATGCCGATGAAGGTGCCCAACAGGCAGCCCATCACCAGCAGCGCGATGTTGCCGGGTGTGGCGATGCCCTGCAGGCCGAGCAGCAGTCCTTCGATCATGTGTTCTCCAGCGCGTTGCGGCGCTCGACCTCAGCCGAGCAGGCGCTCGAAGACACCCCAGTCCAGCGTGACGCCCAGCGCCTGGAACAGCGCCCAGAAACCGAACGAGACCCCGAGCGCCACGGGCAGCAGCACGATCGGCCGGCGTTCGCCGAGCAGGCGGAATCCGCCGCCGAGGAACAGCGCCGCCGTCACCACGAAGCCCAGGTGCGGAATCAGCAGCGCGAAGCCCGCCATCAGCAGCAGCAGCCCGGCGGTGCGCCCCCAGGCGAACCCCGCAACCCCGACCGCCGCGGTCGACGAGGGCCGCACGACCAGCACCGCCGACAGCACCATGCCCAGCACCCCCAGCACCAGCGGGAAGCTGCGGGCCGAGAAAGGACTGTCGTCGGACGCGTCCGGCACGGGAATGCGCCATCCGATGACGAGGTAGGCCAGCGAGAACACCAGCAGGGCAAGCGCCATGAGGCGCTCGGCCTGCACGCGGGTCGGCAGCGTCATCGCGCGCCGTTCATGACTTCAGCATGCCGGTCTCGGCCAACAGCGCCCGCAGATCGCGCTCGTGCTGCGCGAAGAAGTCCTGCGCGGCCTGGCCCCGCGTGAAGAACATGTTCCAGCCGGCACGGGCGCGCACCTCCTCCCAGGCCGGCGTCGCGATCAGCCGCTCCAGCAGGTCGCCGAAGGCCTTGACCCGCGCGGGGGCGATGCCGGGCGCCATGAACAGCGCGCGCACGTTGGCCAGGGTCGCGTTGGGCACGCCGACCTCGGCGAGCGTCGGCACCGAGGGCACCTCGGGTGCCCGCTTGTCGTTCATCAGCGCGAGCAGCTTCACCTGGTTGCCGCGGATCTGCGTCAGCGCCTCGGTGTAGGGCATCACCAGGCACTGCACCTCGTTGCCCAGCAGACCCGCCATCGCCTTGCCACCGCCGTCGTAAGCGATGTACTGCATGGCCTTGGGGTCGACACCGGCCTGCTTGAGCACCTTGGCCGCAGCGAGGTGGTCGATGCCTCCCCGGGGCGAGCCGCCACCGAAACGAACCGCCCGCGGATCGTTCTTGAGAGCCGCCACCAGCGCGCGTGCGTCCGCATGCGGGGTCTGGTTGTTCACCAGCACGCCGAAGATCTCGGCCGTCAGCGTGTTCACCAGCGTCACGTCGCGGTACGTCTGCGAGAACTCGCGGTTGAGCGACCGGACCACGATCGACGTGCCATTGACCATCAGCGTGCTCTGCTGGCGGGCCGCAGTCTCCACGAGGTGGGCGATGGCGACCGAGCCACCGCCACCGGTGCGGTTCTCGACGGCGACGTCCTTGACCAGGCCGCTCTTCTGCAGGGCTTCCTGCACGCCGCGGGCGGTCTGGTCGAAGCCGCCGCCGACACCGAAGCCCACCAGCAGCGCGACCTTGTCGATCAATTCCGAAGCCAGGGCGTGGGCCGGCAGCAGGCCGGCAGCGGCGAGCGCGCCGACGATGCGCAGGGCCTGCCGGCGGTTCGTGGGCGACGGAGATTCCGGAAAGCAGTGGGTCATGTTGAGGCCAGGTTGGGTGGATTGCCGGCGCCGCCGCGGGGGCACGCGCCACGGGTGCGCAGGAACGACGCGCAAGACGCTCCAGCGCGACCGACAAGGTATTCGGGCGAACCTCTCAACGACCTTTCAATGGGCCAGGGCGAACCCTGAGTGGGTGCATGGAAGCTCCAACGCGAGGGCGCGTCGGGCCTCAACGCCGCACGGTCACGCCGAACTCGCGGGCCAGTTCCGCCAGGCGAGCCCACTGTCCGTCAACCTCGTGCTGCAGCGCTGCGCCCGTCAGTGCCAGCGGCTGCAGGCCCAGCGCGCGTACCCGCGCCGCGTGCCCGGGCGACCGCAGGGCGTGGGCCATCTGGTCCACGACGGCTGCCAGCTCGGTGGCGGGGTAGTCCGCCGACGCGTACACGCCTCGCAGGATGGGCCAGCTCACGTCGAAGCCCTGCTCGATCGCCGTCGGCACGCCGCCCAGCGAACCCTCCAGCCGCCGCGGCGCGAGCACGGCCAAGAGCCGTACCCCCGAAGCGCCGCCGGGCGTGGCGGACAGCTCGGCGGCATCGCCGCACAGCACCTGCACGTGACGGCCCTGCAACGCACGCAACGCATCCCCGCCCCCCTCGAACGCCACCACCCGCAGCGACTTGTGGCTGACACCTGCGGCGCGCGCCAGCAGTGCGGCCTTCATCCAGTCCTGGCTGCCGATGGTGCCCCCGGCAGCGAACGCCACCGAGGACGGCCTGGCCCGCAGCGCCTCGAGCAGCTGGCCCAGGGTGCGCCACGGGGACTCGGGATGGACAGCCACCACGCCGTGATCGATCGCCAGGCCGGCGACCCAGCGGATGCGGTCGGGCCTCCAGGCGCCGAACCGCCCCTGGGCCAGATTGAGCAGGGTGCCGCTGGAGAAGGCCAGCAGTTCGCGAGGATGGAGCCGCTGGCCACGGACCACCTCGCTGTAGGTCAGCGCACCGATGCCCCCAGGGTGATAGACGATGACCGGCGGCCCGGGCGGCGCTGCCAACAGCTCGCGCACCAACTGGCAGGTGACATCGAACCCACCACCCGGCTTGGCGGGCACGACACACTGCAACGACGCGAGCGACGGCGTGGCTGCCGTCAACGCTGCCGGCCCCAGGGACAGCAAGAGGACCTCCCGCCGCTTCATGGCGCCCTCCAGACGAGCGTCGCGCGCAGTCCGCGACCCGCGTCGCCAGGTCCGATCTGCAGCGAACCACCATGGCGCTCGACCACGGCCCTGGCTATCGCCAGCCCGAGCCCCGACCCGCGGCTGCCGCGCCCTTTTGCGAAGCGGGCACCCGGCTGGTCCGCCACCTCCGGCGCCAGCCCCGGCCCGGCATCCACGACGCCGAGCGCCCAGCCAGCAGCCCGATCGCCCGTGGCCTCGACGGTCACCGGTCCGGCACCGTGCACCAGGGCGTTGTGGACGAGGTTGCTCAGCGCCTCGCGCAGCTGCCCCCGGTCTCCGGCCGCGGGCAACTCGCCGTCTCCCGCCTCGACACCGAAGTCCACACCCTGGGCGCGGGCCAGCGGCAGCAACTCCAGTGCGATGTCGCGCGCGAGCGCCGCCAGATCGAAGGTCTCTGCCTGCAGGGGCGCCTCGTCAGCCCTTGCCAGGAGCAGCAACTGGTGGGTGGCGCGCGTGGCGTGGTCCAGTTCCTGGGACAGGGCACGCATCGCGTCGCGCGACCGCTGCGGATCGCTCTCCCGAAGCGCAAAGTCGAGTTGGGCCCGCAACGTGGTCAGGGGCGTGCGCAGCTGATGCGATGCGTCGTCCAGGAAGCGCCTGCGCTGCTCCAGCAGACCGGACGTGTGCGCCACCTGCGTATTGATGGCCTCCACCAGCGGCACCAGATCCTGGGGCAGGTCGGCGGTCGGCAGTCGCGTGAGATCCTGCGAGTCGCGCTCGCGTGTCGACTGGGCGAGCCGCTTGACGGGCCGCAAGGCCCAGGCCGACACCCCGATCACCGTCAGCGCCAGAAGGCCGAGGACGACCGCGTCGCGCGTGACGGTCTGGCGGATGAAGGCAGCCACGAAGCGTGACCGCACGTCCACCGGCTCGGCCACCTGGATCACGACGCGGCGAGCACCCGCCACCGGCGGCGCCAGCGGGCGCACGAGCGCACCGATGCGGACCGGCTGGTCCAGGTAGACCGCGTCGTAGAAGTGGGCCTGACCGTCGACCAGCTCGCCCTCGGGCAGCGGCAGACCCGGGGAACCGATCTCCACCAGCCCGTCATCGGTGGCCACGCGGTAGTGCACCGCGCCGGCGGCCGTGAGCTCGAAGAACTCGAACAACCTGAACGGCTGTTCCACGGAGAGCCCGCCGGACGCGGTGGACACGTTGAGGTCCAGGCCCCGCAAGGCCCCCAGCAGCGACCGGTCGAAGGCGGAATTGGCCGAGCGCACAGCGTGGCCGTATGTCAGCCACAGGCTGATGCCCAGCAGCAGCAGCAGGCTCGGCATCAGCACACCGAGCAAGCGGGTCCTAAGCGTCGCCCTGTGGATCCGGTTCCAGTGCATATCCCAGCCCACGGTAAGTGTGGATGCGCACGCCGCGTCCCTCGAGTCGCCGCCGCAAGCGGTGCATCAGGACGTCGAGGGCCGCCGACTGGACCGGATCGTCGTCGCTGAACACGCGGTCGAGCAGCTGCTGGCGCGACATCGGTTCACCGCTGCGCGCGATCAGCGCACGCAACAGGCGGTGCTCGCGCGGCGACAGCGCCAGCACCTCGTCGCCCAGCAGGAACTGCCGCTGGGCGCCCTCGAAGTGCAGCGGCCCGCAGGACAGTCGCGGCCGGTCGCTGCCGCGCGCACGCCGGATGAGAGCGGTCAGGCGCGCCTCCAGCTCGGCCAGAGCGAACGGCTTGTGAAGGAAGTCGTCGGCCCCCTCGTGCAACGACGACACCCTCTCGGCCAGGCTGTCGCGCGCGGTCAGCATGAGCACGGGCAGCGGGTCCTGGCGCGCACGCAGGCGGCGCAGCACCTCGCGGCCATCGCGCCCAGGCAGACCGATGTCCAGCACCAGTGCGTCGTAGTCTCCCTCGTCGAGCGCCTGCTCGACCAGTCGTCCGTCGTCGCGCCAGTCGACCCGAAAACCGGATTGCTCCAGCGCCTTGCTGAGCCACTCGCCCAGGGCATGTTCGTCTTCGGCCAACAGAATGCGCATGCAGGGATTGTCGCCGCGGCCGATCGCCGTACGTCTGCTTCACGCCGGGGGAGTCGCTCGACCGTCGGGCCGTGGGCGCAGTGGCGGCGACGGCGATCCGACCGAACCTCGCAACAGCCCTGCAGGATTTGGAGCCGGTCGCCGCCGCCTGGTCGCGCCAATTCGATGGCCGGTCTCGCTGCCCAGGCCCGCTCGGAAGCGGGCCAGCTTCCCCCTCACGAAGGGGCGGTGTGGAGATGGCGACTGCGTAGAATGACCCGACCTCTCTCGGCACCGGCGTGTGCACCAGCGACTACGCGGCGCTGGCTTGCTGGCACGTGCGCCGGCCGATCTACCCGCTGGATGCGCTGTGACGACACTGGACGGACGGACCAAGCTTCCAAGGGCGACGAATGCCGCCCTGTCACCTGGAGCCTCCGCTTGCTGCTGACGGTGGTGACCGCAGCCTTGCTGCTGGGCCATTTGCTGGCGCGGCGCGGCGAAACCGTGCGCACCGTGCAGGGCGAGATCGCGCCGTGCTGGCCGGGCCAGAGCACGGGTGACGTCGAAGGCATGGCCACCATCACCGTCGCACCGCAGGTCTCCACGGCCTCGGCCGCGAGGCCCTGAAACCGTGCAGCACCGCTCGATGGGATACGCCCTGCTGGCCGGCCAGGGCCTGGAGATCGGCGCCTTCAACGAACCCGCCGCGCTGCCTGCTCACTGCCGCACGCGCTACGCCGACGTGCTGGCGCCCGAGACCGCGCGCGTGCTGTTCCCCGAGATTGCGCATCTGGCGCTGGTCGCGCCCGACGAGCTGATCGACCTCGACACCGACGGCTTGGCGCAGCATGCCGGCGCCAGCCTGGACTACGTGATCCTGAACCACGTCATCGAGCACGTGGCCAACCCGCTGCGCGTGATCGGCGAGCTGTTCCGCGTGGTGCGGCCAGGCGGGCACGTGGTGCTGTCGGCACCCGACAAGCAGTACACCTTCGACGCTCGGCGCGCTTCGGCGCCGTGGGAGCATCTGTGGCTCGAGTTCAACGCGCGGGTCGATCGCGTGACGTCCGAGCACTACGACGATCTGGCGCGACTGGACTGGCCCGAGGCCTTTGCCGAACCGCAGCAGGACTTCGTCGCGCTGCTGCAGCACCGCCTGCCCGGCGTGTTCGGTGCCGCGCTGGGCGACGACTACTGGAACCGCTTGCGCGCGCTGGCCCCCGGCATCTTCCAGCCCGACGCGCGGCAGGCTGCGGTGGCCCTGCTGATGGCGCGCCGCGAGCACGCCCATGTCTGGACCAGCGTGGAATTCCAGGTGCTGATGCGCCAGGCGCAGACGGCGCTGGGCCTGTGCGCCGACGCGCGCATCGAGAGCCTGGCCGCCGACAACGGGCTGGAGTACTTCAGCGTCTGGCAGCGCCGGGCGGGCTGAAGGGCTGGCGGCCTGCGTCGGTCGTCGCCGCAGCCGCGGCTTGCGCCGCGCAGTTGTTCGGCAGTGGGTCGATCCTCGTCTGTGCTGATCTCCACCACAGCGAGTCGCGAGGCCCCGCGACCCCGAGCTGGTCGGCGCTCAGCTCCCGCCCAAGCCGCACCCCCGTCCCAGGCCATCACCCCCCGCCTTGCGCAGCGCCAGCTGCAGGCGCGCCCTCGCCGCAGGGTCCGCAAAGCGGTTGCCGAATTCCACGAGCGGGAAGTTGGGCTGCAGCCGCCGCACTTCGGCCAGTGCCTGCGCGTACTCCCCGCGGATGGCGTGGATGCGGCCGAGCTGCGCATCGGCGCGTGCGTTGGCTCCCGGGTCGTTGAGGCCGATGGCGTGGCGTGCCGCGCGTTCGGCCTGCCGGAGGCCTTGCGCCGGGTCTTCCATCCAGCCGAGGCTGGCGCGCTGGTCTTCGAGCTCGCTCTCGACGACGTAGGCCATCGCGTGGTCGGGCACCAGGCCGCGCGCCTGGGGCACCAGGGCGCGGCGCAGAGCCTGCGCCGACCTTCGATCCAGCTTTCGGTTCCGCTTGCCGTCGACTGCTTCGCCGTCAGTGCGAAGTTCACGCGCGCTGCTCGAGCGCCGAGACGACTCGCGCGAAGCCGGGAGCGCACCCGCGTCCCTAGCGCCTGCTCGTGACGGCCGGCAGCAAGGGCTGCACGAATTCCCTGGCCACCTGGCGATTGGTCTTGGCCAGCTGCCGGAGGGCTTGGGGAATGGGAGCTGCGAGCCGGGCGGACTGGACCGCAGTCCAGAACCGATCGGCCGCCCGGGCCGCTGCCGACCAGACGGCTGGATTCGCACCGACCGCGCCGACCTTCGGGGTGATGGGCACCAGCGCAGGGTCCACTCCGCCACCCAGGGATGCGTAGCGCATGGGCAGGATGTCGTAGGCCGGCGCGACTCCCTGGTACTCGCCGTCCTCGCCGATGAGCAGCGATATGTTCTCGAAATGGCAGTCGGTGTTCCCGATGAGCTCACTGAAAGCCGCCATCACGTCGATGTGATGGGCGTCGGCCGCGGCGATGTACCTGGCCTGCTCGCAGCGCGCCGCGAACTGCGACCAGGTGTCGCGATTGCCGAAGAACTCGTCGTCCACCGAGCCGGCCGACAGCATGCCCACACGACCATGGGGCCCGACGCGGTCAAACCGCTGCACCTCCAGGAAGACGTATTCATCCGAGGCGAGCAGCTGCGTGGGGGCCGAAGGCACCCCCACATCCCCCAACGCCGCGAGCGCCAGGTGCTCGAGGGGGAGCAGCCCGGCCATGCGGCTGCCGTGCTTTGCGAACTTCACGATGACGTGTCCCGAGTCCTCCACCATGGACAGGAACTTGGGTTGCTCGCCGCCGGCGCTGGAGCCATAGGAGGCCTCACGCAGCATCGCCGCCATCGCGTGGTAGTGCTCGAGCTTCTCTGCCACCGGCGTCGGCCCGATCCGCATCATCTCCAAAGTCCGTTGCACCGCGAACTCGCCGAACAGCAGATTGCCTGGCGGATGGGTGCCATGGGTGAAGAGGTAGACCACCCGGTGGTCGTCGCCCCAGTCCTTGAGGTTGGGAGGCAGCGACGAGCGCCCCCTCGAGGCGAACTCCGCCATCTGACGCCCGAGGAACCCCGAGGGGGCCGCAAACAGCATGTAGGGCGGCAGCCCTTCGTAGAGCCGGGTCAGCTTGCCCATTCGCTCGAGCGTCGCGCCGCCCACGAGGAATTCGACGTCAGCGAATGGCTCGATGGTGCCGCTGCGCAGCACGCGATAGATGTGCTGACGCGCGCTCAAACCCTCTGGGAGCCCGCGCAGCAGCGCGTAGCGCGGCGTCCGGTCCCCGGTGATCTTGAATGAGGTGACCGAAGTGCCTAGACGCTGAATCGCTCGCGATAGAGTCGGCTGGCTCACCCCGAGCGCGGCAACGAGCTGCGCAGCCGACCGCGGACCGAAGCGAAGCTGTCGCTCCAGCGTCTGTGCGACAGCGGCTCCTGCCGAACGCATCTCGGCGCCCATTTGAATGCTTGAGTGAATAGCTCGTGGAATTGTTCGAGCAATTATATGAGAGATGAAGTACCTGCGCGATGGACCCCCAGCTGGCTGTACGCCAGCGAACAGACCCGAACGACCCCGGCGGGCACGCTTCGTTTCCAAGACCCCGCAGGCCTGACGGGCCCAGCATGCCCCGTCCAGGCCCGCAGAAACAACCCTTCCCTGGAGTTCCTCCCATGCTCTTCGACCAGTTCTCCGCGCGTTCGCTGCAGCTCGCCAACCGCATCGTGATGGCACCGCTGACACGCAGCCGGGCCACGCCCGCGCACACGCCGAATGCGCTGATGGCCACGTACTACGGCCAGCGTGCGACGGCCGGCCTGATCATCAGCGAGGGCACCTCGCCCAGCCCCAACGGTCTGGGCTACCCGCGCATCCCCGGGCTGTACGACAAGGCGCAGGCCGAGGCCTGGAAGGCCAGCACGGCGGCCGTGCACGAGCAGGGCGGCAAGATCTTCGTGCAGTTCATGCACTGCGGCCGCGTGGCGCATGTCGCCAACCTGCCGGCCGGCGCCGAGGTGCTGGGCCCCGGCAACGAGGTGTGCCCGGGCGAGATGTACACCGACACGCAGGGCATGCAGCCGCACAGCCCGCCGCGCGCGATGACCCTCGACGACCTCGAGCACGTCATCGAGGAACACGTGGCCGCCGCGAAGCTGGCGATGGATGCGGGCTTCGACGGCGTCGAGCTGCACGGTGCCAACGGCTACCTGATCGAGCAGTTCCTCAACCCGCTCGTCAACCAGCGCACCGACGGCTACGGCGGCAGCGACGAACGCCGCAACCGCCTGGCGCTGGAGATCGCGCGCGCCACCATCGCCGCCATCGGCCGCGATCGGGTGGGCATGCGGCTGTCGCCCTACGGCGTGTTCAACGGCACCGGCGCCTTCCCCGAGGTGCAGGCGCAGTACCTGACGCTGGTCCACTCCCTGTCGGCACTGGGCTTGCTGTACGTGCACCTGGTCGACCACTCGGCTATGGGCGCGCCGCCGGTGCCGGCCGATTTCAAGCTCAAGCTGCGTGCGGGCTTCGATGGCCTGTTCATCGTGTCCGGCGGCTTCGACCATGCCAGCGCCGAACAGGCCTTGCTCGACAAGAAGGGGGACCTCGTCGCCTTCGGGCGCCCGTTCCTGGCCAATCCCGACCTGGTGGCGCGCATGCGCAAGGACGCCCCGCTCAACGCTCCGGATGAAGCCACCTTCTACGTGCCCGGCGCCAAGGGCTACACCGACTATCCCGCCCTGGCCGCCTGATCCAGGCAGGCCCCGCTTGCAGGGTGAACATGGCACCAGAGGTCGCGGGCGATGACGTCCATCGTGAACAGCGTGGCGTACCGGGACGGCCAGGATCTCGGCGAGGTCCCCCTCGACCAGATCAGCGACGTCCTCAGGCAGCCCGGCACCTTCGTGTGGCTGGGTCTGCACGAGCCCGACGACGTGCTGCTGCTCAAGATCCAGGGCGAGTTCGGCCTGCATGAACTGGCCGTCGAAGACGCCCACCACGCCCACCAGAGACCCAAGATCGAGGCCTACAGCAACTCGCTGTTCATCGTGCTGAAGACGGCGCAGCTGGAAGGGGGCGCGGTGGTCTACGGCGAGACGCACCTCTTCGTCGGTGCCAACTTCCTGGTGTCGGTGCGGCACGGCGCCTCGTCGAGCTACGCCCAGGTCCTGCAGCGATGCGAAGTCGGCAACAAGGGTCTGCGCAAGGGGCCCGGATTCGCGCTGTATGCGCTGCTGGACTTCGTGGCCGACAACTACCAACCCATCGTGGCGCAGTTCGAGCAGGACTTCGAAGCCATCGAGACCGACATCTTCAAGGACCGCTACGACGGTCTGGTGATCGAGCGTCTGTACATGTTGAAGCGCCGGCTGCTGGAGTTGCGCAACGCGGCCCTGCCTCTGGCGGACATCAGCGCCGAGCTGATGCGCCTGCATGAAGATGTGATCCCGAAGGAACTGCGCGCCTACTTCCGAGACATCCAGGATCACGTCTCGCGGCTGGTGGGCCAGGTCGACGGCATGCGCGACATGCTGACCACGGCCATGCAGGTGAACCTGGCCCTGGTCGCCAACAACCAGAACGAGGTCGTCAAGCGCCTGGCAGGCTGGGGCGCGATCCTCGCCATCCCCACCGTGGTGTTCAGCCTGTACGGCATGAACTTCGAAGACATGCCCGAGCTGACGTGGCGCGCGGGCTACCCCCTGGCCGTGGGCGCGACCCTGCTCGGCTGCGTCTTCGTCTACCGGCGGCTGCGTCGTGCCGGATGGGTCTAGCCTTCGACGGCCCGGGGCGTAGGTTCCAGGCTGGTCGTATCGGTCGCCCGAATCTGGCATGACCTTGTACGCCCGAGGTCTGGTACGGTGGCCGATCCCTCCCTCCTGCCGCCGCCATGCTCCAAGACAGCTTCGACATCCTGATCTCGGGCGGTGAGCTCATCGACGGCACGGGTTCGCCCGCCTTCCGCGCCGACGTCGGCGTTCGCGGCGACCGCATCGTCGCCGTGGGCGATCTGGCCGGCGCCTCGGCGACGCAGGTGCTCGACGCGCGCGGGCTGGCGGTGGCGCCCGGCTTCATCGACATCCACACGCACTCCGACTTCACGCTGATGGTGGACGGCCGCGCCGACAGCCAGATCTGCCAGGGCGTGACCACCGAGGTCATCGGCCAGTGCGGCTTCAGCGCCGCGCCGATGGGCGATCCGCCCGACCCGGGCCAGATGCTCGGGCCCGTCGATGCCGGCGTGCCCATCTCCTGGCGCAGCTTCGGCCAGTACCTCGACGCGCTGCAGGGTGCACGGCCGGCCGTCAACGTGGCCGCCTTCGTCGGGCACGGCGCCTTGTGGCGGGCTGCGGGGTCGGGCGGTGTGACGGCGATGGAGCGGCTGGCCGAACAGGCTTTCGACGAAGGCGCCATCGGTCTGTCGACGGGGCTGGAGTACTGGCCCGGCAACGAGGCGCCCGAAGAGGAGATCGTGGCGATGGCGCGCGTGGCCGCGCGCCGCGGCGGGCTGTACGCCACGCACGTGCGCAACCGTGACGTCGACATCGAGAAGGGCTTCGCAGAAGCCCTGCGCGCCGCGCGGCGCAGCGGCGCACGGCTGCAGATCTCGCACATCCAGCCCAAGTTCGGCGCGCCGCCGCGCGCCATGGCGCAGGCGCTGGAGGCGATCCACCGCGCCCGCACCGACGGTGTCGACGCCGCCTTCGACGTCATCCCGCATGACTGGGCCCACACCGTCGTCGTATCGGTGCTGCCCGCCTGGGCGCGCGAGGGCGGCACGCCCGCCACCTTGCAGCGCCTGTCCGACCCCGTGCAGCGCGAGCGCATGAAGCACAACCCGAAGCCCATCTGGCGCCTGGTGACCGAAGGGCGCTGGGAGCGCATCGCGCTGCTGCAGTCGGCGGCGCACCCGGAGCTGGTGGGCATGGACATCGCCAGCATCGCGCGGCAGCGCGGCCGCGACCCGCACGACACCGTGTTCGACCTGCTGCTGGAAGAGGGCGAGGGTCTGGCGCAGATGATGTGGACCTCGCGCAACTTCGAGGACAGCGACATCTGCCTGTGCCTGCGCGACCCGGTCTGCTCGGTGATGTCCGACACGCTGGCGGTGTCGCCGGCCGGCCCGCTGAAGGACGTCATCGGTTCGCTCAGCGGCTACGGCTGGACGGCGCGGCTGCTGGGTCACTACACGCGCGAGATGGGCGTGCTGACGCTGGCCGAGGCGGTGCACCGCATCACCGGGCGTCCTGCCGAGCGGCTGCGGCTGGTCGACCGCGGCATCGTGCGGCGGTCGGCCTTCGCCGACCTGGTGGTCTTCGACCCCGCCGCGGTGCGCGACCAGTCGTCCATCGCCACGCCGGCCACCCATCCCGCGGGCTTCCGCCACGTGGTGGTGAACGGGCAGGTCGTGCTGCGCGAGGGCGTGCGCAACGCCGAGCGGCCCGGCCGCGTGCTGGGTCGCTGAGCCGCTGCACTTTCTTCAGGGCTTGGCCGAGGTCACCGCCGCCGTCTCTTCGCTCAACGGCACGCCCGCACGCGTGGGCGGGCTCAGCGGTTCGGGCTTCATGCGGTTGCTGTGCATCAGTTCCACGCCGGCCAGCATGCCGCCGGTGGCCTGCAGTTCCAGGCGCTCCTGGTCGCGGCGGCGTACGTCGGCGGCCACCGCGGCGGCCTCGTCGGGCCCGGCGCCCACGCAGCGCAGGGCGGCTTCCCCGAACGCGCTGGCCGACTCGAAGGTCTCGCGGATCTGGTAATCCACGCCCGAGGCCAGCAGTTTCAGCGCGTGCGCGCGGTCGTAGGACCGCACCAGCAGCCTGGCCTGCGGGAACTCGTGCTTCACCAGTTCGGCGATCTTCAGCGAAGCCTCCTTGTCGTCCACGCACACGGCGATGGCCATCGCCGTGGCGGCGCCCGAGGCGTGCAGCACGTCCAGCCGTGTCCCGTCGCCGTAGTAGACCTTGAAGCCGAAGCGCTCGGCGGTCTGGATCATCTCCACGTCCATGTCGATGATGGAGACGTCCACGCGCCGCGCCAGCAGTGACTGGCTGGCCACCTGGCCGAAGCGGCCGAAGCCGATCATCAGCACGCTGCCGCTGAGGCCGTCGGGGCGTTCCACGCGGTCGGTCGATGCCGCGGTGGCCGGCACCAGCCACTTCAGCGCGCCCACGGCCAGGGGCGTGAGCGCCATCGAGAAGATGACGACGGCCGTCATCACGGCGTTCACGGTGCCGTCGATGAGGCCGGCCTGTTGCGCGGCGACATACAGCACGAAGGCGAACTCGCCGCCCTGCGCCATCAGCACCATGCGGTGCACGGCGTCGGCATGGCGGGCGCGGAAGACGCGTGCCACGGCGTAGATGCCGAGCGCCTTGACGAGCATGAAGACGGCCACCGCCGCCACGATCTGCTGCCCCTGCGTGGCGAACACGGCGATGTCCAGCGACATGCCCACGCTCAGGAAGAACAGGCCCAGCAGGATGCCGCGGAAGGGCTCGATGTCGGCTTCCAGCTGGTGGCGGAAGCTCGACTCCGACAGCATCACGCCGGCCAGGAAGGCGCCCATCGCCATCGACAGCCCGGCCGACTGCATCAGCAGCGCCGAGCCCAGCACCACCAGCAGCGCGGCGGCCGTCATCACCTCGCGCGCCTTGGCCGCCGCGAGGATCCTGAACAGCGGGTTCAGCAGCCAGCGCCCGGCCACCATCACGAAGGCCACCGCCACCACCGCCACGCCCACCACCAGCCACAGCGGCCGGCCGGAGTCGACGTGCACCGGCCCGATGAGCGCCACGATGAGCAGCAGCGGCACGATGGCCAGGTCTTCCAGCAGGAGGATGGACACCACCTTCTGACCGCGCGGGCTGACGGTCTCGCCGCGCTCGTCCATCAGCAGCATCACCGTGGCGGTGGACGTCAGTACGAAGCCGGTGGCACCCACGAAGGCCACCGGCAGGCTCAGCCCGAACAGCAGCCCGACGCCGGTGAGCAGGGCGCTGCACACCAGCACCTGCGCCAGGCCGAGGCCGAAGATGTCGTGGCGCAGGCTCCACAGGCGCTTGGGCTGCATCTCCAGGCCGATGATGAACAGGAACATCACCACGCCGAGCTCGGCCACGTGCAGGATGGCGGCCGGGTCGGCGAACAGCGCCGCACCGAAGGGCCCGATGGCCACGCCCGCCGCCAGGTAGCCCAGCACCGAGCCCAGGCCCAGCTTCTTGAACAGCGGCACCGCGACCACGCCGGCAGCGAGCAGGGCAACGACCTGCACGAGTTGTTCGCCACCTGCTGCTGCCATCGGCCGTGTCCCTTCTGAAAGCTGGGCTGCGGTCCCTCGAGCGGGCCAGCGGTGACCCGTTCTACATCAATTCCGCAAGTCGGACTTGAAGGGTGGGAGCGGCCGACCAAGGCGCTGGGGGTCGCGCTGTACCGAAGCGACAGGCCCGCAGCCCGGGCCGGCCCGGCGAGGAAGGCGCACACTCGGCCCATGAGCACCTTTCCCGCCTTCATCATCGACAACGTCGACGCCATCGTCGACGAGTGGGAGGCCTTCGCCCGCACGACCGGGCCGGCTGCCGCCAACCTGTCGGTGAGCGGCTTGCGCGACCATGCCAAGGTGGTGCTGCAGGCCGTGGCCGCCGACATGGGGAGCTACCAGAACGCCGTCGAGCAGCACCAGAAGTCGCTGGGGGCGCCGGAGCCGGTTCAACCCGGCCAGGTGCAGCGCACGTCGCGGCTGCACGCCCAGCACCGCTTCGAACAAGGCTTCACGCTGACCGAGATGGTGTCGGAGTACCGCGCGCTGCGCGCCTCGGTGATCCGGCGCTGGACGGCGCAGCTCCCGACCGCCGACGAGGCGCAGCTGGCCGCGCTGACGCGCTTCGGCGAAGCCATCGACGAAGGTCTGACCGAGTCCATCGCCTGGTACTCCAAACGCCTGGAAGACTCGCGCAACCTGCTCGTCGGTGCCTTCGCGCACGACCTGCGCAGTCCGCTGGGCGCCGTGCGCATGTCGGCCGAGTACCTGCTGCGCACCGACAAGCTGCGCGACGGCGAACTGCGCGCGGTCGGCCGCATCGTGTCGTCGTCGATGCGCATGGGCCGCTACGTCAACGACCTGCTCGACTTCACGCAGACGCTGCTGGGTGCGGGCCTGCCCATCGTGCGCGGCACGCTGGACCTGGCGGCATTGTGCGAGGACGTGGTCGACGAACAGCGTGCCGCCCACCCCGAGGCCAAGATCGAGTTCGAGGCCACGGCGCCGGTGATGGGGCAGTGGGACGCCCAGCGCCTGTCGCAGGTCATCGGCAACCTCGTTTCGAACGGCATCAGCCATGGTGAGCCGGGCGAGCCGGTCACCGTGCGACTGCGCGCCGGTGCCGGCGAGGCCACCCTCGAGGTGCACAACCTGGGCGATCCCATAGCCCCCGCGGCGCTCGGCACGCTGTTCCAGCCGCTCATGCAGGGACGCGGCGAGGGCGAGCGTCGGCGCGGCGCGTCGGGGCTGGGGCTGGGCCTGTACATCGTGCGCGAGATCACCGTGGCGCACGGCGGCAAGGTGGGCGTGGTGTCGGAGGCCGCCACGGGGACGACCTTCACGGTGGCGCTGCCCGTGGCCTGACGTCGATCGGCGATGCCGGCCGTCGCGAAGGCGGTCAGTACGACAGCTTGTGCGTGTCGACGTCGATGTGCACCTCGTCGCTGCCCAGCAAGGCCGTGGCCGCCAGGGCGAAGTCCCCGCGCAGCCGCTCGTCGGCCTGGAAGCCGTGGGCATCGATGGCCTGCGCCAGTGCCACCAGCTTGTCGCCGCTCAGCACCTTGCCCATCGGGCGCAGCGGCTCGCAGTCGTGGGCGTTGAACTGCTCGTCGAGCCAGCGCCGCGCTTCGACGGCGGCCATGCGGCTGCCGTCGGGCGGCACGTGGCAGATGACTTCGACGGGACCGAAGGACAGGCGGACGGTGGCTCTCATGGGGGTGGCCTCGTGATGGATCTCTGGACGTCTGCTCAGCGCCCGGCGGGCGCGACACGATGGTCGTCACCGACCAGCTGCGACAGCCGGGCGAAACCGACCGGCGGCTCCGTCAGCCAGGGCAGGGCGAACAGGCGACGGGCCAGGCCCGCGGACAGGCGTTCGATCTGGCGCCTTTCGCCCACCAGACGGGCGGCCAGCAAGGGCTCGCGCGTGCCGGCGGCCAGCACGCTCTTGTTGAGCACCCAGGCAAAGGGTTCGATGCCGGCGCGGCGCAGGTCGTCCTGCAGGGCGGCGGCCTGCGATACCGGCGTCACCTCGGGCAGCGTCACCAGCACGATGCGGGTGTAGCCGCCGTCCTGCAGCCGCATCAGCGGCGTGACGATGCGCGCTGCCCCGTGGCCTTCGAACTCGCGCGTCATCTGCCGGTGGTACGCGCCGGTGGCGTCCATCAGCAGCATCGAATGCCCGGTGGGCGCGGTGTCCAGCACCACGAAGGCGCTGCGGCCCTCGCCGACGATGCGCGA
Organism: Rubrivivax sp.; assembly: GCA_022843905.1. Lineage (GTDB taxonomy): Bacteria > Pseudomonadota > Gammaproteobacteria > Burkholderiales > Burkholderiaceae_C > Rubrivivax. The sequence goes on from JALHMT010000012.1 coordinate 88,883, forward strand.
GAAGGCGTGGAACACCGCCACTTCCTCGGTGCAGGGCGACTGCAGGTCTTCCAGCAGCAGCGCCTGTTCCTGCGCGTCGAGCCCCGGTGACTTCGCGGCCATGATCTTGTCGATGTAGCGCTGCGTCTCGACCCGCGGGTCGATGCGGCTCACGCGCAGGCCCGGCACCTGGCCGTCCAGCGTGACGGCCAGGTGGGCGGCCGGGTCGGTGGTGCTCAGGTGCACGCTGTGGCCGCGCTGCACCAGGCCCAGCGCCAGGGCGGCAGCGATGGTGGTCTTGCCCACGCCGCCCTTGCCCATCACCATCACCACGCCGTGGCCGGCGGCAGCCAGTTCATCGGCCAGTGCCGCCAGCCCTGGGAGTGCGGTGTCGGCCGTCGTCGGTGCCGGCGTGGCCGGCGCAGGCGGAGGGGCGCCGGGACGCAGCAGAGCGCGCAGGGCCGGCAGGCCCACCGTGTCGAAGGCGCGCAGCGGTACGCGGTCCTGTGGCAGCGCAAGCAGCGCTGCGGGCAGGTGGTCCAGCGCCTGCCGCCCCAGGTCTTCGATGGCACGTGCCACGACGTCGCCGCGCTCGCTGGCCCGGAACACGCCGTTGACCGCCAGTCGCTGGTGGTTCAGGCCCAGCTCGCGCAGTTCGTCGGACGTGCGCGCGGCTTCCGCGATGGCCCCGGGGTCGGGCCGTGCCACCAGCACCACGGTGGTCTGTGCCGGATCGGCCAGGGCCTCGAGCGCAGCCTGGAAGCGCCGTTCCTGCATCTTCAGTCCCGAGTGCGGACCCAGGCAGGACGCGCCGCGGTCGTTGCCGTCCAGGAAGCCGGTCCAGGCCTTGGGCAGGCTCAGCAGGCGCAGGGTGTGCCCGGTGGGCGCGGTGTCGAAGACCACGTGGTCCCAGTCCGCGGCACCTTCGGCCAGCAGCGCCGAGAACTCGTCGAAGGCGGCGATCTCGGTGGTGCAGGCGCCCGACAGCTGCTCGCGCACGGTCGCCAGCTCCTGCGCGCTGGCGTCGGGCCCCATCTGCGCCAGCACACGCTGGCGGTAGGACTCGGCCGCCGTGTCGGGGTCGATGTTCAGCACCGACAGGCCCGGTGCGCCGGGCACCGGCACCGGCTGGTTGCGCAGCTCGATGCCCAGCATCTCGTCGAGGTTGGAAGCGGCGTCGGTGCTGACCAGCAGCACCCGCTTGCCGGCATCGGCCAGCGCCAGCGCGGCCGCGGTCGACAGCGAAGTCTTGCCGACGCCGCCCTTGCCGGTGAAGAACAGATGGCGCGTCGGGTCAGCCATGAAGCCGATGGCGCCGACGGAGCCGGTCTGCGCTGTCCCTTCGCCTCGGGTGTCGTCGTCGTGCGATGTGGGGCTTCTGGTGGGCATGGGTGGCTGGTGGGGTTGGACAGTCGAAGGCGCGATGGCGCGATGGCACGGGCCCCGACGGGCAGCCGGGGTGCCTGCCGCTTGGGGCAGATTGCCACGTTCCCCGCCGCCAGGCGCGGCCGGAGCTTGCGCAGGCTCAAGGTTCTTGGCATTTGCGGCACGGGGGATCGCCCCGCCACGGCACCCCGCCTTGCGCCCGCGCAATGCGCCGCGGGCGTCGACAGGCCATGCTGGGCGGACCCGTTCCCCCTGACCCGGCGCAAGGAGTGACCACGATGTTCCGTACTCTTCGAGGCGCGTGCCTTGCCGTCCTGGCGCTGGGCACGCTGGCCGCCACGGCGCAGCCGGTGGTGACCTACACCCGGGACTCCGCCTCGTTCGAGGCGGTGCGCGACGATCTCCAGGCAGCGATCGAGAGCCGCGGCCTGGTGGTCGACTACCAGGCGCAGATCGCCCGCATGCTCGAGCGCACCGGCAAGGATGTCGGCTCCGAGCGGAAGATCTACGCCGACGCGCAGACGCTGCAGTTCTGCAGCGCGCGCCTGTCGCGCAAGACCATGGAAGCCGACCCGGCCAATGTCGTGATGTGCCCGTACTCCATCGCCGTCTGGGCGACGGCGGCCCGGCCCGACCGGGTCTTCGTCGCCTACCGCCGCACGGCGATGCCCGGCGGCGGCCCGCCCTCGCGCGATGCGCTGCGCGAGGTCGACGCCTTGCTGGATTCCATCGCACGCGAGGCGGTCGGGCGCAAGTAGGCGCACGGGTCGCCAGCCCGCACTTCCTGCCGCGGGCAGGGCCCCTGGATGGCCCGATAGGCCGTCAGGACTTGAACCAAGGCCCCCGGGGGCGGGACGGGGCCTGCGTGGTGGCTTGCAAGGGCCCATGCCCGCAGCGGCCGAAAATTCTTTAAGCTTCCGGGGAACTTCGGGGCCGCAGCCGATTCTTGGTGCGGTGCCCTCAACCCTGATGGAGTCGCCCGTGTACGCAGTTTCCTCCCCGTTCCCGGCCGTCCGGCAGCAGGCCCGCCGCTGGCGTGTTGCCGCCTGCGCCCTGGCTGCCAGCCTGCTGGCCGTCTGCACCACCCCCGCGCTGGCCCAGCCGGCGCAGGGCGGTCGCGTGCTCAACGTCAACAACTGGGCCGACTACATCGGCCCCGACGTCATCAAGAACTTCGAGAAGGAAACCGGCATCAAGGTGCGCTACGACGCCAACGTCGAGAGCAACGAGACCCTGCATGCCCGGCTGGTGGCGGGCCGCACCGGCTACGACATCGTGGTGCCCGGGGCGCACTTCGCCGCCAAGCAGATCCAGGGCGGCCTGCTGCAGCCGCTGAACCGCGAGCTGATCCCCAACTGGAAGAACCTCGACCCCGCCATCCTCGAGAAGCTGGCCCAGTCCGACCCCGGCAACCGTCACCTGGTGAACTGGATGTGGGGCTTCGTCACGGTGGGCATCAACGAGCAGAAGGTGCGCGAGACGCTGGGCAGCACGCCGATGCCCGCCAACCCGCTGGACCTGATCTTCAAGCCCGAGTACGCCAGCAAGCTCAAGGCCTGCGGCATCCACATCCTGGACTCGGCCAGCGAGGTGGTGCCGGTGGCCATGCTGTACGCCGGCAAGGACGGTTTCAGCGCCAACGTCAAGGACTACGACGCCGCGCGCCAGGTGCTGACCACCGCCCGGCCGAACGTGACGCGCATCTTCTCGCCCGGCCCCATCAACGACCTGGCGGCGGGCTCGATCTGCGTATCGCTGGGCTATTCGGGCGACTTCAACATCGCCAACCAGCGCGCCAAGGAGGCCGGCAAGACCTTCACCATCCGTCCGCTGATCCCGCCGCGCGGCGCCACCATGTTCCTCGACAGCATGGGCATCCCGAAGGACGCCAAGAACGTGGCAGAGGCACATGCCTTCATCAACTACATCCTGCGCCCCGAGGTGCATGCGGCGCTCACCAACGAGGTCTTCTACGGCAACCCCAACGTCGCTTCCAAGAGCTTCGTCAAGCCCGAGCTGGCCAGCAACCCGACCATCTTTCCGCCGCCGGCCGAGATCGCGAAGATGGCGGTGATGCGCGACCTGCCCAACGACGTGCGCCGGGTGCAGACGCGGGTCTTCACCGACTTCAAGGCCAACCGGAAGTGAGCCCGGGGCAGGCGGCGCGCTGAGCCGCGCCGCCGTCCCTTGTCTTGCGCTGCCGCGCGGCCGGTGCGGCGTGACAAGGGCACGCCGTGCAGGTGAAAAGTTGGCTCGCCCGACGCAGGGCGGCCTCCTACAGTCGGTGCACCATGAATGCGCCGTCCTTCTTCGAAACCCTGGCTGCCGTGCAGGCCCTGCTGCGCCAGCAGGGGCGCGTGTCGGAGCGGGCGCTGCGGCGGCAGTTTCCGCTCGACGACGGGACTTTCGCGGATCTGAAGTCGGAGCTGGTCGACGTGCTGCAGGTGGCCCGGTCCGACCCCGCCGGGCTGCTGCTGTGGTGCGGACCCGTGACGTCCCCTGCGGCTGGCCTGCCGGCCCCGGCCCAGCCCGCACGTGCGGCCACGGTGGACGCCGAACGGCGCTTCCTGACCGTGCTGTTCGTCGACTTGGTCGATTCGACCCCGCTGTCGGAACGCCTGGACCCCGAGCAGCTGGCCGAGGTCTTCAGGGCCTGGCAGGACCTGTGCATCGACGTCATCCGGGGCTATGGCGGCCACGTCGCCGAATACCGCGGCGACGGCGCCTTCATCTACTACGGCTGGCCCCAGGCCCAGGAAGACGCGCCGCAGCGCGCCATCCGCACCGGGCTGGGCATCGTCGAGCGGCTGCCGGCCTTCAACGAGCAGCTGCTGCGCAGCCACGGCGTGACGCTGTCGATGCGCATCGGCGTGCACAGCGGTCTGGTGCTGCTGTCCAACCTGGGCGGTGCCTATGTGCGCGAGCAGTTCGCCGTCGGCGAGACACCGAACCTCGCCGCGCGCGTGCAGGCGCTGGCCGGGCCCGGCGAGGTGCTGGTGAGCGACGCCGCCCACGCCATTGCGCGAGCCGACTTTCAGTTCGACGACCTCGGCGAGCGTGCGCTCAAGGGCCTGAGCCGGCCGGTGCGCGTGTGGCGGGCCGTGCAGGCCCGGCGCAGCCACGGCCGCGCGCGCGACTCCGACCGCGAGTCGATCGGCCTCATCGGCCGCGAGTCGGAGCTGGCCCTGCTGAACGACCGCTGGGCCCTGGCCAGGGAAGGCCGGGGCCGCGTGGTGATGCTCTCGGGCGAAGCCGGCATCGGCAAGACCCGGCTGCTCAGCGAACACCGCCGCCTGGCGCACGGGCAGGGTGCGCAGCGCGTGGTGCTGCACTGCTCGCCCTACCACAGCGCCACCGAGCTGTACCCGGTGGCAGCGCACCTCGAACGCATGCTGCAGTTCGAGAAGGACGACACGGCCGGGGAGCGCGCCGCGCGCCTGGCCCGGCAACTGGACGCGGTGGGGCTGGACCCCGACGTGACGGCAGCCTACATCGGCCCGCTGGTGGGTCTGCACCCTGCGCCGGCAGCGGCCGCGCAGGACGGCGCCGGCACACCGCTGCTGCCCCTGGCCGCGCGCGAACTGCGCGTGAAGATGATCGACGCGCTGGTGCGCTGGCTGCTGGCCGCCGCGCGGCGCCAGCCGCTGCTGCTGGTGTGCGAAGACCTGCACTGGGCCGACCCCACCACGGTGCAGCTGCTGGGCCAGCTCATCGACAGGATTGCCGACCAGCGGGTGCTGGCGGTGCTGACCTGCCGACCCGACTTCAAGCCGCCCTGGCCACACCACTCGCACGTCAGCCAGGTCTCGCTGGCGCGGCTGTCCGACGAGGATGCGATACGCTTTGCCGCCGGTGCGCTGCACGGCCGCTTCCTCGAAGCCCAGGCCCTGACGCGCATCATCGAGCGCGCCGACGGCGTGCCCCTGTTCATCGAGGAGCTGGTGCACACGCTGGCCGAGCATGCCGGCATGGCCGGCGCCATGGCCACCATCCCCGACACCCTGCAGGGCTCGCTGATGGCGCGCCTGGACCGCGAATCGGAAGCGCGCGAGATCGCGCAGATCGCGGCGGCCACCGGTCGCGAGTTCAGCTATGCGCTGCTGCGCGCCGTGGTGCCGGGCAGCGAGCCCGAACTGCAGAAGGGGCTGCAGCGCCTGGTGGACGCCGAGCTGCTGCTTCGCCGGCATGGGCCCGACGGCGAGATCTACCGCTTCCGTCACGCCCTGATCCGCGACGCCGCCTACGAGTCGACGCTGAAGTCGCGCCGGGCGGTCTATCACAAGCGCATCGCCGACGCGCTGGAGCAGCACTTCCCGCACCTGACCGAGGCCCAGCCCGAACTGCTGGCCCGTCACCTGGCCGAGGCCGGCGAGCGCGAGCGCGCGGTCGAACTGCTGCGCGTGGCCGGCGAACGCGCGTTGAACCGCTGCGCCAACGAAGAGGCCTTGTCGCATCTGGGCCAGGCCCTGAGCCTGTTGTCCCTGAACCCGGCGCTGAATGCGGCCGGGCCCGTGGCGCCGGCCCAGGCGCGGCTGGGCCTGCGGCTGGAAGTGGCGCGCGGTGCGGCGCTGATGATGGCGCGCGGCCAGAGCGCCCCCGAGGTCGAACAGGCCTACGGCCATGCCCGTGCGTTGACGCAGTGGTCGGGTGAATCGGCCGACCTGCTGCCGGCGCTGATGGGCCTGTGGCGCTTCTACGGCGCACGCGGGCGCATGTTCGAGGCCCTGGAGGTGGCCGAACGCATGCTGGCCATCGCCGAGACCGGCGACCGCGGCGCCTCGTTGCTGGGCGCGCGCATGGCGCTGGGCATGACGCTGTTCCACCTGTGGCAGATGCCGCGGGCGCGCGAACTGGTGCTGCTGGGCATCGAGCAGTACCGCCACGCACCGCCCGACGACCGCGAGATCGAGATGTTCTCGCTGGGTCAGCATCCGGCCGTGGCCTGCGCCATGTGCCTGGCCTTCATCGACATGAACTGCGGCGACGTGGCGGCTTCGCGGGCCTGGCAGGAAGAGGCGGCGGCCATCGCGCGCCGCCTGGACAGCCCGTTCCAGACCACCTCCATGCTGGGCTGGTGCGCACTGCTGAACTACCAGCGCGGCGACGATGCCGAGTTCCGCAGTGCCGCCCGGGCCGCGGCGGGCTTTGCCGACGAACACCGCTTCCCGATGTGGGCCGCCGTGATGCGTGTCTACCGCGGCCTGATCCAGGTGCGCGACGGCGACACCATCCCCGGGCTGGCGCAGATCGTCGGCGGCATCGAGCAGATCGACCAGGTGCGCCTGGGCCTGCTTCGCCTGCGCTGCCTGCTCGTGCTGGCCGAAGCCAGCCTGATCGCCGGCCGCAGCGACGAGGCGCTGGAGGCCCTGCGCCAGGCCGACGACGCATTGGCCATCGGCGCCGAGCGCTGGTGGGAGCCCGAGGTGCTGCGCCTGCGCGGCCAGGCCCTGGCGCAGCGCGCCGGCCCCGGCGACGCGGCCGCCGCCGGGGCGGCATGGCAGCAGGCCCGGAACGTGGCCCAACGACTGCAGTTGCCCTTCTTCGAACAGCGCGCCGCGCACGCCCTGTCGCGCGCCGACCATCTGGTTGCCGAACTGCCTTCCCTGCACAACTGACCCCAGGAGCTGACCATGGCCCGTAGATCCAGTCCGGCGCGCCGCACCCACCGTGCGCTGGCCGAACGCCTGCTGCAGATGAGCGACGCCGACCTGGCGCGCCTGCGCCTGCAGCGCGAGCACCAGCCGGCGATGGCGGCGTTCATCGACGCCGTCGTCGGGCGCGTGGTGCTGCCGGGCGATGCGGGCTACGACCAGGACCGGCAGGAGTCCAACCCGGCCTTCCAGGCCTACCCGATCGCCATCGTCTACTGCGAGGTGGACGAGGACGTGCTGCTGTGCCTGAAGCTGGCCCAGCATCTGAAGGTGCCCTTCGTCGTGCGCTCGGGTGGCCACAGCACGGCCGGCTACTCGGTGGTCACCGACGGCATCGTCATCGACATGAGCACGTTCGACTACGTGCTGGTCGACAGCGACTCGCGCACCGTGCGCGTGGGCCCCGGTGCGAAGTTCGACAAGCTCAACGGCGCGCTGAACCCCACGGGGCTGCACGTGCCCTCGGGCGAGTGCGGCGACGTCTGCGTCGGCGGTTTCGTGCAGGGCGGCGGCTATGGCTACACGTCGCGCATGTACGGCATCCAGTGCGACAGCGTGGCGGCCTTCCGCGTCATGCTGGCCGACGGCCGCGTGGTGGTGGCCGATGCGCAGAACGAGCATCAGAGCCTGCACTGGGCGCTGCAGGGCGGCACGGGCGGCAACTTCGGCGTGCTGCTGGAAGTGACCTATCGCCTGGTGCCGTTGCCCTCGGTGTGGGCCTGGTCCATCCAGTGGGACGCCGCCGACGCCGCGGCGGTGCTGCTGGAACTGCAGGCCCGCTACATGCGCCAGGGCGCCGCGCCCAATCTGGGCATGACCGTCAACCTGGGGTTCCACGAAGGACGGCAGGTGCTGCTGGCCCAGGGCATGTGGGCGGGCAGCCGCAGCGATGGCCTGGCCGCCGTCGAGTCGCTGATGAGCTTCCCCAGTGCGCAGCTGCTCGTCGACGCGTCAGGACCCTACGGCACGATGGACAAGCTGCTCGACACCCAGCCGTACGCCATCCCCGACCCGCCGCCGGGGTCGAAGGAAGACAAGCGGGCCGGCTACATCGCCACGCCGCTGGGCCTCGCGGACTGGCAGGCGGTGGTGGCCTACGCGGCGACGGCGCCCAACCCGAACAACACCTTGATCATCGAGCCCTATGGCGGCGCCATCAACCAGGTGCCCAGGCTGGCCACCGCGTTCATCCACCGCGACGTGGACATGGACATCTTCGTCGACGTGTTCTGGGTGCAGGACGCCGACCGGAACGCCGCCCGGGCCTGGCTGGACGGCTTCATGAAGCTGCTGCAGCCCCACCTGAACGGCCACGTGTACCAGAACTACCCGCACGCCGGCCTGGCCGACTTCGCGCAGGCCTACTGGGGCGAGGCGCTGCCGCGACTGCAGAAGGTCAAGCGGCACTACGACCCGGGCAACGTGTTCAGCTTTCCGCAGAGCGTGCCGCTGGCCTGACGTGCCGGCGCGGGCTCGGGCCCGCGCCGCAGATCAGTGCTTGTCCCTGGTGAGCCGCTCGGCGAAGGAGATGCCGATCGCCGACAGCACGAAGGTGAAGTGGATGACGGCCACCATCGTGACGATCTGGATGTTCTCCATGTTCAGCTCGCCGCTCAGGTAGGTCTTCAGCGCATGCACGCCCGAGATGGAGATGATGGCGAAGGCCAGCTTCAGCTTGAGGTTGTAGGTGTTGACGTGGTCCAGCCAGTCGGGCTTCTTCATGTCCTTGGCGTCGAAGTGCCCGGTGGTCACGAACAGCGAGACACCCGCCAGCGCCACCACCCAGACCAGCTGCGCGACCATCGTCATGTCCACCAGTTCGAGCACCTTGATGATCAGGTCGATCTTCTCCAGGCTCCCGAAGAGCAGGGTGTTCATCAGCTTGTAGGTCTCGAGCAGGAACTTTCCCAGGATGCCGAAGATGATGGCCACCAGGCCGACATAGAAGAAGAGCATGGTGAAGCGCATGCCGTACAGCAATGAGCCCACGCTCGCCAGAAGCTTGTCCATTTTTTTCCAGGGTAAGGTGTCGAAGCGGGCGCCTGCGCCTGTCGCTTCCCGACGGAGCAGATCGCCCGGTCGCTTCCGGCCAGAATACCACCGTGGGAAGTACGCTCCGTCGTCCCGCTGTAGCGCTGCTGTTGCCGACGGCGTTCAGGTCACGCGACCGAACCACAGCAGCGACAGGCCCGCGCCGAGCACCAGCACGAGGGCGGCCGCCCCGGACAGCAGGGCTGTCAGTTCGGTGTCGCGCTTGCGCGTCTGCACGCGCGATCCGAGGTCCTGGTAGACGCTGCGCAGCGCCTCGGCGGTGGCTGCATGGTGGTATTCGCCGCCGGTCACTTCCGCCACCTCGCGCAGTGCGGGCTCGTCCAGCTTGAGGTAGATCGCCATGCCCTCGCCCATGGCGAGGTGGCCGTCGGGGGTGCCCAGGCCGATGACGTGGATCTTCACCCCGCGGTCGGCCGCCATCTTCGCGGCCTGCTGCGTGTCGATGCCGGTGGTGCGGCGGCCGTCACTCAGCAGGATGATGGCCGCCGCGTCGTAGGAGCCGGGCGCCACCGGCGTGATCTGCTTCGGCGCGACCGCAGACTTGGCCGCCCTTTCGTCGAGGCTGCGCCCCTGGCGGCGGGAGCCGTAGGTCATTTCGGCCAGGTCGATGCCGTGGTCGGGGAAGAGTTCGGCCAGGCTCACCACGATGGCGTTGCCGATCGCCGTGCCGTACTGCATCTGGATGGCGTCGATGGCGCCCACCAGCGAGGGACGGTCGATCGTCGCCTGCTGGGCCACCTGGGCCGTGCCCGCGAAGGTGACCAGGCCTACGTCGATGTGCCTGGGCACCTCGTTCAGGAAGGCCTTGGCCGCCTCCTGCGCGGCCACCATGCGGGTGGGCTCGACATCGTTGACGCGCATGCTGCGCGAGATGTCCATCGCCAGCATGACCGTGGTCTTCGCCCAGGGCAGCGCCACCGGTGCCGTCGGACGCGCCAGTGCCAGCAGCAGCAGCGCCAGGGCCAGCAGCACCAAGGCCGGCGGCACGTGCCGCCGCCAGGTGGGGCCCGCCGCCGCGCGCGCGACGCGCAGGCTGGACATCACGATGGCCGGCTTGCCGCGCCTGCGCAGCAGCCACAGGTAGAGCAGGGGCAGCAGAGGCAGCAGCAGCATCCACCACAGGTTCTGAGGCCACAGGAATTGCATGTGCTGCACCAGGCGCGACGAGCCAGCGGGTTCCTCGGGCGCGAAGGGTGCGCCCGCGGGGCGGAGTACGGGCCCGATTCTGGCGGAGCGACCGAGATCGTGCACAGCGCCGCGCCGGCCCAGGCGACTCGAACGGCACTTGCGACCCCTTCAAGCCTTGCCCGGGACGATGCATGGATGTCCCGGCACTCGACCTGTCCATGGTGTCCACGAGCCTCGCCGACGCAGGGACCGCAAGCGAAGACGCGCGCCCCCGACCATGCGCTGCGATGGTCGGATGGGCGCTTCGTTCAGGGCTCTTCAGTCGATGGTGACCTTGGCTTCCTTGACCAGTTTGGCGAACTTCTCGGTCTCTTCCCGGATCTGCCGCGCCATCTGGTCCGGTGTGTTGCCGATGGGCTCGGCGCCGATCTCCGACATGCGCTGCCTGAACTCAGGCGACTGGATGATCTTCTGCATCTCGCTGCTCAGACGCTGCACCACGTCCCGCGGCGTGCCGGCCGGCGCGAGCACGCCGAACCAGGTGCCGATGTCGAAGCCCTTGAGCCCGGCCTCTTCGAGCGTGGGCACGTCGGGCAGTGCAGACGAGCGCCGGGCGGTGCTGACGGCCAGCGGGCGCAGCTTGCCGGCCTTGATGTGCGGCAGCACCGGCGTGATGGTGTCGAAGGACATCGTGACCTGGCCGCCCAGCAGGTCGGTGGTCAGCGGGCCGCTGCCCTTGTACGGGATGTGCAGCAGCGTCGTGCCGGTGCTGTTCTGGAACTGCGTGCCGATCAGGTGCTGTGCCGTGCCGTTGCCGTTGGAACCGTAGCTCAGTTCGGGCTTGGCCGACTTGGCCTGTGCGACCAGCTCGGCCACCGTGCGCACCGGGGAGGTCGCGTTGACCACCAGCACGTTGGGCACCATGGCAATGACGGTCAGCGGCGTGAGGTCCTTCTGGAAGTCGTACGACAGCTTGCGGTAGACGCTGGTAGCGATCGTGTGATGGACGGCGCCCACCAGCAGCGTGTAGCCGTCGGGCCTGGACTTGGCCACGTGGTCGGCGCCCAGCGTGGCACCTGCGCCGGGCTTGCTCTCCACGATCACCGTCTGGCCCAGCACGGGGGTCAGGCGCTCGGCCAGCGCCCGCGCCAGCACGTCGGTGGTGCCACCGGCCGGGAAGGGGACCACCAGGGTCACCGGCTTGGTGGGCCAGGTCTGCGCCTGTGCAGCGTTGGTGGCGGCCAGCAGGATCAGGGCTCCGGCTGTTGCGAGCACGTTGCGGCGCCGGGCGGTCGGTGCCTGTTGCGCGGGGGTGGCTTGGGATAGGTTCATGGCTGTCTCCTGGGCTCTGGAAGGTCTGCCGCCTCGGCGGCAGCAACGGGGGTGGGTCGGGATGGCCGCAACGCGGTGTCTAGCGGATCTGCGCGGCCAGCTGGCGGCACACGGCATCGGTCACCTTGGCCGTGGTGGCCGTGCCGCCGAGGTCGCGTGTGTGCAGTGCGGGGCTGCCGGTCACCACCTCGATGGCCTGCATCAGGCGACGTGCGGCCTCGGCTTCGCCCAGGTGCTCCAGCAGCATCACGCAGCTCCAGAAGGTGCCGATGGGATTGGCCAGGCCCTGGCCCATGATGTCGAAGGCCGAGCCGTGGATAGGCTCGAACATGCTGGGGTAGCGGCGCTCGGGGTCGATGTTGCCGGTGGGCGCGATGCCCAGGCTGCCGGCCAGGGCGGCGGCGAGGTCGCTGAGGATGTCGGCATGCAGGTTGGTGGCCACGATGGTGTCCAGCGAGGCCGGCTTGTTGACCATGCGTGCCGTCATCGCGTCGACCAGTTCCTTGTCGGTCTTCACGTCGGGGAACTCGCGCGCCACCTGCGCCGAGATCTCGTCCCACATCACCATGGCGTGGCGCTGAGCGTTGCTCTTGGTCACCACCGTGAGCAGCTTGCGCGGCCTGCTCTGCGCCAGCCTGAAGGCGTAGCGCATGATGCGTTCGACGCCGGCGCGCGTCATCACCGACATGTCGGTGGCCACCTCGATGGGGTGGCCCTGGTGCGCGCGGCCGCCCACCCCGGCGTACTCGCCCTCGCTGTTCTCGCGCACGATGACCCAGTCCAGGTCCTTCGGTGCACAGCGCTTCAAGGGCGCGTCGATGCCCGGCAGGATGCGCGTGGGCCGCACGTTGGCGTACTGGTCGAAGCCCTGGCAGATCTTCAGCCGCAGGCCCCACAGCGTGACGTGGTCGGGGATGTGCGGGTCGCCGGCCGAGCCGAAGAGGATGGCGTCCTTGTCGCGCAGCATGTCCAGCCCGTCGGCCGGCATCATCTCGCCGTGCTTGCGGTACCAGTCGCCGCCCCAGCCGAAGCTCTCGAACTGAAAGCCGAAGCTGCCGTCGGCGGCGGCCAGCGCCTGCAGCACCTGCTGGCCGGCAGGCACGACTTCCTTGCCGATGCCGTCGCCCGGGATCGATGCGATGGAGTAGGTTTTCATCTTGGGGGGCTTTCATTCGCGCTGCAGGACGGCAAACTGTAAGAATGAATGCCAGCGCCGACGGATCGAAAAGTGAATCCGTCGTCAACGTAAAGTGAACGATGGGCAGGACATGAGTACAGGCATCCAACCCGCAGAGCTGGGCTTTCTGGTGGCACTCTCGGGCAGCGGCAGTCTCAGCGCCACGGCGCGCGACCTGGGCATCTCGAAGGCGGCCGTCAGCAAGCGGCTGGCCCTCATCGAGGGGCGCACTGGTGTCGCTCTGGTCAGCCGCACCACGCGTCGAATGAGTCTGACGCCGGAAGGCGAAGCGGTGGTCGAGCGCGCCCGCAGCATCCTGGCCGAGATGGAGGATCTGGACCGCATGCTGTCGCGTTCGGCCCAGATCCCCAAGGGTCTGCTGCGCGTGAACGCGACGCTCGGTTTCGGCCGCAGCCATGTCGGTCCGCTGATCTCGCGCTTCGTCAGCCGGTGCCCTGAAGTGCAGGTGCAGCTGCAGCTGTCGGTGAACCCGCCGGCGCTCACCGAAGACGTCTTCGATGTCTGCATCCGCTTCGGACAGCCGCCCGACACGCGTGTCATCGCGCGTCGCCTGGCGGCCAACCGCCGTGTGCTGTGCGCAGCTCCGGCCTACCTCAAGCGACATGGCCATCCGAAGTCGCCGCAGGACCTGGCCGGCCACGACTGCATCGGCATCCGACAGGGTGACGAGGCCTACGGCACCTGGCGACTGAGCGCCGGCAAGGGACACCGCCGCCGCACCGAGTCGATCAAGACGCAGGGCAGCCTGGCCACCAACGACGGTGAGATCGCCGTGCACTGGGCGTTGCAAGGCCACGGCATCGTCATGCGCGCCGAATGGGACGTGGCGCGCCACCTGCGCGAAGGCAGGCTGGTCCAGGTGCTTCCCCAGTGGGAAACGCCCGAGGCCGACATCCATGCGGTGTATCCGCAGCGGCTGCAGATGTCGTCGCGCGTGCGCGCCTTCGTGCAGTTCATGGCCGAGGCCCTGGAGAGGGGGCCCGGCTCGATCGAAGCGCCTTGACCGGACCGAGCTGATCCGCGCTCTTCTGTTTTCAGCGTCAACCTCGCGTCAACAGTGCCTTAACTGCGATCGCGGTTTTTCCCTGCTCAGCTGCCTATATTCGTTTTCGAGGCCGTCGACCCGAACGGTCCGATACGCAGCCCATACGACCAGGAGACAAGCGACATGCAGATCCACCGGTTCCCCCTCTCGCGCTCGATCGCCGTGTTGCTGACAGCGGCGCTGGCGGCAGCCGCCAGCCTGGCCGTGGCGCAGAGCCGCACCGACATCCACCGCGACGCGGCCACCCGCAACGTGGGCAACGACCCCTTCATGATGCAGTACGCGCGTGCCTTCTACTGCAACCTGGCCGATGACAACAACCGGATCGTCATCGAGTCGCGCGGCTGGAACAACACCACCGGGACAGGGCCGAACGCCGAGTACCGCATCCCGGCGACGCAGATCTTCGACGACGTCTGGTTCGTGGGCAACCACTATGTGGGTCAGTACCTGATCAAGACCGCCGACGGGCTGGTGCAGGTGGATGCCGGCAACACGGCCAACGAGGTCGCGACCTTCAACTTTCCGGCCATGCAGGCGCTGGGCCTGAGCCCCACTTATCCCCTGAGGGCCGTGCTGCTCACGCACGGGCACCGCGACCACGATGGCGGTGCGGCGTGGCTGAGAACCAACCTGGGCGCCGAGATCTTTCTCGGGTCGGCGGACGCGAGCAACAAGCCCTATGCACCGACGGGCATCGATTCGACGGACCTGTCGATGCGCCAGATGTCCATCGGCGGCAAGAACTTCTGGATCCTGCCGACACCGGGACACACGGCCGGCTCCACCTCCTCGGTGGTGGAGGTGATGGATCACGGCAAGCCGGTGCGCGTGCTCACCAACGGCGGGCAGTCGATGTCGTCGAACTCCATCCCCGCGGTGGCGAGCTACCTGGACTCGATCGAACGCACCTACGCGATGGTCAAGGCCTTGAACGTCGAGGGCGTGATGACGCCGCACATCTACTGGGATGGCGAGGGCGAGAAGATGCGGGAGATCCTGGCCAAGGGCCGCACCGTGCCGAGCCAGCACGTCTACGGCCACGAGAGCGTGGTGCGCCAGATGGTGATCGCGCGCGAGTGCTCGGCCGCCTGGCTGAGCCGCCTGGACGCGACCACGGTGCTTCCCGTGTGGCGCTACAACACGCTCGAGTTCCAGCACGCGAGCCCGCTGCCCACGCGCTTCTCCGTCAAGGCCAGCAATGGCTGGGGGCCCCTGGCCCATCAGGCGGTGACGTTCGAGCACGAGGCCAGCGGCGCGAGCTGCGTCGCAACGACCGATGCCTCAGGCGTGGCCACCTGTGCATCGGGCTTCGGGCCGTTCCGGCCCGGCATCGACAAGGTCAACGTGCGCTTTGCCGGGGCTTCGACGAACGACTTCGTCGATCTGCCCGCCACCGCCTCCGCCGTGGTGGGCAACGGCTGCAGCGATCTCGCGGCAGCTCGCAGCGCGATCGGTGCGCGTGAAGGCCAGCCGCGCTACGTGGCCCGCCTCGACGCCGACGGCAACGGCGTGATCGACGTGCGCGACGTCGCCAGCATGTCTCGCCTGATGGCCTCGGGCACCCGCTGCAACTGATCGATCGACACCCGACCCATCCGGATCACATCATGACCCCATCCTCTCGTCTGCCCACCCTGGTGTCCACCCTCGCGCTGCTCGGCGCACTGGCGACGGCGCCGGCGTTCGCCGTGCCGACCGTCTCGATCGGTGGCCCATCGCTCGTGGGCGGTGCGTTCCAGCTCAACGTCTCCGCCAGCGGCTTCACCGACCTGTATGCCTACCAGTTCGATGTGAGCTTCGATCCGACGCTGTTCGCCGCCTCGGGCGTCTCGCAAGGCGGCTTCCTGGGTGCCGCCGGCACGACCTTCTTCGACGCCGGCACCATCGACAACGCCACCGGCACCATCTCGTTCATCTTCGAGAGCCTGATCGGGCCCGACCCCGGCGCCAGCGGCGACGGCGACCTGGCGCAGCTGAGCTTCGACGTGGTGGGCCCGCGCTTCAACAGCGGCAGCTTCGTGATCACCAACTTCATCGCCTTCGACTCGGCGCTGAACTCGATCGACGTCGCGTTGCAGGACGCTTCGGTGTCTATCCCCGAGCCTTCGTCACTGGCGCTGGCGATGCTGGCCGTGGGCGCCGGTTTCATCGGCACGTCCCGGCGGGCGCGCCGTCGCGCCGACGAGGCGACCGGCACCGCGTGAGCCGTCCCGACGCGGTACGCGCCGCACTGCTGGCCGCCTGCGCGCTGCTGGCCGCCTGCGCCAGCGCGCCCGTGGTGCCGCCCGCCGGCGTGGAGTATCGGCCCGCGCAGCGCTCGGCCCTCGTCACTCGGGGCGACCTGACCTTCCTGGTCGCGAGATGGCAGAAGGCCGAGATGTCGACGACGCTGCTGGCCCGACAGCAGGGCACGGCAGCGCCGCGACCCGTCGCGCAGCTGATGCAGCGGCGCCAGGGGCAGGCGCTTTTCGTGGCGGTGCAGCACTGGCCGGAACCCTGGATCTCGGTCGGACGCGCGAGCCACGCGCTGGCAGGACTTGAGCAGCTGTACTCGCTGCTGCTGCGCCAGGAGCCTCAGGCACGCTACTGCCTGTCGCATGGCGCGTCGCTCTGCGACGCCGAGCGTGACGGCATGTCGCACTCGCAGGTGCTGAAGGCCCTGGCCGGCCTGCGCGAACAGGCGGTCGGCGGCGTGGCGGCCGCCGTACCCTGGCAGGTGGTCGAGATCCAGCCGGCCCCGTCGCGTTCCTGGGATGCCGACGTCGTGGGCGTGCACGCCCGAAGCCCTCGAGGGCCACTGGAGGACGTGGGGATCTACTTCGACCGAGCTCCGCATTCGATCTGCTCCGCGCGCACCGGCGTCGATGGCGTGGCGAGCTGCCGGCTTCAGGACCAGAAGGACGACGGGCACCTGCACGACCACGCGACCGCCGTGGTCGCCACCTTTCCCGGCGTGATACGGCCTGACCGCGTGCTGCTGCCGACCACCCTGGTGGTATCGAGCCCCGCCGTTGCCGCGCTGCCCGGGTTCGCCCGGCCGATCCCCTTTCCGGCCGTCAGGCCGTGACCCACCGCGTCGCTTCGGCCGCGCGAGCTCAGCGGCCGACGACGCTGGCTGGCGCCGTGCTGCTGGCTGGGCTGCTGCTGTTGATCGCGGCCCTGTCGTACCTCGCATTGCAGCCGGTGACGCGGGCCGAACCGCCACCCCCGCAGCGGTCAGTGGCTGCCGTCGAGCCGCCGCACGAGGCCAGCAGGCTCGCGACGCCGCCAGCCTTGCGACCGGAATCCGCCGCGCCGCTCGCGCCGGCGTCCACCTCTCCAGCTCGGGACCGCGTGGCTCCCCAGCCCGCCGACATGCCCTACCGCTTCATCGGCAGGTCGGGTTCGGGCGCCGAGTCGGCCATCGTGCTCTTCGGTCGCGGGCGCGTCGTGACGCTGCACGCACCAGGACCGCTCGACGACGAGTACGCCGTCGAAGCCGTGTTCGACGACTATCTGGTGGTGCGCCACAGAGCCACTGGCGTCGGCACCTTCATGCCTCTGTCGCAGCGGGTGAAGGCCATCGGGCCGCACCAGGACCCCGAGGAATCGCCTCAGGACTGAGGCGTGTCGACACTTCCGCAGTCCATCTGCGACGAGCACGAAGCCGATGATGCCGATGAACACGAGGTCGAGCTTCTCGAAGCGCGAGAAGATGCGCCGGTAGCCCTTGAGGCGGCGAAGCAGTCGTTCGACCTCTTGGCGGCGCTTGCGCGCCTCAGACCGGCGGCCGGCGCCAGCCACGTTCGGTCAGCAGGGCTTCGATGTCGGCCGAGAAGCCGGCGAAGAGGTCGGGGCAGTACTTGATCGGGCTGGTGTAGAACTGCGCCAGCGAGCCGATGCCGTGCTCTGTCCACAGCGCGGCCATCTCGGGGCTGGACTCCATGTAGCGCGCGCGGCCGCGGCGTTCGCGCTCGGCGAAGTGGCGGTCGATGTCGTCACCGCCGGGCCGCTGGTAGCGCTCGTCGTGGATCCAGGCCGCCGCGGGCAGGCGGTCGCGCTGCGGCGGTGCGTCGGCCGGCCAGCCCACCACCAGCGAGGTGACGGGCAGCACGTTGTCGGGCAGTTCCAGGAAGTCGGCCAGGCCGCGCATGGCGAACAGCGTGGTGCCCATGTAGCAGATGCCCAGCCCGTGGCTCTCGAAGGCCAGCGCGGCGGTCTGCGCCAGGATCATGGCGTCGAAGGCGGCCGTGTGCCAGCTCACCAGGTCGGCGAATCCCGGCCGCGCGCCGCGCCGCGCCAGCCACTCGCGGGTGCGGAAGCTGTCGGCGCAGAAGCTCAGCACCAGGGGCGCTTCGCGCACCATGGGCTGCTCCCCGTGCAGCTCGAACAGGCGCTCCTTGCGCGCCGGGTCCTGCGTCTTCACCACCGAGACGAGGTTCAGGTTCCCGCTGCTCGACGTGCCTTGCAGCGCCTGCGCCAGCACGCGGTCCACCAGGCCCTCGGGCAAGGGGTCGGGCTTGTAGCTGCGAACGGACCGGTGGCTGTCCATCAAGGCACTGAAGGCGGCGGCAGGGGCGAGGGCAGGTGCGTTCATGATGGAGATGATGCCAGCGCGGGGTGCGAGGGCCGGGCCGGGCCGGGCGCGGGAGTTCCCGTGCGGCGCACACCGAGGGCCGAGCGATGCGCCGACCCCTATGCTGCGCGCAGGCGCGGTCATTTCGTGGAGGTGCTGGATGCAGTCAACGCGAATCGAACTCTTGCAGGCAATGCCGATCTTCGGCGCCATCCGCGACGACGTGCTCGCCTTTCTGCTTGAGCAGGTGAAGGTCGCGCACGTGCCTGCGGACGCCTGCTTCTTCCGCGAAGGTGACGAGCCCGGTGGCATGTTCGTGCTCGAGGCCGGGCGGGTGGCGGTGTCCAAGGACTGGCAGGGCCGCCACTGCGAGCTGCACGAACTGGGGCGCGGCGACTGCTTCGGCGAGATGGCGCTGATGGACCTGGGGCCCCGCAGCGCCACGGTGCGGGCGCTGGAGGACTGCCGCGCGATCGAACTGCTGCCCGATCACCTGATGGGCCTGTATCAGCGCGACCTCGAGCAGTTCACCCTGATCCAGATGAACATGGGCCGGGAGGTGTGCCGGCGGCTGCGCGCCGCCGACGAGCAGCTGTTCGCTGTCGGCAGGGCCGCCGACACGCTCAGCGGCCGTTGATCTGACTCAGTGCTTCGGCTCCTGGCCCCGGCGCACAGGGCTGCGAGGGCGGCGGGACCGGCGCCGAACGGCGTGTTCCACGTCCAGGCGGTGCGGTTCATCGACGCTCACCGCGACCCGAGGCTTCACCGCCGACCTGCTGCTTTGGCGGGACGTCGTCCCCGAGGGAACTGGCATAAAGTCGACTCCATGACCCACAACGTCAACCCGCACACGTCTGCCAGACCGGGCGATCCCGTGGCCGCCATCGACACGCCGGCGCTGGTCATCGATCTCGACGCGATGGAGCGCAATCTGGCCGCGATGGCGGCTTTCGCGGGCGAGCGAGGCCTGCGCCTGCGCCCGCATGCCAAGACGCACAAGAGCGCAGCCATCGCGAAGCTGCAAATGGCAGCGGGTGCCGTCGGCGTCTGCGTTCAGAAGCTGAGCGAAGCCGAAGCACTGGCAGAGCGCGGCGTGCCGGACATCTACATCAGCAACGAGATCGTCGATGTGGGCAAGCTCGCACGGGTGGCGGCGCTGGCAGGTCGCGTCCGGCTCTCGATCGCTGTCGATTCGCCCACGGGCATCGACCGCCTGGCTGCCGCCCTGAAGGCTCAAGGCACCCGCATGGATGTCCTTGTCGAGATCGATGTCGGGCACGGCCGGTGCGGCATCGCGCCGTCTTCGGCCGGTGAACTGGCGCGCCGGGTCGAGTCGCACGGGCTGCGTTTCGCAGGTCTGCAGGCCTATCACGGCGGGGCGCAGCACCTGCGATCACCTGCCGAACGCCAGGCGGCGATCGGACACGCTGCCGCGCAGGTGCGCATTGCGCAGGCCAGCTTGGCAGAGGTCGACGTGCAGTGCCTGCTGGTCACGGGCGCGGGGACCGGCACCTTCGCGCTCGAAGCGGCCAGCGGCGTCTGGGGCGAACTGCAGTGCGGCAGCTATGTCTTCATGGACCGCGACTACGCAGAAAACCATCTGGACCCACAGCCACCGGGTGGCGGTCACGTGGCGTTCGAGCATGCGCTCTTCGTGAAGTCGCAGGTGATGAGCGTCGGCGCGGCGCATGCAGTCGTCGATGCGGGGCACAAGTCACATGCGATCGATTCAGGCATGCCCAGGGTCTGGCAGGGCGAGTTCGAGTTCCGCAACGGAGGTGACGAACACGGCATCCTGACCCCAGCCACGCAGGTGGATGCAAGCCGTCCACCCCTTCCGACGATCGGTGACACCGTCTGGCTGATTCCCGGGCATTGCGACCCGACCGTCAACCTGCACGACCGGTACATCGGCGTCCGGGGTGGGCTGTCGCAGGGCGTGGTCGAGTCCGTCTGGGCGGTTGATACCCGCGGCTGCCTGACCTGACGCCACGGCGGCGGTCTGCGGAAAGCTGGCGCGGCCGCTGACAGGCGTTGCCGACGGTTCGCTTGGGACGCGACGTTCCACGGTAGCGCTTGACTTTGGCTTCACATGAGCGCCTGTAGACTGACTTCTCCGCATCCTGGAGAAGCCTGGATGAAGCTCAAACTCGAGCTGACCTTTGCCGCGCTGCCGGGTCGAGACAGGCGCGTATGAACGAGGCCGCACCGCTGCGCGTTCTGGTCGTTGAGGATCACGGCCTGTTGCGTACCCAGGTCGTCGCCTTGCTGCGCGACGCCGGCCACGTCGTCGAGGAAGCCAGTGACGGCCGCCTGGGCCTGCAGATGGCACTGGAGCAACCACCCGATGTACTGGTCCTGGACCTGGGTTTGCCAAGTCTGGACGGCGTTCAACTGTGCCGCGCGCTGCGCGAGTCCGCACCCGCTCATGTGCCGGTCTTGATGCTCACAGCGCGGGACAGCCTGGACGACAAGGCGCAGGGCTTCGCCGCCGGGGCCGACGACTACCTCGTCAAGCCCTTTGCGGGCGAAGAGCTGCTGTGGCGCTGCCGTGCCCTGTCGCGCCGCCACCGCCTGGGCCAGCCCCATGTGCTGGTGCTGGGCGAGCTGCGGCTGGACCGGACGCGTGCGCGGGCCGAACGGGCCGACCGGTGGCTGGACCTGCCGCCCATCGCCTACCAACTGCTCCTGCACCTGGCCCAGGCCTGGCCGCGCATCGTGACGCGTTCGGAGCTCGTGCGCAGCGTGTGGGGCGATGAGCCACCGGAGTCCGACCCGCTGCGCAGCCACCTGTACCAACTGCGCCAGGTGCTGGACAAGCCCTTCGCCACGCCCATGTTGAAGACGGTGCACGGCGTGGGCTACACCCTGGACGTGCCACGTGACTGAGGTTCCGCAAGCCTCCGGTCCCTCGCCGCCGCCTCTGCCGCCGCTGACCAGGCCGCGCCGAGGCCTGCAACGCCAGCTGATGATCAGCTTCACGCTCTTCACGCTGGGCGTGAGCGCCCTGCTGGGCCTGTTCGCCATGGCCTTCGTGTACTCGGTGGAAGACCGCTTCATCGTGGCCACCCTGTCCCGGACCGCCACGGAGATGCAGCGCCAGCACCAGGCCAGCGGCCTCTGGCCGACGCCGCCGCATGCCTTCATGCAGCGTCATGACGCGGCAGCCAGCCTGCCGGATGACTTGCGCGGGGCCTGGCAGGCCGAGCCGCGTCGAGGCGAGTTCCCTGGCGCGCAGGGTCGCCACTACCACCTGCATTGGCTGGGCCGCCCGCAAGGCAGGCCGCCCGACCCACCCGTGCCCGACGCCCGTCACCCCTTGCTGGTGGCCGAGGTCAGCGCTCTGCTGGAGGTGCGGCCCGCTCGCCGCGAATTGCTGCTGTGGTGGGCGGCCGGCAGCGGCGCCCTGACACTGGCTGCCCTGGGGCTGGCCGCATGGCGGGCGCGGCGCATCAGCGCGCCCCTGGTGCACCTGGCCGACGCCGTCGCGCGAAGCCGGCCGGGCGACAGCCTCGATCGCTCCGGCCCCTACGCGCTGGGCGACCGCGCCGACGAGGTCGGCCTGCTGGCCCGGCACCTCGACGCGCTGACGGCACGCACCCAGTCCTTCATCGACCGCGAACAGGCCTTCACGCGGGACGTCAGCCACGAGCTGCGCACGCCGCTGGCGGCACTGAGCATGGCCAGCGAGCGCCTGCAGGGCCGCGACGACCTGCCCGCCGATGCCGCGGCCCAGTTGCAGCAGATGCGCCAGGTCTTGTGGGACCTGGAGCAGACCGTCAACACCCTGCTGGCCCTGGCGCGCGAGGTCCGTGCGCCTGCCGAGGCTGCTGCGACCGCGGACGGGGTGTCGGCACCGGTGTCGGGCGACAGGGCACCCGTCACCGTCCCCGTCACCGCCCCCACTGCGCTGGCGGTGCTGCCGCTGCTCGAACGCGTGGTGCTCGAACAGATGTCGCGGCTGCAGGGCAAGGACATCCAGCTGGAGATCGCCGTCAGCCCGGCCCTGCGGATCCAACTGCCTCCCGGTGTGCTTCACATCCTGCTGTCCAACCTGGTCGGCAATGCCTTTTCCCATTGCGAACCCGGGCCGGTGCGCGTGGCGGCCGACACCGAGGGCTTGAAATTGCAGAACCGCAGCCAGGCCCTGCCGGCCGGCCTGAGCGAACGCCTGGGCCAGCCCTTCCAGAAAAGCGCTGCCAGCGCGGGCTTCGGTCTCGGCCTGGCCATCGTGCACCGCCTGGCCGAACACCAGGGCCTGGAGTTGTCACTGCGCCAGGCCGACGGCCACACCCACGTGCAGTTGCTGTGGGCCGCCAAGGCCTGGATGGCGCCGCCCGGGGGTTCAGCCAGCGCCTGAGGCGCACGCGCTGCGAACCTGGGGTTCGGCCGGGCGCCGGCTTCACGCGCTGTTCATACCACCATCGCTAGCGTGGCGTCGCAGATCGGTTCAAGCGCGCTGCCAATGGAGCCGGCCTCTGCCTTCTCAACAGACATCGGAGCGATCATGAAACACAAGCGAGCCTACGTGGCGATCGGAGTCCTGGTCGGACTGGCGGCAGTTGCCGCCGGCATCTGGCACTTCATCTGGCTCAAGCCCTACAGCATCACCCCCGCCGAGTTGCAGGCGCGTTATGCCTACAAGGAGGAACACCGCCCGGCTGACGCGCACTCGGTCGACATCCGCCTGCGCAGCTTCGATGGCGCGCTGCTCCACGGCCGCATCGTCTATCCCGGCGACCCGGCCCAGGCGAGCCGGCCCTTTCCGGTGCTGGTGGGCATGCACGCCATGGGTCGCAGCCACATGCGCTGGTGGCAGGCGGAGCTCAACGGAAGGCCCACCATCGAGCAGACGCACCGGATCACGCAGATGGCGCTGCAGCAGGGTTACGCCGTGGTGGCCATCGATGCGCGTGCGCATGGCGAGCGCAGGCACCTGGGTCAGCCGCACCTGGCGCAGCGCGTCATGCGCGACATGCACTGGTTCGGAAGGCGTCAGGGCTATGAACAGATGATCATCGACACCGTGCGCGACCACCGCGTGCTGCTCGATTGGCTGGCCACGCAGCCCCATCTGGACACCGGGCGCATCAAGGCCGTCGGCTACAGCATGGGCGCACAGGGCGCGCTGCTGCTGGCCGGGCTGGATGAGCGCGTGCGGGCCGTCGCCGCCATGGTGCCGCCCCATCTGGGCGACAACGTGGCCGTCGTGGCGCCCATCAATCTGGTCGTGGGGCTGCAAGGCAAGCGCGTCTGGCTGCTGACGGGCGAAGAGGATGACCATGGCACCTCCGAGGAGAGCCAGCCCCTCTTCGATGCCATACCCAGCCAGGACAAGAAGCACCTGCGCTTCGACTCAGGGCATCTGTTGCCAACGGACTATGTCGAGAAGCTGTCGGACTGGTTCAAGACCTGATGCTTGCAGTGCACCCGACTGCCCGGCCCTGGAACGGGCCGGGCATCGCGGACGAATGAAGAAAGTAGACTGGTCGAACCCTGTCCCCGTCGTCGAGCCATGAATGAGCATTTCCGTCCGGTGGCGCTCGAGCACGCGAGTCGCCTGATCAATCACGGCCCGACGGTCCTGGTGACGAGTGCAGCCGGGGCGCAGCGCAATGTGATGGCCGCGGCATGGTCGATGCCGGTGGAGTTCACGCCTCCACGCATCGCCGTCGTGGTCGACAAGAGCACCTTCACCCGACAACTGATCATGGCGAGCGGAGTCTTCGGGCTGTGCATTCCCGGTGCGGGACTGGCGGATCTGACCTATGCCGTCGGAAGCACGAGCGGTCGCGACGGGGACAAGTTCTCTCGCTACGGTATCGAGGTCAGGCCTGGACCGGTGCTGGGTCTGCCCGTGATCGAGGCAGGTTGCGCAGCCTGGCTCGAGTGCCGGCTGATCAGAGAGCCGCATACCGAAGAGGCCTACGACACCTGCTTCGCCGAGGTCGTGGCCGCCGCTGCCGACGACCGCATCTTCGCCAACGGCCACTGGTCGGTTCGCGACGACAACGAAGCCCTTCACACCCTCCATCACCTGGGCGGTGGCCATTTCGCGCGTGCCGGCAGCGTGATTCGTGCGAAGTCGCCTTAGGAGGCGACGGCGCGGCCCGGTTCAACGCGCGGCCTCGCGGTGTTCGACGGCACCGTGCACGGCGTGACGCTGATCAGCGTGGCCGAAGTCGGCCATGTCGCCGCCCTGGCGATGGATGAAAATGCATCCGACAGGGTCTGGTGCCGGCAGGCACCGTCCTGTGCATGGCCCGTCGCCCAACCTTCCTCGAGCGATGCAGTCGACCTACCGTTTCGATGATGTCGAAGTGTTCTGCCGCGAGCGGCGGATCGCGGTCCGGGGGCAAGCCGTGCCCGTGGGTGCCCGTGCCTTCGATCTGCTCGTCACCCTGATCGAGCGCGCGGACCGCGTCGTCGGCAAGGAAGAGCTGATGGCCGTGGTCTGGCCTGGGGTCGTGGTCGAAGAGGCCAACATCGCGGTCCACGTCTCCGCCTTGCGCAAGCTGATCGGCGCGCAGGCGCTCGTGACGGTACCGGGCAGGGGATATCGCTTCGCCAGGCCATTGATCGCGGACGGCGCAGCGGCCACACCCGCAACGCCGATGCCACGCGAGGCGGCCGACGGCGCCGAGCCGCCGATCCCCGACAGGCCCGCGATTGCCGTGCTGCCCTTCGCCAACCTGTCCGTCGACAGCGAGCACCGCCACTTCGCCGATGGCGTCACGCAGGACATCGTCACCGGGCTGTCTCGCTTCCGCGCCCTGGTGGTGATCGCGCACGGCAGTTCTGCAGCCTACGCCGACAGGAGCGTCGGCATCGACACCGTGGCCGCGCAGCTGGGCGTGCGCTACATCGTCGGCGGCAGCGTGCAGCGGGAAGGGCAGAGGGTTCGGGTGACGGCGCAGCTGATCGACGCGACCACGCGCAGCCACATCTGGGCGGACCAGTACGACCGGGTGCTGGAGGACATCTTCGCCGTGCAGGAGGAGGTCACGCGCAGCATCGTGATTGCCGTGGCGCCCCACGTCAGCCGCGCTGAACTGCAAGGCGCCAGCCGGCGCCGACCGGCCAGCCTCGGCGCCTACCAGCTGGCCCTGCACGCCTGGACCATGACGAGCCGGGCCTACGCGGCAGGGGACGCCGCGTTGCTGTCCGCCGTTCTTGACGAAGCGACGCGGGCACTGGCGATCGACCCGAAATGCAGCCTGGCATTGCGGACCCTGGGCAATGTCCATTGGCAGCGCTTGTTCTTCAAGAGCGCGCCGAACCTGGTCGAGGCCTGGGAGACCAGCATGCACTGGACCCGGCTGGCCATCGAGGCCGACGAGACCGACAGCGCGGGCTATGCCCAGAGGGCGGTGGTGCTGCAGCACGACCCGCGCGACGACGGCCGGTCGATCCCGTACGACGAGGCGCTGCACGACCTGGAGATCGCGACGCGGCTCAATCCCAACGACATCGGTGTCTTGCGCGTGCGCGGGCTGACCGAGGCGGTGGCCGGGCGGCCCGCAGAGGGCATCGGCCACCTGAACCAGGCCTTGCGCGTGAGCCCCGGCGATGCGGGCGTGCTGTCCCATCTGTCGTTGGCGCACTTCCTGGCCGGCAGTTACGGCGAGGGTCTGCGCTGCGCCGCCCACGCCCTGGCCAAGCGACCGAAGGCGGCCAACACCCTGATGTTCGTGGCCATGAACGGCGTGGGCGCCGGCGACATCGACAAGGCGAAGTCGGCCTGGCAGACGGCGCACGCCATCGCGTCCAGCTACATCGACGCACGGACCAACGGCTCGTCGGTCTATCGGCTGGAACGCGACCGGCAGCGGCAACATGTCTTTCTTCGCATCGCCGCGGGGCTGGAAGACGCTGCCGCTGCCGAAGGCTTGCGCTGACGCCGCCGCAGCACGGCAGGGCTCACGCGCGGGCGGCCAGGATCAGGACCACCGTGGCGGCGCACATGGCCGCGTTGGAGACGTTGACGAGCATGGCGCGGCTGACGCGCCGATCGTCCTTCTCGTAGAGCCAGGCCGCCATCGTGGCGTTTGCGCCTAGAAACGTGCACCAGGTCCACAGCGAGTGCTGGCTCGAGTCGCCGCTGACGTGGATCGCCCAGATCGTCGGCAGGTAGCAGACCAGACGCGCCGAGTTGAAGAACGTGAACGACCAGGTCAGCCACTGCAGGTAGAGGCCGCGGCTGCGCGCGTCCGGCGCGTCTTGATCCCGGGCCGGCATCGCCGCCGTGCTCATGACCGAACCACCCAGACGCCCTTCAAGCCCGCATCGCTCAACTGCGTGGCCATTGCGGTGGCCTGCTGCAGGTCGCGCGATTGCACCAGCACCGGCAGGCCCTCGGGCAGGCCGGGCAGGCCGGCGAGGTCGCCCGCCGTGGCCCGTGCGTGGGCAGACAGCGCGACGGCCAGCGCCTCGGCCCCGCCCCCAGGGCCATCGAGATCGACCCGCAGCGCGCGCGGGCCCAGGGCTGCCGCCAGCGCCTCTGCCTGGGTGGCTGAGGCATAGCGCAGCGTGCGCGTGCGCACCGATGCCGTGTCGGGCGTGGCGCCCGGCAAACTCGGCATGAAGCGGCCTTCGTCGTCCAGCAGCGGCCACTCCACTTTGGTGGCCGTGGCCGTTGCGCCGTCCGCCGCATCCAGCGTTCCGCCACCGCAGGCGGCCAGAGCGGCGCAGGTGCTCAACATCAGCAAAGGACTAGTTTTCATCGAGGGCTCCACGGGACGGCTTGTCCCTGGCACCGACTGTCCGGCCATGGAGTGGAACCTGTCCTTAATCGATCTAAAGGACGGCGTAAATCGTTATCAAGAGCGTTGGCGACGCCACCGATTTGCCGCAGGAAGATCGGCGCTATTCAGCATTGAGCGGCCGGCGAGGCCACAGGGTGAAGGCGTGTTGGTTCATGCCCGCGGCCAGCTGCAGCGTGCCGCAGATGCAGTCGCTGGCGGGGGTGGCGGCATAGGTCAGGCCCTCGGCCTTGAGCTTCTCGCCGGGCGCCAGCACCACGCCGTGGTCGAGCGCCATCGTGCCGGGGGTGTGGCCGATGCCGAACTGGGCCAGGCCGAGCCGATGGCCTGGATCGCCGCTCAGGCATCATTAATGTGCCGGCCACGATGGCCGATATCAGGGCGACCATGGCCTCGTCGCGGTCCGGGACGCAAGCGCGTCCGGGGCCACGGGGCCTTCCTGCATGACTGCGATTCCTGCCCCGCCACCGCTGACCTCAGCGCGTCTGATCGACGCGGAGATCGCGCTTGCCCGCGTGAGTGCCATCTACCGACTGGCACCGCAGCCCCAGGCGGGTGCCGTCGTGTTCTCGCTGGTGGTGGCGTATGCCATGTGGGAGCACATCAGCCCGGCGTGGGTCCTGGGCTGGCTGCTGGCGCGGCTGGCCATCAGCGCCGTGCGGGCCACCGAGACCGGTCGCTTCGAGCGAGATCCCCTGCGGGCGCAGCGCCTGGGCTACTGGCAGGCGCGGTTCGACGTGCTGATCACGCTCGACAACCTGTGCTGGTGCGTGATCGCACTGGTGTTCGTGCCGGCCGTGAAGGACACCATGCTGGGCTCGCTGCTGTTCGCCAGCGTGCTGTGCATCACGGCGATCGGGGTGTTCATCCTGGTCAGCAGCATGCGCACGGCCATGCTGAACTTCCTGACGATGCTGCTGCCGGTCATGGGGCACGCGCTGTGGTCGGGACACGAGGACGCGTGGATCGTGGCGGCTTGCCTGTTCGTCTATGGCGTGGTGCTCACGCAGGAAAGCTGGCGCAGCTGCCGCGACTGGACGGACATGACCCGGTTGCGCCTGGAGGCCTCGTCGGTGGCGGCCGCGCGCGAGCAGGCGCGCCAGGTGGCCGTGGAGGCGAGCCAGGCCAAGAGCCGCTTCCTGGCCAACATGAGCCACGAGATCCGCACGCCCATGAACGGCATCCTGGGC
The DNA here is from genome assembly GCA_022843905.1 of Rubrivivax sp. Lineage (GTDB taxonomy): Bacteria > Pseudomonadota > Gammaproteobacteria > Burkholderiales > Burkholderiaceae_C > Rubrivivax. Next base: position 117,164 of record JALHMT010000012.1, read on the forward strand.
ATGTCGGAACTGCTTCAGACCACCCGGCTGGATGCCACCCAGGCGCGCTACGCGCAGGCCCTGTCGACGGCGGCCCATGCCTTGCACGACCTGCTGGGCGACATCCTCGACCTGTCCAAGATCGAGGAGGGCAAGGTCGGTCTCGAACGCATGGACTTCGACCCCGCGCACCTGCTCGCGGGCGTGGCGGCGATCTACCATGAGCTCGGTCTGGCGCGCGGCGTCCCGGTTCGCACAGAGATCGTGTTGCAGGCGCTGCCACGGGTCAGCGGCGACCCCACGCGGCTGAGGCAGGTCGTGACGAACCTGCTGGGCAACGCGCTCAAGTTCACGAGCGCCGGGAGTGTCACCTTGCGCGCCGAGCCTCTGGCGCCACCCGGCGGGGACGGCCGCCCCTGGATCCGGGTGTCGGTGCAGGACTCCGGGATCGGCCTGACGTCAGAGCAGATGGCCCAGCTCTTCCAGCGCTTCTCGCAGGCCGACAGCTCCACCACCCGCCGGTTCGGCGGCAGCGGACTCGGGCTCGTGATCTGCAAGCACCTGGTGGAGTTGATGGGCGGCTCGATCCATGCCGAGAGTGCGCCCGGGCGCGGCAGCACCTTCTGGTTCGAGCTGCCGCTGGAACCGGCGCTCAGCCCCGTGCCCTCCGCAGGCGCCTCCACCGCGCCGGTGCAGGCGGATGCCGGCCCGCTCGGTCCGCGTCCGGCACGCGTGCTGGTGGCGGAGGACAACGCCGTCAACTGCCTGGTGGTGCAGGCCATGCTCGAGCGGCTGGGCATGACCGTCACGCTGGCCCATGACGGCGCCCAGGCGGTGGCGGCGCTCCAGGCGCACGACATCGACGTGGTGCTCATGGATTGCCAGATGCCCGTCATGGATGGCTACGAGGCGACGCGACGGATCCGATCGCTGGAGCCTGCCCTCGCTCGGGTGCCCATCATCGCGCTGACGGCGCACGCGCTCGCGGAGGACCGGCAGCGCTGCGAAGTGGCAGGGATGAACGACTACCTGCCCAAGCCGGTCACCATCGAAGCGCTGGCCCGGGTTCTGCAGCGTCATCTGGGCCCGGGCAGTTCCTGACGCCTGCCTCGTGCGGCAGTGCCGCTGGCCGCGTCGGGGTCACGGCGCGAACATGGCCTGCAGGGTTTGCAGCGTTGCAGCCAGCGTGACCGGTCGCAGCGCACCCAATCGCTTGACGGCCGTGCCCTCCAGCCCCACCTGGGCCAGGATGGGTTTCGGGATCAGCACCCCCTGAGAGTTGCCCATCTTTCGGACTGCCACTTCCATGACCGTGCTCCCTGACTTCCATGGAAGTACGACGGTAGCACCAGGGGTGTTCAGTGCGGGCGTCGGTCGTTCCCACTCCGATGGGCCCGCCCGCGCCCCTCGTCTTGGCGGGGCTCAGCGTCCGGCATGGGGGATGGACAGGGTGCAGTCGAGGTGTGGGGCGATGAGTTGTGCAAGGGCGACGGCGATGGCGGGGTTGAGGTTGGGCGAGATGGGGCGGGCATCGAGGTAGATGCGGCCAGTGTCGACGCGGAGGATGGCGTCGTCCTGCAGCGGGAGGTTGGCGGAACGGCCGGCGATGCCGCGCACGGTGTGGACGCCGGTGCGTGAGACGTGGAGGGTGCGTGGTTCCTGGAGTGCCCACTGCCACAGCAGGGGGACGGGCGTGGTGACGACGAGCAGCGTCGACCACGGGTGCCAGCTCAGCAGCCAGACCAAGGTGAGGTCGACGCCGGGAATCTGCAGCAGGGACGCGGCGATGGTGCCCACGGCTGCGGATGAAGTGGGTTCCCAGCCAAGGCCATGGAGGTGCAACAGGACCCACGTCAGGGCTGCCGAGAGCACGACGGATACGGCCAGCAACAGGCCTGTGCGCTGGGCGGGATATTCGACGTGCAGGTGGCTCCCGCTGTTGTCCACGCGAATGCCGGCGGCGTGCAGCAGGTCCAGAGCGGCTGCGGTGTCTGCCGGCAAGGGGCGCGAGACGCCGTTTTTCTGGCGCGACGCTGGGCGGTAGTCGCCGGCGAAATCGTTGAGCTCGCGCGGCTGGGATTTCAGGCCCTCGGCGCAAGCGTCGGCGATTTCACACACGGTCGCGATGCGCTCGACCTCGGCCGCGAGGTCGTCGGCGCGTGGAAGTGCGCCGTAGGGATAGAGCTGCGCCGATGCGGTTGGACCGTCGAGTGCACCGATGACGCCGTCGCGATCGAGGACCAGACGCAGCGCCCCGCTCTTGGGGAGTCGGCGCGCGATGTCGACCAGGCACGCCGCAAGGTGGGTCGGAATGGCTGCGCGTGCGGCCGTGTCGGAGGTCGCCCAGACATTGAAGATCTTGTCGAACTCGGCTTCGCCCCTTGAACGCGTGGTGAATCCGGCGCTGCCGGGTGGCACGGGCCGTTCGTGAACGGCGCGGGTGGCGATCACGACGGGTTCGGTCAGCGGCAGGCTGGCACCGAACTCGAACAGGGTGCCGCAGAACAGGCGCTCATCGCGTCGGTTGTCGCTGCGCTCATGGACGCGGAAGGTCTCGCCGACGCACAGCGCGACGGGCAAGCCGCTGCAGTGCAGGCGTACGAGTCCGTGAAACTCGCGGCGTGGCGCGAACAGGAAAAAGCCAGCGCGATTCAGGCTGTGGTCGCTGAGGCGCCCGTGTACATCGATCTGCGCGTGTGGCCAGGCTTCGCGCAGCAAGGCGTCGAGTACGTGCTCGCGGAAGCTGCGGCGGAGTGTGGTCAGCGCTTCCCACGCGATCACTCCGCTCAGCACGGTGACGACGAAGAGCACGATGATGCCCCACTGCGGGACGGATTCTTCGAGGAAGACCACCGCCCAGCCATAGGCGCCGGTGGCGACGAAGCAGGTGAATAGCAGGGCCAAGCTGATGCGCGGCCAGCGCCGCTTTGCCTTCAACCAAGGCAGGTAGGCGGTGGTGTAGCGGCCAGGTATGGAGATCGCCGGACGCATGGGCAGACAGGATTTGGGCGGGAGCGAGTATAGGTGTGGGGGTGGGTGGCGGGGTTGTTGGGTTGCCGATGGGGACGTCGGTGATCTCAGCGATGTCACGTCGGCTGGCCTGCTTGTGAAGCTGGGGCGCGAGCGACGACAGCTTTGTGGCGACCCAACCGTGCTGGTGATGGTGTTCTATCGACCCTGAGCGGATACAGCGATCCCAAGATTCGCATCCGAGAAGCGGACGTTGCCAGCGTCGACGGCTTTGCTGCCACTCCTAAGTATCAGACCGCGAATTTCGGGACCTTCAATTCGCCTACATCCGTTGGTTACACGGAATTACCCGCCCATGGGTCGATGATTGGGCCCCGCTCGGATAGCAACGTATGTCCCAACTAAAACTGCTAACAGCAGAAGCTGCTCGAAGCGATTCTGCCCTTTCCCAGAGTTCGTGGGTGCCAACAAAAGTATACCGCCTAATGGAGATTGCAGTTCATGGCGAATCTGACGTTTGAGCCAATTGGACCGTTGGGGTATGCTGGCATTTGCCGCAACAAAAAACACCGTGTCGGCATGCTAGTGCCACCTATTCTAGGAATGTAGCCATCCCCTGGGTCAGGTGTGCAGATCCGCTCTGACATAAGTCTCGCTCCATTCTGGACTCGAGTTCACGGAACGCAAGCTTGTGAATCGACGGTTCAAAATATATCATGCTCGTACCCTGCAAGCGAAACTCAGGTAGTTCAATGACCCAACCTCGTTTGAGCCCAGTTATTATTGCCTTAAAGGAATCGGTGGCAGTGAACGGACTGCAGGCGAGTTCGTAAAACACATTTAAGTAGGCAAGCACATAGTCATCGGTTAACGCAGAACTACAACGACCTTCGGACGTACATGCCATTTGATCGTATTGCCTGAGTGGTCCGTCCTGAGTGATACGGCCTTCGTCGGACACCAACGAAGCCCGAAGCCCGCTGAGTCGGAGCTCTTTTGCTTCATTTGTAGTTATTGGCCCCACAAGCACGGAGTTGCGGATTGCTAGAGCCCAGTCGTACGGGTCAGGTGTCGACGCGGTATTGGCGGAAACTCGAACATTTCGAAGTAAACTTCCGCGAAATCCGGCTTGGACGTTTGATCCTCTAAAGCGGACCGAGTACAGAAAGGCTAAACTGAAGTCGGTCCCTATCATGCTCGAAGCGTCGAACGAGACTCTTCTTATGGTGGCTGAGATCAGCCTCGTGGAGTCCAGCTCTGCCTCTCGAATGTGTAGATCTTCAAGTATTGCGCCTGCTAGATTTGCCTCGCTGAGGTCAGTTTGGTACAAATAACTGCGGCGCAGTTCAGCACCTGGTGCACTGATCCGGCTGAGATTGGCACGCTCTAAGCTGACGTTGCGAAAGATGGCGCCTGTTAAATCGGCCTCAGCGAGATTGACGCCGACTAAAGGAAGATCGGAGAAACTTGCGTACCTGAGAGCGCGACCCCGCAGATCAATGCCTTCAAATCTAGCTTCGGCGGTCTTTTGCGACGATCCTGGGGTGGTTTCAGTTGGTGAGAACCATTCCGAGTCATTCCGCGAGTTGATTCGATGACTTCCGCTTAAGTGAATCGTTCGTCTGAAAGGACTGGAGGCGTTGTGGAACAGTAGCGCGGTCGGCAAGTATGTTGTCATCCCGAGAGGGACTTCTCCTCGCAAAGGCCAGTCGTTTTGAATGGAGCCACCGCCGGGATGCCGTGTGATTATAGGGATCCCAACCCAGGTAAAGTGGTATGCCGCTTGCCCCACTATGTTGGAGCCACCGAAAAACGCATGTGCTCTAAGTATGCCGTCCTCAAGACTTTCGCCCGGAATCAGCGCCACGAAGAACGCGCAGAAGGTGCTTGCCAAGCCTGTAACTAACGTGATTCTTGCGAACGGCGCTTGGCGTTCGGACGCTAAAGCGTCTTGACGGATGAAAGTCCCCCTCAATCCACGCCTTGGAAGCACGCTAAGCCACCACTCCAGTCGGCCTCTAGCGGGGTCTGTGATGGATGGCCACAATAGGATAGTCAGAAGAACTGTGCAGGAAAGGGCCAGCCGCTGTGACCAAGTGACTGTCGCGATTTGTGCCGGCAGAAACCTGAGCAAAGCATAGATATGGATGGTGATAGGAACGACGATGACGGTTAGGCAGACGACCACTCCTTGTAGTCGTTTGAAGACCGAGTCTGCAGAATGGCCGACAAGCCAGTTGGAGAATGTGAAGTTGGCGATCTGAGAATTGACGTCTTCACGCTCGGAGCGAATGGCTCCAAACAGCGACTCATTGATTCGATGCAGCTTCTGAGCAAGCATCTGCAAATGCAAGAGTAATTCAGCGTGTAGTATCGTGATTAGCCAGCCCACAACCAGAAAGAATGCTGACAGAGGGAGTTCAGTTTTTTCGATTAGGGGCAAAGGAACGGCCGCATCTCGGAGCAGTCTTTCATCGGTTGATCCTGCTGCGACTAGAAAAGTAAAGGCAGTCAGGGCCATCAGTGTTAGGTACACAGTGCGGACCACACCCGACGCCTCATTTGCTGACTTCAACAGTGTTGTGGCAGTCTCTGTGGTCATTGCTACTCCTAGTGGGCCTCGCGCTCCAGCACGGGCGCACCCTCGGTGGATCTCTTTACTGTGGTCCCTACGGTGCGACAAGGTCTGGGCTTTAAGGCCTAAAGTTCGAGCCAACGAAGCGCTTGTTTATCCTGGCAGTTCACGATGGCGGGGAGCACCGGTGCCGGTGAAGATGCTGCCATGAATCAGACGTTCTTTGCCTGCTCCGAGTACTCAAACAGGAAGCGCCAGACGCGGCGCGCGTTCAAAGTTCCCCCATCAACACTCGTGATGAGGCGAGGCGGTGGAGGTACTCAGACAATGGCGCGTCTACGCCAAACGGAGGAATCGTGCGTTCACTTTGCCGAATCTCGATCCTTAGCATCTTCTGCGGAGCCCTGATCGCCATGACCGACCCCACTGTTGCCCAGACCCAGGCCGATCTTGACAAAGCCACCCTAGCGGCGAACATCGCCGAACAGGAAAGGAAGGCGGCCGATTCGAAGAAAGCGGCTGCCACTGCGGCAGCCGACGCAGCCGCCGCGGCGTCGAAGGCAGCCAACGATCTGGCCAAGAACAAGGCTGAAAGTGACAAGGCCAGGGCCGATGCGGACAAGGCCACCGCCGACGCCGACAAGGCGCGCGTCGACGTCGACAAGGCGAAGTCCGACGCCGGCAAGGCCGCTGCCGATGCGGACAAGGCCAAGGCCGACGCGGACAAGGCCGTGTTCGATAGCGTAAAGGCGGGTCTGCCAGCGCCGCCGGACCCGACCAAGTACAAGATCGAGAAGCCTGCAGCTCCGGCGCTCGGGGCCACCATCGGGCGCCTGACCTACCAGCAGGCAGTTAAGCTGGCAGGCAAGATCGGCCCGAAAGTGGCCGCTGCTGCCGCGGGTAGCACACTGGTGGCCGACGATGCCAAGGTGCGCACTCTGATGGCCATGGGCACGGCCACTAGAGAAGGCCTGCTGACGGCCAAGTCAGGCCTGGACGGCCAGATTGAGGCCCTGCAGAACCGGATGAAGGGTCAGCCGATGACCGCGTTTTCCTCCGGCACCGCGTTGGCAATCGGATCCTTGCTGGAGAACGTACTGGCCTATGCCACGATCCTGCGTACGCAGTACGGTTTTGCCACAGTGTCCGCCACGACCAACGCCGAGGCCACGCTGACCGCCTCGGTGCTGGGACAGCTGGCCGGACAGTTAAGCTTCGTCGACGCGGATGGCGCGTTGCCGCAGGCCAGCTCTGAGGTGGCCGGTCGGCTGGGGGGTCTGCGTAACACGATCCTGACCGCCCGCACCGCTATCAGCGATGCGGCCCGGTGGTCGAAGGAGCGACGCGATGCTGCGCCTGTGGGCACTACGGACGCGGAGAAGGCGGCCTTCCGTGCTGCCAACACACGAGCGGCCGATGAGGTGGACCGCTTAGCCGAAGCGCTGGGCAAGGCTGTCGACGAAGCGCAGAAGCTTACCGCCGCGCTGTTTGTCGTCGACGCGCAGGGCAACACGGCCTATGACGCCGCGCAGCGTGGGGAGGCCTTGACCAAAACGCTGACCAGCGGCGGCAAGGTCATGACCTTGACCTTGAAGGTGATTTCTTCGGACGTCGACACAGTGGCCACGGACGGCCTGTTCTCGCGTTTCAAGGTTTATGCCGGCAACACCACCATCGGCCGCTGGAAGCTGGTCGACAGCACCGGTAAGCTAATCAGCGCAGGCGCCGAGATGGAACAGCAGGGGCCGGAGCGGGTGCAGTTGACCGACAACTAGCCGCCAGTGCCTGAACTGGTGGACTATTCGTTCGCCAGTGAAGGAGGCGGCAGGATATCCACGTAGTCGATCAAACCGGTCAGCGCGTGGTCGCGGGGCGAAACGACGATGCCCGATCCTGCAGCCTGGCCAAGCGTGATACCGAGCTGTTCTTCGAAGCGTTGCGGGTCCCCCTGCACACTGACGCCGAAGCGCCCGGCGCGGATGACGTGGAAGCCCAGGCCCCTCAACGAATCGGCCGCCCGTTGCACACGCGCCGGCTCCGGGCGCTGCTTGTCGTCGCCACTGGACGCCATGACGTGCACCGTTGCCGTGATCTGGGTTTTCGACATTGCCAAATCATAGTCGGTCGACTTCCTGCAGTGCGGCCTGTGCATCGACAAGGCCCCATCCCACCGCGATGTTCGGCTGGCCGACCGCTGGCACACCGAAGGCATTGCGTCCGCTCTCCACCGCTGTCGAAGCACGCTGCAGGCAGTGTTTGACTTGCGCAGGCGACAGGGTCAGGCCGCGGCCGGCCGCATGCTGGGTCATCAGCGCGACGACACCAGCAACCTGCGCGGTGGCGCTGCTGGTGCCACTGTCGTAGATCCAGCCATCGTCAATGCGGGTTTCGTCCTTGTCCGGGAAAGAAAACCCGTGTGACGACACATCGGCAAACGAACCCGGCGGCACGGGCAGTGGCAGGTAAATGCCTCGCGGTGCCAGGCCACATAGGCCACTGACGTCGGGCACGTTGCGGTCTGCGCTCAGATCGCTCCTGAAGCCGCTGGCGTAGTCGCTGGCTTGAAGGGAGCCGGATGCCGGGTCGGCGTACACGCCGCCGACAGCAAGCACCAACGGATCGCTGGCGGGCCAGAAACGTTCGCCGTTGCCGGCGGCAAAGATCATCGTGGCGCCGTCCTCTTCGATCACCGAGCGTATGCTCAGCTGCAGAGTACTGAAGGTCTGCTCGTCGGGCCAGCCCCACGAGCAGGAAATGATGCGGGCGCCGTCGTCGGCCGCACGCTCGATGGCCCCCGATGGGTCGTCCTTCCGGTAGCCGCGCAGACGGCACCCGGGTGCGACATTCAGGATGCTCCAGGCCATGGCCGTGCCGTGACCGGAGTCGTCCGGCGCCGCATCGACGGCCTTAAAGTCGAAGTTGCCCTGCTTGAATACCGGGTGATCAACAAAAAAGCCGGTGTCGATTACGGCTACCGGAACCCCGGCGCCGTCTCGGGCCAGTCCGGCGATTCCCAGGCACTTCCTCAGCGCACCGGCGTCGAGCACAGGGTAGTTGACCGGCGGCGGGACGGCGGCGATCGACGGGCGCGGTGGTGGCACGAACACGATGTCGTCGATCGAGGGGTGGATGTGCAGGCCCGGCACGGCGATAGACTGTCGCGGCGCCACGAACAGGTCCTCGGGCTCGGGTGCTTCCAGGGCTGCCGAGAACATGCGCAAGGCCCTGTCTACTGGCGCTCGCCTGGCCACGCCTACGGCCAAGGCCACCTTGAATAGGTCACTGACCAATCGAGCAGATGCTGTCGCGGTGACACTGAAACGACCCACCCGTTCGATCGCGAAGCCCTCGGCTTCGAGGAACGAGACGGTCTTCGCCAAGTGGTCCTCGTCCGGCTTGGCTTCGGCCAGCGGCAACTTGTCCATGCGCCCGCGCAACTGGCGCAGACGCATACCGCCTCGGGTCTTCGGACTTACGGTGACACGTACCGACTGCTCGAGTTCACTGATACGTTTGCGCAGGCGCTGGTCGGATAGGACCGCCTGCACAACCCGGGCGTCCGAATGTTCGATCAACGAGGGTGTCTGAAGCTGGCGCTGCGCCGAGGAACCCGCTCGCGCCAGGAACTCGGAAGATGCACTTTCAAGGAATTTGGCCGCCACGTCAGACGCCAGCACTAGGTCGGCCAGCGAACTGCTCCCGACACCCATTGCGCGGCCGATGGACCGGCCGATAGTCGGTCCCAGTTCGGCCACCGCCATGCTGGCGAGATCCGCGACGATCGAGGAAGGCGGCTGCTGGCGCGCTCTGGGCATGGACTGCTCCGGTGTCTGCTCAGCTCCGAAGTATGGGGTTCGCGAGCCCGCGAACAACGCCAATCGTAAGGACGGAGGCCAGCGGTCGCAGTGCGCTGTGGGGTCTGCTACTGGCGCACTTCGTCACCCATCTTCTGCAGTCGGGCTACAACATCCGCAAGGTGCATGAGTTGCTGGGACACAGCGATGTCTCCACAACGATGATCTACACCCACGTCCTCAATCGTGGCGCGCGGGGGGTGCGGAGTCCTCTGGGCCAGGATTTGAGCGCTGTCGGCCAGAGGGCGGTCTGGGCAGCCGCATTGCGGCCGTTGGCGAAGGACAGGAAATGGCCGGGTGCCGGTACCGACAAGAGGCCGCCTCCTGGCAATCCAGTCTCGATGGAAACGTCTGCCCGCGGGCAACGACACCGACGGGCAAGCAAGCCAGTCTCAGCAACTCGGGCATCTTCAAGCACTCGGCGGCGGCGCCTGTCCACAAGTCCATGTCGGGGCGCACGCGTCAGAGCAACTACTTCAGCGCCCTGCGTTGACCGGGCCGTCCCGGCAGCCCGTGTTGAACGGGTGCCCGGACTTCCGGTGTTCGATCCCGCTCAGGCCTTGGCGGCCACCTTGCGCGCCTTGCTTGCCACGCGACGCGCTGCGTTGGAGGTCTGCGTGGCGGTCCCGGCCACGGCCTTCTTGACGCGCTTCGTCGTCGTCTCGGCCTGGCGCGCGACGCGGCGGGCGGCGTTCGAGGCGCTGGTGGCGGTGTCGGCCACGGCCTGGCTGACTTCGCGGGTGGCGGTCTTGGTGATGCGCTTGCGCGCGGCGGCGGCCTTGCGGGTCGTCGCCTTGAGCTGGCGGGTGGCCACGGCCTTGGCCGGCACCGGCTTGCCGGCGACGCGGCGCACCAGGGCGCTGCTGCCTTCTTCGATGCGCTCGGCCACCAGGCTCACGACCTGGGCGGCGGGGCGCACCACGCGGTTCAGCGTGTCCAGCGCGTTCACGTTGGCGGCGCGCTCCAGGCGCACGGCGCCTTCGGCGACCAGGCCCACACCCTTGGTCGCCAGGTCCGTGGCCACGCCCACGACGCTCTGCGCGCGGTCGGTGCCCAGGTGGATGCCCTTGACGTAGTAGCCGGTGACGCGCTGCTGGGCGCCGATCAGGTTCGAGCGCAGGTCGGCGCGCAGGGCGGCGGCGCCGCGGTTCACCACGCTGGCGAAGCGCGCGTCGACGAAGCCGACCAGGCGCTCGCCGCCGTAGCGGTAGCTGTTGATGACGTTGGTGGCGGTGATGCCGTAGGCGGCAATGACGTCGGTGGCCACGGTGGAAAGGTTCTTGTTCGACATGGTTCGCTCCTGTTGATTGAAGGGATCGACCCGACCGCGTAGACCGTTTGCTGCGGCCGCTTTCAATCAGGGTTGCAGCGACTGTGCCGACAGCTTGTAGAGGGCGCACCTCAGAACACGGGTTTTCCCTAGAGCGTGCGGTCTAGACTGTGCGTTGGTTCAGCGCGCCTCGCCGTGCGGATCAACGCGTTGGCACCCGTCCATCCCAGTCTTGATGGCAGGGCCTGGGCAGTGATGGTTCCGTGAAGATTCGGTGAGGACTTTTCTGCCGAGGTCTGCAAAGCTGTGCTGAGGCCATTTCGCCAAGTCACCGGATCAGCGTCATGCAAACTTCCCCTCCATCAGGAAACCTGGCGACCCTTGCGCTCGCCTTCCTCTTGACTTGCGCCGTCCACGGCGACGCGTCGGCACAAAGGAAGAGGCCGCCTCCTCCGCCCCCGCCGGTCGCGGACAGCAACCTGCAGCTGGTGTCGACCAACACCGCCGGTACCGTCATCAACGGCGACGTCTGCGGCCTGTCGGCCGATGGCGGCAAGGTGCTGTTCCGCTCGCGCAATGTCAACTTCGAGCCCGAGCAGCTGTTCATCAAGGACTTCAACGGCAACACGTCGACCCGCGTCGTGTCGGGCAGCAGCTCGCCTGTGAAGCTGACCTGCCTGGCCATGACGCCCGATGCCAAGACCGTGGTCTTCATCGGTGGCGCCCCGGGCCTCCAAGGTGTGGAGCCGGCCATCCAGGTCAAGAACCTGCTGACGGGGGTCGAGACCCGCGTCACGCCGATGCTCGGAACACTGCCGAGCGCATCCAAGTTCGTGTTCGCCGGCGTCTCCGATGACGGCCAACGCGTGGCCTTCATCGTGGAGCCCACCTTCAGCTGCGTGCTCTACAGCTGCACAGCCACTGGACCGACGCGCATGTTCGTGCGCGATCTCGGCACGGGGGCGCTGCTCAACCTGGACGAGCAGGTGAGGCTCACGTCCGGCCAAGGCCAGGTGGACGGCAACGCGCTGCTGTCGCCGGACGGCAGGAGCCTGGCGTTTTCCACCAGGGCGCCGTACCCGGAGCTCGGCGATCGCAACACCAACCGCAGCGATGTGTTCGTGCTGAACCTGGCCAGCAACACCGTTCGACTGGTCACTGCCGATGCCCAGGGAGAACAGATCATCATCCAGGGCTTTGCAGAAACGGCAGGGGGTGCCGCCTTTGGCGTGCAATCCTTTCTCGCCAACAGCACGCGGGTTGCGTTTCGCAGTGCGGCCGACTTGAATGTGGGCAACGCCAACATCTATGCGAAAGACCTGGTGACCGGCGCGCTGACGCAGGTGATGCCCGCTGGCTTCTCCGTCAACTGGCCCAACGTCAACGTGAACGGCGTTCGCGCCGACCTGAGCTTTTCCGACGATGGGCGGAAGGTCGCCTACGTTCCGCGTTCGAACACCAACCCGCAGCCGGCTGCGCGGCCGACCGTGCTCGACCTGACCACCGGGGCCGCGTTGAATGCCGCCACCTTGACCAACGGCACGACGGGCAATGGAACGGTCAACCTGGGCATGCTGCTGTCACGCGACGGCCGGGTCACCGCCTTCGACAACAACTCGACCAACCTGGTGGCGGGTACGTCCACCAACGTCGTTCGCACCTACCGCAGGCTGGTGCCTTGAGGCGACACCTAACCCAGGACCCACGCGGCCTGAGTCCTGGCGAAGAACCCCCGGGCCGGCGCGTTAGCCCGCGATGCAGCCCGGCATCGGAATCAGGCCGCGACCGACACCGACGCTGACACCGCCACCGACACCGGCCGGCGTCGGTGCTTTTCCAGCTCGCGCTCCACGCGGGCCCCCGGCCAGCCCTGCAACTGGCACAGCAGACCGTGGTCGATCTCGCAGCCTGCTTCGGCGCCCAGCCGCAGCGACAGTTCGTCGTGCAGGCGCAGCAGCAGGTGGGCGGTGGTGGTGGCGTCGGCCAGCGCGCGGTGCGCGCGGCCGGCATCGGGCAGGCTGCAGAAGCTGGCCAGCGTGCCCAGGCGGTGGTTGGGCGCCTGCGGCAGCAGCCGCCGCGACAGGCGCACGGTGCAGGCGAAGGGTGCCTCGTCGGTGCCGTGGGCGCCATCGAGCCCGGCCAACAGGCTTTCGGCCCGCCAGAAGGCGCGGTCGAACGCGGCGTTGTGCGCCACCAGCGGGCAACCCGCGGTGAAGCGCAGCACCTCGTCCATCACGCGCGCGGCCGGCGGCGCGTCGGCCAGCATGGCGTTGCTGATGCCGGTGAGCTGCTCGATGAAGGGCGACACCCAGGCGCCGCTGTGCATCAGGCTCTGGTAGTGCCCGACGATGCGGCCGCCGTCGACCAGCACCGCCGCGATCTCGGTGGCGCGCGCGCCCTGGTGGGGGGAGCTGCCGGTGGTTTCGAAGTCGATGACGGCGATGGGCATGAGGGGTGACGTTAGCGCACTGCGGAAGCAGCGGCTACACGTCTGGACCGGTCGGGGCGGAGTTTGCAGCTGTCGGGGGTGGGTCATCAGTGCGGTGCTACTGACAAACCGCTTGGGGAAAGGACTGAGCGTGGGTATGCGGCCTGCAGGTTCGGCCTGATGTGCAGCGGGTTGCTGCCGTTGACCCCCCTCCTTCTCCAACGGCAGGTCTGCGCCGGATAGGTGTCACTGACATGGCAACCACAGGACAGCTCCTTTGACGTGCCGCCTGCCTACAGCACGTTGACCGACTGTCGGGGAGCGATGCGACCTACGTCTATCTGTGGCCCCATTGACCATGCTACGGCATCTGTCAGGATGTGCCTCTGCGTCACACCTCGGTTCGACCGGCACTGCGCTCAAGCTCTTGCATGTGGTAGCGAAGTGCGGCATTGAGGAGGTGGCTTGTGTGTGCTTGGGGGGAATAAGAAGATGTCTACTACTTCACCAATGGCCGGTGGACGGGCTACTCAGGCCGGCATGAGCTTTCAGGCTGGCGTCAGCGCGTGGTTCGCTGCGCATCTGTTGAGCAGGACGGCAATCGGAACTCGCTTTGGTCAAGTCAGGGGCGCCGTCGCTGAGCGACTTCAGTTCGAAACAGGGCGGAATCTCGACGACGTTGAGGTGCAGCTATCCGACGGGAGTCTGATCAGCGTCCAATGCAAAACCAGTGTGGCTTTGTCAGGCGCAGAAGGGTCGGCTCTGGCCTCGGTGGTCAACCAGCTAGTTGGCCTCTATCGTTCCGTGTCCCAGACTGATTTGCCATCTAGCGGAGTGCTGGCCGTCTCACCTGGCGCGCCTGGGTCGCTTGACGATCTGAATCGTGCCTGTCGAAAGTTTGATGAGGGGGCCACCTGGACTGAGATTCATGGCCGCGCCACTCAGAGCGAACGAAGCGCTCTCGACATCTTTCGCAGTCACGCTGCGCGTTCGTGGGCGGCATCGTCGAACGGCCCGATCTCGGAAGAGGTTTTGGCCAGTATGGCGCGCTTGTTCCGGGTAGTTCGGTTTGACGTTGATCCCGGCGGCGCTGACTGGCGTGAGTCGGTAACAAACTTGCAAACGAGTCTTTACGGTGACCCTGCGGTGAGCGAAGGAGCGATGGTTGAGCTTCAGCGCATCGCTCAGGAACTGATCCGCAAAGGCGCACCCTCGGATAGAGAAGGTTGGCTGCGATCCATCCGGCGGGCAGGTATTGAAGACCGGCGCTCGCCTGGCTTTGATGCCGATGTGGAGCAACTCCGTAGATGGACAGCTGCGGAACTTGAGCGATTGAAGCGCCATGCTTCGTTGGCGGAGGGCGTCGAGATCTCACGTGTATGCCTCCCCGCGTTGAGCGATGCCGTCGAGAACGGGAGCTTGCTCGTCGTCGGCGAGCCGGGGGCGGGAAAGACCGGCGTGCTGGTACGGTACGCAGGGAATCTGGTTACCAAAGGGTTGCCCACGGTCTTTCTTTCAGTAGATGACCTCGCCGCAACTACTGATTCTTCCACGCTCGGACGCGCGCTTGGCATCGAACAAGATCTGCTTGATGTGCTGGCTGCTTGGCCCGGAACATCCCCAGCTGTCTTGGTGATAGATGCTCTCGACGCATCGCGAGGAGGTGCTTCTGAAGCGGTCTTTGCGAGGTTGATCGAAGGTGTGATCAACAAGCTGGGCGAACGGTGGTCCGTCGTTGCTTCCATTCGAACCTTTGATCTGCGACATGGGAAGCGCCTGCGTGCTCTTATGCGGGGGATGCCGCCCAACCTCGAGTACGCCGAGGTTGGGCTTGACTCCGTTCGTCACTTCTCTATTCCGAGGCTGTCTGAAGTCGAGCTAGCGCATATCAGCGAAGCGAGCCCCTTACTTGGGCGACTGCTGTCCGCTGCGCCTTCGGCGATTCGGCAGCTGCTCCAAAACGTCTTCAACCTGTCTCTTGCCGCTGAGCTTGTGAGTGGTGGACTGGCCCCGGAGGACATTCAAGAGGTCACAAGTCAGAGTCAGTTAATCACGCGATATGAGGATGAACGGCTAGGTACGCATCGGCTACGACGGGCGGTCACCGAGGTGGTTTCCGAAATGGCCGTTCAGGAACGCCTTGTAGTCAAGCAAGACCGAATACTGAGCGACGCGCTGGATGAAGTGATCGCTACCGGCGTCCTGGTCCATGCGCCGCAGGATCGGGTCTCGTTCGCTCATCACGTTCTATTTGACCATGCGGTAGGTCGCTACTACCTCGACCTAGATGACGCCGCTGCCCTTACCGCGCAAGTGGCGGGTCAGCCCGCAATCGGTCTGCTGCTTGGTCCTGGCCTTCGGTTCGCCATCATGGATCGGTGGGAGCTTGACGCCCCTGGCAAGGAAGCCGCTTGGCAACTGGCCGCCGGTCTCGCTTCACATAGCGACATGGACCCGGTTCTGGGAAGCATTGCACTCAGAACCGTTATCGACAGCGTTGAAGCGCCTGAAGATGTCCGACCATTGATAGGCATGCTGGGGCAGCGCGATCGTTGGGCTCAAACCGGGAATGTGCTTTCCAGAGCGTCGCGGTTCTTGCTAGTTAGTCTTCCCGCGCAGGGCGCCGCCAAAGCCGCAATCGTGCTCGCGTGGGCGGAGGTCGCGCGCGTTGCTGCGGAAACAGGGGCGCCGGAGCATCTGGACGGTGTGCGAATTCTTCTCCTAACTTTGATGGAGAAGGGCAACTTCGAGGATGTGGAATTCGTTGCAGCCTTTGGGGCTGCCGCGCGTGCCATGCTTTCCGCGGTCTGGTCCCACGAGAAACTATCTGGATACTCCACCAACGCCATTCGCTTTGTAACCCGCGCATTTGAGTCTGATCCGGTGGCCTCAGAGCGCCTCTTGGAACGTGTGATCTCAGAGCCGCACTTTTCCAAGTACGCCTCACAGGAAGCTCCTTGGCTCGCGGAAGGCGTTCCCTACATCACTAGCGCGCCTGCGTTCGTCGAGAGGATATACGCAATGCTGTTTGGGCGAGGTTCGCCACAGCAAGGCGAAACCTATCTAGGTGGCCCCAGCAGAATTCTTCCCCTTCGATCGAATCACCAGCAGGACTACGAACACGCGCGGTGGCATCTGGAGCAGGCGCTTCCGAGCTTCCTGCAGCGCTCGCCCGAACATGGCACGCGCGCGGTCAACAGCTGCGCAATCGGACTAGCGGCAGAGGAACGAGGCAGAAAGGCAGGAAAGTTAACTAACGTGTCGCTGGGCGGGGCACCTGGTGGGCTCACCATTGTCGACGACCGCTTCTCCTTGCAGGAATGGCGTGAAGTTGATGAACACGGAGGGACCGAGCGGCGGATACTGCACGCCTTTGCGACGTATTTGAAGGCTTGCTCTGCAGAAGACTTCCGTCGTTGCGTGCAGGCGGCTACGAGCGTGCCAGTCTCGTCGTCGGTTCTGGCACGTATCTTTGGTGTCGCAGCTGAGCGGCCGCATCTCTCTGACGACGAACTTTGGCCCATTGGGACGGACGATGCGGTCATGCGCAGCTTGCAGCTATCACGGGACGCCATTGCGTACGTTGCTGCAGCCCTACCTAACCGTTCCGCCGATCAGCGAATGGGCTTCGAACATCGGCTTCTTGAGCGACTCAGCACCACGGATGAGGATGCTAGGGACCAATGGGAGTATCTCGCTAAACGCCTCCTGTCTCTGGTGAAGCCGGAGAACCTGCTTTCGGCAGCGCTGGTTGCGCATAGGGCGGAACTTGACCGACTGGGCGACCTCACAGGTAATCCGGCGCATTTGTCGATCTCGTCTCGCTGGTCTCCGGAGGAAGACATCGTCGACTCTCTGTTGCGCAGTCAAGGAGTCGACACGAAAACTGGTCCTGACGCTGTGGTAATGGCAGCAGTTCGGCCTCTAGAAAGATACCTGAAAGAGACGACAGACAGCCTCGATCAGCCTAGTGCTACGACAACATGGACGCATATCCTCCATGTCATCGCGACGATCGACGAGCAAGCACCGGGCGCGGTGAAGCAAGAGACTCTCCACGCGGCCTGGGGCTATGTGAGCAACGGAACTGTTCGGATTGCCGATAGTTCAGCGTACGTTCCGGGAGAGGCAGGCAATCCTACTATCGCTGATCTTCTTTCGCTACTGGATCGGCTTTCGGAAAGTCCTTTCCCGGGGCGATCTGACCACCAATCCGAAACGATGGGCTGGGGCAATTGGGATGTTCGTGTGTATGCTGCGCAGGGTTACCTTGCTCTTGCGCGCCGGGGCCTCGTTGTGGATTTCGATCCAAGGCTCCGAAGGATGCTGGCTGATCGTGCTCCAACTGTTCGTCATCAGATCAGCGGCGCGCTTAACACACTTTGGGACGTTGCCAGGTCCACGATGTGGGAGCTGATGGAGTCTGTTGCAGAGCGCGAAAAGCATCCGGGCGTGCTTGCGTTCTTCGTCGGTGGCCCTATGAGGCGGGTGGTCGGAGCGGACCCCGATCGCTGCGCATCTATTGTCGCAAAGACTTTGAATGCCGCAGAGGCGAATGCAGTTGAGAAAGAGAATGGGCGAAGTGAACTGGCTGGTGCGGTGGCGGCTGTCGCCGCTTATTTGTGGTTGGGAAACGGCAATGCAGCGGCCAAGCAGTGGATCGATGGCTGGATTGCAAACCTGTCCGTTGGCGGCAAGTTCGTAAGCCATCTCATATCAGATCTGCGTGAACCATTGTTCCTGCGATGGGGCGAAAAAATAGAGGCGGAGCGTGCTGCGGCTATTCAGCACAGATCCGGCGAGCTTCTCTCGGCCATCGTGGACGCCGAGATTGCAACGCTGTGTACGGCCAATGAACTGCATCGAGATGGCAAGACTGAACAGGCAGCTCCTTTGTATCGCCGGAGCGTGCAGCACCTCGAGAACGCTGCGAACCAGCTCTATTTCGGCTCCGGTGCCTCTTCAGCCGCACGCGGCAATTCTAATGGTGCCGGTGCCCTGCGTGACAAAAGCCAAAAGCGGGAGTTCATAGCTGAGTATGGAGCCATACTGCAGAAGCTGGGAGATACCGGTGCGTCCTCGATTGTCTATCACTTGGTTGAGTTGTACGAGTTTCTAGCAGAGGCGGCGCCGGAAGTTGTGTTTGACCGAATCGCCGCCTTGCTGCTCGGACCGGCGGCTGCAGATGGATATCAGTTTGAAAGCCTCGCGGAGACAGCGTTGGTTCGTCTCGTGCAGATGTACCTAGCTGACTACAGATCAGTGTTCGCGGACACGACTCGGCGGGGGCAACTGGTCAAGATTCTCGAATTGTTCTCACGAGCAGGCGCGCCCGAAGCGTTGCGTCTGCTGTATGAACTCCCGGATCTGCTTCGATGAGCGCGCTTGCAGACATTCAGCGAGTGGGAAGAGCGCTCGCGGATTGCTTTGGCATGTTCGACCGAAGGGAGCAGGTTCTACGCGAGGAACTCCTGCGCTCTCAACAAGGCCCGACGGTGCAATCAAGTGACATGCTTGAGAGAAGGACGCGCCGCTTCCTAATCGATGGAATATTGCGAGCATTGGGGTGGGACGCTGCCGATCCGACGAACGTACGCGAGGAGGCTCGGTCATTGTCCGACGCTGGTGACCCACTCTATTTCGACTATCTCGGCCTTTCCGGTGACTCCCGTGCGCCGGTACTGATCGTGGAGGCCAAGGGGGCAGATATCGACGCACCTCGACCACGAAACGGCACGGTACTGAGCGCGCTAGAAACAGCTAGGCTCGTCGCAAATGAGATTGCCATCACTAAAGGGGCGGGCGGTGTGTCCCGCCTAACTGCTGAATGGCGAAGCTACCTTCGGGATATTCGAACCTATGTTCAGTCGCTAGATGCTACCGGCAGGAACACGCTTCGGCGGGTCGCTATCACTACCGGAAAGTGGCTGGTGATCTTCAAGAATCCCGTTGCGATGTTCGTTGACGACGGCTTGCCCGACGCTAACTGCATCCACTTCTTTTCGAGCATTGATGACATACAGGCTGAGGTCGAGCAAATCTACCGCCTACTCTACCGTCAATGTTTGGTAGACGACATTCCCCTAACAATGTCTGTCGCGGAGGCCCTCACCTGGATGCGGAGCGAGCACATAGATGGATACCTCCGTGCTGCTCTCGTCGTAACCACAACGAGCGGGCCGAAGAGGCGGCCCTATCCCACCCGATCAATCTATCCCGCACTGGCCATTGAGACAGGGAGCCGAGTGTTTTTCGTTGTTGACTACGATGGTGCACCTATCGAGGAGAAGTTGGACGTCGACGACATTACTTATCTTCTTGATGCCATGCGCGCGAAGGGCGCGGCCCTAGAGACAAGGATGCGCGGCCTGATCGGCCCGGAAGCGGTGCCCAAGTCGTTGTCTGACTTTAAAGGTTTACCCGTTTCTCTGGCTACCGCTTTGACGCGCGAGCGGCAAACAGCTGAGATAGGCTCAACCGCCGCGATTGCTGGTGCTGATCCCGAACCTCAGGCGAAACGTCTTGTCTCTGCCACGGGGGAGGCCGGAGTCGATAGTGAGCTTGTGATCGTCACGGGCACGGCTTGGTTCTACAAGCTCAACAGTTCCACTGGGCCCGCATGCCGGTTTCATCTTTGGCGAGCGGCCAGAGAAGGCGGCGTAGCTGCTGATTCATCTCCGATTCGTTACAGCCATGAATCGTTCACCCAGGACGCCCAGGATCGTCACTGTGCGCACGGGGATCACCGGGCGGTCCGCAGTCGTCTTTGCCATTTGGACGTCATAGAGACGCACCTCTGCTGCCGCGCATGCGTGTTTGAGGATGTGTGTTGGGGCAGCGGTCGCTCGCCTAGTCCATGCCCCACACTTGAACCAATTGCAACGCTAGGCGTGGAGATGGCGACGCCACCTGCCGATCGCTGATTGCTCCTTCCAAGGGGAGCCATTCAATGCTCAGACGGGACGGTGTGCTCTCAGTCTTTCCCGCCCCTTCGCAGCCCTCCGCCCTCAAGTCACCGGCGCCGGATTGAACAACACCAACGCGTTGTGCAGCTTCCACTGCTCCGCCCAGGTCTTCTTGCGCCCGCTGGCCACGTCCAGCATCAACCTGAACAGCTCCCACCCCACCTGCTCGATGGTGGCCGTGCCGTCGGCGATGGTGCCGGCGTTGACGTCCATCAGGTCGTGCCAGCGGCGCGCCAGGTCTGTACGCGTGGCGACCTTGATCACCGGCACCGCCGCCAGCCCGTAGGGCGTGCCGCGGCCGGTGGTGAAGACGTGCAGGTTCATGCCCGCGGCCAGCTGCAGCGTGCCGCAGATGAAATCGCTGGCCGGCGTGGCGGCATAGGTCAGGCCCTTGGCCTTCAGCTTCTCGCCGGGCGCCAGTACGTTGCTGATGGGCGCGCTGCCTGACTTGACGATGCTGCCCATCGCCTTCTCGACGATGTTCGACAGCCCGCCCTTCTTGTTGCCCGGCGTGGTGTTGGCGCTGCGGTCCACGCTGCCGCGCTGCAGGTAGGCGTCGTACCAGGCCATCTCGCGGATCATGGCCTGCGCCACCTCGGGCGTGGTGGCGCGTGACGTGAGCTGGTCGATGCCGTCGCGCACCTCGGTGGTCTCGCTGAACATCACGCTGGCGCCGGCGCGCACCAGCAGGTCGGTGCAGAACCCCACCGCCGGGTTGGCGGTGACGCCGCTGAAGGCGTCGCTGCCGCCGCACTGCACGCCCACCACCAGCTCGCTGGCCGGCACGGTCTCGCGGCGGCGGCGGTCCAGGCGCTGCAGGTGCTGTTCGGCCTGCCGCATGATCGATTCGACCATGGACATGAAGCCGACGTGCGCGTCGTCCTGCAGACACACGACGTCGAGTGCCTCTGGTGTGGCTCCCGGCGTGCGCTGGTCGACGATCTCGAAGCTGCCCGGCGGCATCAGCCGCTCGGGCTGCAGCTTCTCGCAGCCCAGGCTCACCACCATCACCTCGCCACCGAAGTTGGGGTTCTGGCTGATGTGGCGCAGCGTGCGGATGGGCACCACGGCGTCGGGCGCGTCGATGGCCACGCCGCAGCCGTAGCCGTGTTCCAGCGCCACCACGTCGTCGACGTTCGGGTAGCGCGGCAGCAGCTCGGCCTTGATGCGCTGCACGGCGAACGACGTGACACCGGCCACGCACTGCACGGTCTGCGTGATGGCCAGGATGTTGCGCGTGCCCACCGAGCCGTCGGCGTTGCGGTAGCCCTCGAAGGTGTAGCCCTCCAGCGGCGGCAGCGCCGGAGGCTTGACCGTGGCGATGGGCAGACCTTCCAGGCCGCGCGCCTCGGGCATCTGCAGCAGGCGCTCGTGCACCCAGGCGCCGGCCGGAATGTCCTTCAGCGCGTAGCCGATGGGGATGCCGTAGCGGCGCACCGGCTCGCCCGCGGCGATGGCTTGCAGCGCCACCTTGTGGCCCTGCGGCACGCGGTCCTTCAGCGTCAGGCCCGAGCGCAGCACGGTGCCGGCGTCCAGGCCGCCGTCGTTGGCGACGATGGCCACGTTGTCGGCCTCGTGCATCAGGATGGTCAGCGGTGTGGTGCTCATCACAAGGTTCTCTCTATCTGCATGAAGTCGCTGCCGGTGCCACTCAGCGAACGCCGCGGAACCGGCTTTGCCGGGCCGCTGGCGTTGCCCCCTTGAGGGGGCGCGCGAAGCGCGTAGGGGGTGGTCTCATTTCCTCAAGGTCGCTGGCCGACCTCGCAGGCTTCGCGTGTCCAGCCCGCGCAGCGCTCGCTCAGGCTCAGGCCCAGCCCGGGCCGCGTGGGCACCTTCATGCGGCCGTTCGCGATCTCCAGCCGTTCGTTGAACAGCGGCTCCAGCCAGTCGAAGTGCTCGACCCAGGGCTCGCTGGGGTAGGCCGCGGCCAGGTGCACATGCAGTTCCATCGCGAAGTGCGGCGCCAGCATCACGCCGGCCTGCTCGGCCATCGCGGCGATCTTCAGGAAGGGCGTGATGCCGCCCACGCGCGGCGCGTCCGGCATCAGCCAGTCGGCGGCGCGATGGCGGATCAGGTCGCCGTGCTCGGCCGCGCTGGTCAGCATCTCGCCGGTGGCAATCGGCGTGTCGAAGGCAGCGGCCAGCGCGGCGTGGCCTTCGTGGTCGTAGGCGTCCAGGGGTTCTTCGATCCACACCAGGCCCAGGTCTTCGAAGGCGCGGCACATGCGCTGCGCGGTGGGCCTGTCCCACTGCTGGTTGGCGTCGACCATCAGCGCCACGCCGTCGCCCAGCTGCTTGCGCACCGCGGCCACGCGCTGCAGGTCGAGCGCGCGGTCGGGCTGGCCCACCTTCAGCTTGATGCCGCCGATGCCGCGTTCGACCGAGTCCTGCGCGTTCACCAGCAATTGATCGAGCGGCGTGTGCAGGAAGCCGCCCGAGGTGTTGTAGCAGGCCACCGAGTCGCGCCAGGCGCCCAGCAGCTTGGCCAACGGCAGGCCGGCACGGCGCGCCTTCAGGTCGTACAGCGCCACGTCGAAAGCGCCGATGGCCTGCGTGGCCAGCCCGCTGCGGCCCACTGACGCGCCCGCCCAGCACAGCTTGTTCCACAGCCGCGCGATGTCGTTCGGGTCTTCGCCCAGCAGCGTCGGGGCGATCTCTTTCGCGTGCGCGAACTGGCCCGGGCCACCGGCGCGCTTCGAGTAGCTCAGGCCCAGGCCGCTGTGGCCGTCGGCGGTCTGCAGTTCCACGAACAGCATCGCGATCTCGGTCATCGGCTTCTGACGGCCGGTCAGCACCTTGGCGTCGCTGATCGGGTTCGCCAGCGGCAGGTAGACCGAGGACAGGCGCAGCCAGGCGATGCGGTCAGCGGACATCTCAGCCCTTGCTGACTTCGTGGCCGGCCATCAGTTCCAAAGCCTTGACGAGTGCGGAATGGTCCAGGTCCCCGCCACCGTTCGCGGCCAAGGCCTGCATCAGCTGCGCCGCACCCGCCGTCTGCGGCAGCGCCACGCCGATCTCGCGTGCGCCCTGCAGCGCCAGGTTCAGGTCCTTCTGGTGCAGCTTGATGCGGAAGCCCGGGTTGAAGGTGCGCTTGATCATGCGTTCGCCGTGCACTTCCAGGATGCGGCTGGCCGCGAAGCCGCCCATCAGCGCCTGGCGCACCTTGGCGGGGTCGGCGCCGGCCTTGCTGGCGAAGAGCAGCGCTTCGCTGACGGCGGCGATGTTCAGCGCCACGATGATCTGGTTGGCCACCTTGGTGGTCTGGCCGTCGCCGTTGCCGCCCACCAGCGTGATGTTCTTGCCCATCAGCTGCAGCAGCGGCAGCACGCGCTGGAACACGGCTTCGTCGGCGCCGCACATGATGGTCAGCGACGCCGCCTTGGCGCCCACCTCGCCGCCGGACACCGGTGCGTCGACATAGTCGGCGCCCAGCGCGTTGATCTTCTGGGCGAAGCTCTTGGTGGCCATCGGCGAGATCGAGCTCATGTCGACCACCACCTTGCGCACACCGTCGGCACCCGCCCGCAGGCCTGCGGCCACGCCGTGCTCACCGAACAGCACGGCCTCGACATCGGGCGTGTCGGGCACCATCAGGAACACCACCTCGGCCTGTCGCGCCACGTCCTCGGCGCTGTCGCACACGGTGGCGGACGATGAGGCGATGGCCTCGGGCACCTTGCTGCGCGTCTTGACGAAAAGCGCATGGCCGGCGTTGGCCAGGTGCAGGGCCATGGGCGTGCCCATGATGCCCAGGCCGATGAATCCGACTTTCATGGTGAGTCCTTCCTGAGGTTGTTGTTGGGGGCGTCGATGTTGGCGCCGATCGCGGCCGCGGCCAAGCCGAGGAAACCGCAGGGCGCGGTGCCGCCAGAGGCGCTCAGCGCACCATCGCCGGCCGCTTCGGGTCGAAGCGCCAGCCCGGCAGCAGGTACTGCATGGCCATGGCGTCGTCGCGCGCGCCCAGGCCGTGCTGCAGGTAGAGTTGGTGCGCCTTCTCGACCTCGGCCATGTCCAGCTCGATGCCCAGGCCCGGCCGCTTCGGCACCATCACGTGGCCGCCGCGGATGAGCAGCGGCTCCTTCGTCAGGCGCTGGCCGTCCTGCCAGATCCAGTGCGTGTCCATCGCCGTCACCTTGCCCGGTGCGGCCGCGCCGACGTGCGTGAACATGGCCAGCGACACGTCGAAGTGGTTGTTGGAATGCGAGCCCCAGGTCAGGCCCCAGTCGCGGCAGGTCTGCGCCACGCGCACGCTGCCGGCCATGGTCCAGAAGTGCGGGTCGGCCAGCGGGATGTCCACGCTCTGCAGCGCCAGCGCGTGGCTCAGCTGGCGCCAGTCGGTGGCGACCATGTTGGTGGCCGTGGGCAGGCCGGTGGCGCGGCGGAATTCGGCCATCGTCTCGCGGCCCGAGAAGCCGTCTTCGGCGCCGCAGGGGTCTTCGGCATAGGCCACGATGCCGCGCATGCGCTGGCCCAGGCGGATGGCGTCCTTCAACAGCCAGCCGCCGTTGGGGTCCAGCGTCACGCGCGCCTGCGGAAAACGTTCGTGCAGTGCGGTCACGGCGTCGACCTCGTCGTCGCCATGCAGCACGCCGCCCTTGAGCTTGAAGTCGTCGAAGCCATAGCGCTCGCGCGCCGCCTCGGCCAGGCGCACGATGGCCTGCGGCGTCAGGGCTTCTTCGTGCCGCAGGCGGCACCAGGCGTCGTCGGGCTCGGTGCTGCCGTCGGCATAGGGCAGGGGCGTCTTCCGGCGGTCGCCCACGTAGAAGAGGTAGCCCAGCATCTCCACCGACTCGCGCTGCTGGCCTTCACCCAGCAGCGCGGCCACCGGCACGCCCAGGTGCTGGCCAAGCAGGTCGAGCAGGGCCGATTCGATGGCGGTGACGGCGTGGATGGTGGTGCGCAGGTCGAAGGTCTGCTGGCCACGTCCGCCGGCGTCGCGATCGGCGAAGCGCTGCTGCACGTCCTGCAGCAGCCGCTGCTGCGAGCCCAGTGGCTGGCCCACGATGAGTTCGGCCGCGTCTTCCAGCGTCTTGCGGATCTTCTCGCCGCCCGGCACCTCGCCCACACCGGTGCGGCCGGCACTGTCGGTCAGCAGCAGCAGGTTGCGCGTGAAGAACGGACCGTGCGCGCCGCTGAGGTTCAGCAGCATGCTGTCGCGCCCCGCGACCGGGATCGCGTGCAGCGAGGTGATGACGGGGGTGGAGGATGTGCCCATGCTCAATCTGCCGTGATCTTTCCGGTCTCGATCACCTTCTTCCAGCGTGCGAACTCCGTGGCCTGGAACGCGGTGAACTGCTCGGGCGTGCTGCCCACGATCTCGAAGCCCAGGTCGAGCAGCTTGGGCTTGACGGCGGGGTCGTTCAGGGCGGCGACGATGGCCTCGTGCAGCCTGGTCTTGATGTCGGCGGGCAGGCCCTTGGGCGCCGCGACGGCCTGCCATGAGTAGACCGTCACGCCCTTGATGCCCGACTCTTCGAGCGTGGGCACGTCGGGCAGCAGCGGCGAGCGCCTGGCGCTGGTGATGGCCAGTGCGCGCAGCTTGCCGCCCTTGATGTTCGGCAGCCCGGTGTTGATGTTCATGAAGGTGGCGTCCACCTGCCCACCCAGCAGATCGGCCATGGCCGGCGCGCCGCCCTTGTAGGGCACGTGCAGACCGCTGGTCTTCGTTTCCTGCCAGAAGAGTTCGGCGGTGAGGTGGTCGCTGGACCCGTTGCCGGCCGAGGCGAAGCTCATCTTGCCCGGGTTGGCCTTGTGGAACGCGATGACGTCGGCCAGGGTTTTGTGCGGCGAGTTGGCCGGCACCACCAGCACGTTGGGCGCGTGCACCGCGACGCTGATGTAGTCGAAGTCCTTCAGCGCGTCGTACGGCACGTTCTTGATCAGGTGCGGTGCGATGACGAAGGGCCCCAGCGACGAGACGAACAGCGTGTAGCCGTCGGGTGCGGCGCGCTTGACCAGGCCGCCGCCCACCGTGCCGGTGGCCCCGGCCTTGTTCTCGACGATGAAGGTGCCGCCGAGCCTTTCCTGCAGCTTGGGCGCCAGCGTGCGCCCGATCAGGTCGGTCGATCCGCCGGGCGGGAAGGGCACGATCAGCGTGACGGGCTTGGACGGCCAGGGCTGGGCCTGGGCCGCGGTGGCGGCCAGCAGGCCGAGGGCGAGTGCGGCGACGGTGCGGGTGAAGGGGGTCATGGGGGGGTGTCTCCAGGCAAGAGCTGCAGGTGGGGAGGGGGCGCCGGCACGGTCTTCGCCGAACGGTAGCGCTACCAGATCAGGTCGGTATGGTAGCGCTACCTCAAGGGCGGTGCAAGGCAGGCAAGCCAAGCAAGTGACCTGGATGCCGGCGCGGGTCGAGCGCGCCGCGTTGTCCGCCTCAGGTGCTGTCCCGTTCGACGATGGAAAAGCCGATGTCGATCACGCGCGTGTCCACGCTGCGGCCCTCGGCGCGGTCGACGATGAACTGCGCGGCCTGGCGGCCGATGGCCGCGCCTTTGATGTGCACGGTGGTCAGCGCCGGCGCCAGGTCGGCGGCGAACTCCAGGTCGCCGAAGCCGACGACCGCCATATTCTTCGGCACCTCGATGCCGCGCACGCGCGCTTCCGTCATCACACCCAGGGCCAGCAGGTCGGAGCTGCAGAACACGGCGTCGACCCTGCCGCGCCCGGCCAGCAGGTCGGCCAGCGCCTCGCGGCCGCGCTTGAGCGTGGTGGGCGCCGGCACCACCACGCTGCGCACCGCGGGCAGGCCGAGTTCGGCGGCGGTGGCCTGGAAGGCCGCGCAACGTCGCTGTGCGCGTTCGTCGTCACCGCTCACGACGGCCAGCCGTCGCCGCCCCTTGCGGTGCAGGAACCGCGCCACGGCGCGGCCCACCTCGATGTGCGAGAAACCCACCAGCATGTCGATGGGCGTGGGTGTGAGGTCCCAGGTCTCGACCACCGGGATGCCCGCGGCCAGCAGCCGCCGGCGGCCTTCGGCCGAATGCAGGATGCCGGTGAGCACGATGCCGTCGGGCCGGCGGCCGATGATGGCGTCGAGCAGGGCGTCTTCGCGGTTGCCGCTGTAGCCGGCCTGGCCCAGCATCATCTGGTAGCCGCGTTCGGCCAGCGCTTCGGTGAGCGACTGCACGGTCTCCAGGAACACCGGCCCCGAGATGGTGGGCACCACCGCGGCCACCAGCCGGCTGCGCGTGGACGCCAGGCCGCCGGCCAGCCGGTTGGGCACGTAGCCCGTGCGCGAGATCGCGTCGGTGACCTTGCGCAGTACCTCGGCCGAGACCTGCTGCGGTGTGTTGACGGCGCGCGAGGCGGTGATGGGCGCCACCCCTGCCAGCCTGGCCACGTCGTGCAGCGTGACGGCGCCGCTGCCGCGCCGGCTTCGACGGGGCGAAGGCGTTTCCAGGCTCATGCGGCATTCTAGGTCGATGGCAGCGCTACCGTTCTCGGCCCCGGCGGGGCCGCGGCGACCGACACCGCAGCGCCCTGCCGGTGGCCGCACAATCGCCGCGTCATGAATGCTGCCGCAACGCGCGCCACCCCCGCCAGCCCGCTGCTGATCGCCGAAGGCCTCGGTTTCCAGTACGACGACCTGCCGCTGCTCCAGGGCCTGTGCTTCGAGCTGCGGCCCGGGTTGAGCCTGGTGCGCGGCGGCGACGGCCGCGGCAAGAGCACGCTGATGCGCCTGCTGGCCGGCACGCTGACGGCAGGCGTCGGCACGCTGATGCGGCACACCGACAGCGTGTTCCTGGCAGACCCCGCCAGGCCCGTCGGCGAACTGGCCGACGATCAGGTCGTGGCGGCCGCGGCGCTCGAATCGCTGGCCCTGCGCTTCCCGCCCTGGCAGGCCGGACGGGCGGTGGCGCTGGTCGAATTGCTGGGCTTGGCGCCCCACGTGCACAAGCCGATCGGCATGCTGTCCACCGGCAGCCGACGCAAGCTGGGCATCGTGGCGGCCGCGGCCAGCGGCGCGGCGCTGACGCTGATCGACGCGCCTTACGCGGCGCT
>JALHMT010000013.1 GCA_022843905.1 Rubrivivax sp.
CAGCGCTGCAGGTGCTGGCCGGTCAGGCGCCGCGGCCGCTGGTGTCTGCTGCGGCCGTGCCGCGCCTGCCGCGTGCTGCAGCGCTGGCGCCCAGCACGCCGGCCCGACTGCTGGGCGCGCGGCCCGATCTGCGTGCCGCAGCGCGGGCCGTCCAGGCCGCCGGTGCCGACATCGGCATCGCGGCCGATGCACTGTCGCCGCGCCTGCGCCTGCCCGGGGCTCTGGTCTTCGGCCTGGCCGGCGGCGGCGGCGCGGTGGAGCTGATCACCGCGTCGCTGGCTGCGCTGCTGAACTGGCCGCTGGCCGATGGCGGCGCGGCGCGGGCCGGCGTGGCCGGGGCCCAGGCGCGCTGGCGCGAAGCCGCTGCGCTCTACCGTGACGCCGCGCTGGCAGCCCTGGCTGAAGCCGAAGCCGCGCTGGCCGACGCCACCGCAGCCGCGGCGAGGCAAGAGGCCCTGCAGCGCGCCGAATCGGCCGCCGACGCCGCACTGGACGACGCGCGCGTGCTCTATGGCGCCGGGCTGGTCGGTTCACTGGACGTCGTCGACGCGCAGCGCAGCCTGGTCAGCGCGCGCCGCACGCGGCTGGTGGCCGAAGCCGACGGCGCGCTGGCCAGCGTGGCCTGGTACCGGGCGCTGGGTTGGGGGCCGGAAGGGCCGGCAGGCGGCGTCGACGCCCTGGCTCCTACGGCAGCCACACCTTGATGTCGGCGAAGCCCATCATCCTGAAGAGCACGTAGTTCACCGCCGCGGCGCCGGGCACGTCGGCGAACAACACGAGCCGCGCATAACGCGGCACGCCGGCCTTGGACAGCAGGGTCCAGAGGTCCTTGGCGGCCTTGGGCTTGCCTCCCGCGTCCAGCAGTTGCGTGTAGGGAAGATGGATCGTGCGGCCCGCGGGCGCCCGTGTCGGTGCCTGGGCACCCGAGGCGATG
The DNA here is from genome assembly GCA_022843905.1 of Rubrivivax sp. Taxonomy (GTDB): domain Bacteria; phylum Pseudomonadota; class Gammaproteobacteria; order Burkholderiales; family Burkholderiaceae_C; genus Rubrivivax. Next base: position 935 of record JALHMT010000013.1, read on the forward strand.
AAGACGGTGGGGAAGAGGCCTGCGCTCTGGTGCGGGTCGGACAGCAGGACGCCGTGGCGTTCGCCGCTGCGCGTCGTGGCAGCGTTCGGCGGGGCGGCAGGGGCCGCCGGGGCTGAAGGGGCCGAAGGGGCTGAACGGGCGGCAGAGGTGGTGGCCGCCGGGCGCGCCACGTCCCCGCCCTGGTCGATCCAGCGATCCAGGCTGTCGAGGTGGATGGAGACCTTTTGCTGACCCGCCTGTTCGAGCATCAGGAAGGCCAGCGCCGAGCTTTCGTTCAGCCCGCCTTCCGACAGCACCACGGCTTCGTGCGAACGGTCCAGTCCGGCCTGGCCGAGTGCGGCCGCCAGGGCTTCGGGGCGGCGCAGGTTCGCCTTGAAGACGTCGCCCGGCACGTTCACGGCCAGCGGCACGTGGCCCAGCCCGAAGGCCTCGGCCGGCCGCACGTCCACGGCCGTCACCTGCGACAGGCCGAACCGTTTCAGCATCGGGCTGCCCCAGGCCTTCAGCCAGTCGGTGTCGCGCACCAGGTGGGGCGCGCCGTAGGTCCACACCGGCAGGTCGCGCGGGTCCTGCAGCCAGCCGCGCTGCGACTCGACGAACAGCTTCACCTTCGGGTAGCCCAGCATGTACTTGAGCGCGAAGAAGGGCACCGCCGCCGCGCCGCCACCACCGCAGTAGGTCAGCACCTGCTGCTCGCGCCGTATGCCCAGGTGGTCCAGCATGCGCTGCATCTCGGCGGGCGACTTGAAGGTCTTGTCCTCGTTGAAGAAGTCGTCCGACGGCATCAGCGTGGCATGCGGCACGTGGCCGGCGCGGCCGAAGAAGCTGGCGCCGCCGTAGAAGTACTCGGGATCCAGGGCTTCGAGCAGGACGTTGGCGTGCGGGTCGGCCGTGGCGGCCAGGAACTCGGGCAGCCGCACGCGGGTGTCGGGCGCCGGGACGCCGACCCGAAGCGTGCCCGGCGGGCGTGCGGGCGAGACCTGGTCGGTCACAGCTCCGCCACGCGCCGTCCAGCGCGCCATGCCGCCGTCCAGGATGTACAGGCTGTCTGCCGGCAGGCCCGCCTGCAACAGGTCCCAGAACAGCCGTGTGGCACCGTAGCTGCCGCCTTCGTCGACGATGACGATGTGCATGCCCGGGCTCGCGCCCAGGCTGCGCAACCGGCTCTCCATCTGCGCCGCTGTCACTTCACGCGGTCCGAAGGTGAACAGGCCCGCGGGCTGCGAGCCGGGGATGCGCTGCCGCGGCCGCGCCGATGGCGTCGAAGCGTCCAGCACCAGCACGTCGTCGCGCGACAGGTGGCGCTGCAACCACTCCACGCTGGCCAGCCGGCCGCGCAGTCCGTCGGCATCCGGCCCGGCGGCGCGCGAGGCCCCCGCCCAGGGCAGCAGCGCCGCCAACACCAGCCACCAGAAGCTCTTCGTCAGACCCATCACGTTCCCCCGGTCTCGGACTCTCGTCGACCGGCGGCAATCTAGCGTCGGGGCGGGACGTGTGCGAGAGCCGCGCGATGAACTGCAGATTGGCGGGGGCAGACGGCTGGGCGCCATCGGTAAGTTTGACCGGGCAACCAGTTTGCCGATTGGGGCGAGGCCCAGGCAGAGCGACCCCTCCGCGCTGCCGGGGCGGGCCGATGCGCGGGCAGTGGCCTGGCAGGCGCGGCGCCGCGCCCTGCCTGCGGGGCGGAACCCCGCCGCATCGTTTTGCTGACCGAACCGGATCATCGCCATGCAACGCCTCTCACATCTTCTCTCTTCGGCTTTCCGGGGCCGCCTACCGGCCGCACGGGTGCCGGTGACCTGCCCGGACGGCAGCAGAAGCGCGCCGGGCCGGTCCCCAGCGCGAATCGCGCAGCGCGCAGCGCGGAGGGTGGTCCAGTGAGCAGCCCTGCGATGGATCAACGGCCGGGCTGGGAGACCTCGTCCTACGGTCATGGCACCGACACCACGCCGATGCAGCTCACGGCACTGGGCGAGCACCTGACGCACTGCTCCCGTCCCGACCGCACCCTGGATGTCCTGCTCGCAGGCGGCGACGCGTTACGGTGCTTCGTGCTGGGCCGGCTGGTGACCTCGGTGACTCTGCTCGGGGCCGTCGTGGGTCTCGGGTGGCTGATCTGGTCCTGAGCGCGTGAGCCTGCGGGCCTGGGAGCGCCTGATCCCCGAGGCGCCGAAGGCGCTGCTGCAACTGCTGGACGTCGCCGCCGGCCCCTTGCTGGTGCCGGTGCGCTCGGAGATCTTCGGCCCGCAGCGCTTCGCGCAGCATGGGCGCAGCCTGGGCATGACGCACGACGCGCGCCGGCCCGGGCGCGGCAGTGCCAGCTTCTTTCCGCGTCTGCGCGGCAACGTCCGCATGCTTCGCCATGCGCATCGGGTCATCGCCGACCAGGGCGCGGCGGGGCACGAGCTCAGCCCGGCGGCGCTGTGGCTGCTGGACAACTTCCACCTCATCGAGGCGCAGCTGCAGGCCATCCACGAAGGCCTGCCGCGAAGCTTCTTCCGCGCGTTGCCGGTGCTCTACGACGAGCCGCTGGCTGGCCTGCCGCGCATCTACGGCGTGGCCTGGGCTTTCGTGGCGCACACCGACAGCGGCTTCGACGAGGAACTTCTGCTGCACTTCCTGGACGCCTACCAGGAGACGCGCCCGCTCAAGCTCAGCGAGATGTGGGCACTGCCCACGACGCTGCGCGTGGTCCTGGTGGAGAACCTGCGCCGGCTGGCCGAACGGCTGGCCACGCACAAGGCCGCACGCGAGGTGGCCAACCTGTGCTGCGACCGCATCGAGGGCGTCACGCTGCCGACCCTGCAGGACATGCTGGCACTGACCGAGCAGCGCGGCTGCAGCACGGCCTTCCTGGCACAGATGGGCCAGCGACTGCTCGACCGCGCGCACGGCATGAGCGAACGCGTGCCGGCGCCTCTGCGGCAGTGGCTGCTGGAAGTGCTGCCCAACCTGGCGGCCGTGCAGGCCCAGCAGAGCGTGGAGCAGACCGCCGACAACCTGAGCGTCAGCAATGCCGTGGCCTCGCTGCGCGCCATCGGTGACGCCGACTGGCTGGACATCGTCGACCGCACCAGCCTGCTGATGCGGCTGATGCACGGCTCGCCGCTGTTCGCCGCCGAGCACCATGCCACGCGCGACCGCACCTTGCACGCCATCGAACGCCTGTCGCGCCGCAGCGGCCGCAGCGAGCTGGCGGTGGGCCAGGCGCTGCTGGGTCTGATGCAGGACGCGACCACCGACGATGCGGCGATGGCGGGTCACTGGCTGGAAGGCCCGGGCCGACACGAGCTGCAGCAAAGGCTCGACCTGCACAGCGTCTGGCGCGATCTCTGGCACCGGGCGCGGCCGCACGTCGTGCTGCCGCTGTACCTGACCATCGTCGCGCTGGGCAGCTGGGCACTGATGTCCGCCGTGCTGCAGGCCGCGCCGGGGGGGGCGCCCTTGCCGCTGCCGGTGATGGTGGCGGCACTCGTGATGGCGGCCTGGCCTGCGTCGGAAGTGGTCATCGCCCTGCTCAACCGGCTGGTCAGCGAGTCCACCACGCCACGCCACCTGCCGCGCCTGGCCTTGCTGGACGGCATTGCGCCCGAGCATCGCGTGATGGTGGTGATCCCCGGCATGCTGAGTGGCGCCGAAACCATCGACGAGCTCGTGCACCGGCTCCATCTGCACGCCCTGGCCAACCCCGAGCCGCATGCGCAGTTTGCGCTGCTCACCGACTGGCGCGACGCCGACGCCGAAAGTGCCGACGACGACGAGCCGCTGCTGGCACGCGCCGTGCAGGGCCTGCAGGCGCTGAACGCGCTGTACGCCGATGCGGCGGCTGTCCCTCCGGCCGGCCCCTCGGCCACGGTGGCCGGCGCCCCGCGCTTCGTGCTGCTGCACCGCCGCCGCAGCTTCAGCAGGAGCGAAGGGCGCTGGATCGGCTGGGAGCGCAAGCGCGGCAAGCTCGAACAGCTGGTGACCGCGCTGGCGGCCACCCTGGACGGCGATGCCTCGGCAGCACGCGAGGCGGCCGGCGCCTTCGTCGACCTCGGGCCGCTGTCGACCTTGGCCGCCGGCACGCGCTACGTGGTCACCCTGGACAGCGATACGCAGCTGCCGCCGGGCCGCCTGCGGGAACTGGTGGGTGTGGCCGCGCACCCTGCCAACCGCCCGCGGCTGAACGCCGAAGGCACGCGCGTGGTGGCCGGCTGCGGCATCCTGCAACCGCGCCTGGTGACACCGTTGCCGGCGCCGTCCGATGACACCTTCTTTCACCGCCTGTTCGCCGGCCAGTGCGGCATCGACCCCTACAGCGCCGCCAGCTCCGAGGTCTACCAGGACGTCTTCGACGAAGGGACGTTCTCCGGCAAGGGCCTGCTGGACGTTCAGGCCGTGCATGCGGTGCTCTGCGGCAGGCTGCCCGAAGGCCAGGTGCTCAGCCACGACCTGCTGGAAGGCTCGCTGGCGCGCTGTGCCGCGGTGACCGACATCACGCTGATCGAGGACGCCCCCTTCCACGCCGAGGTGGCGGCCTCGCGCGTGCACCGCTGGACGCGTGGTGACTGGCAGCTGCTGCCCCTGCTGCTGCGCTCGCTGCTGCAGCCGAGCCGCTGGCCGCTGCGCGCCGTGAACCGCTGGAAGATGGCCGACAACCTGCGCCGATCGATGGTGCCCCCGGTGTCGCTGGCCCTGCTGGTGCTGGCCCTGTCAGGCTTCGGCCCATCGCCCCTCGCGGTGCTGCTGCTGGTGTGGGCAGCCTTCGGTGCCGGCGGCCTGATGGGCGCACTGGCCGGACTGGTGCCCAGCCGGGTGGCGGTGGCGCACCAGCACTTCTACCGGTTGGCCGGGCAGGACCTGATGCGCGCGCTGGGCGGCGGTGCATGGCACCTGGCCATGCTGCTGCAGCACGCGCTGCTGGCGGTGGACGCCATCGTGCGCGCGCTCTACCGCGTGGCCATCAGCAGGCGTCACCTGCTGCAATGGACCACCGCCGCCTCGGCGCAGGCTTCAGCCAGCGGCGACCTGTCGACGGCGCTGCGCCGCCACTGGAGCGTGCCGCTGGTTGCCGGCGCCATCGGCGCGGGCTTGTGGGCGGCGGGCACGCCCTGGCCGCTGGCCAGCGGCCTGCTGTGCCTGCTGTGGGGCGCGGCGCCGCTGTGGAGCTGGATGGTCAGCCGCACCGGCATCACCAGGCAGCCGCAGGACTGTCCGCCGCAGGACGCGGGCTACCTGCTCGAAGTGGCTCGCGACACCTGGCGCTTCTTCGAACGCACGGTGAGCGTCGACGACCGCCACCTGCCGCCGGACAACCTGCAGACGCTGCCGCACGAGATGCTGGCGCACCGCACCTCGCCCACCAACATCGGCCTGTACCTGCTCAGCGTGGCCTGCGCGCGGCAGTTCGGCTGGATCGACACCCCGCAGATGGTGCAACGCCTGGCGGCGACGCTGGACACGCTGGAGGCCCTGCCGCGCCACCGTGGGCATTTCTACAACTGGTACGACACGCAGACCGGCCAGCCGCTGCTGCCGATGTATGTCTCCACGGTGGACAGCGGCAACCTCAGCGGCCATCTGCTGACCGTGGCGCAGGCCTGCCTGGAGCTGGCGCGCCCGGGGTCTGCGGGGATCGGCTCGAAAGTGACGCCGGCAGCACCTGCGCACGCCAGCGCCGCCGCCGAAGGGGCGTGCTCGCTGCGCCTGCTGGCCCGGCGCTGCGAGACGCTGGCCTGGGCGCCCGACTTCGCCTTCCTGTACCACCCGCGGCGGCACCTGCTGCACATCGGTTACCGCGTGGCCGAGCAGCAGCTGGACGGCAGCTTCTACGACCTGCTGGCCTCGGAGTCCCGCCTGACCAGCCTGCTGGCCATCGCCAAGGGCGACGTGCCGGTGCGCCACTGGGCGGCCCTCGGCCGGCCCTTCTATGCCGTGGGCGGTTCGGCAGCGCTTCGCTCGTGGTCGGGATCGATGTTCGAGTACCTGATGCCCACGCTGGTGCTGGCCGAGCCGCACGGCAGCGTGCTGCGCGAGGCCGGCTGTGCGGCGGTGGGCGAGCAGAAGGCCTTCGCGCGCGCGCAGGGCGTGCCCTGGGGCATCTCGGAGTCGGCCTATGCGGGCGCCGACCACACGCTGGCCTACCAGTACGCGCCGCAGGGAGTGCCGCGGCTGGCGCTGCGCCGCACACCGCCCGACGAACTGGTGGTCGCGCCCTACGCCACCGCGCTGGCTGCACAGCTGGTGCCGCACCGGGCGCGCCGGAATCTCGAGGCCCTGCAGGCCCTGGGCGCGCGCGGCGATCTGGGCTTCATCGAGGCGCTGGACTTCACGCCCTCGCGCCAGGCCGGCAGCGAAAAGGTGACGCCCGTTCAGACCTTCATGGCGCATCACCAGGGCATGAGCATCGTGGCGCTGGCCAACGTGCTGCTGGACGGCGCGCCGCGGCGCTGGGGCATGGCCAATCCCCACATCGAGGCGGTGTCCTCGCTGCTGCACGAGCGGGCCCCGCGCGAGGTCTCGCGGCTGTATGCGCCGCAGGCCGTGGCCGCGTCCATCGTGGCGCGACGCAAGATGCCGGCGCGGCTGCGCGAGGTGCGGCCGGGGCAGCACGCCATCGAGCCCACGCAGCTGCTGTCCAACGGCCGCTACAGCGTCTCGCTGCGCGCCAACGGCGCCGGCCACAGCCGCTGGGACGGCAGCGACATCACGCGCCGCCGCGACGACGCGCTGCGCGACGGTTGCGGCAGCTTCTTCTGGCTGCGGCGTGAGGGCGGGGCGGCGCCGGTGTCGCTGACGCAGCACCCGGCACCCGATCCGGCGGCCGACTACGCCAGCGTCTTCCATCCCGACCGCGTGTGCTTCGACACGCGCTGGAGCGACCTGCAGACCCATGTCACGGTGTGGGTGAGCCCCGAGGACGACATCGAGTTCCGCCAGGTCGAGCTGCACAACCTGGGCGCGCAGACCTTGAGCCTGGAACTGGTCTCGGCCTTCGAGGTGACCCTGGCCGACCCGCGTGCCGACGAGGCGCATCCGGCCTTCGGCAACCTCTTCGTGAAGGCCCGCGCGCAGACCGAGCCGCGGGCGCTGGTCTTCGAGCGCCGCCCCCGCCTGGCCACCGAGCAAGGCCTGCACATGGCGCACTTCCTGGCCGAGAGCCAGCCGGTGGTGGAGACGCTGCGGTGCCAGACCGACCGCCAGGCCTGGCTGGGGCGCAACCGCGCGCCCTGGGCGCCTCGTGCCGGTCTGCTGCCCTGGCCCCTGGAAGCCAATCCCGACGCCGGCGTCGCGCTGGACACCGGCCTGGATCCGATGTGCGCTCTGGCGGCCTCGCTGCAGCTGGCACCCGGCGCCAAGGCCCGGTTGACCTTCGCCACTGCCGCCTCGCGGGACGATGCCACGCTGCAGGCCGTGCTCGACAAGTACCGCCAGCACGCCCAGGTGGAGCGCGCGTCGCTGATGTCGTCGACGCTGACCAGCATCCGCCTGCGGGACCTCGGCATGGGAGCCCACACCAGCGTCACGCTGCAGACGCTGAACACGGCGCTGCTGCTGACCCTGACGCGGCCCCAGGCCGAGCGCCGCTCCCCGGCCGTCTGCGACCGGCGCCTGCTGTGGCGCTTCGGCATCTCGGGCGAGAGGCCGCTGGTGCTGGTGTCGGCCGCGGCGCTGCCGGGCCTGGGCCTGGTGCGTTCGCTGACGCAGGCGCTCACGCTGTGGGCCTGGGGCGGCGTCTCGGTCGACCTGGTGGTGGTGAACGCCGAGCCGGCGTCCTACCTGATGCCCCTGCAGCGCGAGCTGGGCGCGCTGCGCGACCGCCACGATGCGGACGCGCCTGCCCGCGCCGGCCAGACCGTCACCGGCTGGCACCTGCTGCGGGCCGAGGACCTCTCGGCCGACGAACTGTCCACGCTGCAGACGGTGGCGCGGCTGCGCCTGCTGGCCGACGGGCGGTCGCTGGCCCACCACCTCAACGAATGGGCCAATGTGCATGAAGACGCCCTGGGGGCGCGCCAGGCCTCGGCCCATGTGCCGCTGGCGGCCGCGGCGAAGGGCGGCGAAGAGGCGGCGGTGTCTCAGGGCCGCTTCATCGACGACGGTGCCGGCTTCCGCTTTCCCGCCGGCAGCGCGTTGCGGCCGCAGCGGCCCTGGATCAACGTGCTGGCCAACCCCGACTTCGGCAGCCAGGTCAGCGAAGGTGGCGGTGGTGTGACCTGGGCCGTGAACAGCCGCATGAACCAGCTCACGCCCTGGAGCAATGACCCCGTGGCCGATCCGCCCTGCGAGTGGCTGCTGCTGCAGGACCGTCGCACGCTGGAGGTCTGGAGCCTGGCGCCCTCGGCCTTTGCCGAGCCGGGTGCGGTGTACGAGGTGACGCACGGCGCCGGCTTCACCAGCATCACGCACCGGCGAGGCGAGCTCGACATCGGCCTGCACTGGTGCGTGGACGCCGAACGTTCGGTCAAGCAAGTGCAGTTGCGGCTGCACAACCGCGGCAGCCGCGCCCGCGCGCTGCGTTTCGTGGCCGTCACCGAGTGGATGATGGGCGCGCAGCGCAGCGACCGCGCCAGCGTGCACACGAGCCTGTTCCGCCAGCGGCTGGCCCGCGGCCGGCTCACGGCGCTGATGGCCACGCAGCAGGAGGTCGGCGGCGGCTTCGGCGGCGGCACCGCCTTCCTGGCGCTGTCGGTGCCTGACGAGGACGATCGGCAGCCCGACTGGACCACCGACCGCCGCGAGTGTTTCGACGCGCGCGGCTGGCCGGTCCTGCCCGACCACTGGGCCGGGCGCCAGGGCGCCGGCCTCGACCCCTGTGCCGCCCTGGGCGTGGCGATGGAGGTCGCGCCGGGCGGAAGCGCCGAGCAGGTGCTGATCACCGGATGGGCGGCGACGCCCGCACTGGCGCAGGAGCTGGCGGTGCTGGCGACGGCACGTTCGTCCAGCCAGCGCCAGGACGAGGTGGTGTCGCGCTGGGACGAGCTGCTGGGCGCCACGGTGGTGAAGACTCCCGATCCCTTGTTCGATGCGCTGGTCAACCGCTGGCTTCTGTACCAGGCGGTGTCTTGCCGCCTGTGGGCCAAGGCTGGCTTCTATCAGGCCGGCGGTGCCACGGGCTTCCGCGATCAGCTGCAGGACGCCATGGCGCTGGCCTGGGCGGCGCCCGCCATGCTGCGCGAGCAGATCCTGCGCTGCGCTTCGCGGCAGTTCGCCGAAGGCGACGTCCAGCACTGGTGGCACGCGCCGCAGGGCGCGGGCGTGCGCACGCATTTCTCCGACGACCTGCTGTGGCTGCCCTTCGCGGTGTCGCACTACCTGCAGCGCACCGGTGACGCCACGGTGCTCGACGAGCAGCTGCCCTTCATCGAAGGACAGGTCATCGCCGAAGGTGCCGAGGACGCGTACGGCACACCGACCGTCGGCCACACGCTGGCCAGCGTCTACGAACACGCGGCGCGCAGCATCGACCGCAGCCTGCGAACCGGCGCGCACGGCCTGCCGCTGATGGGCAGCGGCGACTGGAACGACGGCATGAACCGGGTCGGCCACGAGGGTCGCGGCGAATCGGTGTGGCTGGCCTGGTTCCTTTGCCGCGTGGTGGCCGACTATGCACCGCTGGCACGACGCCGTGGCGACGTCGGCCGGGCGCAGCGCTGGGAAGAGGCCGCGCGCGGCTGGCGGGCCGCGCTGCAGGGCCCGGCCTGGGACGGCCGCTGGTACGCACGCGCCTTCTTCGACGACGGCAGCGCGCTGGGCTCGCAGCACAACGCGGAGGCGCGCATCGACCTCATCGCGCAGGCCTGGTCGGTGCTCGGCGGAGCGGGTGCGGCGGCGCCGCCCGCGCGGCAGGCGATGGCGCTGGACGCCGTTCGCATGCACCTGGTGGACGACCGTGCGGGGCTGATCCGTCTACTCGACCCGCCGCTGGCGCAGGCCCGACCCAGCGCCGGCTACATCCAGGCCTACCCGGCGGGGGTGCGCGAGAACGGCGGTCAGTACTCGCATGCCGGCGTCTGGGCCATGATGGCGCAGCTGCAGCACGCCAAGACCCTGGACGAGCCCGGGCCGGCGCTCGACCGCGCCTGGCAGTACTTCCGCCACCTGAGTCCGCCTCACCGCGCTGCCGATCCGGCGCAGAACCTGGCCTACGGCATCGAGCCCTACGTGATGGCCGGCGACGTCTACACCGCGGCGCCCTGCGTGGGACGCGGTGGCTGGAGCTGGTACACGGGCGCGGCGGCCTGGATGCACCGTGCCGCCATCGAGTCCATCGTGGGGCTGCAGTCGGGGCCCGAGGATCTGCAGTTCGATCCCGGCCTGCCCGGTCACTGGCCGCGCGTCGAGCTGACATTGCGGCGCGACGGGCGCGTGCTGCACTTCCTGCTGCTGCGCGTGCCGGCCGAGCGCGCCCTGGCGGCGGCGGCCGCCTGGGCGCGCGGCGACGAGCTGCGGCTGCTGCTGCCGAGGCAGCCGCTGCGCTGGCAGGACCTGCCGGCTTTCGTGCGGCACGTGGTGCCGGTCGGCCCTGGCAGGCCCCTGGGCGCTGCCGTGGCAGAGGCTGCGGGAACGGCCTGAAGGCCGGGGTCCGGCGGCGATGCGGCCTGCCGGGCAGACGCGTCCGTTGCCGTGGCCGCGCCGGGTCTGTGCGCTACCGAACGGACGCGCTGCGGGGCCGTCGCCAACATGCGCGACGCAGCGGCTCGGCGCCGCGCGCGCCGGGTGCCTGCACCCGGTCTTGCCCCTCACCGCCGAACATCACCGTCAGCGTCTACGTCCACACACCCTTCACCTCCGCCATCCGGGCGTTCCACCCTGCCCGGTCTGGCGCAGGAAGGCGCGGGCGCGAGCGCGACCCTGCCCGAACAAGCCGGGCCCAGCGACGAACCTCGCCACGACGCTCTGCTGAAGACCGGCGCGCTGCAGCAGGCCATCCTCGACAGCGAGAACTTCTCCAGCATCGCCACCGATGAGCGCGGCGTGATCCAGGTCTTCAACGTGGGCGCGCAGCGCATGCTGGGTTACGCGGCAGCCGAAGTGCTGAACCTGATCACGCCGGCGGACATCTCCGATCCTGGCGAGGTCGTGCAGCGTGCGCTGGCCCTGAGCGCGGAGTTCGGCAGCACCATTTCGCCGGGATTCGAGGCGCTGGCATTCAAGGCCTCGCGCGGCATCGAGGACATCTACGAGCTGACCTACCTGCGCAAGGACGGCAGCCGGTTGCCCGCGGTGGTGTCGGTGACGGCGCTGCGCGACGGGCCGGGCCGCATCATCGGCTACCTGCTCATCGGCACCGACAACACGGCGCGCAAGCGTGCCGACGCCGAGCAGATGCGGCTCGACCAGGCTTTGCTGCGGACCCATGGCGAGCTGCAGGCGGCCCTGGTGGCGGCTGAACGGGCCAACCAGGCGAAGTCGGACTTCCTCTCCAGCATGAGCCACGAGCTGCGCTCGCCGCTCAATGCCATCCTGGGCTTCGCACAGCTGATGGAAAGCGGCCACCCTGCGCCCACGCCGACGCAGCTCGACAGCATCCAGCAAATCCTGCAGGCCGGCTGGTACCTGCTGGAGTTGATCAACGAGGTGCTGGACCTGTCGCTGATCGAGTCGGGCAAGGTCTCGATGTCGATGGAGCCCATCCATCTTGCCGAGGTGCTGACGGATTGCCTGGCGATGGTGGCGCCGCAGGCGCTGAAGCACGGCATCGTGGTCAGCTGTAGCGGGCCAGCCGCCGAACTGTGCGTGCGCGCCGACCGCACCCGCGCCAAGCAGGTGGTGGTGAACCTGCTGACCAACGCCATCAAGTACAACCGGCCCGGCGGCACGGTGGTGGTGAGCTGTGAACTGCGGCCGGCCGGCGCGGTGCGGGTGACCGTGCAGGACACCGGCCAGGGCCTGGCCGCAGCCGACCTCGATCGGCTCTTCGAACCCTTCAACCGCCTGGGCCAGGCGCAGGGCAGGGAAGAGGGCACGGGCATCGGACTGGTGGTCAGCCGGCGGCTGGTCGAACTGATGGGCGGCAGCATCGGCGTGCGCAGCACGGTGGGCGAGGGCAGTGCCTTCTGGATCGAGCTGCAGCCCGATGAAACAGTGGCCGCCGGGGCCTCGGCGCCGTCCGCGCCGCTTTCGCTGCCCGCGGCGCTGGACCCGGCGCTGCCGCGGCGCACCGTGCTGTGCGTGGAAGACAACCCGGCCAACCTGAAGCTGGTGGCCAGCCTGCTGGCGCGCCGAGCCGACCTGCGGCTGATCAGCGCCCAGGACGGCCGCACCGGCGTCGAGCTGGCGCGGCGGGACCGGCCCGACGTGATCCTGATGGACATCAACCTGCCGGGCATGAGCGGCGTGACGGCGCTGGGCCTGCTGGCCGGTGACCCCGCCACCTCGCACATCCCGGTGGTCGCGGTCAGCGCCAACGCCATGCCGCGCGACGTCGAGAAGGGTCTGGCGGCCGGCTTCTTCCGCTACCTGACCAAACCCATCCGCCTCACGGCGTTCGAGACCACGCTCGACGAGGCGCTCGACGCCGCGGCGCGGCGCACCGGAGAGATCCCGCGATGACGGCCGTTGAAGAAGAGATCCAGCAGGCCCGCATCCTGATCGTCGACGACCAGGAGCCCAACGTGCGCCTGCTCAGCCGCCTGCTGCAGGATGCCGGCTACGCGCAGGTGTTCGCCACGATGGACCCCACCGAGGTCGGGGCGCTGCACCGCGCCGAGCCCTTCGACCTCATCCTGCTGGACCTGCAGATGCCGGTGATGGACGGCTTCGCGGTGATCGACGCGCTGAAGGCGAACCTGCGCGACGGCTACTTGCCGGTGGTGGTGCTGACGGCCCAGCCAGGCCACAAGCTGCGTGCCCTGCAGGCGGGGGTGCGGGACTTCATCAGCAAGCCCTTCGACCTGCTGGAAGCACGCACGCGCATCCGCAACACGCTGGAGGTGCGCGTGCTGTACCGGCGGCTGGAAGCCCACAACGACACCCTGGAAGCCACGGTGCGCGAGCGCACGGCCGAACTGCGCGAGAGCGAGGCGCGCTTTCGCGGGCTGACGGAGCTGGCCTCCGACTGGTACTGGGAACAGGACCCGCAGGGTGAGTTCACCAAGGTCTCGGGCCCGGTGATGGAGATGCTGGGCATCCGCGTGTCCACGCTGGAAGGCGAGGCCTCGCGTTGGCTGGACGAGGGCTGGAACGAAGACGAACGTGGCCGTCTGCAGGCCAGCATCGCCGCACGCCGGCCCTTCATCGACTTCGTCTTCCATCGCACCGCCCTGGACGGAGCTCGCCGGCAGTTCCGCGTCAGCGGGCAGCCGATGTTCGACCAGTCCTGCCAGTTCCTGGGCTACCGCGGCATCGGCGTCGAAGTCACTTCAGGCCACTGAGTGGGTGCCGCCGACGTCCCCGACCTCGCACGCGTGCAGCGCGAGCGCTCCAACGACCTGCTGGCCAGCCTGGCGGCGGCCGACCTCGAGCCGCTCCTGCCGGGGCTGCGCTGGCGGGCCATGCGCCTGGGCGACATGCTCTACGAGCCCGGCGAGCCCTTGCAGCATGCCTGGTTCCCGGTCAGCGCCGTCGTGTCGCTGCACCACGTCACGGCCAGCGGCGCCTGCGCGCAGACCTGTTCGGTCGGGCATGAAGGCGTGATCGGCCTGCCGCTCTTCATGGGGGGCGGCACGACACCGAGTTCGGCCGTGGTGCACACAGGGGGCCACGGCTGGCGGCTCGATCGTCGGCTGCTGGCCACGGAGTTCGCGCGCAACGGCGCGCTGCAGCGCGCCCTGCTGCGCAGCACGCAGGCCTTGATCGCGCAGATCGCGCAGACCGCCGCCTGCTACCGTCACCACAGCGTCGAGCAGCAGGTCGCCTGCTGGCTGCTGGCCACCCAGGACCGCCTGGTCGACGATCAACTGGTGATGACCCAGGAACTGCTCGCCAGCCTGCTCGGCGTGCGCCGCGAGAGCATCACCCAGGCCGCAGGCCGGCTGCAGCAGCGCGGCTGCATCCGCTACCGGCGGGGCCACATTTCGGTGCTGGACACCGGCGGCCTGCGCCTGTGCGCCTGCGAGTGTTACGGCGCGATGCGCGCCGAGATGCGGCGTCTGGCGCCAGCCGTATCGCCCGCACCCGGGTGAGCGTCGGGGCTGCGCTCCGGCTTTGGTCGCGCGGCCACCCCCAGGGTTCTCTGGGGGCATCCCTAAAGTCCCAGAACTAACGTCCGAAAAGTCATTTGTGGCTGATGTCTGCCGGGTCCTGTGACCTCGGGCGTCCTCCCTGCACGAACGACGATCTGGATCGCGACCTCATGACTCTTCTTCGCAAGCTCGGCCTGCGCGCCAGCGTGACCGTTTTCACCTTGCTCGCGCTGGGCGGCATGCTGGCGCTGGGCGCACTTTCCTTCAACAACATGCGCCAGGCCGAAACACTGGCTCGCCAGGTGCTGGCCACCGTGACCCTGACCCGCGCGGCCGGTGGTGTCGACATGATGCACGACGCCCTGCGCGGCGACGTGCTGTCGGCGCAGGCGCTGGGCGCCAGCGCGTCCGAGGAGCGCAAGGCTTCGCTGCTTGCCGATCTGGCGCGGCATGTGCAGGTCATGCACGAGGACTTTGCCCTGCTGGAGTCCGACGCGAACCACCCGTATGTGCGCAGTGCACTCGGCCAGGCCCGCCCGACGGTGCAGGCCTATGGCGAAGCCGCCACGGCACTGGCCGGCATGGCGCTGGCGGGCCGCAGCGATGCCCGGCTGCAACGGAGTTTCGAGGAGGCCTTCGCCGAGCTCGAGACCAGGCTGTCCGCGCTGAGCGAATCGACCGAGAAGGCGGCGGCCTCCGAAGTGGCAGCCCAGTCTGCGGCGTTCGTGCAGGCGCGCTGGCAGACCGGCATCGCCTTGGCGCTGGGTGTGCTGGTGCTGACCGGCTTCGGCCTGGCCTTCGTGCGCAGCACGTGGTCCCAGCTGGGGGCTGAACCCAGGGACTTGCAGAGCCTTTCGCTGCGCATCGCCGAAGGCGTGCTCGGCGATGAACCGGGCCAGCGCCCGCCGGCGGGCAGCGTGGCCGATGCGATGCAGCGAATGCAGCAGACGCTGGTCGAGGCGGTGCGCGGCATTCGCGCCGGGTCCGAGTCGGTGGCGGCTGCCGCACGGCAACTCGCCAGCGGCAACCTCGACCTGAGCCACCGCACCGAACTGCAGGCGGCGAGCCTGGAGCAGACGGCCGCATCGATGGGGCAGCTCAGCGCCACCGTGCACCAGAACGCCGACAAGGTCGAGCGGGCACACCGGCTGGCGCTGGGCGCCAGCGACGTGGCGGCCCAGGGCGGCGAGGTGGTCGCCCAGGTGGTGCAGACCATGCGCGGCATCAACGACAGTTCGCGCCGGATCTCGGACATCATCGGCGTCATCGACGGCATCGCCTTCCAGACCAACATCCTGGCGCTCAACGCCGCGGTGGAAGCCGCCCGCGCCGGCGGCCAGGGCCGCGGCTTCGCGGTGGTGGCCTCGGAAGTGCGCGCGCTGGCGGGGCGATCTGCCGAAGCGGCCCACGAGATCAAGCGCCTGATCGGCGACAGCGTGCAGCGCGTCGAGTCGGGCACCGTGCTGGTGGACCGGGCGGGCGCGACGATGCACGATGTCGTCGCGTCCATCCACCAGGTCAACGACCTCGTCTCCGAGATCCGCGCAACCACGGCGGAGCAGGGTTCCGGCATCGCGCAGGTGGGTCAGGCCGTGGGCGAGATGGACCGCGCCACACAGCAGAACGCGGCGCTGGTCGAGCAGAGTGCCGCAGCGGCCGAGAGCCTGAAGAACCAGTCCGACGAACTGGTCCAGGCGGTGGCCGTGTTCGTCGTCGATTGACACCGCTTCCCGGCGGCGCTGCCGTGCGAGGCCACCACAGGGTGGCCCGTGAGGGAGTTGCCTGAAAGCTGGGCCCGAGTACCCCTGCAATTCCGGGCGCCCGCGTTTAGGGATTCCCGCAGACTGCGTTCACCGAGAAAGCTTGCCAAGACACCATGGGACAACCCGGCACCACTTCTTCAGCGTCAGGCGTCGCCTCGACACGCGCGCGCCATGGCGGCTCGACCGATACCGTCAGCGACTTCTTCCGCTACCACGGCATCTGGGCGCCCGGCGTGCGTCTGTTCCGCTCGATCGGATTTCGCGCCAAGGCGCTGGTCATCACGGCCGGATTCGCGCTGCCCATCGCCGTGCTGGCGTACAGCTACTTCACCGACAAGGCTGCAGCCATCGAGTTCTCGGCCAGTGAGCGCCTGGGCGTCGAGTACCTGCGTGCGGCTGCGCCGGTGCTCCAGGCGCTGCAGCAACAGCGGCTTGCGGCCGTGCAGGCGGCGGTGTCGCCGGGCTCCTCGGCGGCGGCCGAGGAGGCAGCGGCCCGGGTGGCGACGGCCTTGACGGGCCTGGCCCGGGCCGAAGCCACCGCAGGCGTTTCGCTCAGCACCGGCAAGGCGCACGCCGACCTGCTGGGCAAGCTGAAGAACCTGCCCGCGCCCGGCGCTGCGCAGTCCGACATCGTCGCCCTGCTCGACGCGCACAACGACGCCATCGGTGCGGCCATGACCCTGGTCACGACCGCGACCGACAACTCGAACCTCACGCTCGACCCCGACATCGACACCTACTACCTGATGGACGCGTCGACCGCGGCGCTGCCCGGCCTGGCCGAGGCGGTCTCGCGCGTCCAGGCCATGGCCGCGGCGGCGTCGGGGCGCCCCGAGATCGACGCCAAGCTGCAGCGCCCGATGAACGACCAGGCGCTGATCGCTTCCCTGATGGACCAGCGCTGGGCGGGTGACGTCGGCAAGGTGCTGCCTTTGCACCCGGATGTGAACGAGGCCTTCCAGGTCCAGGCGGTGCGCAAGGCGCTGGCCGAACTGCTGCAGGCGGCCGGTTCGGCGTCGGACGTCGGGCGCTTGCCGGCGACCGCCGCCGAGTTCAATCCCCGCCTGTACACGGTGCTGGGCAAGACGGCCGACAAGCTCGACCAGCTGATCGCCGCGCGCGTGGCGCGGCTGGAGAGCGCCCGCAACATGACCACGCTGGTGCTGCTGCTGAGCCTTGTGGCCGTGCTGTACCTGTTCCTGTCGTTCCAGAAGGTGCTCGACGGCGGGCTGCGCGAAGTGGCCTTCCACATCGAGTCGATGCGCGACGGTGACCTCACGACCTCGCCCAGCGCCTGGGGCGCCGATGAAGCCGCCTCCCTGATGAACACGGTGGTCGCGATGCAGGTGTCGCTGCGGCGCATCGTGTCGCACGTGCGCGGCGCCTCCGACAACATCGTCCATGCCAGCGATCAGATCGCCAGCGGATCGATGGACCTGTCGTCGCGCACCGAACATGCGGCGGCCAACCTCGAGCAGTCGGCCTCGGCGATGGAGCAGATCTCGGCCACGGTCAAGCAGACGGCCGACGCCGCACTGAAGGCGGCGGAGATCGCACGCCGGAACTCAGAGGCGGCGGCGCGCGGTGGCGAGGTCATCGGCACCATGGTCACCACCATGGACGGCATCCATGCCTCGTCGCAGCGCATCGGCGACATCGTCGGCACCATCGACGCCATCGCCTTCCAGACCAACATCCTGGCGCTCAATGCGGCCGTGGAAGCGGCGCGTGCAGGCGACTCGGGCCGTGGATTTGCCGTCGTCGCCAGCGAAGTGCGCGGCCTGGCCATGCGCTCAGCGGCTGCGGCCAGGGAGATCAAGCAGCTGATCCACTCCAGTGTCGCCCAGGTCACGTCGGGCACCGACGTGGCGCGGCAGGCCGGCTCGGCCATCGCCGAGATCGTCGCCCAGGCCGGTCGCGTCGACGAGCTGATGGCGGCCATCTCCACCAGCGCGCGCGAGCAGGCCTCGGGCGTGCAGCAGACCACGCTGGCGGTGCACGACATGGACAGCGCCACGCAGCAGAACGCCGCACTGGTCGAGCAGACCGCCGCCGCGGCAGCGTCGCTGCAGGAGCAGGCCGGCTCGCTGGCGGCCGAGGTGGCGCGCTTCAAGCTGGCGTGAGCGCGGCGCGACGCGGGGTTCGATGAGCAGGGATGCGCGGTCCGGCCGCGCCCCTGGCGGAGCAGCCCGGCGCCGGTCACACTCGGGGATCACCAGCTGACGGCCGCTGCACCGGCCGGAACCGACATGGTCATGCCCACTGTGAACCTCGGCGACGTGTCGCACGCCATCCAGCTGGCGTTGGCGCCGGTCTTCCTGCTGACCGGCATTGCCGGCATCCTCAACGTGATGGCAGGGCGCCTGGCCCGCATCATCGACCGCGGCCGGCACCTGGCCGAGCACCCCGTGGCCCCCGACGCGGTCCATGCCGCGACCGTGCGGGTCGAGCACCGGAGCCTGGAGCAGCGGCGTCACCTGGCCAGTGCGGCGATCACGGCCTGCACCCTGTCGGCGCTGCTGGTGTGCATGGTGATCGCGGCGCTGTTCGTCGAGGTGCTGCTGCAGTTCGACCTGAAGTGGCTGGTCGGCCTGCTGTTCACCGGCTCGACGCTGGCCCTGGTGGCCGGGCTGGCCTATTTCCTGCGCGAGGTGCATCTGGCCACACGCACGGTTCGCTTCAGCCTGTCGGACGCCACCGCCGGGCACGAACGGCCGAAGTGAGCCGGACTCCGGGTCGAGCGTTCACTCGTTCCTGAACAGGCCCTTGGCCTTCATGCGCTGCAGCCGCGTGCGCTGGGGCGGGGGCCCGGGCGTGGGCGGCGGCGGTGGCGGCAATGCGGCTGGGACCGGCATCAGGTCGCCGTCCAGCACCTCGGTCAGCACCGGCAGTTCGCGCACCGCGTCGCGCAGTTCACGCAGGAAGTTTTCGTAGGCCCCGGGGTCGAGCGGGGACGCCGGGGCGGCCGTGTCGGCCTCGCCCTGGCGGGCGTGGTGGTCGATGCGCAGGCGCTCCCAGACCAGCCCGCTGGCCGCCAGCTGACGCAGCCGCTCTTCCCGCGAGGCATCGCTGCCGATGGCGCACAGCGCCGCGTGCAGCTCCGGCTGCACCTCGCTGTCGACATCAAGCTGCAGGCGGATCGCGGCCACGGCGGCCAGGCGAAGCGGAGCAGGCCGTTGCGCCGGGCTCAGGCGCCGGCCGCGGGTTCCTCGGCCATCGCCTCGCCGATGAGCTGGAAGCCGCGCACGTTGGCCTCCATCGGGTCGGGCATGATGAACACGGGAATGGCCGGGAAGCGGCGCGCCAGCACGTCGCGGTAGCGCTCGGGATGGCCGCCCACCAGCACCATCAGGTCGATGATCTCGTGGGCGTCGCGCAGGCCGTCGACCATGCGGTTGATCGAGTCCTCGACCACCGTCATGATCACCGGCTCGAAGGGATGCAGGTCGTGCGCCACGCCCGCCAGCTTGACCGGCTGGCCGTGGCGCAGGGCGTCGTTGATGCGCGGCAGCACGGCCGGGCCCAGCGGGCGGCCCACCTCGGCCACCAGCGAGTCGAGCACCGAACGCACGACGCGGTGGCGCCCGGCGTCGGACGCCGCGCCGCTGGCCCGCGGGTTGATGCTGCCCTGCTGGATCAGCAGCCAGTCCAGCGTGTGCTCGCCGGGGTCGACCATCAGCACCGCCAGGTCGTCCAGCGCTTCGCCCGACGGCAGCGGCTTCAGGGCGCCCGGGGTGCGGGCGATCAGTGCATTGAGCGCGTCCAGGTGCTCGTCCAGCGCTGCATAGCCGCCCATCGGCTGCGCCTGCACCAGCACGCGTTCGACGTGCAGGTGCTTGCCGCTGCCGACGTCGATGTCGCCTTCGAAGCGCGAGCGCAGGTAGTCGCGCCGCTTGGCGTCGTTGTACTGGTTGACGGGCAGCCCCAGCACCAGCACGTCGACCCGCGGGTCGCCGGCTTCGAGCATGTAGCGCAACGCGCCCTTGGTCAGCGCCTCGTAGATGGCGCCGCGGTAGAACTCGTCGGTCACGTCGCGGCCGAAGCTGCCGCCGGCCTGTGCCAGGCCGACGTCGCGGCCGACTTCGTAGTGGGCGCCGCCCACCGGCACGTCGAAGGTGTCGCGACGGCGCGTGCCCAGCGTGCGCACCGCGCTCGCGTCGGCGGGAATGGCCATCGACGGAAAGCTGATGAACGACACGCCGTCGCCTTCTCTCACGCTGGCCTTCACCAGGCCGAAGCCGACGTCGATGGCGCGCACCACCGGCGCGGCCGCGGATGAAGCGGTCCCCGCGGCGGAGATCACTTCGCGGAGCTTGGGCTTGGGCAGGTTGGGCATGGGGAGGGTTCCGGGGGTTGAGGAGGCAGGACACCGCGGCGCGAGCCGCTCCCGGACATCCTGGAAGCACCGGCGCGGCGGGCGTGGGCCCGTCGCCACGCGCACACAAGGGTCGAGTCTGCTGGCGGCCTGCCGGCGCTCTTGTGTGCAAGGGTGTGCAACGCGGCCCAGCGGCGAGGCCCCTGGTCGAAGCATCGACAGGGATCTGCAGGGCGTGCTGCCGCGTCGGGACCGCCGTGAACGCGCCGCGGGCACGCTGCATGGCGAAACACATCGGCACCGCCCGACACCGCCGCGAACCCGGAGATGTTCGCGCGGCGGCGCCCAGATCTTCGGTCAGGCCCGGCGGCCGGCCTCCACCAGCTTGACCAGCGCGTGCAGCGTCTGGTTCACCGGCGTGGCGATGCCCAGCGCCGCGCCGCGCCGGGCGACGTGGCCGTTCAGGTGGTCGATCTCGCTGGGTTTGCATCGCGCCATGTCCTGAGCGGTGGACGACAGCTGCGCCGGCATGGCCAGCGCGATGCGCTCCATGGCCAGCAGTGCGTCTTCCAGCTTCAGCGCATGGCCCTCGGCGTTGGCCACCGCGACGACCTCGCGCACGGCGGCGCGCTGCACTTCGCGGATGGCTGGCAGCGACGCCATCGTGCCGTAGGGCAGCTGCGCCAGCCCCGAGATGGCGTTGTAGGCGCAGTTCACCATCAGCTTGCTCCACAGCTCGACCATCACCTCGGGCGAGATGCGCACCGCCACCTGGGCGCCGGCGAAGAGGTCGACCACGTCCTGCAACCGGCGCTGCAGGGCGCCGTCGGCGGCCGCCGCAGCGTTCAGCGGGCCGATCACGAGGTCGCCGCGGCCATGGTGCTGCACCACGCCGGGCCCCGGCATGGCGGTGGCCACGTAGACCACGGCAGGCACCACCGCCTGCGTGAGGTGGCGGGACAGCGTCTGGGCGTTGTCCACGCCGTTCTGCAGGCTCAGCACCAGGGCGTCGTCGTCCAGCAGCGGAGCGAGTTCCTGCCCCACCGCTTCGGTGTCGGGTGACTTCACGCAGAACAGCACCAGATCGGCGCCTCGCACGGCGGCCAGGGCCGTGCTGGCGGCCAGCGGCAAACGGTGCGTGCTGCCGCCCATCTGCAACTGCAGGCCTTCGGCCTCGATCGCCTCGACGTGGGGCGCACGTCCGATCAGCGTCACGGCATGGCCGGCCCGCGCCAGCATGGCGCCATAGAAGCTGCCGACGGCGCCGGCGCCGACGACGGCGATGGATCGAAAGGGCTGGCTCAAGGTACGGGCTCCACGGGCGGGTGACTGGGGTTCGATGCGAAGTATGCCGGCCTGCGGTGGGGTCGGCGCTTGAATGCCGCCCTGGTGGCATCACATGCCATCGATGCGTGTCATCTGGTTGCTGGGTCTGCTGCACCTCTACATCGGCTGGCGCCTGGTGCCGCCGCTGCCTTCGTCCTGGGCGCAGGTCCTGCTGGTGGCCTGGCTGCTCACCGTCTTCGTGTTGATCCCGGCGGCCTTCCTGGGCCGCCGCGCCGCCGACCGCCACCGGGCCGATCGCTGGACCTGGGCCGGCATGCTGGCGCTGGGGCAGTTCTCGATGCTGCTGGTGCTGACGCTGCTGCGCGACATGGCGCTGCTGGCCAGCCTGCCGTTCGACGCCGCGTTCGACGGCCTCTTTGCAGGTGTGTTCGACGCCCTGCCCGAACTGCCCCCGCTGGCCGCCGCCACCGCGATGGCGGTGCCGCTGCTGGCCGGCGCTGGCTCGCTGTACGGTCTGGTCGCTGCGCGGCGCACGGCCTCGGTGCGTCGCGTCGACGTGCCCATCGCCGGGCTGCCGGCGGCGCTGCAGGGTTTCTGCATCGCGCAGATCACCGACGTGCACGTGGGCCCCACCGTCAAGCGCGGCTACGTGCAGGGCATCGTCGACGCCGTCAACGGGCTGCACGCCGATGCCGTGGCCATCACCGGCGACCTCGTCGACGGCCGCGTGGAAGACCTGCGCGACGACGTGGCGCCGCTGGCCGGCCTGCGCTCGCGCCACGGCAGCTTCTTCGTCACCGGCAACCACGAGTACTACAGCGGCGCGCGGCCCTGGACGGCGCTGCTGCGCAGCCTGGGCGTGCAGGTGCTGGACAACCGCCACGTGCTGCTGCATCACGAGGGCGCCAGCCTGGTGATGGCCGGCGTGGCCGACTGGAGCGCGCACCACTTCGAGCCCGCCGACCGCAGCGACGCGCGCCGCGCGATGGCCGGCGCGCCCCCTGATGCCGGCCTGCGCGTGCTGCTGGCGCACCAGCCGCGCAGCGCCCCGGCGGCTGCCGAGGCCGGCTTCGACGTGCAGCTGTCGGGCCACACCCATGGTGGCCAGTTCTGGCCCTGGAACCACTTCGTGCGCTTGCAGCAGCCCTTCACCGCCGGGCTGCACCGGCTGGGCCGGCTGTGGGTCTACACCAGCCGCGGCACCGGCTACTGGGGGCCGCCGCTGCGGCTGGGCGCGCCGTCGGAGATCACGCTGCTGCGCTTCGTGGCCGCGCCGGCTTGAGTGACCGCGTCCAGCAGCTTCGAGACCGATCTTGACCTGAAGCAAGCCGACAAAGGCCCTTCAGGGGTGACCATGCATGATGCAGTCCCGCAGGGCCACGTCGGCGCAACGCGGGGCCGCCTGGAGATGCATCGATGAAGAAGCTGCTGGTCCCGATCGACGGTTCGCCCTGCGCCGAGCGCGCGCTGGCGCAAGCGCTGGCCGACCTGCAGCGTGCGCCCGGCGGCACGCTGCACCTGCTGAACGTGCAGGCGCCGCTGGTGCAGCCCTGGCCGAGCCGGCTGGTGTCGCCGGAGATGATCGCCGACGAGCGCCGCGAAGAAGGTCAGAAGCTGCTGGCGCCCCTGCAGGCGCTCGCCGCCGAGGCCGGCGTGCCCTGCACGCTGCACGTGCGCATCGGCCAGCCGGCCGAGCAGATCGCCGCCTGCGTGGCCGACAGCGGCTGCGACGCCGTGGTCATGGGCACGCGCGGCATGGGCGCGGTGGCGGGCCTGATGCTGGGCTCGGTGGCCACGCGGGTCGTGCATGCGGTGCAGGTGCCGGTGACGCTGGTGAAGTGACACAGGCCGCGGGCCCGCGGCCTCACATGCACAGGCCGCGGGCCTGAGGCCTCACAGGCGCAGCACCAGCGCCACCAGCGCGCCGCCCAGTGCCAGGTAGAGCAGGCAGGGCCACAGCGTGCGCCGCAGGATCTGTGCCTCGCGGCCGGCCAGGCCGACCGTGGCTGCACCTGCCACGATGTTGTGCGGGCAGACGATGTTGCCGATGGCCGCACCGACACCCTGCGCTGCCAGCAGCATCGCCACCGGCAGGCCCAGGGCCTGCGCCGTCTGCGCCTGCAATGAACTGAAGAGCACGTTCGAGGCCGTGGCCGACCCGGTGACGAAACTGCCCAGCGCGCCCAGTGCCGGCGCCACCAGCGGCCAGGCCTGGCCGAGGCCGGCCACGGCGGCCTGCTCCAGCGCCGCCACCATGCCGGCATGCAGCAGCAGCCGCGACAGGCACAGCATGGCCAGCAGCGCCGCGCTCACCGGCAGCAGGCGGCGCAGCGCCTCGGCCAGCGGCGGCCCCAGATCGCGCAGCGGCACGCCCTGCAGGCGCGCGCCCAGCAGCAGCGCGGCGAAGAGCAGGGTGCCCGGGTGCAGCAGCGGCTGCAGCCGCCCGCTGTACTGTTCCCACAGCCGCCACTGCAGCACCACTTCCCCGAGCGCCGCGGACAGCGGCGGCACGGCCCGCGTGAGCAGCACCAGGCCGATCAGCACGGCATAGGGCCAGAGCGCGCGCCGCAGGTCGGCCTTTTCGCTGGCGGCGCTGGCAGCCGCGGGCGTGGCGTCGCCACGGCGGCGCCAGTGCAGCACGGCCAGCACCGCGGCAGCGCTGACCAGCGCCGCGCCCAGCGTCGCCAGTTCCGGCCCCAGCAGGGCGGCCAGGGCCAGCGCGGGCAGCAGGAAGGCCGCTGCCGCCAGCGCCGCCCAGCCCAGGCCCAGCCGGCCGATGCCGGCCGCCGAGACGCTGCGCACGAAAAACGCCATCAGCACGCCGCCCAGCGCGGCGTGCAGGGCGGCACTGCGCCAGGCGATGGCGATGGCGTCCTCGCCGGTCAGCGCGGCCTGCACCAGCACCGGCGTGCCCAGCGCGCCGAAGCTGACGCCGGCGGCATGGCCCACCAGGGCCAGCACCACGGCCTGCAGCGGCGGCACGCCCAGGCCGACCAGGATGGGCGCGGCCAGCGCCACCGGCGTGCCGAAGCCGGCCGCGCCTTCGAAGAACAGCGCCAGGCACCAGCCCACCAGCAGCGCCTGCAGCGGCGCCTGCCGGCTGACGCGGCCCAGCCCTGCGCGCAGCGCGTCGATGGCGCCGCAGCGCTGCTGGTGCGCGTGCAGCGCCAGTGCCGGCAGCAGGATCCACAGGATGCCGACCGTCAGGAACAGGCCCTCGGCGGCCACGCCGACATGGCGGGCCGGCGCGCTGACGGAGGCGCCGCCGGCGGTCACGATCGGTTCGCCGAAATCGAACAGCATCAGCGCCAGCCCCCAGGCCAGCGCCAGGCCGGCGCTGCCGGACCGCGCGGCCGACCACTGCAGGCCCAGCATCAGGCCCAGCACCCCGGCGATGGGGGCGGCCGCGGCGGCGGCCAGCAGCCAGGGCTGTGCGTCGATCGGCATCGGCAGGGAAGGGATAGCTGCCGGTTCAGCGCGGCACCGGCCGCATCACACCAGGCGCTCCACCGACACTGCGTGCAGCGGCCGGCCCTGGGTCTCGAAGGCGTCGATGTTGGCCAGCGTGGTCTCGGCGATGGCACGCAGCGCGTCTTCGGTGAAGAAGGCCTGGTGGCCGGTGACGATGACGTTGGGGAAGGTCAGCAGCCGCGCGAAGACGTCGTCGCGGATGGCCTGGCCCGAGAGGTCGCGGAAGAACAGGTCGGCCTCTTCCTCGTAGACGTCCAGGCCCAGGCTGCCCAGCGCGCCCGACTTCAGCGACACGATGACGGCCGGCGTGTCGACCACCGCGCCGCGGCTGGTGTTGATGAGCATGGCGCCGGGCTTCATCTGCGCCAGCGCCGCGGCGTCGATGAGATGGTGCGTCTGCGGCGTCAGCGGGCAGTGCAGGCTGACGATGTCGCTGGCGCCCAGCAGTTCGGCCAGGCCCACGTACTGCAGGCCGCCGGCCTGGGCCTCGGGCGAAGGGCGCGGGTCGTGCGCCAGCACGCGGCAGCCGAAGCCCGCCATGATGCGCCAGAAGCACATGCCGATCTTGCCGGTGCCGATGATGCCCACCGTGCGGCCGAAGAGGTCGAAGCCCAGCAGCCCTTCGAGCGCGAAGTTGCCCTCGCGCACGCGGGCATGGGCACGGTGGATCTTGCGGTTCAGCGTGAGCACCAGCGCCGCCGTGTGCTCGGCCACCGCATGCGGCGAGTACTCGGGCACGCGGCCCACCATCAGGCCGAGCTGGGCGGCGGCTTGCAGGTCGACGTGGTTGAACCCGGCGCTGCGCAGCACCACCAGCCGCACGCCCAGGGCGTGCAGCGCCTGCAGCACGCCGGCGTCGAGCTGGTCGTTGACGAAGGCGCACACCGCCTGCGAGCCGGCGGCGGTGGCCACCGAGCTGGCGTCCAGCCGGTGCTCCAGGAACACCAGATCGTGGGGGCCGCCGGCGGCCGCCGCGCTCAGGAACTGGCGGTCGTAGGGGCGGGTGCTGTAGACGGTGACGCGCATGAAAGGTCCGGTGGCGGGTTGCCTGCATCTTCGCCGATCCCCGCGCCGGGGCGTCGCAGGCCCTTTCGCTCTTGCGGCCTTGCAGTCCTTCAGCCGTGCAGGATCTTCAGGCCGTCGACGCGGTGCCAGCGCGGCCGTGCAGGGCAGCCAGCGCTGCGGTGAACATCGAGACCGGTGGTCGGTACAGCCCACGGCCGATCATGCCTGTCTCGCCGTCGGCGGCCAGCATGGCCAGCACCACCAGCGGCGCGGCGCCCTCGGCGACCACCCGCTGCGCGTCCACCCCGACCGGCCAGGCGCCGGGCAGCCCGGGGTGCGGCAGGGCCAGCAGCCGCCGTGACATCGCTTCGGGATCGCCCGACACGTCGTCGGGCAGGAAGGGCCCGAAGGCCGCCAGTGGTTCGGGCGCAAGGGCCAGCCGCTGTGCGCCCAGGCCCAGCAGGTCGATCACTGCGCTGTCGCCGATGGCTCCGGCCAGCGGCAGGGTGTCGGGCCGGCCCGGGAAGCGCGGGCCGACCAGGCGGTTGTCGCTGCAGGTCGTCCAGCGGTCGGGCGCGCCCGCCAGCGCGATGGCGAAACTCTCGCCGTTGCCGCCGGCGCGTGTCACCAGGCCGGGCCGGTCACCCCCTTCGGCCGCGCGCAGCAGCAGCGAGCAGGCGGCCATCCAGAGCGTCAGGAAGAACAGCGGGTTGCCGGCGGTGCCGTCGGCCACCGCGTCGTCGAGGCCCCGACTGCGCAGCCGGGCGACCCAGGTGGCGTTCGCGGCCGCCGTGCGGCTGTGCAGGTCGTCGCCCTCGGCCAGGCCGGCTGCGGCCAGTGGCAGCAGTTCCACCCCGCCGACACCGGCCAGCGCCCGCGCGAGCGCAGGCGCCAGCACCAGGTCGCGGTGGCGCAGCCGCTGCAGCACAGCCGCATCGCGCGAGCCGGCGCGCGTGTCGGGGCCACCCACCGTGGACACCGGGGCCCAGGTCTTCAGTGAGGTTCCTGCAGCGTCGTGCACGACGAACAGCGGCGTCGACGGCGTGACGATGGCCGCCAGCGGCGTGACGCAGCCCAGGGGCTGCGCCGGCTGCAGGTCGAGCCTGCCGTCGAGCAGCATCGCCTCGGCTTCGTCTTCGGTGGCGGCCCAGCCCTCGTGCAGGCAGCTCATCACCACCGACGAACGCAGCACCGGCGGCGGCCGACGTGCATCGCGCAGCGGCGGGCCGGCGTGCAGCAGCTGGTGGCGCTGCAGCCCCAGCGCCTGCGCGGCGGTGTCGATGCCGGCGCAGGCCGGGCGCACGGCGAGCAGCGCCGCCAGGGCGTCGAAGCGAGGCGGCGCCACCGTCACACGCCCATGTAGGCCGAACGCACGCGCGGGTCGTCGGCCAGCACCGCGCTGGCGCCTGCGAAGGCCACGCGCCCGGTCTCGATGACCACGCCGGTGCGCGCCAGCTCGAAGGCCGTGAAGACGTCCTGCTCCACCAGCAGGATGCTCAGGCCCGTGCGGTTGATCTCCAGCAACGCTTCCGACAGCTTCTCGACGGCGCGCGGTGCCAGGCCCAGCGAGAGTTCGTCGATCATCAGCAGCGTGGGCCGCGACATCAGGCCGCGGCCGATGGCGCACATCTGCTGCTCGCCGCCCGACAGCGTGGTGGCGTCCTGCTTCTCGCGTTCCTTCAGGATGGGGAACAGCGTGTAGACCTGCTCCAGGTCGCGCTGCTGGTCGGCCTTCAGGTCGGTGCGCAGGTAGGCGCCGAGCAGCAGGTTGTCGCGCACCGACATGCCGCGGAACAGCCGCCGGCCTTCGGGCACGTGGGCGATGCCGGCGCGCAGGATGGCCTCGCAGGAGGCACCGGCCAGTGCCTGCCCGGCGAACTGCATCTGCCCGGCACGCGGCCGCACCATGCCGCTGATGGTGCGCAGCAGCGTGGTCTTGCCGGCGCCGTTGGAGCCCACCACGCAGGCGATCTCGCCCGCGTTGACCGTCAGGTCCACGCCCCACAGCACCTGCACGTCGCCGTAGCCGGCCTGCAGGCCGTCGATGCGCAGCAGCGGCTCATCGGCCGTCATCGCGGCGGTCATCGGACGGCCCTCCGCGGCGTGAGCGCCTGGGCGCGGTCCGGCGTGCTCATGCTGTCATCCTTTGCGCATACTTGGTGCCCAGATAGGCCTCGATCACCTTGGTGTCCGCCGCGACGGCCTGCGGCGCGCCCTGCGCGATGAGCTCGCCGTGGTGCAGCACCAGCAGCTCGTCGCACAGCGAGAACACCACCTTCATCAGGTGTTCGATCAGCAGGATGGTGACGCCGCGCGCCGCGATGGCGCGGATGAGTTCGATGGCGGCCACGATCTCGGCGCTGTTCAGGCCGGCGTTGACCTCGTCGAGCAGCAGCAGCTTCGGCTTCATCGCCAGCGACTTGGCCAGCTCCAGCCGCTTGCGCGAGGGCAGCGTGAGCGAGGCGGCCGGGTGCTCGGCCAGCGCGGCCAGGCCGACGAAGCGCAGGTGCTCCATCGCTTCGTCACGCGCCGCGGCCGGGCTGGCGGCGCGCGCGGCGAACAGCGAGCCGGCGGCCACGTTGTCCAGCACCGTCATGCGCGGAAAGGGCTGCACGATCTGGAAGGTGCGCGACAGCCCGCGCTGCGCCGATTCGAAGGGCCGCTGGCGCGTGACGTCCTGGCCGTTGAAGTGCAGTCGCCCGGCGTCGGCGCGGTGCACGCCGGTGACCAGGTTGACCAGCGTGGTCTTGCCCGCGCCGTTGGGGCCGATGAGGCCGACGATGCGGCCGGGTGCGAGGTCGAAGGTGACGTTGTTGACCGCCGCCACGCCGCCGAAGCGCTTGGTCAGGCCCTGCACCTGCAGCAGAGGCGCCGTCACGACGTCACCCCCGGCGAGCTGGCCGACGGCGCAGCCGCCGGCGCCGTCTTCTTCGCCCGTCCCCAGCGCAGGCGGCCCAGCAGGCCGCCGGGCAGGAAGAAGATCAGCAGCACGATGACGATGCCTAGCGCGGCCTGGTTGTAGTCGAGGAAGCGCGACCACACCGTCTGTTCGATCAGCACGAAGCTGGTGGCGCCGATGACCGGCCCCAGTACCGTGCCGGGGCCGCCGAGCAGCACCATCACCGGCACCTTCAGCGTCATCAGGATCGAGAAGGCGTCGGTGGGTGCGATGTAGGCCACCCACGAGGCCGAGATGGCGCCCGTGGTGCCGCAGAACAGCGCCGACAGCGTGAAGGCGGTGGTCTTGGCGCGCGTGACGTCGATGCCCACCATGTCGGCGGCGTCCTCGTTCTGCTCGATGCAGCGCAGCGCGAAGCCCAGCCGCCCGCGGTCGACGAGCACGGTGATCACGAAGCAGGCCACCATCACCACCAGCATGGCGTAGAGGAAGACGCGGCCTGCGAACTCCGGCCCGCCGGGCAGGATGGGCAGGTTCAGGCCTTCGCCGCCGCCGGTGAAGTCCGACCACGACGAGGCCACCAGGCGCAGCACCTCGACGATGGAGATCGAGCCCACCGCGAAGTAGTGCCCCTTCATGCGCAGGATGCCCAGGCCCAGCAGCGCGGCGAAGACCGCGGTGACGGCGGTGGCGCCGAACCAGGCCGCGACCATCGGCACGCCCGCGTTCTGCAGCAGCGCACCCGCATAGGCGCCCAGGCCGACGAAGGCGGCAGTGGCGAACGAGGGGTAGCCGGCGTAGCCGCCGATGAGGTTCCACGACAGCGCCAGCGCGCAGTACATGGCCACGAAGGTGGCCTGCTGCAGGAAGTAGTTGTTGCCCGCCAGCGGCACGGCGGCCAGCACCACGGCGAAGACGGTGAAGAGCACGATCGAGTTCTTCATTCGTAACCTCGTTTGCCCAGCAGCCCGGTGGGCCGGGTCATCAGCAGCACCAGCATCAGGACGAAGCCGATGAGCACCGCGTTCTGCGGCCCGAACCAGTGGCCCGAGAAAGATTCGATGAGGCCCAGGGCCAGCCCGCCCACCAGCGCGCCGGGCACCGTGCCCAGACCGCCGATCACGCACACCACGAAGGCCTTGCCCAGCAGCAGGCCCGACAGGTTGGTGGTGATGGGGAACACCAGCGCCATCAGCGCGCCGCAGGCGCCGGCCAGGCCGCAGCCGATGGCGAAGGTCATGGCGTAGACACGGTTGATGCGGATGCCCATCAGCTCGGCCGCGTCACGGTCCATGCGCACGGCCACGATGGCGCGGCCGGCGCGCGAGGTGCGCATCACGACGTAGAGCGTCATCGTCAGCGCCAGCGCCAGCGCGAAGGCGATGACGCGGTCCCAGGCCAGCACCACCGGGCCCAGGGCCAGGGTGCCCAGGTCCAGCGTCACGCGGCGCGGGGTGGCGTCGAACACCACGTTCATCGCGTTGTAGAGGATGAGATCGAGGCCGAAAGTCACCGTCAGCGTGGTCAGCACCGGCTGGCGCACCAGCCGGTTGATCATCGACATCTGCACGGCCCAGCCCAGCAGGAACATCAGTGCCGCCACCGGGATCAGCGCCAGCAGCGGGTGCAGCTTCCAGTGCAGCCAGGCGAAGTAGGTGAGGTAGCCGCCCAGGATGATGATGGAGCCGTGCAGCATGTTGATGACGTTCAGCACGCCCCACACCAGCGAGAAGCCGACCGCCAGGCACGCATAGAGCGCACCCAGGGTCAGGCCGTTGACGATGACCTGCAGGTAGACCATGGTGCTTGCCGGTGTGCCGGTTCAGCGCGTGGCCATGGCGGCCAGCGTGCCCGCCTTGATGGCCACCGGGAACAAGGGCACCACCTTGCCGCCCTGCACCTGCACGATGGGCAGGTCGCGGCCCTGGTTCATGCCGTTGGCGCCGAACTTCACCGGACCGTAGAAGGTCAGGATGTCGATCGAGGCCAGCGCGTCGCGCACCTTGGCGCGGTCGGTCGTGCCGGCCTTCTCGATGGCCTTCTGCAGCGTGACCAGCGCCGCGGCGGCCGAGGCGTGCACGTAGTCGGGGTCCTTCTTCTCGCGCGCCACGAACTCCTTGTAGAAGGCCTCGGTGGAGCCGAACACGTCGTCGGACTTGTAGGTCAGGGAGTGGTGCCACCACGAGGCGCTGGTGACGCCGTCGGCCAGCTTGCCCAGGCCGTCGATGAACTCGCGGTAGGCGGGGCCGGTGATCATGGTGATGATGGGCGCGCTGAGCTTGGCGTCGGCCATCTGCTTGCGTGCCAGGATCAGGTCCTGCGTGTAGCCGGTGATGAAGATCCACTGCGGCGCGGCCGACTTGATCTTCAGCAGCGCGGCGGCGTGGTCCAGCGTGCCCACGGGGTAGAAGTCGCTGTAGACGACCTCCAGGCCGGCGGCTTCGGCGGCCTTCTTCATCTCGGTGGCCATGGCGCGCGGGAAGACGTCCTCGCGACCGAGGATGGCGATCTTCTTCGTGCCCGGGATCAGCTTGGTGAACAGCGAGGCCATGTTCTGCACGATGCCGCCGTTGGGCGCCAGCGTGCCGAACATGTACTTGTAGCCCTGGTTGAAGACCGACTCGCTGCTGGCCACCGAGGCCATCACCGGCACGCCGTAGCGTTCGGCCACGCCGGCCACCACCTTGGTGTGGCCCGAGCCGAAGGGTGCGGTCAGGAAGTCGACCTTGTCCTGGGTGATCAGGCGCTCGGCGATCTGCTGCGCGCGCTTCTCGTCGCTCTGGTAGTCGTAGGTGGTCAGCTCGACCTTCATCTTCTTGCCGCCCACGCTGATGCCGCCGGCGGCGTTCACGCGCTTGAGCCACATGTCGTAGGCCACCTGCTGCTTCTTGCCTTCGTCGGCGAGGCCGCCGGTCAGCGCCAGCGGCGCGCCGATGCGGATGACGTCCTGCGCCAGGGCGTTGCCGCCGGTGGTCAGAGAGGCGGCGGCGGCGGCCGCGAGGGCGGCCTGGAAGAGTCTTCGGTTCATGGGTGCTCCTGGGGTGTCGGGTGAAATGAACGGGGCAGGGCGGCTCGCGCCCGTCGGGGTGTGCTGGCCTATTCGACGGGCTCCATGTCGGAGGCCTGCCGGATTTCGCCGTCCTTGTAGGCGCCCCAGCTCTGGCCGAGCTGCTGCATCGACAGGGGATCGAGGTCGTGGCGCGGCAGGGCGTCGGCGTCCCAGTGGCCGAAGCGGTCGACACCGCGCACCAGCGTGGCCTTGCCGCGGCCCGTGGCCATGCGAACCTCGGTGGGGATGTAGAAGAAGGCGAAGCCCACGCGCCGTTCGTGCGAGCGGTTGGGCAGCGAGCTGTGGGCCGTCTGCTCGTGGTGCAGCGAGAACTGGCCGGCGGACAAGGGCATCTCGACCGCCGTGGCTTCGTCGATCTCGGTCAGCGTCTGGCCCTTGGCCAGCATGTTGTCCTTGGCGAAGGTCTCCACGTGCCGCAGCGCCGGGCCGCGGTGCGTGCCCGGCGACACGCGCAGGCAGCCGTGCAGCGACGAGGCCTCGCTCAGCGCCACCCAGGCCGTCACCTCGCGGTGCGGCGTGAGGCCGAAGTAGGCCGAGTCCTGGTGCCAGGACACGTAGCGCGGGTCGCGCGCGTCCTTGGCGAAGATCGAGGCGCCGAACAGCAGGATGTCGGGCCCGATGAGGTCTTCCACCGCGTCGAGGATGGCCGGCGTGCGGGCGATGTCCACCAGCCAGGGGAATGCCAGGTGGCCCTTGATCTTCAGCGTGCGGTTGGCGTCGTGGCCCATGGCCGCCTCGTAGGCCTCGATGCGGCCGCGATAGTCGGCGGCGCGCCCGGCGTCGAAGGCGCGGAAGGGGAAGGCGTAGCCCCGTGTGTGGAAGTGCTCCACCTGCTCGGCCGTGAGGTGCTTGGGCATGGCGGCCTCCTTCAGCGCGGCATCGGCTTCAGCGCCGCCTGCTGCATGTCCACCGGGAACAGCACCACCGGCTTGCCGCCCTGGATCTGGATGATGGGCAGGTTGCGGTTGCCGTTCATGCCGTCGGCGCGGAACTTGATGGGGCCGTAGAAGGTCTTGATGTCGGTGGCGGCGATGGCGTTGCGCAGCGCTTCGGGCTGCAGCGAGCCGCTCTTCTCGATGGCCTTCTGGATGACGATGAGCGCGGCGGCCGACGAGGCGTGCACGTAGTCGGGGTCCTGCCCGGTCTTCTTGCGCACCGCGTCGGCGAAGGCCTGCGTGCTGCCGAAGACGTCGTCGGCCGTGTAGGTCTGCGACGGGTGCCACCAGGTGGCCGAGGTGACGTTCTCGGCCAGCGCGCCCAGGCTGTCGACGAACTCCTTGTAGGCCGGGCCGGTGATCATGGTGATGGCCGGCGCGCTCATGCGCAGGTCGGCCATCTGCTTGCGCACCAGCACCAGGTCCTTGGTGTAGCCGGTGACGAAGATCCAGTCGGGGGTGGTCGCCTTCATCTGCGTCAGCGCCGAGGCGTGGTCCAGCGTGCCCACCGGGTACAGCTCGTTGTAGACCAGCTCCAGTCCGGCCTTCTTCGCCTGTTCGGCCATGGTGCTGGCCATCACCTTGGGGAAGACATCGGCGCGGCCCAGCACCGCCACGCGCTTCACGCCGGGCTGCTTGTCGCGCATCAGCCCGATCATCGCGTCGATCAGGCCGACCGACGGCGCCAGCGTGCCGAACAGCGTCTTGTAGCCCTGGTTGTGCACCGGCTCGGCCGAGGCCACCGCGACGATGGGGATGCCGTAGCGCTCGGCCACGCCGGCCACCACCTTGGTGTGGCCCGAGCCGAAGGGCGCCGTCATGACGTGCACCTTGTCGACGGTGATCAGGCGCTCGGCGAGCTGCTGCGCGCGCTTCTCGTCGGTCTGGTAGTCGTAGAACACCAGTTCGACCTTGCGCTTGCTGCCGCCCAGCGTGATGCCGCCGGCGGCGTTGATGCGTTCCAGCCAGAGCTCGTAGCCGGCCTGCTGCTTCTTGCCTTCGTCGGCCAGGCCGCCGGTCAGGGCCAGCGGTGCACCGATGCGGATGACGTCCTGCGCCAGCGTGCTCGGCGGCGCGAGCAGGGCGCCGGCCGACAAGGCCAGCGAGGCGAACAGGCGGCGGGGGCGTTTCGATGTCATGGCAGCTCCTGGGGTGGCGGGCGGGACGGGGGTGGTGGGCGCGCGGGATCAGGCCGCGCGTCGGAACAGGCGATCGAGCAGGCGGCGCCAGCGCGCCTTCAGCACCTGCAGCAGCAGCGAGGTGGCGCTCAGCGGCGCGCCGGCGGGGCGCGCCGGCGCCGGCGCCGTCGGCAAGGCGGGCGGGACGATGGGCGCAGGGTCGTCCTGGGGCAGCCAGACAGGCACTTCTGCGACGATGGGCAGGGCGGCCGCAGGCTCGGCCGCCGCCGGCATCGCCTGCAGCCGTGCCGCCAGGTTGGTCGCAAACTGCGCCGTCAGCGCCGAGGCCAGCTCGCGCACCAGGCCGCCGCGGCTGAACTGGGCGAGCTGGCCGGTCAGCGCGTAGTCGACGTCCACCGACACGCGCGTGCCGCTGCCGGCCGCTTCCAGCGCGAAGGCCACCGCACCCTTGACGCGCGACTGTGTGCGCTTGTCGATGGCCGCGCCTTCGAAGCGGCCGCGCCGTGCGGCGTCTTCCAGCGTCGGCTTGCCGCTGCCCGCGAACCCGGCGCTGATGGGCCCGAGCTTGACGTCGAAGCGCAGCGGCCAGTCGCCGTCCACCGCCGGGCCGGTGATCGAGGCACCCGGCAGGCAGGACACCAGCAGCTCGACGTCGGCGAAGGCTGGCCAGGCCGCGTCGGGCGGCACGGGCAGCTCGAAGTGCTGTTCAAGCTGCATGGGCCCCGCCTTCGCGTCGCTGCGCCAGCACGCGCTGTATGGCCAGCACGATGCCGCGGTAGCCGGTGCAGCGGCACAGGTTGCCGGCCAGTTCGAGCCGGACACGCGCTTCGTCGGCCAGCGGCAGGCGCAGCACGATGTCGCGCGCCGTCACCAGCATGCCGGGCGTGCAGTAGCCGCATTGCAGCGCGTGTTCGGCGCTGAAGGCCTCGCGCAGCTGCGCCATCACCTCGTCGTGTTCGAAGCCTTCGATGGTGCGGATGGCACGGCCTTCGCAGGCTGCGGCAAAGGTGATGCAGGAGCGTGCCGGCGCGCCGTCGATCTCCACCGTGCAGGCGCCGCACACGCCGTGCTCGCAGCCGATGTGCGTGCCGGTGAGCGACAGCGCCTCGCGCAGGTGGTCGGCCAGGTGGGTGCGATCTTCGCTGGCCGCCGCCTGGGTGCTGCCGTTGACGTGCAGGGTGATGGTCTTCATGCGGCGCTCACGTCGTTCACGTCCTGCAGCGCGCGGCGCAGCATCTCGGCGTGCATCTCGCGCTCGTAGGCGTCCTCGATGCCGGCGTCGTCGAGCCAGCGGGCCCGGCCCGGCGCCGTCTTCAGTGCTGCCAGCGTGTCTTCGCCGTCAGCCAGCTGGGGCACGCCGTCGAGCGAACCCATCACGGCGCGAGCGATGCCCTGGCCGGGGTCGACCCACACGGCAGCGATGGCCTCGGCGAACTCACCCGGCTTGCGGCAGACCTTGCGATAGGACCAGCGCGCCGCTGCAGACAAGCGCGGCACCTCGACGGCCACCAGCAGCTCGTCGTCGCGCAGCGCCGTGGTGAAGGGGCCCTGCAGGAAGTCCCCGACCGCGACGCGCCGCTCGCCTTCGGGGCCGGCCAGCAGCATCGTGGCGCCCAGCAGGCACATCGTGCTGACCCAGTCGGCTGCCGGGTCGGCATGCGCCAGGCTGCCGCCCAGCGTGCCGCGGTTGCGCACCGCTCGGTAGGCGATGCCCGCGGCCACGTGGGGCAGCAGGCCGCGTGTCACGTCGGGCAGCTCGCCGTCTTCGATGCGCGCGTGCGTCACGGCCGCGCCGATGCGCAGTGCGTGGTCGGTCAGCGCGAAACCGCGCAGCGACTCGATGCCGCTGACGTCGACCAGCCGATCCACCTGCACCAGCCGCAGGTTCAGCATGGGCGCCAGCGACTGGCTGCCGCCGCAGACCTTGGCCAGCAGGTCGCCGGCCCGCAACAGCGTGGCGGCCTGCGCCGTGCTGCCGGCGCGGCAATACTCGAACGGCGCCGGCTTCATGCGCCCACCCCCGCGCGCCGCAGCGCCTCGCGCAGCCGCCGTGGCGTGACGGGGCACTCCATCATCTCCACGCCCAGCGGCGCCAGCGCGTCGTTGAGGGCGTTGACGATGGCCGCCGGCGGCGCGATGGCGCCGCCTTCGCCGATGCCCTTCTGGCCGAACTCGGTGTAGGGCGAGGGCGTCTCCATGTGGTCCAGGCGTGCCATCGGCACCTCAGTGGCGCCGGGCAGCAGGTAGTCGGCCAGCGTCGAGGCCAGCGGCTGGCCTTCGCTGTCGTAGGGCATCTCCTCGTACAGCGCGGTGCCGATGCCCTGCGCCAGGCCGCCCAGGATCTGGCCGTCGACGACCATGGGGTTCAGCAGCACGCCGCCGTCTTCCACCACCACGTAGTCGAGCAGCTCGACCGTGCCCAGCACGGTGTCCACCGCCAGCGCGCAGGCGTGGGCGGCGTAGCTGAAGGTGCCGGTGTCGCGCGCGGCCTTGTAGCCCACGGTGACCTCGAGGCCCGCAGGGTCGACGTCGGCCGGCATGCGTTGCGGCTGGCGGTACCAGGCGTGCGCCACCTCGGCCAGCGTGGTGTGGCTGCCGCCGATCGGGTCGACGATGCGGCCCGGCTCCACGCGCAGCCGCGAGGCCGGCACGTCCAGCAGCGCGGCGGCGATGCACGTCACACGCTGCACCAGCGCCTTGCAGGCGGTGGCCACCGCGCCGCCCGACATCACGGCGCAGCGCGAGCCCCAGGTGCCGGTGGAGTAGGGCGACATCGCCGTGTCGCCGTGCAGCAGGCGCACCTGGCTCTCGTCGATGCCCAGCACCGTGTGTGCCACCTGCGCCAGCGTGGTCTCCAGGCCCTGGCCGTGGGAGTGCGCGCCGATGCGCAGCTCCAGGATGCCGTCGGGCGTCAGCCGTGCGCCACAGGGCTCGTGCCCCGGCACCATGGGGATGCCCCAGCCGTGGTAGACCGAGGTGCCGTGCGCGGCCTGCTCGCAGTAGATGGACATGCCGATGCCGATGCGGCGGCCGTCGGCCTCGCCGCGCTGCTGGCGAGCGCGCCAGGCCGGTTCGTCCAGCGCGGCCAGCGCACGCTGCAGGGCCTGCGGGTAGTCGCCGCTGTCGAAGTGCTTGCCGGTGACGTTGTCGAAGGGCATGGCCTCGGGCGGCACCAGGTTGGCCAGGCGCACGGCCTGCGGCGTCTGGCCCGCCGCGCGCGCCACGGCGTCGATCAGGATCTCCAGCGCGAAGCACACGCCCGTGCGCGCCACGCCGCGGTAGGGCAGGATGGGCGGCTTGTTGGTGGCCACGCTCCAGGTGCGGCAGGCGTAGGCGTCCATGCGGTAGGGGCCGGGCAGGATGGAGCCGACCTGGGCCGCTTCCAGGCAGGCCGAGAAGGGGTAGGACGAATACGCGCCCGAATCGACCGTGGCGTCGCAGTCGATGGCCAGCAGCCGGCCGCTCTTCTCGGCATAGAGCGTGATGTCGTAGGCGTGTTCGCGGCAGTTGGCGTTGGCCGTCAGCTGCTCGCGGCGGTCCTCGATCCAGCGCACGGGGCGCTGCAGGTGCATGGCCAGCCAGGCCAGGCAGATCTCCTCGGGCAGCAGGATGCCCTTGTAGCCGAAGCCGCCGCCGACGTCGGGCGCGATCACGCGGATGCGGCCCTGGTCCAGCCCCAGGCATTCCGACAGGCCGGCACGGTTGATGTGCGGCATCTGCGCCGCGCTGTGCATCACCAACTGTTCCAGGCGCGGGTCCCATTGGCAGACCACGCCGCGGCCCTCGATCGGCGCCATGCTCTGGCGCGCCGTGCGCACCTGGCGCCGCACCACGATGGGCGCGGCGGCCTTGATGGCCGAGAGATCACCCTTCACGTCGGTGTGCAGGAAGACGTTGTCGCCCCACTCGTCGTGCACCAGCGCCGGCGGCGTGGCGCTGCGCGCGGCCAGCATGTCGACCACGGCGGGCAAGTCGTCGATCTGCAGCTCGACGAGGGCGGCGATGTCCTCGGCTTGTGCGCGGGTCGGCGCCACGCACATGGCGATGGTCTCACCCACCTGGCGTACCTTGCCCCGTGCCAGCGGCCATTGATCGGAGGCCTTGAAGCCGGCTAACCCTGAAATGGCGCGGATCGGCTTGACGCCCGTGAGGTCGTCCATCGTGAACACGGCGCCCTCGTGGCCAGGCGGCTTGGTGATGGCCCCCAGGGTGCCGTGCGCCACCGGCGAGCGCACGAAGGCGACGTCCAGCATGCCTGGCAGCCGGAGGTCGCCCACGAACTGGCCGCGGCCGGCCAGGTAACGCGCGTCTTCCTTGCGGCGCAGCGAGGCGCCGACGCCGTGAGCCGGCGCCGTGACCGGGGGCAGCGGGTCTCGATTCATGCTGCCTGTACCACGGGCAAGATGGACGCGTCGGCCTCGAAGCGGCGTCCGTCGCGCAGGCAGAAGGCCGGGCGCAGCAGGCGTTCGCCCACCAGCTGGGTGCCTTCGTTGTCCTTCAGCGCCCAGCGACCGCGCTCGTCGTGCAGCACGCTGACGTCGGCCGGGTTCCCCACGGCCAGCGTGCCCAGGTCCTTGGGCAGGCCGAAGATGTCGACGACGTTGCAGGTGACCATGCGCACCACGTGCTCCAGCGGCAGGCCCAGCGCCAGCATCGCGGTCATGGCCGAGGCCAGCGAGAAGCGCTGCTTGCCGAAGAACATGTGCTCGGTGTCGCTGTGCTGGTCGGGCGTGCCGGCCGGCGCGGGCACGGCCGTGTTGTAGCCGTGCATGTCGGCGCCCAGCGTGTGCGGCACGATGCCGGCGTCCAGCGCGATGCGCGCCATCCTGTAGCTGAAGTGCGAGCCGTGGCCGACGTCGATCTTCAGGCCGCGCGCCAGCGCCTCGCGCACGATGCCGTGCACCTGGCCGCTGCGGTCGACGAAACCGCCGGGGTGGCGCGTGAAGGGGTGGGCCAGGATGTCGCCTTCCTTCAGCAGCGGCACCACGTCGGCCAGGATGGTGTCGGGGTCGACGCCGTTGGTGCCGGTCTCGGGCAGCGGCCAGAGCTGGCCGAAGTGGATGTACAGCGGCATCTTCGCCTGGCGCGCGATGTCGGCCGACTGGCGCATCACGTCGATGCCCCAGCGTGCAAAGCCGCCCAGTTCGGCATGCGCCTTGAAGCCCTTGACGATGTCCGTGTTGGCCAACGCGGCCTTCACCGTGGCTGCCACGTCCAGGCAGTCGGGCTTGTAGAGCGACGGGTAGTAGTGCCCCTCCATGCCGCCCACCAGGTAGGCCGACAGGTAGGCGAACACGCGCGACTGCTTGGCGTTGACCACGTACTCGCGGAAGGCCGGCAGCGTCATGCAGGACGGGCCGCCCTGGTCGATCAGCGTGGTCACGCCCGAGTGCACGCCGCACAGGTCGGCTTCGAGCCCGAAGCGACCGGTGACGTGCTGGAAGACATGGCCGTGCGTGTCGATCATGCCGGGAATCACCAGCTGCCCGCGCACGTCCATGTGTGCCTTGGCTGTCGCCGGTGTGCCGGCCGGCAGCACCGCGGCGATGCGGCCGGCAGTGATGGCGACGTCGAAGAGGCCGTCGCGGCCCTGCGCGGGGTCGATCAGGTGGCCGCCGGTCAGCAGCAGGTCGAAGGTGTCCATGGATTTCCTGGGAGTCATGCACGCACGGCGTCGGCGCCGCGCTGGGCGGCCAGCGACAGCCGGTGCAGGGTGATGTGGCGGATCTCGGCGCGTGAGGCGCCGATGTGCGCCTTGATCAGCATCTCGGCTTCGCCGGCGCGGCGTGCCAGCAGGGCGCCGAGGATCTTGTCGTGCTCGTCGAACGCGGCCTTGATGCGCGCCGGTTCGATGAAGTCCAGCCGGCGGATGATGCGGATGCGCTCGGTGAGATCGCTGTGCGTGCGCAGCATCTCCTTGTTGCCGGCCAGCGCCACCAGGGTGCTGTGCAGCTTCTCGTCTTCACGCGCCACGGTCTGGCCGTCCATCACCCGCGCCCGCCTGGGCACGCGCCAGAAGGCGCAGAGTTCACCGAGATCGGGCGCCGGGTCCATCGCGCACAGGCGCTTCACGGCTATCAGCTCGATCTGGGTGCGGAAGTCGTAGAGGTCTTCGTAGTAGGCGAGGTCGAAGGGCTTGACCAGCCAGCCGGCGTGGCCGCCGACGCGGTCGAGGTAACCCTCGCGCGCCAGCACGTGCAGCGCAAAGCGCAGCGGCGTCCGCGACACGCCCAGGCGATTGGCCAGTTCCTGCTCCGAGTAGCGC
The DNA here is from genome assembly GCA_022843905.1 of Rubrivivax sp. Taxonomy (GTDB): domain Bacteria; phylum Pseudomonadota; class Gammaproteobacteria; order Burkholderiales; family Burkholderiaceae_C; genus Rubrivivax. Next base: position 41,192 of record JALHMT010000013.1, read on the forward strand.
TGGCCGGGCGCCATGCGGAACTCGAAGATGTCTTCCTTGATTCGCTCGTAGACGGCCTGGCCCAGCGTGCCGCGCTCGGGGTCGGCCGCGGACTCCGGGCCCGTGTCGACAGGGGCCTCGTGCACCACGTCGATGCGCTTGTCCGCTGCCTTGTTCAGTCGGGTCACCATTCGGGTTCGCTCCTTGCACAAAAATTGGGATCCCAATTGAAGTACAGCTTTGTGACCCAAGTCAATGCAAGCGGCATGCCAGCCCGGATCCTCGACCACGGGGGCGCAGCTACCATCCCGCGCTGTCCCTTGCCGGACTGCCTTCCACGGAGCCTCTCTTGACCGATTCGCACATCCTCACGCTGTCCTGCCCCGACCAGACGGGCATCGTGCACGCCGTCACCGGCGTGCTGGCCGAACGCAGCGGCAACATCACCGACGCGGCGCAGTTCAACGACGCTGCCACGGACCGCTTCTTCATGCGGGTGCAGTTCACGCTGCCGCCCGGCGAGGTCGACGCCCTGCGGGCCGCCTTCGGCGCGCTGGGCGAGCGCCTGCGGATGAAGTGGGAGCTGCACCGGGCCGACGCGCGCCTGCGAACCGTGCTGATGGTCTCCAAGCTGGGCCACTGCTTCAACGACCTGCTGTTCCGCTACCGCAGCGGGCTGCTGCCGCTGGACATCTGTGCCGTGGTCTCCAACCACCGTGACTACTATCAGCTGGCGGCCAGCTACGACATCCCCTTCCACCACATCCCTGTCACGGCGGCGACGAAGGCCCAGGCCGAAGCGCGGCTGCTGGACCTGGTGGGGCAGGAGAGCGTCGAACTGGTGGTGCTGGCGCGCTACATGCAGGTGCTGTCCGACGACCTGTGCCGCGCGCTGGAAGGCCGCGCCATCAACATCCACCACAGCTTCCTGCCCAGCTTCAAGGGCGCCAGGCCCTACACGCAGGCGCACGAGCGCGGCGTGAAGATCATCGGCGCCACGGCGCACTACGTGACGGCCGAGCTCGACGAGGGGCCGATCATCGAGCAGGACATCGCGCGCGTGGACCACGCCTGCGACCCGCAGCAGCTGACCAACATCGGCCGTGACGTCGAGTGCGCCGTGCTGGCGCGTGCGGTGACCTGGCACGCGCAGCACCGCGTGCTGCTCAATGGGCACAAGACGGTGGTGTTCCGGTAGGTGGCGATTTCCTGGGCACCCGTTTTTTCACATTGCAGGAGATTCCGGACGTTTTAATTGGCGGCGCAACAAAAGGTATCTTGCGCTGCAGCATTTTTACGTGCCGACAGTATCGAATGCGGTGTCGTCCGACAGCGAATCAATTGTCTGTTGTGCATGCACTGATAATGAATGCCGCGCACCGATTCCGTGAATCTGGTGCGCGGAATTATTCCGATCGCGGTGCGCCGCGGGTACATCGATGGTGCGCCCCGCACGGATAGAAAGCTTCTGCGGCAGAGTGAAACAAGGCGTGCGTAACGAAGGTGAAAAACAATGTAGCCGTTGCCGCACCGGCCTGAATCGAAAAGGCACCGTTCGGTGCTGATTCTGCATAGGCGGTGTGCAGCGATGATCCAGGCCGGCGCATCGTGTAACTGCGAGGGGGTGAGCCGGGAAAGGTATTGATAAACCACGGCGTGGTATTTGCGTTAGTCTTGCTGCATTGCAACATGGTCAGCGGGAGCACGACGTGCAAGTACTGCATTTCCTCGAAGCATCCACCGCGCCTGAGCGCGCCTCCGACGTGGCCGCACAGTGGGCCGAGCGCGCCGAAACCGCGCTGCACCAGGGCGTCGCCGCGCTGATCCTGCTGCTCATCTCGCCGGTCCTGCTGGCGATCGCCTTCCTGATCTGGCGCACCGACGGGCCGCCGCTGCTGTTCGGACACTTCCGCGTGGGCCGCGACGGCCAGCTCTTCCGCTGCCTGAAGTTCCGCACCATGCGCATCGACGCCGACGCGCATCTGGCGCGCCTGCTGGCCGAGAACCCCGCCGCGCGGGAGGAATGGCAACGCGACCAGAAGCTGGCGCAGGACCCGCGCGTCACGCCCATCGGGCGCTTCCTGCGCAAGACCAGCCTGGACGAGCTGCCGCAGCTCCTCAACGTGCTGCGTGGCGAGATGCGGTTGGTGGGGCCGCGGCCGGTCACGCCGTCCGAGCTGCGTCGCTACGACGGCGTGCTGTGGCACTACGTCAGCGTGCACCCCGGCATGACGGGCCTGTGGCAGGTCAGCGGCCGCAACCGCACCACCTACGACGAGCGGGTCGCGCTCGATCGCCACTACATCGAGAACGCCAGCCTGGTGCTGGACCTGAAGATCCTGGTGCGCACGGTCTACGTGGTGGTGACGGGCCATGGCGCCAGCTGAAGCCCTGCGCCGCCACCAGGAGCCGGCCGGTCACGGCGCGGCCGGCCCCGCCGTGCATGGCCTGACGCTGCACGTGGTGGGCCGGCTGACGCCGCCGCTGGCCAGCTTCGTGATGCCCACCATCCAGGCGATGTGTGCCGTGGGCATGCCGCAGGCCCTCGTGTTCATCGACGACGCCTACGGCCGCGACCAGGTGGCCACGCTGCCTGCGGCGGTGCGCTGCATGCCGGTGCCCGACGGGGACACGGCCTGGGCGCGCCGTGCGTCGCTCTCGCAAGGCATGCAGGCGCTGACGCAGCGCGAAGCCATCGGTGCGATGCACCTCTACGGCCTGCTGCCGGGCCTGGTGGCCCTGCGGCTGCTGCGCCACGGGCCGCTGCGCGAGGTGCCGGTGTATTTCTCGCCTCACAGCTCGCGTGCGCAGGTGCGGCCGACCCTGGTGCGCGCGGTGGCCGGGCGCCTGGTGCGCCTGGGCCTGGGGCGCAACGCGCGCCACGCCATCGTCAATCTGCGCCTGGACGAGCCGCAGATGGCCGACTTCAACGGCCTGCAGGTGCAGGTCGTCGAATGCCCCGTGCCGCAGGTCTTCTTCGACACGCCGCGCCAGGAGGCCAAGCGGCCGCTGCTCATCGCCTGCAACCTGGAAGGCCAGCGCTCCGCGGTCGATGGGTTCCTGCGCATCGCCGTGCTGCTGAACGACGAGCGCCTGGGCATCAGTTTCAACTGGGTGGGCCCGGCGCTGCCCGACGCCGCGGCCGCCATCCGCGCCGGCGGCATCGGCCAGTACGACGCCGCCACCGATGCCTCGCGCGCGCAGCGCATGGGGGCGGCCTGGGTCTACGTGGCCGCGAGCGACGAACGCGGCTTCCCGGTGCGGCTGGCCGAAGCCATGGCAGCCGGATTGCCCTGCGTCGCACTCGACTCCGAGGTGCACCGAAGCATGATCACCGATGACCAGACCGGCTACCTGTGCGCCGACCTGAAGCAGCTGCTGCTTCGTGTCGGCCAGCTCGTGGACTCGCCCGCGCTGCGCCAGCGCCTGGGGCAGGCCGCCCGGCGCGAGGCCCTCGAGCGTTTCAGCGAGGCCGAGTTCAGGCGCCAGCTGTGGCGCGCCATCGGCAGCGACGCTGCTGTGTTGCCAGGCGCCGACACCCTCGTCGACCCACGAAGCGACGCCCGCGTCGCGAGCCCGCCATGGCGCTGACCCGCATCCTCCTGGTGCTGCGCGCGCGCTGGCTGCTGGCGCTGTTCGTGGCGCTGCTCGTGACGGGCCTGGCCGCCGGCATCACGGCCCTGCTGCCGCGCACCTACACGTCGTCGGCCGCGGTGGTGCTCGACGTCAGGTCGCCCGATCCGGTGGCCGGGCTCATCCTGCCGGGCATGGCGGTGTCGGGTTACATGGCCACGCAGGCCGAGATCCTGCAGAGCGAACGCGTCGCCCTGAAGGCGGCCGCCTCGCTGAGCGCGGCGCAGGTCGAGGCCTTCAAGGCGCAGTGGCTGCTGCAGACGCAAGGGCAGGGCGAGTTCTCCCCCTGGCTGGCCGGGAAGCTGGTGGACACGCTGGAGGTGCGGCCGACGCGCGAGTCCAACGTGCTGACGGTGTCGAGCACCACCACCGATGCCCGCCTGTCCGCCGACGTGGCCAACGCCTTCGTCAAGGGCTACATCGACATCACGCTGGACCTCAAGGTCGAGCCGGCGCGACAGTACAACAGCTTCTTCGACCAGCAGGCCCAGGTGCTGCGCGAGGGCCTGGAAGCCGCGCAGGCGCGCCTGACGGCCTTCCAGCGCGACAGCGGCATCACCGCCAGCGACGAACGCATCGACGTCGAGACCGCGCGCCTGGGCGAGCTGGCGACGCAGCTGGTGACCCTGCAAGGGGCGTCGAACGAGACCGGCAGCCGCGTCACCGAAGCGCAGGCCAGCCCCGACCGCATGCAGGAGGTGCTGGGCAATGGCGTGATCGCCGGCCTGACGGCCGACCTGGCGCGCCAGGAGGCCCGGCTCGACGAGATGCTGGCCCGGCTGGGTGAGCAGCACCCGCAGGTGCAGCAGCTGCGCGCCAACATCGAGCTGCTGCGCAGCCGGGTGAAGAGCGAGACGGCGCGCCTGGTCAGCAGCATCGGCGTCAGCGATTCGGTGAACCGCTCGCGCACGGTGAAGGCGCGCGAGGCGCTGGAGGCCCAGCGCGGCAAGGTGATGCAGCTGCGCGAGCAGCGTGACCACCTGGCCGTGCTGGCCAAGGACGTGGAGAACGCGCAGCGCGCGTTCGACGCGGTCTACACCCGGCAGAGCCAGACCCGCGTGGAAAGCCAGCTCACGCAGACCAACGTGTCGGTGCTGAAGCAGGCCGTGCCCTCGCTGCGGCCGGCACGGCCGCGCAGCCTGCTCAACCTGGCGCTGGGCGCCACGCTGGGCGTGCTGCTGGGCCTGGGCGCGAGCCTGCTGCGCGAGGGCCTGCACCCGGTGCTGCGACACGACGACGACGTGCTGCTGGGGCTGGACCTGCCCCTGCTCGAGCGCGTGCCCGCGCTGCCGGTGAAGCGGCGTCGTGGCGGGCTGCGCCGGCGCTGGGCAGCCTGGCGCGGGTCGGGCCGTGCACCGGTTCCGGCCTGAAGGAGCGACGACCATGGCCGTGATCTTCCCCGCCACCCGACTCGCCGGTCCGCCGCCCGACAGCGCGCCGCGGCCCGACACCGCGACGCCGTCGGCACGCTATCGCGCGCTGGGCAGCCACCTGCGGGAGTCGGTACACCTCAGCGATGCCCAGATCGAGGAGATCCTGATCTGCCAGCGGCGCGACGGCCTGCGCTTCGGCGAAGCCGCGGTGCGTCTGTCGCTGGTCACGCGGGACCAGCTGCAGCAGGCGCTGGAGCGGCAGTTCGACTTCCCCGTGCCGACCGACGACCAGGCCGACACCGCCTCGCTGTCGCCCGAACTGGTGATGGCGCACCTGCCCTTCAGCCCCGCGGCCGAGCGCTTCCGCGCCCTGCGCAGCCAGCTGATGGACAGCGCCGACACCGAGCAGGCGGCCGGCATGCCGCGCCGCGCCCTGGCGGTGCTGAGCATGGGCCTGGGCGAAGGCAAGTCGGTGCTGGCGGCCAACCTGGCGGTGTCCTTCAGCCAGCTCGGCCTGCGCACCCTGCTGGTCGATGCCAACCTGCGCCGCCCCCGCGTGCATGCCCTGTTCGGGATCGAGCGGCCGGTGGGCCTCGGCGGCCTGCTGTGCGGCCGGCCCGGTGCCGCGATGTACGGCGTGCCCGGCCTGCCGCGCCTGTCGCTGCTGCCCGCCGGCGGCCTGCCGCCCAACCCGCTGGAGCTCATCGAGCGCCCGGCCTTCACGCTGCTGATGCACGACTGGCTGGAGAGCTTCGACCAGGTGATCGTCGACACCCCGGCCGCGGGCGCCTCGGCCGACGCGCGCGTGCTGGCCACGAAGTGCGGCGCTGCGCTGCTGGTGGCGCGTCCCGGGCGCAGCGCCATGGCGCCCTTGCAGAAGTTCGTGGCCGCCCTGCGCAGCGGCCCGGCGCGCGTGCGCGGCGTGGTCTTCAACGAGTTCTGAGGCCAGGGCATGCGCAGCGGTTCCGTCTCCCACCCCGGCGCCCACGCGGCAGCGCCGGGCCGCGGCGTGCCTGCCGGAGCCGCTGCGCGGGCCGGCAGCCGGGTGGCCGACATCGATGCGATGAAGGGTGCGGGCATCGCGCTGGTCGTCGTCGGGCACGCCTTCGTGGGCCTGCTGGCGGCGCGGCTGGCGCCCGCCGACGGCTGGATGGCCTGGACGCACTACGCGATCTACCTCTTCCACATGCCGCTGTTCTTCCTGCTGTCGGGACTGTTCGCGGCGCGGCGCCTGGCCGATGGACCGCCGCAGTTCCTGCGCTGGCTGCTGGTCGGCCTGGTCTGGCCTTATGTGCTGTGGAGCGTGCTGCAGCTGGGCGTGATCCATCTCGCGGGCGATGCCGTCAACGTGCCGCATGCGATGAGTGTCGAGCGCATCGTGGCCCTGCTGTGGCTGCCGGCCTCGCAGTACTGGTTCCTGCATGCGCTGGCGATGTTCCACGCGCTGGCCTGGGTCACCGGCCGCCTGGGCTGGCAGGCCGCCTGGCTGCCAGCGGCGCTGCTGATGCAGGCGGCGCTGGCCTGGCCGGCGTTCCGCGCCAGCATCTTCGGCAGCTACCTGCCCTATCTGGTGTGGTTCGCACTGGGGGCGGCGCTGACCGGCGCGCATTCGGCCACGTGGCTGCAGGCGCTGCGCAGCCGGCTGCAGGCCCTGCCGCAGGGCCGCTGGGCGGCGCTGGCCCTGCCGGCCGCTGCCGCGCTGCTCTTCGTGATGCAGGCCGAGGCGCTGCGCGCGCTGGACGTGCACTACAAGTCGGCCGCCACGCTCGGGGCGCAGGCCGCCGGCATCGTGATGGTGGTGCTGGCCTGCGCGCTGGCCGCACCGGCCGTGCAGGCCGCGCTGGCCTGGCTGGGCCGGCGCTCGATGGCCATCTTCCTGATGCACGTGATGGTGGTGGCCGGCTGCCGCATCGTGGTCATGAAGATCGCGCCGGCCACGCCGGCCGAGGTGGTGCTCCTGCTGAGCACCACGCTGGGACTGCTGCTGCCTTGCTGGGCGGCGATGGCGGCGCAGCGCGCCGGACTGTCGCAGTGGCTGGGCTTCGAACGGGCCCAGGTGGCGGGCGGCGGCGCGGAGGCTCGGCGATGACCCCCACGCCCTTCCTGGCACTGCTGGCCTGGCCGGGCCTGTGGCGCAGCCCCGCGCAGGCGATGGCGCTGGCGCTGGTGTGCTGTGCCTTCGGTGCCACCGCCGGGGTGCTGCTGGGCTCGGGCTCGCCGGTGCTGCTGTCGGTGTGCGCCATGCTGCCGGTGCTGTGGCATGCGGCGCGCAGCACGCTGCGCGACGGGCCCGTGCTGCCGCCGGGGGCGCCGGCACTGGCGGCGCTGCTCGGCTGGGCGCTGCTGGTCACGCTGTTCGTGCCGCGCCTTTTCGAAGGCAGCACCGAGGTCATCGGCATCGTGCCGCGTGGCACGGGCATCGCCAACGACCTGGTGCCGCTGGCCGCCCAGCGCGGCAACCTCAACCAGCTGGCCTACCTGGGCTTCGCGCTGCTGGCCGTGCTGGCGGCGGCGCGGCTGCTGGACAGCCCGCAGCGCCGCGCCCGCTTCGCCGACGCCTTGCTGGCCATGACCGGCGTGCACCTGTTCGTGACGCTGCTGCAGGCGCTGTACCTGTACGCCGGGGCACCCAACCTGCTGGATGGGCTGGCCAACGCCGGGTATGCGATCCACCTGGGCGGCAGCATCGGCGGGCTCAAGCGGTTGTCGGGGGGCTTCGCCGAGCCTTCGGGCTTTGCGGCGTTCACGCTGGTCGCACACGCGGTCTGCCGATCGCTCGCGAGGCAAGGCCACCGTGCGCCGCTGGCCTCGGCTCTCAGCGCCGGTTCGCTGGCCGCGCTGCTGCTGTCCACCTCGACCACCGGCTACGTCGGCCTGGCGCTGCTGTACGCCGGCTACGGCGCGGTGGCCGCGGGTCGCGCCCTGCTGCAGCCCAGGCAGCTGCGACTGGGCACGGCCGCCGCGCTCGGCTGGGCCGCCTGCGTGGTGGCCGTGACGGCGCTGCTGCTGTGGCCGGGGCTGCTGGACGGCATCCTGGGCCTGGCCGAGCGCACGCTGTTCGGCAAGCTCGACAGCGCCTCGGGGCAGGAGCGCAACTTCTGGAACGCACGCGCCTGGATCTCCTTCACCGACACCTTCGGCCTGGGCGTCGGCGTCGGCAGCACGCGGGCCTCGAGCTTCCTGCTCGTGCTGCTGTCCAACGTCGGCATCGTCGGCACCGCGCTGTTCGCGCTGTTCCTCTGGCAGACCGCCGGCCGCGCGCTGCGCTCCGGTGCATCGCGCCCGGCAGGCGCTGCCGACGCCAGCGGTTCGGCCGCGCCGATCGCGGCGGCGCACGGCATGCTGGCCGGGCTGGCCGCGGCCAGCGTGTCGGCCACGGTGTTCGACCTCGGCCTGCTGTTCTACCTGCTCGCCGGTGCCGCATCGTGCGCGCCCGCCGCCGTCGCTGCGCGGCGTGCCCGTCCCGCGTCCCACCCTCTGGCCAGCCCCAGCACAGGCCCATCCCTCTGGACCGGAGCGCACCATGTCCGCTGAGACCCCGCGCGACCCGGCGCCCACCGTGTACCTCAACGGCCGTTTCCTGACGCAGCCGGTGACGGGCGTGCAGCGTTATGCGCGCGAAGTGCTGCATGCAATGGACGAGGCGCTGGCCCTGGCGGTCGACCCGCCCCTGCGGCTGGTGCTGCTGACGCCGCCCGGCGCCACGCTGCCGCCCTTGCGGCGGGTGAGCGCGCGCGCGGTGGGCCGCCTGAACGGCCACCTGTGGGAGCAGACGGAGCTGCCCTGGTTCAGCCGCGACGGGCTGCTGTGGAGCCTGGCCAGCACGGGGCCGCTGTTCAAGACCCTGCAGTCGATCACCGTGCACGACGCCGCGGTGGTGCGCATGCCGCACACCTACAGCCGCGCCTTCCGCTGGTGGTACCGCCTGCTGCTGGCCCGGCTGGGGCCGCGGCTGCCGCTGGTGATGTCGGTGTCGCGCTTCAGCGCCGGCGAGGCGATGGCCTGCTTCGGCGTGCCGGCCGGGAGGCTGCGCGTCAGCCTCGAGGGCTGGCAGCACACGCAGCGCATCGAGCCCGACACCGGCATCGTCGAGCGCCACGGGCTGGCCGGGCGGCCCTTCGTGCTGGTGGTCAGCAGCCCGACGCCGAACAAGAACTTCCAGGCCATCGTCGACGCGCTGGCCGCGATGGGCGCCGCCGCGCCGGTCTGCGTCGCCGTCGGCGCCGCCGACCCCGGCGTGTTCCGCGGCGCCCGGGCCGTCAGCGGCCTGCTGCACGTCGGCCGGGTCAGCGACGAACAGCTGCTGGCGCTGTACCGCGCAGCGACGTGCTTCGTCTTTCCATCGTTCTACGAGGGCTTCGGGCTGCCGCCGCTGGAGGCCATGGCGCAGGGCTGCCCGGTGATCGCCTCCAACGCCTCGGCGGTGAAGGAGGTGTGCGGCGACGCGGCGCTGTACTTCGCGCCCGACCGGCCGGCCGAGCTGGCGGCGCGGCTGCTGCGCGTGCTGGCCAACCCGGCGCTGCGCCACAGGCTGTCGGCGGCCGGGCGTGAACGCGCCGACGGCTTCAGCTGGGCCTCGGCGGCACGCACCCACCTCGACGCCATGCTCGAACTGCTGGGCCGGCCGCAGGCGCGGCCTGCCACGGCCGGCCTGATGCCCGCGTTACCGAAGGGAACCCGATGACGCTCTACGTGATCCTGGCCACACGCGGCCGCGCCGACTTCGTGGCCGCCCTCTGCCGCCGCCTGCTGCAGCAGGCCGTGCTGCCCGCGCGCATCGTCGTGGCCGGCACGCAGGAGAGCGACGTGGGCCCGGTGCGCCCGCTGGTGGCGCCGTCGCCGGTGCCCATCGACGTGCTGCTGTGCAGCGCGCCCGGCCTGTGCGCGCAGCGCAACACCGCGCGTGAACACCTGCTGGCGCTGCGCCGCAGCGAAGGCAGCACGGGCCGCTACGCGATGGTCTACCTCGACGATGACTTCGTGCCCGACGCCGGCTGGCTGGCGGCGTGCAGCGCCGCCCTGGTCGCCCATCCCGCCGCGGTGGGGCTCACCGGCCGCATGCTGGCCGATGGCGCGCACCTGAGTGCCGGACTCTCCGTGGCCGACGCCGAAGACTTCCTCACCGGCCGCCGGCCGCCGCTGCCGCACTGGAACGGCGGCACGACCGATCGCCGCGTGCACTGCGCCTATGGCTGCAACATGGTCTTCGTCGACCGCATCTGCGAGGCCTACCGCTTCGACGAGAACCTGCCGCTGTACGGCTGGCAGGAAGACCTGGACATGTCGACGCAGGCGCGGCGCCACGGCGAGATCCTCTTCGAGCCTCGATGCGTGGGCGTGCACCTGGGCGTGAAGTCGGGCCGCACCTCGGGCCTGCGCTTCGGCTATTCGCAGATCGCCAATCCGCTGTACCTCATCGCCAAGGGCACCATGGAGCGCAAGCGTGCGCTGCGCTTCGTCGTGCGCCACATGCTGTCCAACACCTTTCGCAGCCTGCGCCCGCACCCGCACGTCGACTACCGCGGCCGCATGGCGGGCAACCTGCTGGCCATGCGCGACCTGCTGCGCGGCCGTTGCCACCCGCGCCGCATCGAAGGGCTGATGTGAACCACCCCCTACGCGCTTCGCGCGCCCCCTCAAGGGGGCAACGCCAGCGGACCGGCAGAGCCGGATCCGCGGCGTTCGCTTGGATTGCATCGATGCAAGTGTCATCGTTGGTTTGCTTCGGGGGGGCGGGATGAACGACATAGCCGCCATGCAGTCGACTCGACCGAACTTCAGCCACCTGAAGATCGCCATCGTGCACGAGTGGCTGTCCACCTGGGCCGGCAGCGAGAAGGTGGTCGAGCAGTGGCTGCTGCAGTACCCGCAGGCCGACCTCTTCACGGTGGTCGACTTCCTGCCCGACGCAGACCGCCACCACCTGCACGGGCGCACGCCCCGCACCAGCTTCATCCAGCGCCTGCCCGGCGCGCGCAAGCACTTCCGCCACTACCTGCCGCTGATGCCGCTGGCCATGGAGCAGCTCGACCTGTCGGCCTATGACCTCGTGCTGTCGTCCAACCACGCGGTCGCCAAGGGCGTGGTCACCGGGCCGTCGCAGCTGCACCTGAGCTACATGCATTCGCCCATGCGCTATGCCTGGGACCTGCAGCACCAGTACCTGCGCGAGTCGGGCATGGAGCATGGCGTCAAGAGCCTGCTGGCCCGCGCGCTGCTGCACTACCTGCGCGGCTGGGACGCGCGCTCGGCCAACGGCGTGGACGCCTTCGCCGCCAACAGCAGCTTCATCGCCCAGCGCGTGCTGAAGGTCTACCGGCGCAGCGCCACGGTGGTCTACCCGCCGGTGGACACCGAGCGCTTCCAGCCCTGGGCGCACAAGGAGGACTACTTCCTGGCGGCGTCGCGCATGGTGCCCTACAAGCGCATGCCGGTCATCGTCGAGGCCTTCGTCGGCATGCCGCAGCACCGCCTGGTGGTGGTGGGCGACGGGCCCGAGCTGCCGCGCGTGCGCGCGCTGGCCGAGGGCCACCCGAACATCGAGGTGCGCGGCTTCGTCGACGACGCCGAGCTGGTGCGCACCATGCAGCGCGCGCGCGCCTTCGTCTTCGCCGCCGAGGAGGACTTCGGCATCGCCCCGGTCGAGGCCATGGCCTGCGGCACGCCGGTCATCGCCTACGGCCGTGGCGGCTCGCTCGACACCGTGATCGATGGCGTCACCGGCCTGCACTTCGGCGAACAGACGGCCGCCGCCGTGGCCGACGCCGTGCAGCGCTTCGTCGCCCACCCCGGCGCCATCGACGCCGCGGCCTGCCGTCGCCAGGCTGAACGCTTCTCGGTGGCGGCCTTCCGCGAGCGCTTCGGCGCCTGGGTCGAGCGCGAGTGGCAGATCAGGCACGGCCTGGCCGGGCGCCCGCTGCCGCAGCCCGTCGGCGTCGACGCCCTGTGGCCGGCCCGCACATGATGGGCGCGGACCCCCTTCGGCTGAACCGCCGGCGAAGCCTGGCGCTGCTCGGTGCCGTGCCCGCCGCGGCGCTCGGCGCCGGCTTCGGCACGCCACGGGTCGATCCCGTCGGCGCCTTGCCGCCGCTGGATCTGTCGCGCTACGAACCCAGCTTCGTCGAGGACTTCGACGGCCCGCTCGACGTCACGGCCTGGGGCCCCTCGCGCTGGATCGCGCACACGCCGTGGAACGGCGACTTCGGCGCGGCGCGCTTCACCGATCCGGGCCCGGGGCAGGCCTGGTCCCTCGAAGGCGGCGTGCTCTCCATCACCGCGCGGCAGAACGGTCCGCAAGGTGGCTGGACGAGCGCGCTGCTGTCCAGCAGCGACCGCGCCGGCCAGGGCTTCCGGCAGGCGCTGGGCTACTTCGAGGCCCGCATGCGCTTCCCGCTGGCGCGCGGCGTGTGGCCGGCCTTCTGGCTGATGGCCACGCATCCGAACGGCCCGCGCGTGGAGGTCGACGTGGTCGAGTTCTACGGCCGCAACACCGCCCAGTACCGCAGCGTGGTGCACCTGTGGCCCAACCACAGCGGCGTGGCCAAGCAGGGCGCCGGCCACGGCACGCCCTACGTGGCGCCGTACCGGCCCGACGACTTCAACCTCTACGGCGCCGAAGTCGGCGTCGACACCATCACGATGTACTTCAACCGACAGCCGGTGTGGCGCACGCCCGCACCCGTCGACATGCGCAGCCAGCCCCTCACCCTGCTGGTCAACCTGGCCATCGAGGCCGGCGCGGCGCCGGGCGAACACCGCCTCCACGTCGACCACGTGCGCGCCTGGGCCTTGCGATGAAGAGCCGCCCGACCGCTGCCGGTGCGCTGCTGCCGGCCCTGGACGCCCCGCGCATCTCGGTGCTGGTGTGCAACCACAACTACGCGCACTACATCGGCCAGACGCTGGACTCGGTGCTCGCGCAGACCGTGCCCGCGTTCGAGATCGTGGTCGTCGACGACGGTTCCACCGACGACTCGGTGGCCGTGGTGCAGGCCTATGCCGAGCGCGGCGTGCGCCTGGTGACGCAGGCCAACGCCGGCCAGGCCGCGGCCTACAACACGGCGCTGCTGCAGACGCGCGGCGACGTGCTGCTGTTTGTCGACTCCGACGACCTGCTGCTGCCCGACGCGCTGGCCGAGGTCGGCCGCCGCTTCACGGCAGGCGTGGCCAAGGTGCACTTCCGCCTGTCGCTGATCGGCCCCGACGGGGCGCTGCTCGGCGGCGCCATCCCGCACCAGCTGGCCGAAGGCGAGGTCGCCACCCGCCTGCTGCAGCACGGCGTGCCGCATTCGTCGCCGCCGGCCTCGGGCAACGCCTACCGGCGCAGCGTGCTGGCGCCGCTGTTCCCGCTGCCGCTGGACGCCAACGACCGCCACGGCGCCGACTTCTTCTGCATCTACGGCAGCGCGCTGTTCGGCAGCGTGGCGGCCTGTCCTCAGGTGCTCGGGCTGTACCGGCTGCACCGCATCGAGCCGCAGGCCGGGTCGCTGACCTTCGGCAACGCCGCCAAGGGGCAGAAGCTGGCCGAACGGTCGCAGGCCCGCATGGCGCGCTTCAGCGCCTGGATCACCGAGCGAAGTGCCGGCGAGGTGCGGCCGCCGCTGCGGCTGCTCGACTTCTCGGTCGAGAAGACGGCCTACGCCACCGCCGTGCTGTTCGGCCCCCCGCCGACCGGCCGACTGCGGCAGGGCAGAGCGCAGCTGCCGACGCTGCTGCGCGCCCTCTGGTGGCGGCAGGACGAGCCGGCCTGGAACAAGCTCGGCCTCGTGGTCTGGGCGCTGCTGGTGCTGGTGGCGCCGCGGCCGCTGGCGCTGCGCGCGGCGCGCTTCGTCTGTGACCCCGCGAGCCGGTCCGCGGCACGCGCCGACATCGTGAGGCCGGCCGCATGAAGACCGCCTACGTCTCGCCCTTCACCAACAGCACCAACCGCTACATCGAGCTGCACAAGCAACTGCTGGCCGACAGCGGCTACGTGGTCAAGCCGCTGAACCTGCGCACGCTGTTCAGCGCCGACGCCTGGGGCCTGCTGCGCGCCGGGAACCTGGTCACCGTGCACTGGCTGGAGACACGCGCCTTCCGGCACCGCGGTGCGCTGCAGCGGCTGTGGCTGCGCGGCGTGCTCGAGTTCGCGCTGCTTGCCGCCGTGCTGGCCGCGTCGCGCGCCCGCGTGCTGTACTTCGTGCACGACCATGCCGTGCACGACACCGTCGGCTGGCAGCGCAGCGTCTCCACGCGACTGGTGCGCCTGCTTTGCCGGCTGGCCGACCAGCGCGTGGTGCACGACCCCGACAGCGCGCGGCGCTATGACGCGCTGTACCTGCCGCACCCGTTGTACTGGGACGCACCCGGCGGTGTCACGGCCGGGGCTGCGGCCGCCGCCAAGCCTGCCGCCGCCGCCGCCGCGCCGGCGTCGCGCCGCTTCGGCCTGCTCGGCGCCGTGCGGCCCTACAAGCGCATCGACAGCCTGCTGCGCCTGTGGCCGGCCGGCGTGCCGCTGCTCATCCGTGGCCGCTCCGACGCGGCCTATGCGACCCAGCTGCAGGCCTTGATCGATGAACGCCGGCTCGCCCCCGCCGTCAGCTTCGAGCCCGGCCAGCTCAGCGACGCGGACTTCGACGCCGCCATGGCCTCGCTGGACGTGCTGATCCTGCCGCACGCCGACCAGTCGATGCTGGTCAGCGGCGCCTTCTTCGAAGCTGCCGGGCGTGTGCCGACCATCCTGGCGCGTGACAGCAGCTTCGTGCGCTGGGCCGCCGCCCGGCTGCCCGACGTGGTCGCCTTCGACAGCGACGCCACGCTGGCCGACACCGTGCGAGCCCTGGCCGTCGCGCCGGTGGCCGAGGCCGCGTCGCCCGCTGCCAGCCGCCAGGCCGCGCTGGCCTTGTTCGGCTGGGCCGAATGCCAGCGTTGCTACCGGCACGCCACCGCGCCGGCCGCCGCGGCCTGAGTCCTTCAGAGGAGATCCCTTGCGCGTCCTGAGAAACAGCCTGCTGTCCGCCTACGGGGGATACGCCTTCCGCACGCTGTACCTGCTGCTGCTCATTCCCCTGTACGCGCGCACGCTGGGTCCGCAGGCCTATGGCCTGGTGCTGGCCGCGATGGCGGTGCAGAACATCGTCTGGGTGGTGCAGAACTGGGGCTTCTCCTTCACCGGTGCGCGCAACATCGCCCGCAACCCGGACCTGGCCTCGCGCCAGCGCGAGTTCACCGGCCAGATCACGGGGCGCCTGATGCTGGCCCCGCTGGCGCTGGCGGTGGGCGCTGCGGCGGTGCTGCTGTCGCCGTTGCTGCAGGCTCACCCGCTGGTGGCCGGCCTGGCGGTGCTGTGCGGCGTGCTCAGTGGCTTCAACCTGGGCTGGTACTTCCAGGGCCGGCTCGACTTCGCCACGCCGGTGCTCATCGAAGGGGCCGGCTGCCTGCTCACGCTGGGCCTGGTGCTGTGGGGCGTGCGCGGGCCGGACGACGTGGCCTGGGTGCTGGTCTCGCTGCTGGTGGCCGGCGTGATGACGCAAGGGGTGTCCTTCGGCATCGTGCTGCGTGAACTGAAGCTGCGCCTGGCCACGCTGGGCGAGGGCCTGGCGATGATCCGGCACGCCGCGCCGCTGTTCATCACCGGTGGTGCGGCGACGCTGGTCACCGTCATGGGCACCTATGCGCTGTCGGCGCTGGGCACGCCGCAGGACGTGGCGCACTACGGCACGGCAGAGAAGGTCATCGTCAGCCTGCTGGGCCTGCTGAACCCGGTGGGGCAGGTGCTGCTGTCGTGGTTCTCGCACCAGATCAGCATCGCTTCGGGGCCCGATGCCGCGAACGTGGCGCGCCGGCAGTTCAAGGCCGTGGCCATCGTCAGTGCCGCCGGCGGCGTGGCCATGCTGCTGGCGCTGACCGTGATGCCGCCGCTGCTGGGTCTGTGGCTGGGGCCACGCTACGACGCCGTGGGCGACACGCTGCGCCTGCTGAGTCCGTTGCTGCTGATCGGTGCCTTCAACAACGCCATCGCGCTGTACGTCTTGGTGCCGCGCGGGCAGGAGAAGGTGCTGTCGCAGATCAGCGTTGCGATGGCCATCGTCGGCCTGCTGGCCATCGTCGGCGGCGCCTGGGTCGACGGCGCGCGGGGCGTGGTCATCGCCCGCGTGGCCACCGAGATCGCCGTCGCCATCGCCTACGTGGTGTTCCTGCGGCAGAGCCGGGGCGGTTTGCTGCCGCGCGCGGCCCGGGCATGACATGACCCCCCCGCGCAGCGGCTTCGCCGCACCCCCTCAGGGAGGCGACCCCGGCGGTCGGGCCAAGCCCGTCCGCGGCGACTGCTTGATGGTCCGCCGACGCGCGCTGCGGCGCGCGCGTCGGGCCGCGCGGCCTTTCGGATCGGTGGTGTGTGTATGCCTCTGACCAAATGGCTGGCCGATGCGGCGCGAGCGCTGCTCAAGCAGCGGCGCTTCGACCGCATGCTGGAGCGCACCGTCGGTCGCGCGTCGACCTGGGTGTCCGAAGAAGCAGTGCTGGCCGAGGCGCATCGCGGCCTGCGCGCCGTGATCGACGCGCCGCCGCTGCCCTTGCGCAAGGGTGCGCCCGACCTGGTGTCCATCAAGGCCGCGGAAGCGCGGCGCCTGGCCTTGCTGCTGCCTGCGCTGCACGAGGACGCCAGCCTGGCGATGTACCTGGCCGAGACCATCGCGGCCGTCGACCCGCGCGACGAAGCGGCCTTCGAGCTGTACCTGGCCGTGTTCTGGCTGGCACACCAGCCCACCATCCTCGCGCTGAAGGCCTTGCGAGCCACCAACATCGCGCTGCACATGAGCTGCCGACCTCGACTGGCGCGTGCGCAGGAAAGCGTGTCGAGCTTCGATGCCATTCCCGAGGCCTCGCTGCTGCACATCAGGCTCGTGGGCAATGGCCAGGACTGCGCCTACCGTTTTGCCGAAGGCGTGCTGGAGGTGCCGGCCGGCGACAGCTACGACCAGCTGCCCATGAAGATGGTGCGTGCCTTCGCCATGCTGGCCATCGCCTGCGACCCGCGTTGCGTGGTCAAGCTCGACGACGACCACCGCATCGGCGACGCCGCCGCTCTGATGCGCCTGATCGAACGCAGCGGCCGTTCGCGCCGGGCCTTGCAGACGGGGCACCTGTACTTCACGCCGCACCCGTCGGGCCACAACCGGGGCTGGCATTACGGCAAGTGCCCCGACCATGCCGGCAATCACCGACCCTTGACCTATCCGACGCCCATGTCCTGGGCCTCGGGCGAATACGGTTACCTGCTCAACGCCGCCGCGCTGCGGCGCTTTCCCTGGGCCGCGCTCTACTACCGCGACTGGCTGGGCGACATCCTGTACGAGGACATCGCCGTCGGCGAGATCGGTGCCCGCCTGGGCATCCAGATGCAGCACGCGCCGCTGGAACGCGCGGTCTCTGCGCTGCAGGCCTATTGACCCTCCCCTTGCAGGCGCCTGCCGGGCGCCCCGCTTCTCTCAACCGACCCGGAGACCCCATGAGCGCTCAAGTCACACCCCCCGCGAAGCCCACCGCCAGCCCCACGCCCTACGGCGACGAGTTCTACGCCGAGCAGATGGCGGGCTCGTACCGGAGCGCCAGGATCTACGTGCAGCACCTGTCGCAGTACTTCCGGCCCCGGTCGGTGGCCGACGTGGGCTGCGGCCGCGGCACCTGGCTCAAGGCCTGGCTGGAAGCGGGGGCGGCCGCGGCCGTGGGTCTGGACGGTCACTGGAACCGCGCCGAGAGCATGATCGACCCGCGCATCGCCTTCCGGCCCTGCGATCTCGACCGCCCCTTCGGCATCGACGACGCCGGCCCCTTCGACCTGGCGATGTCGCTGGAGGTGGCCGAGCACCTGGAGCCGTCGTCGGCCAAGGACTTCGTCGCATCGCTCACGAAGCTGTCCAACGTCGTGCTGTTCGGTGCGGCCTTCACCAACCAGGGCGGCACCCAGCACCTGAACGAACAGCACCCGTCCTACTGGGCGCGCCTGTTCCAGGACGCCGGCCATGTGCCCTTCGACGCCTTCAGGCCCTTCCTGTGGGGCAACCGCGACGTCGAGGTCTGGTACCGCCAGAACACCTTCCTGTACGTGCGCGCGGACTCGCAGCGCTTTCGTGAACTGACGGCTGCGGGCCTGCAGCCCGTGCATCACGTCGAGTTCCTCGACTGCATGCACCCCGAGCTGTTTCAGGACAAGCTCAAGCCCACCATCCGGCGCGGCCTGCGCATGGTCTACCAGTCGGGCATGACAAGGCTGACGGCGCGGTAGCCGGCAGGCACGGGTTCCGAGCCCGGCGGCCTGGGCGCGGCTTCAGAGTGGCGGCAGGTCAGCGGCTGCCAGCAGCGGCGCCGCGGCGTCCTTGGGCGCCACCAGCGGTGCCGCCAGGCCCGCGGGCATGGGCCAGCGGATGCCGATGGCGGCATCGTCGAAGCGGATGGTGCGCTCGCAGTCCTTGGCGTAGGTGTCGGTGGTCTTGTAGAGGAAGTGGGTGTCGTCTTCCAGGGCCAGGAAGCCGTGCGCGAAGCCTTCGGGGATCCACAGCTGGCGCCGGTTGGCGCCGGTCAGCAGGGCGCCGGCCCAGCGGCCGAAGGTGGGCGAGCCTTCGCGGATGTCCACCGCCACGTCGAAGGCCGCACCGTGCGTCACGCGCACCAGCTTGCCCTGGGCGTGCGGCGGCAGCTGGTAGTGCAGGCCGCGCAGCACGCCGGCCTTGCTGCAGGAATGGTTGTCCTGCACGAAGGGCCGCGGCACGGGCAGGCCCAGCGCGCGCAGGCCGGCTTCGAAGCGCGGGCCGTTGAAGGTTTCCATGAACCAGCCGCGGTCGTCGCCGAAGGCCGGCGGCTCGATGATCACGACGTCGGGCAGGGCGGTCTGGACGAAGCGCATCAGAACACCTGTTCCCGCAGGATCTGCATGAGGTACTGCCCGTAGCCGTTCTTCAGCATCGGGGCGGCCAGGGCTTCGAGGTCGGCGGCGCTGATCCAGCCCGCGCGGTAGGCGATCTCTTCAGGGCAGGCGATCTTCAGGCCCTGGCGCTTCTCCATCGTGGCGATGAACTGGCCGGCTTCGAGCAGGCTGTCGTGCGTGCCGGTGTCCAGCCAGGCGTAGCCGCGGCCCATGATCTCGACGTTGAGCTGCGCCATCGCCAGGTAGCGCGCGTTGACTTCGGTGATCTCGAGCTCGCCACGCGCCGAAGGCTTGATGCTGGCGGCGATGTCGCACACCTGCTCGTCGTAGAAGTACAGGCCCGTGACGGCGTAGTTGCTCTTCGGCACCTTGGGCTTTTCTTCGATGCTCAGCGCACGCTTGGCGCTGTCGAACTCGACCACGCCATAGCGTTCGGGGTCGTGCACGTGGTAGGCGAAGACGGTGGCCCCGGCGTCGCGGCCGTGGGCGCGGGCCAGCAGCGGGTGGAAGTCGTGGCCGTAGAAGATGTTGTCGCCCAGCACCAGCGCGCTCGGCTTGCCGCCGACGAAGTCCTTGCCGAGGATGAAGGCCTGCGCCAGGCCGTCGGGGCTGGGCTGCACGCAGTAGCTGAGGTTCATGCCCCAGCGACTGCCGTCGCCCAGCAGCGCCTGGAAGCGCGGCGTGTCCTGCGGCGTGCTGATGAGCAGCACGTCGCGCATGCCGGACAGCATCAGCGTGCTGAGCGGGTAGTAGACCATGGGCTTGTCGTACACCGGCAGCAACTGCTTGCTGACCGCCAGCGTGGCCGGGTGCAGGCGGCTGCCGGAACCGCCGGCCAGGATGATGCCTTTGCGTTGCATGTGGTCTTGTCTCCTTCTTCTGGGTAGCGGGGCGGCCCGTGTCGACGCTTCAGCGCGCCAGCACTTCTTCGAGCATGCGCTCCACGCCCTGCTGCCAGGGCGGCGGCACCAGGCCGAAGGCCTGCTGCAGCTTGCGCGTGTCCAGCCGCGAATTGAGCGGGCGCGTGGCCGGCGTGGGATAGCCGGAGGTCGGTATGGGCGCGATGGCCTCGGGCGCCACCTGGATGGCGTGGCCCCGGGTGCGTGCCCATTCGATGACGTGCTTCGCGTAGCCGTGCCAGCTGGTCTCGCCCGCGGCGGCCAGGTGGTAGGTGCCGGCCAGCGCGGGCGTGGCCGCCGCCCGGCGCAGCGCATGCACGGTGACGTCGGCCAGCAGTTCGGCACCGGTGGGCGCGCCGATCTGGTCGTCGATGACCGAGAGCTTGTCGCGCTCGGCGGCCAGACGCAGCATGGTGCGCGCGAAGTTGCCGCCGCGCGCCGCGTAGACCCAGCTGGTGCGGAAGATCAGGTGCTTGCAGCCGCTGGCGCGGATGAGCTCCTCGCCTTCCAGCTTGGTGCGGCCGTACACCGACAGCGGCCCGGTGGGTGCGTCTTCGCTGCGCGGCGTGCTGCCGCTGCCGTCGAAGACGTAGTCGGTGCTGTAGTGGGCCAGCCAGGCGCCCAGCGCGGCGGCCTCGCGGGCGATGACGCCGGGCGCCGTGGCGTTGATGGCACGCGCCAGCTCGGGCTCGCTCTCGGCCTTGTCGACGGCGGTGTGCGCGGCCGAATTGACGATGAGGTCGGGCGCGATGGCGCGGATCATCGGCGCCAGCGCTTCGGGCTGCGAGAAGTCGGCCTTCCAGGGGCCGGTGCTGTCGAAGTCCAGCGCGATCAGTTCGCCCAGCGGGGCCAGTGCACGCTGCAGTTCCCAGCCGACCTGGCCGTTCTTGCCCAGCAGAAGAACTTTCATTCGGCGGCGGCGCGAGCCGTGTAGTTGGCGTCGACCCAGTCGCGATAACCACCGCTCTGCACGGCGGCCACCCAGTCGCGGTGATCCAGGTACCAGCGCACGGTCTTGCGGATGCCGGTGTCGAAGGTCTCGGCCGGGCGCCAGCCCAGTTCGCGCTCGATCTTGCGCGCGTCGATGGCGTAGCGGCGGTCGTGCCCGGGGCGGTCCTTCACAAAGGTGATGAGGCGCGAATAGGGGCCGGCGGGGTCGGGCTGCAGCTCGTCGAGCAGCGCGCAGACGGTGTCGACGATCTCGCGGTTGGTCTTCTCGTTCCAGCCGCCCACGTTGTAGGTCTCGCCCAGGCGGCCGCGCTCGATCACTTCACGGATGGCGCTGCAGTGGTCGCGCACGTAGAGCCAGTCGCGCACCTGCAGGCCGTCACCGTAGATGGGCAACGGCTTGCCGGCCAGCGCGTTGGCGATGATCAGCGGAATGAGCTTCTCGGGGAAGTGGAAGGGCCCGTAGTTGTTGCTGCAGTTGGTGGTCAGCACCGGCAGGCCGTAGGTGTGGTGCCAGGCGCGTACCAGGTGGTCGCTGGCGGCCTTGCTCGCCGAGTACGGGCTGTTGGGCTCGAACGGATGGGTCTCGGTGAAGGCCTCGGCGTCGGGCGCCAGGCTGCCGTAGACCTCGTCGGTGCTCACGTGCTGGAAGCGAAAGCGCGCCCTGGCCTCGCCCTGCAGGCCGCTCCAGTATGTGCGCGCGGCTTCCAGCAGCGTGAACGTGCCTTCGATGTTGGTCTTGATGAAGGCGGCCGGGCCGAGGATGCTGCGGTCGACGTGGCTCTCTGCCGCGAAGTGCACCAGCGCACGCGGCTGGTGGCGCTGCAACAGGCTGTCCACCAGCGCACGGTCGCCGATGTCGCCCTTGACGAAGACATGGCGCGCATCGCCCGACAGCGAGGCCAGGTTCTGCAGGTTGCCGGCGTAGGTGAGGGCGTCGAGGTTGACCACCGGCTCGTCGCACGTGGCCAGCCAGTCGAGAACGAAGTTGCTGCCGATGAAACCAGCGCCGCCCGTGA
This sequence comes from Rubrivivax sp., assembly GCA_022843905.1. Lineage (GTDB taxonomy): Bacteria > Pseudomonadota > Gammaproteobacteria > Burkholderiales > Burkholderiaceae_C > Rubrivivax. The sequence continues at coordinate 62,946 of JALHMT010000013.1, forward strand.
CCAGTATCGTCATGTGGAAATCCTCCTAATTCCTGAACTGCCAAGGCTGCGACCCAGGCAGGTGTCGAACACCAAGCGGACGCCGCGGATCCGGCTCTGCCGGGCCGCTGGGGTCGCCCCCCTGGGGGGGCCGAGGCCGGACTCGACAGGTCCGGTGGACCTGTCGTGCCTGCCGAGGGGCCGGGCGAGTGGCCCGGCGCGGCCTGCAAGGTGCGCCGAAGGCGCTACGGGGGGGGACGTCATCCTCTTCCGTAAGTGTCCTGGAACCGGACGATGTCGTCTTCGCCCAGGTAGCTGCCCGACTGCACCTCGATGATCTCGAGCGGCACCTTGCCGGGGTTGGCCAGACGGTGCGTCTGTCCCAGCGGGATGTAGGTGCTCTGGTTCTCGGACAGCAGGATGACCTGGTCGCCGTTGGTGACCTCGGCCGTGCCCGACACCACGATCCAGTGTTCGGCGCGGTGGTGGTGCATCTGCAGGCTGAGCGACGCGCCCGGCTTGACCATGATGCGCTTGACCTGGAAACGCGGCCCGGCGTCGATGCTGTCGTACCAGCCCCAGGGCCGGTGCACCTTGCGGTGCAGGGTCTGCTCTTCGCGCTTCTCGGCCGTGAGCTGCGCCACGATGTGCTTGACGTCCTGGCTCCGGCTGCGGTCGGCCACCAGCACGGCGTCGGGCGTCTCGATCACCACCACGTCCTGCAGTCCGACCACGCCGACCAGGCGGCTGGTGGCGTGCACGAGGGTGTTGCGGCTGTCGCGCACGATGGCGTCGCCGACGTGGGCGTTGTCCTGTGGATCCTTGGCGGCCACCTGCCAGACGGCTTCCCAGGAGCCGAGGTCGTTCCAGCCGGCGTCCAGCGCCACCATGCGGATGTCGATGCCGCTGCCGGGGCATTTCTCCATCACCGCGTAGTCGACCGACTCCGAGGGCACGGCGGCGAACTCGGCCTTGCCCGGCCGCACGAAGCGCGCGTCGGTGCTGCGCACGGCCCAGGCGGCGCGGCAGGCGCCGGCGATGTCGGGGCGGAAGCGGTCGAGGGCGGCCATCCAGGTCGACGCGCGCAGCACGAACATGCCGGCGTTCCAGAAGTAGTGGCCGTCGGCCACGTAGCGCGCGGCGGTGGCGGCGTCGGGCTTCTCGACGAACTGCGCCACGCGGGGCTCACCGGTGTCGCCGGCCGCCTCCTGGCGGATGTAGCCGTAGCCGGTTTCCGGGCGTTCGGGCGTGACGCCCAGGATGGCGATGCCGCCGGCCGCCGCCACCCGCACGGCACGCCGTACGGCCTCCACGAAGGCCGGCTCGTCGGTGACGGTCTGGTCGGCTGCGGTGACCACCAGCACCGGGTCCTGGTCGCCCTGCAGCGCCTGCAGCGCCGCCAGCGCCAGCGCCGGAGCGGTGTTTCGCCCGACGGGCTCCAGCACCACGGCGGCGGGCTCCACGCCCAGTTCGCGCATCTGGTCGAGCACCAGGAAGCGGTGTTCTTCGTTGCCGACCACCATGGGGGCGGCGATGTCGAAACCTTCGCCCCCCACGGCCTGCAGCCGCGAGGTGGCCTGCTGGAACAGGCTGGTGTTGCCCGAGAGCACCAGGAACTGCTTCGGGTAGCCGGCGCGCGACAGCGGCCACAGGCGGGTGCCTGAGCCGCCGGCCATGATGACGGGCAGGACGGGAATGTTCATGCGGTGAAGCCGTTTGGGTTGGTCGACTGCCATCGCCAGCTGTCTGCGCACATGCGCGCGAGGTCGAGGCGGGCCGACCAGCCCAGCACGTCGCGTGCCAGGGACGGGTCGGCCCAGCAGGCGGCGATGTCGCCCGGCCGTCGGCCCACCAGCTTGTACGGTACCGCACGCCCGCTGGCAGCAGCGTAGGCGGCGATGACTTCCAGCACGCTGTAGCCTCGTCCCGTGCCCAAGTTCACGGTCAACGAGCCGGGCGTGTCGAGCAGCCGGCGCACGGCGGCGACATGGCCTTCGGCGAGGTCGACGACATGGATGTAGTCGCGCACGCCGGTGCCGTCGGGCGTGGCGTAGTCGTCGCCGTAGACCGCCACCTCGCTGCGGCGGCCGATGGCCACCTGCGCCACGTAGGGCATCAGGTTGTTGGGCGTGCCGCGCGGGTCTTCGCCGATGAGGCCGCTGTCGTGCGCGCCCACCGGGTTGAAGTAGCGCAGGCAGGCGGTCTGCCAGGCGGCGTCGGCGGCACCCAGGTCGCGCAGGATCAGTTCGCTGGTGAGCTTGGTCTGGCCGTAGGGGTTGGTGGCCGACAGCGGGGCGTCTTCGCGCAGCGGCAGCGACTGCGGGTCGCCATAGACGGTGGCGCTGGAGCTGAACACGAGGCGCCTGCAGCCGTGGGTCTGCATGGCGCGGCACAGGTTGAGCAGGCCGCCCAGGTTGTTGGCGTAGTACGCCAGCGGCATCTGCACCGACTCGCCCACCGCCTTCAGCGCCGCGAAGTGCACCACCGCGTCGAAACGCCGGCGCTGGAACAGCGAGTCCATCGCCGCAGCGTCGCAGACGTCGATGCGTTCGAACTGCGGCGTGCGGCCCGAGAGCCGGGCCAGGCGCTCCAGCACCACGGGCGAGCTGTTGCGGAAGTCGTCGATGCCCACCACCTCGAAGCCGGCGGACTGCAGCGCCAGCCAGGTGTGCGATGCGATGTAGCCGGCCGCGCCGGTGAGCAGCACCACCGGTGCCGCGCCGGTGCCGGCAGGCGGGGTGCCGTCCGTCGCGTCTGGCATGCCTGCGCTCATCGCAGGGTGAGCTGGCCGAAGCAGCCCACGGTGTTGCCCGACAGGTCGGTGGACAGCACGCTGGAGGTGCTGCGCTGTTCCCAGCCGAGGTCGCAGCCCACGGTGATGCTTCGCGTGGGCTGCCAGCGCGCGCCGAAGTTCAGGGTGCTGGTGCGGTCGCTGCCGGTGAGGGTGGCCACGTTGCCGAAGAGATCGGGTCGCGAGTCGCTCAGGCTGCGCTGCGCGACGCCGGCATAGGTGCTCAGCAGGATCTTGGCGCTCAGCTCGTACTGCGCGGCCACGCTGAGCGTGTTGGTCACGCGGCTGGCGTCGGCATAGCGCAGGCCGCTGCCGACGCCGCTGGGCGTGCTCACGAACCCGATGGCGGCCGATTCCTGGCCGGTGTCGCGTGCCAGGCGCGTCTCGAAGCGAAGCTTGCCGGTTGGGCGCCAGATCCAGGCCAGGCCGCCCGTCACGCCCGAGAAGTCACGCGCCGTGTCGCGGTCGTAAGAGGTGTTGCCGAAACTCAGGCGCGCCTCGAACTGGCTGACGCCGCTGGGCGTCCAGCGCGTGCTCAGATCGAGGTTGCGGCCGCTGTAGGTGTCGGCCAGGTAGCTGCCGTTGGCCAGCAGGGCGAAGCGCGGGTAGCGACCCTCGGTGCCGCGCAGCGCTGCGCCGAAGCTGATGAGCCCGCTGGGCGTGTAGCGCACGCCGGCCGACAGGCTGTTCTGGCGGTACTCGCGCGGCTCGAATTCGCTGGCCGAGTAGCCCACGCGCTGATGGGCATAGGTGGCTTCGGCCGACCAGCGTGTCACCAGGCCCCGTCGCACGGTGGTGTCGAAGGTGGTCGAACTGGCGATGTTGCGCTGCAGGTTGTTGATGGACAGCGTGTCGTTGGCGAAGCGCGCCAGGCTGCGGTCGGACACCAGGTTGATGCTGCCCGACAGGCGCCCGATGGTGGACCAGTCGGCGCCCAGCTTCAGGCCGTAGCCTTCGTTGTCCAGCACCTTGTTGTTGGCGAAGCGGCTGGCGCGCAGCGACACGTCGCCGCGCACGCGCTGGCGGCCGATGGGCTGGTCGATGCCGGCCAGCAGCGACGTGGTGTACACCGTGTCGCTCTTGCTGCGACCGGCCGGCAGCGGCGCGGCGCCGTCGCTCAGCCGGTACAGGTTGGAGTCGCGCGTGACACCCTGCGAGGCGCCGAAGTAGAAGGGGCTGGACTGCGCCAGTGCCGTGGCGGCCGGGCCGGCCAGCAGCAGGGCCACGGTGGTGGCCAGTGCGAATCGGATCCGGGGGTTGCGGGTTGCGTGCATCGGGGCTCTCCAGGGCTGGGGACGATTATCGGCAGGCGCGGCAGGCTCGGCTGTTTCAATAGGCGTGGCGGTCGAAGAACACCAGCTTGATGGTGCGCGCGATGATCTGCAGGTCCAGGCTCAACGACCAGTTGCGCAGGTATTCCAGGTCGAACTCCACGCGCGCCTGCATCTTGTCGAGTGTGGTGGTCTCGCCGCGCAGTCCGTTGACCTGCGCCCAGCCGGTGATGCCGGGCTTGACCTTGTGCCGCACCATGTAGGCCTTGATCAGGCGCCGGTACTGCTCGTTGTGCGCCACGGCGTGGGGGCGCGGTCCGACGATGCTCATGCGGCCTTGCAGCACGTTGACGAACTGCGGCAGTTCGTCGAGCGATGTGCGGCGCATGAAGGCGCCGAAGGGCGTGATGCGCGGGTCGTCCTTCACGGCCTGCGCCACGCCGGGGCCGTCCTGCCCGATGTACATGGAGCGGAACTTGTAGATCTCGATCTCCTCGCCGTCGAGACCGTTGCGGCGCTGGCGGAAGATCACCGGTCCGGGGGAGCTGAGCTTGACGCCGACGGCCAGCATCAGCAGCAGGGGCGAGGTCAGCAGCAGGATGATGCTGGCCAGCACGATGTCGCTCACGCCCTTGACGAGCCGGTTGGTGCCGGTGAAGGGCGTCTCGCACAGTCCCACCACCGGCACGCCGTTCATGTCCTGCAGGCGCCCCTGGATGATGCTGATGCCGAACACGTCGGGCACGAAGAACACCGATGCCGTGGTGCCTTGCACCTGTTCCATCAACCTGACGATGCGCGGCTGCGAGCCCAGCGGCAGCGTGATGTAGACCTCGCTGACGCCCTGCTCGCGCACGAAGGCGGCGGCCTGCTGCAGGCTGCCCAGGCGCAGCGGGCGCGCTTCGACGTGCACCCGGTCGTCGCTGCGGTCGTCGAAGTAGCCCAGGAAGCGCGAGCCTCGGTTGCCCAGCACACGGGCCACCTTCACGGCCAGGCCGCCGGCACCGATCACGACCACCGATCGCTGGTTGCCGGGCAGCGAGGCCAGGTGACGCAGCCAGCGGCGGCCGCCGAAGACCAGCAGCCAGTGCAGTGCGGGTGTCGCCAGCACCCAGGTCAGCAGCACGCGCGTGTCGAAGAAGTGCAGGCTGCGCGTGGCGTAGGCGCACAGCGCCAGGATGACCATCAGCACGATCCACGACGCCGAGATGTCGACCGCAGCGTTCAGCGGCCGGTCCTGGAAGCGGTTGCGGCCCGGGAAGGTGAGGGCCACCACCAGCAGGCACAGCGTGAGGTCGGCCCGCACGATGGGCTCGTCGAAGGCCATCGAGGCCCCGACGAAGACCAGCACGGCCACCGCGGGCTCCAGGAACGCCGCGACCAGCGCGGTGATCGACTGCGGGGCGCTGTAGAAGGTTCGCTTGTAGCTTCGGTCTTCGAACATGGGCGGCGGGGCAGCCAGCGGACGGGATGCCCGGCGTCGGGATGTTCCGGCGTCGGAAGCAGACGCCGGCAGCGATGGGCCGGCCATGGACCGGCGATCTGGCGGGAAAGACAACGCGCATTCTCTGCCAAGTGCGGGCCGCGGCTGCAAAACGCGACCACCGGCTCGCGGGGTGGGGCTGCCTACAATCGGGCAATGCTTCACGCTTTGAACAGCCTGTCCCAACGCCTGGCGCCTTCCGTGATGGAGCGCGCCACCCTTGTCGTCAACCACGTGCTGACCGGCGAGCCGGTGGCCACAGGGCGCTTGCGGCCGCATGCCGGCAAGAGTGTGCGGCTGGCACTGGAGGGCTGGCCGTCGCTGCTGCCGCAGCTGCCCTCGCTGATGTTCCGCATCACGCCGGCCGGCCTGTTCGAATGGGTGGCCGACGAAGGCCTGGGCCTGGCCGATCTCACGCTGCGCATCGATGCCGGCAACCCGGCGCTGCTGCTCACGCAGACGGCCACCGGCCTGCGGCCCGAAGCGCAGATCGAAGGCGATGCCGCCCTGGCGGTCGACGTCGGCTGGCTGATGGAAAACCTGCGCTGGGACGCCGCAGCCGACCTCGAGCGCGTGTTCCCGCCGGCCGTCGCCCAGCAGCTGGCCGGCCTGGGCGGCATGGCCAGCTCGGCCATGCGCTCGGCGCTGCAGCGCCTGGACAGGGTGCGGCGGCGCGGCCCATGAGGCGTCTGGCGCGCCTGATCTTCATCGTCATCACGGTCCTGCGCTTCGGCCTGGACGAAGTGGCCCTGTCGGGGTTCCGGCAGCGCTGGGTGCGTGCCCTGGTGCGGCTGGTGACGGTGGGGCGCGATCTCGACGAGCCGCGCGGCGTGCGCCTGCGGCGGGGCCTGGAGCGCCTGGGGCCGATCTTCGTCAAGTTCGGCCAGGTGCTGAGCACGCGGCGCGACCTGTTGCCGCTGGACATCGCCGACGAACTGGCCGGCCTGCAGGACCGTGTGCCGCCGTTCCCGGCGGCGCAGGCGCGAACCCTGGTCGAAAAGGCCTTCGGCAAGCCCATCGGCGCCGTCTTCGCCAGTTTCGAGGCCGAACCGGTGGCCAGCGCATCCATCGCCCAGGTGCACTTCGGCACCCTGCTCGACGGGCGCGAGGTGGCGGTGAAGGTGCTGCGGCCGGGCATGCTGCATGTCATCGACGACGACCTGAACCTGCTGCACACGCTGGCCGGCTGGGTCGAGCGGCTGTCGGCCGACGGCAAGCGCCTCAAGCCGCGGGAAGTGGTGGCCGAATTCGACGGCTACCTGCACGACGAGCTCGACCTCGTGCGCGAAGCGTCGAACGCCGCGCAGCTGCGCCGCAACATGGACGGCCTCGACCTCGTGATGGTGCCCGAGATGGTGTGGGACTACTGCACCGAGAGCGTGATCGTGATGGAGCGCATGCACGGCGTGCCGATCAGCCAGATCGACCGCATCCGCGCCGCCGGCGTCGACATCCGCAAGCTGGCGCGCGACGGTGTCACGATCTTCTTCACACAGGTCTTTCGCGACGGCTTCTTCCACGCCGACATGCACCCCGGCAACATCCAGGTGAGCCTGGACCCGGCCACCTTCGGCCGCTACATCGCGCTGGACTTCGGCATCATCGGCACGCTCACCGAGTTCGACAAGGACTACCTGGCGCAGAACTTCCTGGCCTTCTTCCAGCGCGACTACAAGCGCGTGGCCGAACTGCACCTGGAGTCGGGCTGGGTGCCGCCCGACACCCGCATCGATGCGCTGGAAGGTGCGATCCGGGCCGTCTGCGAACCGCACTTCGACCGCCCGCTGAAGGACATCTCGCTGGGCCAGGTGCTGATGCGCCTGTTCCAGGCCTCGCGCCGCTTCAACGTCGAGATCCAGCCGCAGCTGGTGCTGCTGCAGAAGACGCTGCTGAACATCGAGGGCCTGGGACGCCAGCTGGATCCCGAGCTCGACCTCTGGAGCACGGCCAAGCCCTTCCTGGAGCGCTGGATGAACGACCAGATCGGCTGGCGCGGGCTGCTCGACCGCTTCAAGCGCGAGGCGCCCCGCTATGCCAAGCTGCTGCCGGAACTGCCGCGCCTGGTGCACCAGGCCCTGCAGCGCGAGCCGATGGACCGCAGCTCAGCGGCGCTGCTGGCGCTGGTGGCCGAGCAGCGTCGCACCAACCGCCTGCTGCAGGTGCTGCTGTTCGGCGCCGTGGGTTTCATCGTGGGCGCCGTGGTGGCCCGTTTCTGGCTGCAGCTCAACGGGCTGTAGCGGGTTCGCCCGGGGTCGGGCCAGGGTGGCAGTCGGGCGCTCGCCGCTTTCGTTTGGGTGGCGCCGGCCGCGTCCGGCGGCGCGGGGACCTATACTTTCCCGTTTTTCTCCCAGGGTCAAAGCCATGCCGATCTATGCGTACCGCTGCGCCACATGCGGGCACGCGCAGGATGTCCTGCAGAAGATGTCCGACCCGCTGCTGACGGTGTGCCCGTCTTGCGGCGCGGAAACCTTCGTCAAGCAGCTCACGGCGGCAGGGTTCCAGCTCAAGGGATCAGGTTGGTACGTGACCGACTTCCGCGGCGGCAACGCCACCAAGGACGGCAAGCCCGCCGCCGAGGGCGACAAGCCGCCGGGCGACCAGCCTGCGGACAAGTCGGCCGACAAGTCCGCGGACCCATCCGCTGACAAGTCGTCGGACAAGCCCGCCGACAAGGCGCCGGAGAAGGCGAGCGACACCGCCGCCAGGAGCGCGGCGGCGCCTGCGCCACCGGCTGCGGCGCCGCCCGCGGCGCCCGCCGGCGGCGGTTCTTCGACCTGACGTCTCGCGAGGCAGGGGAGCCGTCTTGAAAAAGTACCTCGTCGCCGGCCTGCTGGTCTGGCTGCCCCTGGCCATCACGCTGTGGGTGCTGCTGTGGCTGCTGGGGCTGCTGGACGGCATCTTCGCGTGGCTGCTCTCGGGCACGCAGGCCGTGCTGCCGGTCAACATGCACGCCAGCATCGAGACCCTGCGCCACGTGCCGGGGCTCAGCGTGCTGGTGATGGCCGCCGCGCTGGTCTTCACCGGCGTCTTCGTCACCAACATCTTCGGCCAGTGGTGGGTGCGGCAGTGGGACCGCGTGCTGCACAAGATCCCCATCGTCAAGTCGATCTACAGCTCGGTCAAGCAGGTCTCGGACACGCTGTTCTCGACCAACGGCAATGCCTTCCGCGAAGCCGTGCTCGTGCAGTACCCGCGCCAGGGCTCCTGGACCATCGCCTTCGTGACCGGCAGGCCCGGCGGCGAGGTGGCGGCGCACCTGGAAGGCGACTACGTCAGCGTCTACGTGCCCACCACGCCCAACCCGACCTCGGGCTTCTTCCTGATGATGCCGCGGGCCGACGTGCGCGCGCTGAGCATGAGCGTCGACGAGGCACTCAAGTACGTCATCTCCATGGGCGTGGTCTCGCCGGGGGGCGACGCCGCACTGGCGCGAAATTGACGGGGCTGGCCCGGCACGGCGTCCGGCCAGTCCTCAGGGCTTGCAACACAGCCCGCTCGCAAGCCAATCAACCCAACGCGCGTGTGCTGCACCGCGTCCCAGCATTTCGATCCGGAGCTTTTTCATGAGAACCACCTACTGCGGCCTCGTCAGCGACACCCTGATGGGCCAGACCGTGACCCTGATGGGCTGGGCCCATCGCCGCCGCGACCATGGCGGCGTCATCTTCATCGACCTGCGCGACCGCGAGGGCCTGGTGCAGATCGTCTGCGACCCCGACCGCGCCGAGATGTTCAAGGCCGCCGAGGGCGTGCGCAACGAGTTCTGCCTGAAGATCACGGGCCTGGTGCGTGCGCGCCCGGCCGGCACCGAGAACGCCCACCTCACCAGCGGCAAGGTCGAGGTGCTGTGCCATGAGCTCGAGGTGCTGAACCCCAGCGTCACCCCGCCGTTCCAGCTCGACGACGAGAACCTGTCGGAGACCGTGCGCCTGACGCACCGCGTGCTCGACCTGCGCCGCCCGACGATGCAGAAGAACCTGATGCTGCGCTACCGCGTGGCCATCGAGGTGCGCAAGTTCCTCGACGAGCAGGGCTTCATCGACATCGAGACGCCGATGCTGACCAAGAGCACGCCCGAAGGCGCGCGCGACTACCTGGTGCCCAGCCGCGTGCACGACGGCCACTTCTTCGCGCTGCCGCAGAGCCCGCAGCTCTTCAAGCAGCTGCTGATGGTGGCCGGCTTCGACCGCTACTACCAGATCACCAAGTGCTTCCGCGACGAGGACCTGCGCGCCGACCGCCAGCCCGAGTTCACGCAGATCGACATCGAGACCTCGTTCCTGGCCGAAGAAGAGATCCGTGCCATCACCGAAGGCATGATCCGCAACGTCTTCCGCAAGGCGCTGGGGGTGGAGCTGCCGGTGTACGCGCAGATGACCTACGCCGAGGCCATGCACAAGTACGGCTCGGACAAGCCCGACCTGCGCGTCAAGCTCGAGTTCACCGAGCTCACCGCGGTGATGAAGGACGTCGACTTCAAGGTCTTCAGCACCCCGGCGCAGAGCAAGGGTGGGCGCGTGGCCGCGCTGCGCGTGCCCGGTGGCGGCGAGATGAGCCGCGGCGAGATCGACGCCTACACCGAGTTCGTGAAGATCTACGGCGCCAAGGGCCTGGCCTGGGTCAAGGTCAACGATGCCGGCAAGGGCCGCGAGGGCCTGCAGAGCCCCATCGTGAAGAACCTGCACGACGGCGCCATCGCCGAGATCCTGGCGCGCACCGGCGCGCGCAACGGCGACCTGATCTTCTTCGGCGCCGACAAGGCCAAGGTGGTGAACGACGCGCTGGGCGCGCTGCGCGTGAAGATCGGCCACAGCGACTTCGGCCGCAGCCATGGCCTGTTCAACGACGTCTGGGCGCCGCTGTGGGTGGTGGACTTCCCGATGTTCGAGTACGACGAGGAAGGCGGCCGCTGGAACGCCGTGCACCACCCGTTCACGGCGCCGAAGGACGGCCACGAGAACCTGATGGACACCGACCCCGGCGCCTGCATCGCCAAGGCCTACGACATGGTGCTCAACGGCTGGGAACTCGGCGGCGGCTCGGTGCGTATTCACCGCGCCGAAGTGCAGAGCAAGGTCTTCAGCGCGCTGAACATCTCGCCCGAAGACGCCAAGGTGAAGTTCGGCTTCCTGCTCGACGCGCTGCAGTACGGCGCGCCGCCGCACGGTGGTCTGGCCTTCGGCCTGGACCGCCTGGTCACGCTGATGACCAAGGCCGAGAGCATCCGCGACGTCATCGCCTTCCCGAAGACGCAGCGCGCCCAGTGCCTGCTGACCGGCGCGCCCAGCCTCGTGGACGAGAAGCAGCTGCGCGAGCTGCACATCCGCCTCAGGAATTAGGACCACCCCCTACGGCCTTCGGCCGCCCCCTCGAGGGGGCACCGCTGGCGGACCGGCCGAGCCGGATCCGCGGCGGTCGCTTGAGGGGGCGCTCGGCGCCTGCGGCGCCTTGCTTGCGCGGTTGTGATGGCTCCGGTATAACATTCGTTATAACTTCACCGGAGCCCGTCATGCACGCACTCAAGCTCACCCAGATCGGCAATTCCGTGGGCGTGATCCTGCCCAAGGAGGTGCTGGCGCGGCTGAAGCTGGAGAAGGGCGATACCGTGTACGTCACCGACACACCAGACGGTGTGGCGCTGACGCCGCTGGACCCCAGCTTCGAACAGCAACTCGAGATTGGCCGCGAATTCATGCGTGAGTATCGAGATACCTTCCGGGCGCTGGCCAAGTGACCTGGCGCTGGATCGATCGCCAGCTGCTCACGCTCCTGCACGACGAAAGCCTGGCGATGCACGGGGGGCTCCCCGGCATCCGCGATGTCGGATTGCTCGAATCCGCACTCGCTCGCCCGGAGCATCTGGCTGCCTATGGTGAGCCTGACCTGGCCGAACTGGCTGCGGCCTACGCGTTCGGCTTGGCCCGCAATCACCCGTTCGCAGACGGCAACAAGCGCGCGGCATTCCTGTCGGTCGGCCTCTTTCTGGGCTTGAACGGGCATCGCCTGGTGGCACCCCAGCCCGAGGCGACGGCTGCCATGTTCGGCCTGGCCGCCGGCGACATCGACGAACCCACCTTCGCTGCCTGGCTGCGCGAGCGAGTCGCGCCGCGTTGAGCCGGTCAGACACCGACCCCATGACGACCACCACCACCACCCACGACACCACGCGCATCGACGACCTGCGCATCGCCGCCGTTCGCGCCCTCGTCTCACCGGCCGTGCTGCTGGAAGAGATGCCCGCCAGCGAGGCCATCGAGGACCTGGTCGAGCACAGCCGACAGGCCATCGGCGACGTGCTGCAGGGCCGGGCCGACCGCCTCGTGGCCGTCGTCGGGCCGTGCTCCATCCACGACCACGACGCCGCCATCGCCTACGCGCGGCGGCTGAAGGCGCTGGCCGACGAGCTGGCCCCCGAGCTGCTGGTGGTGATGCGCGTCTACTTCGAGAAGCCGCGCACCACGGTGGGCTGGAAGGGCTACATCAACGACCCGCGGCTGGACGGCAGCTTCCGCATCAACGAAGGCCTGCGCCGGGCGCGCGAGCTGCTGCTGGAAGTCTCGGCGATGGGCCTGCCGGCGGGCACCGAGTTCCTCGACCTGCTGTCGCCGCAGTACCTCTCCGACCTCATCGCCTGGGGCGCCATCGGCGCGCGCACCACCGAGAGCCAGAGCCACCGCCAGCTGGCCTCGGGGCTGAGCTGCCCGGTCGGCTTCAAGAACGGCACCGACGGCGGCGTGCAGGTGGCCGCCGATGCGGTGCTGGCGGCGCAGGCGCCGCACTCCTTCATGGGCATGACCAAGATGGGCGTGGCCGCGATCTTCGAGACACGCGGCAATGCCGACGCGCACATCATCCTGCGCGGCGGCAAGACGCCCAACTACGACGCCGCCCACGTCGAGGCGGCCTGCACGGTGCTTCGCAAGGCCGGGCTGCGCGAACAGGTGATGGTCGACTGCTCGCACGCCAACTCGGCCAAGCAGCACCGTCGGCAGGTCGACGTGGCGCGCGACATCGCCTCGCAGATCGCCGGCGGCGAGCGCCGCATCACCGGCGTGATGGTGGAGAGCCACCTGCACGAAGGCCGGCAGGACCTGGTGCCCGGCCAGCCCTTGACCGCCGGCGTGAGCATCACCGACGCCTGCATCGGCTGGCACGACACCGAGCCGCTGCTGCGTGGCCTGGCGCAAGCCGTGCGCGAACGGCGCGCCGCGGGAGCGCGCCCTTGAGCCAGCTTCCCGAGGCTCCGGCCGTGCCCCGGCCCTGGAAGATCCCCGAGTCGGTGCTGGTGGTGATCCACACGCAGGCCGGCGAGGTGCTGCTCATCGAGCGCGCCGACAAGCCCGGCTTCTGGCAGAGCGTGACCGGCTCGCTCGACGCGCCGGACGAACCTCTGGCCGACACGGCGCGCCGCGAGGTGTTCGAGGAGACCGGCATCAGCACGGGCGACCTGCGCGACTGGCAGCTCGACAACGTCTACGAGATCTATCCCGTGTGGCGGCACCGCTATGCGCCTGGCGTCACGCACAACACCGAACACGTGTTCGGCCTCACGCTGCCGGCCGTGGTACCCGTCATCCTGAGCCCGAGAGAACACCTGCAACACGCCTGGCTGCCCTGGCGCGAGGCGGCCGACCGCTGCTTCTCCCCCAGCAACGCCGAGGCCATCCTGCAGTTGCCGAAGTTCCTGGCCGGCCTGCAGGACCAGCCTTCCTGCCCTTCGGGCGAGGGGATCGAGTGACCAGGTTCCAGCCCCGGCAATCGTCGCTGCTGCCGCCGCAGACCGACATGGCGGCGCTGCGCGTGGCCACCTACAACATCCACAAGGGCGTGCGCGGCTTCGGCCCGCGAAAGCGGCTGGAGATCCACAACCTCGGGCTGGCCGTCGAGGCGCTGGACGCCGACTTCGTCTTCCTGCAGGAAGTGCGACTCTTCCACACGCGCGAAGCGATGCACTTCGAGCGCACGCACTTCGGCTGGCCGGCACAGGGCCAGGCGCGCTTCCTGGCGCCCGAGGGCTACGACGTGGCCTACCGCACCAATGCCGTGACCCGGCACGGCGAGCACGGCAACGCGCTGCTGTCGCGCTGGCCCATCGGCGACATCGGCCACCACGACGTCAGCGACCACCGCTTCGAGCAGCGCGGCCTGCTGCACGTGCCCACCGAGTGGAACGGCCTGCGCGTGCACGCCGTGGTGGTGCACCTGGGCCTGGTGCACGCCAGCCGCGTGCGCCAGGTGCAGCGCCTGGCCGACTTCATCACCGCGCAGGTGCCGCCGAACGAACTGCTCATCGTGGCCGGCGACTTCAACGACTGGGGCGAGAAGCTCGACCCGGCGATGGCGTCCATGGGCCTGCGCCGCGCCTGTGCGCCGGGTGCCGCTGCGCCGCCCATGACCTTTCCTTCGCTGATGCCCGTCTTCGCGCTGGACCGCTTCTACCTGCGCGGCCTGCAGTGCCGCTCGACCATGGTGCCGCGCGGCATGACCTGGGCCCGCATGAGCGACCACCTGCCGCTGGTGGCCGAACTCGAACCGGAATGACAGGCCGCCATGACCCGGCTGGATGAAGCGGCGCAGTGGGCCTGGGGGGGCGTGGCGGCGCCGCGCTTCCTGGGAGGCAACAGCGTGACCCTGCTGCAGGGTGGGGACGCGCTGTTCCCGGCCATGTGCCGCGCCATCGCGGCGGCCGAGAGCGAGGTCTGGTTCGCCACCTACATCTTCAACGACGACCGGGCCGGCGAGGTGGTGGCCCAGGCCCTGAGGGCAGCGGCCGCACGCGGCGTGCTGGTGCACGTCGTGCTGGACGGTTTCGGATCGATGAGCACGCTGCCGGCCATCCGCCAGTGGTTCGACGGCTCGGGCGTGCGGCTGGAGGTCTTCAGGCCGCTGCACCGCTGGTACAGCTGGCTGCAGCCGGGACAACTGCGCCGCCTGCACCAGAAGCTGTGCACCGTCGACCAGACCGTGGCCTATGTCGGCGGCATCAACATCATCGACGACCGGCATGACCTCAACCACGGCTGGACCGAGCAGCCGCGGCTGGACTTCGCCGTCGAGGTGCGTGGGCCGCTGGTGGCCTCGGTGCACGCCGCCACACGCGCCATGTGGGCGCGGGCCAACCTGGGCAACGGCTGGCGCGACGAGGTGCGCTCGCTGGCACGCAGTGCCAAGCCGGTGGACCGCACCGTCAAGCTGCTGCGGCGGCTGCGCAGCAAGCCGCCGGCCGGCCAGGCCGACGGCGACATGGCGCCGGTGCGCGCCGCCTTCGTGGTGCGCGACAACCTGCGCCAGCGCCGCTCCATCGAGCGCAGCTATGTCGAGGCCATCCGGGCCGCGCACACGCGCGTCGACCTGGCCGTGCCCTACTTCTATCCCGGGCGCGCCTTCCGCCGCAGCCTGCGCCAGGCCGCCAAGCGCGGCGTGCAGGTGCGGCTGCTGCTGCAGGGCAAGGTCGACTACCGCATCGCGGCGCTGGCCGCGCGCGCGCTGTACGACGAACTGCGCGCGCACGGCGTGCGCATCTACGAATACACGCCGGCCTTCCTGCATGCCAAGGTGGCGGTGGTCGACGACGACTGGGCCACCGTGGGCAGTTCGAACATCGACCCGCTGTCTCTGCTGCTGAACCTGGAGGCCAACGTCGTCGTGCACGACACCGGCTTCGCCGCCAGCGTGGCGTCCGCGCTCGACCAGGCCTTCGCCGTGTCGACCGAGGTGGTGACCCCGCCCGAGCGGCGCGGCTGGCGCGGCCTGCTGCAGCGCGGCCTGGTGGCCTGGCTGGCGACGATCTATCTGCGGGTGGCGGGGATCACTGGGAGGTATTGACGACCACCCCCTACGCGCTTCGCGCGCCCCCTCAAGGGGGCAACGCTGGCGGACCGGCGGAGCCGGATCCGCGGCGTTCGCTGGATGGGGCGCTCGACGCCTGCGGCGTCTTGCTTCAAGCGGGAGGTGGTGGTGTCGGGGGCGGGGGGTCAGAGTTCCAGGCGGGTGGGGTCGGGGGCGAGGGGGTCGGGGCCGTGGCGGTTGGGGCCGGGGGTGCCGCGCAGGAAGCCGTTGTCGATGAGAGCCCAGATCCAGCCGATCACCGGGACCAGCACCAGCAGCACCCACCAGCCGGACTTGTCGCGGTCGTGCCAGCGTTTGGCGCTGACGGCCATGGCGGGCCACAGCAGCAGGACGTTGACCAGGTGGTCGGCCTCGGACCGCGGCACGCGGGCGATGCCCAGCAAGGCCTGCCCCAACGCTGCCAGGCCGAGCAGCGCCAGCACGCCGTACAGCCAGAAGGTGCGACGCGGGATGCGCCCGCGCGGGTCCAGGAAGATGCGCCAGGGCGGCATCGGCTCGTCGTCGAGCCAGCCATCACGGGTGCCCTCGGCGGCGGGTGGAGCAGGCATGACCATGCCGTCAGTATCGCCGGGCGGGCCGACGTTAAGCTTGCGCGCGCCGATCAACCCCGTTGCCCATGCGTTTCCGAGTCCATCGCCTGCACCCCTCCACGCCATGGCCGCTGATCTGATCGTGCTGGGCCCGCAAGGCCTGTACTGCCCGCCCGGCGACTTCCACATCGACCCCTGGCGGCCGGTGCAGCGCGCCGTGATCACGCACGCCCATGCCGACCACGCGCGGCGCGGTCACGCTGCCTACCTGTGCGCTGCGCCGGGCGCGGGCGTGCTGCGCGCGCGGCTGGGCGACATCACGCTGCAGGCCTTGCCCTACGGCCAGGCGGTCGACATCCAGGGCGTGCGCGTCAGCCTGCACCCGGCCGGCCACGTGCTCGGTTCGGCCCAGGTGCGCGTGGAACACGGCGGGCGCGTCTGGGTGGCCTCGGGCGACTACTTCGTCAGCGGCCACGCCGGCGACGCCAACACCACCTGCGAGCCCTTCGAGCCGGTTCGCTGCGACTGCTTCATCACCGAGAGCACCTTCGGTCTGCCGATCTACCGCTGGCGCCCGCAGGTCGAGGTGATGGCCGACATCGACGCCTGGTGGCGCGCCAACGCCGAGGCTGGCCGCGCCAGCCTGCTGATGGCCTACAGCTTCGGCAAGGCGCAGCGCCTGCTGGCCGGGGTGGACGCGGGCATCGGTCCCATCGTCGTGCACGGCGCCGTGCAGCCGCTGAACGAGGCCTACCGCGAGGCCGGCGTGGCGCTGCCGCCGACGCTGCTGCTCGACGAGCTGAAGGACAAGGCGATGCTCAAGCGCGCCCTGGTCATCGCGCCACCCGCCGTGCACGGCAGCGCCTGGGCGCGCCGGCTGGGCGACTTCGGCGACGCCTTCGCCAGCGGCTGGATGCTGCTGCGCGGCGCACGCCGCCGCCAGGGCGTGGACCGCGGCTTCGTGCTCAGCGACCACGCCGACTGGCCGGGCCTGCAGCGCGCCATCGCCGCCACCGGCGCCCAACGCGTCATCGTCACGCACGGCCAGGAGGCGGTGATGGTTCGCTGGCTGCAGCAGCAGGGCCTGCAGGCAGGCAGTTTCCGCACCGAATTCGGTCGCGACGACGACGAGGACCCGGGGCGGGCTTCGACCGAGCCCGCAGCCGGCTCTGCTGAAGCTGCGGTTTGACGAGGGCATACGCTGCACAGCCCGCCTTCATTCCATGGCGGCTGGCAGGAATACACGCATGGCCAGCAGCGCCCATCGCCCCGAAAGTTCTGGGGTCATCCCTTACCGTCCGGAGTCCACCATGAAACTTCGATTGCTTGCCGCTGCCGCCCTGCTGGCGGCCTCGGGTTCGTCCTTCGCCGTCGCCACGCTGTACCAGACCAGCCTGGTGCCCGAGGTCAACGGCGCGACCGGCTCCGGCAGCGCCACCTTCCTCTACGACAGCATCACCAACGACCTGCGTGTCACCTTCGACTTCAGCGGCCTGTCGGGCCCGACGACCGTGGCGCACATCCATTGCTGCACCGCCGTGGCCGGCGACGGCACGGCGCCGGTGGCCGTGACGCCGGGCACGCTGCCGAACTTCCCGGTGGGCGTCACCGCGGGCAGCTACGACGAGGTCATCGACCTCGACCTTGCCAGCAGTTTTACCGGCGGCTTCGTGACCCTGGGCGGCGGCACGCTGGCCGGCGCGCGCGACCTGCTGCTGGCCTCGTTCAGCAGCGGCGTGGCCTACCTGAACGTGCACTCCGAGACCTTCCGCGGCGGCGAGATCCGCGGCTTCATCGCCATCCCGGAGCCGGCCAGCTATGCGCTGGTCGGGTTGGCGCTGGCCGGCCTGGGTCTCTCGCGCCGCCGCGCGGCCCGCTGAGGGCGGCGCCACCGCCCGCCGGCGCTCAGGGCCTGCGCACCGCCGTCAGCACGCCTTCCAGGTGGCCGGCGCCTTGCGGGTGCGTGGCCGGCCGGTCGCTGATGCGCTTGATGGTCGGCAGACCGAACTCGGGCGCCGTCCAGTACTGCTGCACTTCGCCCAGCGAGTCGGTGGCCACCACCTTCCAGGTCTTGAAGGTGCCGGCCGGTACCGTCACGTCCTCCTGGGACTCGACACGGTAGCTCACCTCCAGCGGCACCTGGCGTCCGCTGGGGTGCAGGGTGACGGTGTGGCGATCGGTCCAGGTCTTGCCCACGGCCAGCGGCCACTGGTAGCCCAACGCGGGTTCGAAGCTCATCACCAGGTCGCCCATAGGATTGAAGGTGGCTATCGTGCGGTGCGTGACCGGGTCCAGCAGGTTGGTGCCGGCCTGGGGCGAGGCTGCTTCCACGACGGTGCGGCCCTGCCACTGGCGCTGGCCGTGGACCCAGGTCACCGGTGCGTTCACGGTGCCGTAGCTGCCGCTGCTGACGCGCTGGAAGGTCGTGATGGTGCCGTCGGGCATCGGCACGAGAGTGCCCGGGGCCGGCGGGCTGGCGCATCCGGCCATCCACAGGGAAGCCAGCAGTGCGGCCGTGGTGATCAGGCTTCGGCGGGGCAGGTGAGTCTTCATGGAGTCTCCTGAAACGATCCCCGCGCCACGACAGCCGTGGCGACAGGCGGGACCGACGTCCGACTCCACTGTGCGGGCCCGTGCCGGGCGCGGCCTTGAGTTGACTCAGCGCGGGTCGCGACCGGCCTTGATGACGATCAATTCCTGAGCGAAGACGGGTCCCAGAATCGGTTCCGGCCTGTCCCGCTCTGGTTCCGGCCCGGCACCGTGACCATGACCCCCGACCCTGTTGAGCCCGTGCCCGTGTCCGGCCCGCCGCCGGTGTTCGCGGCACACCATGTCAGCAAGATCTACCGCAGCGGCGAGGTCGAGGTGGTGGCGCTGGACGACGTCTCGCTGGAGATCGCGCGCGGCGAGTTCATCGTGCTGCTGGGCGCCTCGGGCAGCGGCAAGAGCACGCTGCTGAACATCCTGGGTGGCCTGGACGTGCCCAGCAGCGGCGACGTGCGCTTCGGCGACCACGTGCTCAGCGGCGCCGGCGAAGCGGCCCTCACCGCCTACCGCCGTGAGCACGTGGGCTTCGTGTTCCAGTTCTACAACCTCATCCCCAGCCTGACGGTGCGCGAGAACGTGCAGCTCGTCACCGACATCGCGCCGCAGGCCATGGGTGTGGACGAGGCCATCGCCCTCGTCGGCCTGACGCCGCGGCGCGACCACTTCCCGTCGCAGCTGTCCGGCGGCGAGCAGCAGCGCGTGGCGATCGCGCGCGCCATCGTGAAGAAGCCCGACGTCCTGCTGTGCGACGAGCCCACCGGCGCGCTCGACTACGCCACCGGCAAGCTGGTGCTGGATGTCATCGAGCGCATCCATGCCGAGCTGCACACGACCGTGGTGGTCATCACGCACAACGCCGCCATCGCCGACATGGCCGACCGTGTCATCGTGCTGGGCTCCGGCCGGGTGCAGCGCGTGGAGCGCACGGCGGTGAAGAAGACGCCGGCCGAGCTGTCGTGGTGACGTCGTGAGGGCCCTGGACCGCAAGCTGCTGCGCGACCTGCGCCTGATGTGGAGCCAGGCTCTGACCATCGCGCTGGTGGTGGCCAGCGGCGTGGCGGGCTTCCTCACCACGCTGTCGGCCGTCGACTCGTTGGCGGCGGCGCGCGATCGCTTCTACGCCGATGGCCGTTTCGCCGATGTCTTCGCCGGCGTGAAGCGCGCGCCGCGCGCGGCGCTCGACGCCTTGAGGGAGCTGCCCGGCGTGGCCGACGTGCAGGCCAGCACCGAGTTCATCGTTCGTGCCGAGCTCGAAGGCAGCGACGTGCCGGTGATCGGCCAGCTCATCGGCGTGGCGCGGCACGCGCCGCCGCGACTGAACGTGCTGACGCTGAAGAGCGGACGTGCGCCGGGTGCGGGGCCATCGCCGGGACCGGCCACTTCCGACGGACAGCTGCCGGCCTGGGTCTCGGAGTCCTTCGCCCTCGCGAACGGCCTGAAGCCCGGCTCGCGGCTGCAGGTGCTGGTCAACGGCAAGCGGCGCACGCTGGTGGTGGCCGGCGTGGCGCTGTCGCCGGAGTACGTCTTCGCCGGCCTATGGGGCATGCCCGACCAGCGCGGCTTCGGCGTCTTCTGGGTCGACGAAGAGGCGCTGGCCGCCGCCTACGACATGGTCGGCGCCTTCAACCGCGTGGCGCTGCGCCTGGCGCCGCAGGCCGACGAGCGCGCGGTGATCGACGCCGTGACGCGCGAGCTGGCCCGCTGGGGCGCGCGCGAGGCGCACGGCCGCGCCGAGCAGACATCGCACGCCATGCTGGACAACGAGATCAAGGAACAGCAGGTGCTGGGCACCGTGCTGCCGGCCATCTTCCTGGCGGTGGCGGCCTTCCTCATCAACGTCGTGGTGTCGCGCCTGGTGGCCACGCAGCGCGAGCAGATCGCCGCGTTGAAGGCGCTGGGCTACCCCGATGCGCGCATCGTGCGCCACTACCTCGGGTTGGTCGGCGCCATCGTGGCACTGGGCGCGGTGCTGGGCCTGGGGCTGGGCAAGTGGATGGGCACGTTGTTCACGGGTCTCTATGCCGAGTTCTTTCGCTTCCCCGTCTTCGAGCACCGGCTGTCGCCGGCACTGGTGCTGACGGCGCTCCTGCTCACTGCGGCCACGGCCGTGGCCGGTGCGATGAATGCCGTGGCGGCCACGGTGCGGCTGTCGCCGGCCGAGGCGATGCGGCCGCCGGCGCCCGGGCGCTACCGCCGCACGCTGGTCGAGCGGCTGGGCCTGACGCGGCTGCCGACGGCACTGCGCATGATCCTGCGCCAGATGGAGCGCAGGCCCTGGCGCAGCGCGCTGTCGGTGGCCGGCGTGGCCGCGGCCGTGGCCATCGTCGTGCTGGGCAACTTCTTCCGCGATGCCATCGAGACCATCGTCGACACGCAGTTCACGCTGGCCATGCGGCTGGACGTCTCGGTGTGGACCACCGAGGCCGTCGATGCCGCGGCCGGCCGTTCGCTGCTGCGACTGCCGGGCGTGAAGACGGTGGAAGCCGGCCGCGACGTGCCGGTGCTGATGTGGAACAGCCACCGCCGCGAGCGCGGCGCGCTGCGCGGCCTGGCCGACGCGCCGGGGCTGTCGCGCATCGTCGACGTGCAGCGCCGTGTGGTGCACCCCGAGGGCAGCGGCGTCGTGCTGACCGACCGCCTGGCCGCCAAGCTCGGCCTGCGCGTGGGCGACGTGCTGTGGGTGCAGGTGCTGGAAGGCCGGCCGCGCACGCTGCCGCTGGTGGTGGACGCCACGGTGCAGGAGATGATGGGCCTGAACGCCTACATGAAGCGCAGCGCGCTCAACGCGCTGCTGGGCGACGGCGACCTCGCCAGCGCCTTCCTGCTGCACCTGGAGCCCGGCGCCGAGGCCGCCGTGCTGCGCGCCACGCGCGAAATGCCGCGCGTGGCCGGCGCCTTCAGCAAGGCCACGCTGCTGCGCAACATGGAAGAGGTCAGCGCGCGCAACATCCGCATCATGAGCAGCGTGCTGACGGCCTTCGCGGTGGTCATCGCGGTGGGCGTGGTCTACAACAACGCGCGCATCACGCTGGCCGAGCGCAGCTGGGAGCTGGCCAGCCTGCGCGTGCTGGGCTTCACGCGTGCCGAGGTCTCGGCACTGCTGCTGGGCGAGATGGCGATCACGCTGGCCCTGGCGCTGCCCCTGGGCATGTGGCTGGGCTGGGGCCTGGTGCACCTGCTGGCCGGGCTGCTGCAGAGCGACCAGTTCCACTTTCCGGTGGTCATCCTGCCGCGCACCTATGCCTGGGCCGGCATCGCCGTGCTGCTGGCCGGCGCCGGCAGCGCGCTGGTGGTGCGGCGCCGCATCGACCGGCTGGACCTCGTGGCCACCCTGAAGACACGCGAATGAGAGAGACCCCGCCATGACCCTGTCCCGAAAGACCGTGCTGGGCTTCACCGGCGCCGCCGTGGCCGGCATCGCGCTGCTGGCCTGGGCCTTCGCGCCGCGCGCGGTGGAGGTCGAGCTGGCCGCCGCGGCGGCCGGCCCCTTCGAGGCCACGCTGGACGAGGACGGCCGCACGCGCGTGCGCGACCGCTACGTGATCTCGGCTCCGCTGGCCGGGCGGCTGTCGCGCATCGTGCTGCACGAAGGCGACGCCGTTTCCGCCGGCGACGCGGTGGCGCAGCTGACGCCGGCCTTGAGCCCCCTGATGGACGAGCGCAGCGTGCGCGAACTGAGCGCCCGCGTGCAGGTGGTCGAGGCCTCGCTGCAGCAGGCTCGCTCGCGCATCGGCGCGGCCGAGGTCGCGCTGCAGCAGTCGCGCAACGAGCAGCAGCGTACCGAGCAGCTGGCGCGCCAGGGCTTCGTCGCCCCGACGCGGCTGGAGGCCGAGCGTCTGGCGGTGCAGGCCGCGCTGCGCGAACTGGACACGGCGCGTGCCGGCGAGCGCATGGCCGTGCACGAGCTGGCCCAGGCACGTGCCGCGCTGGGCGCCGTGCGTGGCGGCGGCGCCGCAGCGGGCTTCGCCGTGCGCGCGCCGGTGGCCGGCCGTGTGCTGCGCGTGCACCAGGCCAGCGAGTCGGTGGTGGCGCTGGGTGCGCCGCTGGTCGACGTCGGCGACACCTCGCGCCTGGAGATCGTGGCCGAACTGCTCACCACCGATGCGCTGCAGGCGCGGCCGGGCGCGCCGGTGCACGTCGAACGCTGGGGCGGCCCCGGCACGCTGCAGGGGCGCGTGCGGCTGGTGGAGCCGGGCGCCTTCACCAAGGTCTCGGCGCTGGGCGTGGAGGAGCAGCGCGTCAAGGTGCTGATCGACCTCACCAGCCCCCAGGCCCGGTGGGCGGCACTGGGCGACGGCTACCGTGTCGGCGTGCGCATCGTCACGCTGCAGGAAGCGCAGGCGCTGCAGGTGCCGGTGAGCGCCGTGTTCCCGCGCGCCGGGGCTGCCGCCGCCGCGGGCAGCGCCGTCTTCGTGCTGGAGGGCGGCCAGGCCCGGCTGCGCGAGGTCGAGGTCGCCGCGCGCCATGGCAGCAGCGTATGGGTGCGCCAGGGGCTGCAGGCCGGTGAGCAGGTGATCGTCTATCCGCCCGCGGCAGTGGCCGACGGCGTGCGGGTGCGGGTGCGCAGCCCTTGACCGGCGCGGCGCCGTGCAGCCTTGCTGACGGTCAGGCGATCATCGAACGCGACGCCGGCACCGCGGGCGCCAGGGCCTCGAGATCGAGCGCGATGCTCTCGGTGCCGTCGTCGTGCCGCTCGCCGCGCTGGAAGCCGAGGTCGGCTGCCAGCTCCAGCATGCGGTGGTTCTCCGACAGCACGGAGGCCACCAGCCGACGCGTGCCGCGGCCGCGCTGGTAGTCGATGATGTGGCGCATCATCAGGTCGCCCAGCCCGCCGCCCTTGAGGTCGGAGCGCACGACGATGCCGAACTCGGCGTCCTGGTTGTCGGGGTCGGTGATGGTGCGCACCACGGCCAGCGTCTCTTCCCGGGCGCCGTCGCCATCCTGCTTCTCGTCCAGTATCGCGGTGGCGATGAAGGCCATCTCGCGTTCGTAGTCGATCTGCGTCAGCCGCGCCAGCTCGCTGCGCTCGATGCTGCGTCGGCTGTAGAAGACGCGCATGCGGATGTCCACCGGGTCGAGCTTCTCCAGGAAGGCCAGGTGCTGCGCCTCGTCCTCGGGCCGGATCGGCCGCACCGTGAGCTGCCGCCCCTGCCAGGGGCGAACGTCGATCAGCTCGGCCGGATAGGGCCGGATCGCGAATCGCGCCGAGCCGCCGGGCTGCGTCGCGCTGACGCGGATGCGCGCATCCAGCGCGATCACGCCGGTGGCGTCGGCCAGCAGCGGGTTGATGTCCAGCTCGGCGATCTCCGGCACGTCGGCCAGCAGCAACGAGACGGTGGTCAGGGTGCCGGTCAGGGCGGTCATGTCGACCGCAGGCACGTCACGCCAGCCCTTCAACAGCCGTGACACCCGCGTGCGCTCCACCAGCGCGCGGGCCAGCGGCGGATTCAGCGGCGGCAGCGCCACGGCGCGGTCGGCCACCACCTCGACCGAGGTGCCGCCCTGGCCGAACAGGATCACCGGGCCGAACAGCGGGTCGATGCTGGCGCCGACGATCAGCTCCTGCGCCTGCGGCCGCCGCACCATGGCCTGCACGGTGAAGCCGGCCAGCACGGCCGTCGGGTGCGAGCGGCGGATGCGGCGCAGCATGGCGCGTGCGGCGGCATTGACCTCGGCTTCACTGGTCAGCCCCAGCACCACGCCGCCGACGTCGCTCTTGTGCGTGATCTGCTCCGACAGGATCTTCAGCGCCACCGGGAAGCCGATCTCGGCGGCCGCCAGCGCCGCGGCGCGGGGCGAGGCCTTCACCGCCCGCGTGGCCACCACCGGAATGCCGCAGGCCTGCAGCACCTGCTTGGCCTCGGGCTCGGTCAGCATCTCGCGCCCGCCGGCCAGCACCTGCTGCAACAGCCGCCGCACGCGGGGAACGTCGATGGAGGGAGCCTGCGCGATGGACGGCGCTTCCATCAGCAGTTCCTGGTTGCGTCGATAGGTCACCAGCATCGAGAAGGCGCGGATGGCGTCCTCGGGCGTGTCGTAGCAGGCGATGCCGGCGGCCTGGAACTGCTGGCGTGCCTGCAGCACCGCGGGGCCGCCCAGCCAGCAGGCCATCAGGCGCTGCGGCTGCGTCGGGTCCTGGGTCCCGGGCTGCAGCACCGGCGCCAGGGCCGTCGCGATCTCGGTGCTGGGCACGATGGCGGTGGGTGCATGCATCAGCAGCAGCGTGCCGCTGCGCGGGTCGGCCTGCAGCAGGCGCAGTGCGTCGACGTAGCGCTGCACCGGCGCGTCGCCGATGATGTCCACCGGGTTGGCGCGCGACCAGTGGGCCGGCAGCACGGCGTCCAGCGCGTGCAGGGTATCGGCCGCCAGCGGTGCCAGCGCGACGCTGGCGGCGGCCGCGGCATCGGCTGCCATCACGCCGGCGCCGCCGCCGTTGGTGAGGATGGTGAGCTGCTCCAGGGCGTCGCTGTCCTCGTGGCGCTGCAGGCCGCGAAAGTGCGCCAGCGTCTCGGCGGCCACGAACAGGTCCTGCAGGGTGTCCACGCGCAGCATGCCGGCGCGGCGGATGGCGGCGTCGAAGACGATGTCGGAGCCGGCCAGCGCCCCCGTGTGCGAGGCCGCGGCGGCCTGGCCCAGCGCCGAGCGTCCGGCCTTGACCACCAGCACCGGCTTGTTGCGCGCAGCCGCGCGGGCGGCCGACATGAACTTGCGCGGCGCCTCGATCGACTCGATGTAGAGCAGGATGGCGCGCGTGCGCGCATCGCTGGCCAGGTAGTCCAGCATGTCGCCGAAGTCGACGTCGGCATGTTCGCCCAGCGAGACGAAATGCGAGAAGCCGATGCCGCGCCCGCGCGCCCAGTCCAGCATGGCCGTGACGAGTGCACCGGACTGCGACACGAAGGCCAGCGTGCCGGGCTGTGCATCGGTGTGGGCGAAGCTGGCGTTCAGGCCGATGTGCGGCGCCAGCAGACCCAGGCAGTTGGGCCCCAGGATGCGCAGCAGGTGCTTGCGCGCGGCCGACAGCATGGCCTGCTTCTGCGTGGCGTCCAGCCCCGCCGTCATGACGATGGCCGCGCGCGTGCCGCGGCGGCCCAGCGCCTCGATCAGTCCGGGCACGGTGGCGGCAGGCGTGCAGATGACCGCCAGGTCGGGGGTCTCCGGCAGGGCGTCGACATCGGCATGGGCCTTCACGCCGCCCACGCTGCGGTGGCGCTTGTTGACGGCGAACACGGGACCCTTGAAGCTGCCGTGCCGCAGGTTGTGCCACACCGTGGCGCCCAGGCTGCCGGGCCGCTCGGAGGCGCCGATCACGGCCACGCTGCGGGGGTCGAACAGCGAGTCGAGATGTCGGATGCTCATGGTGGGCCGGGGCGGATGAGGAGTTGCGATCGAGTCTAGGGCCTGATGGTGTGGGCCGCATGACCGGACGCAAGGGACGGACGCGTTTGGGCGCGTGACCCACAGGCGGCCGCAAAGCGCGTCATCATGGCCGCATGCGCCGCTTCGCCGTCCTCTACGCCGAACTCGACGCCAGCACCGCCACGCATGACAAGACGGCAGCGCTGGTGCGCTACTTCGCCGCGGCGCCGCCCGGGGACGCCGCCTGGGCGGTCTACTTCCTGGCCGGCGGCAAGCCGCGCCAGGTCGTGCCCACCGCCTTGCTGCGGCAGCTGGCCACCGAGGCGGCGGGCATCGACGACTGGTTGTTCGAGGAGTGTTACCAGGCGGTGGGCGACCTTGCCGAGACCATCGCCCACGTGCTGCCGCCGCCGTCGCGGCGCAGCGACCACGGGCTGGCGCACTGGGTCGAAGAGCGCTTGTTGAGCTGGCGCGCGCTGGCGCCCGAGGCCCAGGCCGCGGCCCTGCGCGAGGCCTGGGACGAACTCGACGCCGGCGAGCGCTTCCTGCTGGTCAAGCTCATCGGCGGGGGCTTCCGCGTCGGTGTCAGCAAGCTGCTGGTGCAGCGCGCGCTGGCCCAGCATGCCGGACTGGACGCCAAGCGCCTGGCCCAGCGGCTGATGGGCTGGACCGAGGCGCGCGCCACGCCCACTGCCGCGCGCTACCTGGCCTTGCTGAGTCCCGACGACGATGCCGCCGGCGACGCCGGCCAGCCCTATCCCTTCTTCCTGGCGCATGCGCTGCAGGACGGGGTCGAGACCCTGGGGGACCTGCCGCAATGGCAGGTCGAGTGGAAGTACGACGGCATCCGCGCGCAGGTGGTGCGCCGCCGCGGCCAGGTGTGGATCTGGTCGCGTGGCGAGGAGCTTGTCACCGAGCGCTTCCCCGAGGTGGTGGCGCTGGCGCGCACGCTGCCCGACGGCACCGTGCTCGACGGCGAGATCCTGGCCTGGCGGCCCGGCGAACCGCAGCCGGCGCCCTTCGTGCTGCTGCAGCAGCGCATCGGCCGCAAGACCCTGGGCAGGAAGATCCTGGCCGATGCGCCGGTGGGCTTTGTCGCCTACGACCTGCTGGAAGACGGTGGCGTCGACCAGCGCGAGCGCCCGCAGCACCAGCGCCGGGCGAGGCTCGAAGCGCTGCTGGCGGAAACCGGCGCGCCCTGGCGGCTGTCGCCCTGCGTCTCGGCCGCCGACTGGACGCAGCTGGCCGACTGGCGACGCCAGTCGCGCGAACGCGGTGTCGAGGGCTTCATGCTCAAGCACCGCGACTCGCGCTACGGCAGTGGCCGCACCAAGGCCGACGGCACCTGGTGGAAGTGGAAGGTCGAGCCCTTGTCGGTGGACTGCGTGCTGATCTATGCCCAGGCCGGACACGGCCGTCGCGCCAGCGTCTACACCGACTACACCTTCGCCGTGTGGAGCCGGCCGCCAGCCGGGCCCGACGAGGCGCAGGCGGTGGTGGAGGCCATCGCGCGGCGCGAGCCGGCGCGCGAAGGCGCGCTGCAGCTGGTGCCGTTTGCCAAGGCCTACTCGGGCCTCACCGACGAGGAGTTCGCCGCCGTCAGCCGTGTGGTGCGCGAGCACACGCTGGAGAAATTCGGCCCGGTGCGCAGCGTGCGGCCCACGCTGGTCTTCGAGCTGGGCTTCGAGGGCATCAACGCCAGTGCACGCCACAAGAGCGGCATCGCGGTGCGCTTCCCGCGCATGCTGCGCATCCGCCACGACAAGCCGCTGTGGCAGGCCGACTCGCTGGACACGCTGCGCGAGCTGATGGTCGGCCCCTGACCCGCCGACTTGCGGGCCCCCGGGTCCCCCGGACTGCCGCGACAATGCGACGATGCAAGTCCCGACCCCCGTCGCACTGCCAGGCGCCGCCGCGCTGAGCGCGCACCTGGACCACCTCGGGCGCGGCCTGCTCGAACGCGGCACGGCCGTGCGCCTGCTGCTGCTGGCCGCGCTGGCGCAGGAGCACGTGCTGCTCATCGGCCCGCCCGGCACCGCCAAGAGCGAACTGGCGCGCCGCCTGCATGGCGCCTTCGACGGCACGCGCTACTTCGAGCGGCTGCTGACGCGTTTTTCCACGCCCGAGGAGCTGTTCGGCCCGCTGTCGCTGAAGGCGCTGGAGGCAGACCGCTACGAGCGCCTGATCGACGGCTACCTGCCCACCGCCGGCATCGCCTTCCTCGACGAGGTCTTCAAGGCCAACTCGGCCATCCTCAACGCCCTGCTCACGCTGCTCAACGAACGCGAGTTCGACAACGGTGCCGGCCGCCTGCGCACGCCGCTGATCAGCCTGGTGGGCGCCAGCAACGAGGCGCCGGGCGACGAGTCGCTGGTGGCCTTCCACGACCGCTTCCTGCTGCGCGTGCCGGTGGGTCCGGTGGGCGACGAGTCCTTCGCGGCCCTGCTGTGCCTGCGCGAGGCCGCCCCGGCCGCGCCGCCCCCGCTGGACGTGGCGGTGCTGCCCGCCATCGCGCGCGCGGCCGACGCCGTGGCGCTGCCCGAGGAGGCCGTCGAAGCACTTACCGGCCTGCGCGGCTTCGTGCAGCAGGCCGGCCTGCCGGTGTCCGACCGCCGCTGGCGCCAGCTCGTGCGACTGATGCGCGTGGCCGCGGCCACCGAAGGCCGCACGCGGCTCGATGCCGTCGATCTGTGGTTGGCGCCCTACGTGGTGTGCGACAGCGCCGAGGCCGTGCCGCGCGTGGCGGAGTGGGTGGCCCACACGCTGATGGGCGCCGCCCCGCAGCCGCTGCCGGGGCTGGGCGCCGCGGTGGCGGCCTTCGAGAAGCAGCTCGACCTCGAGCGCAGCCTGCCTCCCGAGGACGGCGACGACAGTGCCGGCAAGCTGGCGCTGGCCCGGTCCATCGGCGGCGGCGAGGCCCGTGGCGGCGAAGGCGAGGGCGGTTTGCTGCGCATCGCCACCGCGGCGCTGGAAGCGCACCTCCAGCGCCGCTTCAGCAGCGTGCACGTGGCGGCCCGCACGGCGCAGGTCGACGAATTGCTGTCGCAGGTGCACGAGGCCGCGGCCCGGGTGCAGGCGCAGCTCGACGGCCTGCAGCGGCAGCTCGCCGGGCGGCTGTGGCTGCCCGCCGACGTGGCGGACGCGTGGTGTGCGCCGCAGCGCCGGACGCTGGCCCTGCTGGCCACCCACGCCGCCCGGCTGGCACAGCTGCGTGCCGGCTTCGCGGCCCTGCCGGTGGACGACACACGGCGCAGCGCACCCGCGCCGGTGGCCTGGTGAGGGCCGGTCCCTTCCGGATGCAGCGCACGACGAGCCGATGAACCTCGACCATCCCTACGACCGGCTCGCGGCGCTGCCGCGGGCGCTGTGGCTGCCGGGGCTGGTGACCAGCGTCGGGCCGCCCGCGCGGCGCCTCGCCGACGTCGAACGCTGGCGTGCGGCCTTGCGGGCCGGCCAAGCGCCGCCGGCCGATGCCCACTTCGGCGACCCGCAGGCCCTGGCCCCGCTGCGCCGGGCCTGCGTGTCGCTGGGCCTGCCTGCGCTGTGCCGCGGCACCGAAGCCCTGGCCGACCAGGTGCTGCGCACGCTGCTGTGGCACCTGGACCGCCTGATCGACCTGCAGCCGCTGCTGTCGCGCGAGGCGGCCCTGTCGCAGGTGACCGAAGAGTTCCTCGGTGCCTGGCAGCAGGAAAAGGGCGACTGGGAAGAGCTGATGGCGCTGCTGCAGGGCCTGGGCGAGCTGCCGCAGGTCGGACGCGAGGCGCTGCGCGGGCTGCTGCGGTCACGCGAGTGGGCCGAGGCGCAGCGCATCGCGGGGCGGCTGGCGCAGATGCCCGAGATCGTGGCGCTGATGCGCCACCTTGGGCGCGCCGAGCGCGCCGGCGTGCCGCCGGCGCTGCCACCCGCGGCCGCCGCGGCCGTTGCGCCGCCGCGCCTGGGCCTGAAGGCGGTCGAGACCCGGCTGCCCGACGCACCGGGCGAACTGCGCGGCATCCGGCTGTCCGGTCGCATCGAAGGCATGCTGGGCAGCGAAGCGGCCATGCTGCTGCACCCGGTCCTGCACAAGCTGTGGCGCGCGCGCCGTGCCGAACAGCGCCTGCTGACCTACGACAGCCAGGCGCTGCTGGTCGATTGGCGTCCCGACCCTGCGGCACGCGCGCACCGACTGCCCGAACCGCCGCGGCCCGCACCCCTGCAGCGCGGCCCCATCGTGCTGTGCCTGGACACCTCGGGCTCGATGCGCGGCGCGCCCGAGACCCTGGCCAAGGCGGTGGCGCTCGAAGCCCTGCGCACGGCGCACCGCGAAAGGCGCGGCTGCGTGCTGATCGCCTTCGGCGGCCCGGGCGAAGTGGTCGAGCGCGAACTGGCACCCACGCACGAAGGCCTGCAGGCCCTGCTGGCGCTCATGGGCCAGGTCTTCGATGGCGGCACTGACGTGCAGGCGCCGATCGAACGCGCCATCGAACGCGTGCACGAGCAGCAATGGACGCAGGCCGACCTGCTGATCGTCAGCGACGGCGAATTCGGCTGCGTGCCGGCCACGCTGGACCGGCTCGACGAGGCGCGCGCCCGCCTGGGGCTGCGCGTGCAGGGCGTGCTGGTGGGCGACCGCGAGACCCTGGGCCTGATGGAGGTTGCCGACCACATCCACTGGGTGCGCGACTGGCGCCGCCACGGTGACGCGGACGAACGCCGTACCGGCTCGCCGGTGCACAGCAAGAGCCTGACGGCTCTGTACTTTCCCAATGCACTGTCGGAACGGGCCGCGCGGCACCGGCCGGCCTGATCCCGGGCCCCGGGAACTCACGAGGAGATGTCGATGAATGCCGTGATCGAGCGCGCCAAGCAGCGCGGTCTGGACAGCCCGCTGACCGTGCTGGCCCTCTTCGCCGCCCTGATGGCGATGTTCGTCGTCGGTCTGCAGCGGGCCCAATCGCCCTACGGCGACCCGCGCTTCGTCGTCGAGTTCTTCGGCACCGAAGCGCAGGTGGCCATCTTCATCGTGCTGGCCACGCTGGTGTTCTTCGCGCCGGGCCGGCTGGGGCTGCGCCTGCCGCGCCATGCCGGGCTGGAGGCCCCCGGCTGGCGCGGCCTGCAACCGCTGGTGCCGCTGGCCCTGCTGCTGACGGTGGCGGCTGTTTGTTGGGCGGCCACGCGGCTGAGCCTGCCGGCCACTGCGGCGGCCGAAGCCGTGGCACCGTGGCAGATCCTGCGCACCACCTTGCTGGTCGGCTTCAACGAAGAATGGATCTTTCGCGGGCTGGTGCTGGCGGCGCTGTGCCGCTGGTGGGGCTGGCACCGCGGCGCCTGGACGGCGATGGTGGCGTTCGGCGCCTTCCACCTGCTCAACATGCTCGTCGGCGTGCCGCCGGCGGAGGCGGCCTTGCAGTTCGTCATCACCTTCCTGGCCGGCGCGGTGTTCCTGGTCGCCGCCGTCGGCTCGCGTTCGCTGCTGTGGCCGATGCTCGGTCACGCGTTGTACGACTTCTTCGTCATCGACATGGCGCAGCAGCAGGCGCGCGGCGCGGCGCTGCCGCTGAGCGCGGTGGTGCTGCTCACCGCGCTGCTGCTGGGGCTGTGGTGCGCGTGGCGCATCCACCGGCTGCAGGCCGTGGAGCCCTATGCCGACTGACTCGACTGAGGGCGGCTGTGCGGGCCGGTGATCCGGTCCGGCCGATCGGGTCGGCACGTGGCTTGCCGGGTACACGGTTGGTCCACTCCGCACCGGCCGCATGCCCGACCGCTCTGCCCGTCCCCTCGTCGACCCCTCGTCACCGCTGCTCTTCGTCATCAACGCCGCTTCCGGCCGCGCAGCAGACGACGAGGTGCGCGAAGCGATCGAATCGGCACTCGCTGCAGCCGACCGCCGGGGTGAACTGCTGTTCTGCGAGCCGGCGCAGTTGCAGCATCAGGCTGCCACTGCGGCGGCGCGCGCCGTGGCCCTGCGCACGGCCGTGGTGGGCGTGGGCGGCGACGGCACGCTCAACGCCGTGGCCCAGGCCGCGCATGACGCAGGCGCGGCGATGGGCGTGGTGCCCAAGGGCACCTTCAACTACTTCGCGCGCACGCACGGCATCCCCACCGACCTCGCCGAGGCCACGGCCGCGCTGCTGGTGGCGCAGCCGCGGGCCGTGCAGGTGGCGGGCCTCAATCGACGCGTGTTCCTCGTCAACGCCAGCCTGGGGCTCTACCCCGACCTGCTGGAAGACCGCGAGGCCTACAAGCAGCGCTTCGGCCGCAGCCGCCTGGTGGCGCTGGGCTCGGCGATGGCGACGCTGCTGCATGCGCAGCGTCGGCTGAGGCTGCGCATCGACGGCCCCGGCCCGTCGCGCGCCGTGCGCACGCTGACGCTGTTCGTCGGCAACAACCGGCTGCAGCTCG
This sequence comes from Rubrivivax sp., assembly GCA_022843905.1. Taxonomy (GTDB): domain Bacteria; phylum Pseudomonadota; class Gammaproteobacteria; order Burkholderiales; family Burkholderiaceae_C; genus Rubrivivax. The sequence continues at coordinate 95,136 of JALHMT010000013.1, forward strand.
AACAGTTCGGCATGCTGCCCGACCACGAGACGCAGCCCGGCCACATCATGGCGGTGATGCTCAAGCCCATCGGCACGCTGGCCATGCTGGGCCTGATGCTGCGTGGCGCGATGGGCTCGCTGGGTGAGGCCCAGAGCATCGAGCACTTCGAGTTCGAGCGCATGGTGGTCACGCCCTCGCGCCTGTACGGCCGGCGGCGCGTGAAGGTGGCCTTCGACGGCGAAGTGGCCTGGATGTCCGCCCCCCTCGTGTTCGAGGTGCTGGCCCGGCCGCTGTGGCTGATGAAGGCCGCGCCGGGAGCCTCGGCGTGAGCGTCCTGCTGCAGGTCAGCGACACGCACTTCGGCACCGAGCGCGCCGAGGTCGTCGACGCGCTGGCCAGCCTGTCGCTGCAGTTGAGGCCCGACCTGATGGTGATGTCGGGCGACATCACGCAGCGTGCGCGGCGTGCGCAGTTCGACGCCGCCCGCAGCTTCGTCGACCGGCTGGACCGGCCGACCTTGGCCGTGCCCGGCAACCACGACATCCCGCTGTTCGCGCTGTGGGCACGGTGGCTGTGGCCTTATGCGGGCCACCGACGTGTCTTCGGTGTCGACCTGGAGCCCATGCACACGCTGCCCGACCTGCTGGTGGTGTGCGTCAACACCACGCGGCCGGGGCGCCACAAGCACGGCGAGGTGTCGACCGAGCAGGTCGAGCGCGTCGCCCGCCGGCTCGACGATGCCAGCAGCGCGCAGCTGCGCGTGGTCGTCGTGCACCAGCCGGTGGCGGTCGAGGACGCCGACGACGTGGCCAACCTGCTGCGCGGTCGCAAGGCGGCGCTGATGCGCTGGGCCGAGGCCGGGGCCGACATCGTGATGGGCGGCCACATCCACCTGCCCTACGTGATGCCGCTGAAAGGCCTGCCGCGGCCGATGTGGGCAGTGCAGGCAGGCACGGCGGTGTCGTCGCGCGTGCGCGGCGGCGTTCCCAACTCGGTGAACGTGCTGCGCTGTGGCGACGACGCGCCCGACGGCGTCTGTGTCGTCGAGCAGTGGGATCACGTCGCCAAGCGGCAGGCCTTCCAGTGCGTGGCGGTGACGAAGTTGCGGCCCGGAGTACCCACGGTCTGAGGCCCCGGGTCGGGTGCACCCTGCCGCGGGCCTGATGTACGTCAGATCGATGCGCAGCTGTTCTTTCGCGGCATGAGATAGCATCAGCGAGAGCTTTGTGCTGCCGTCGATGACAGGTGCCGAAGCGCTGCTTCGATGGCAACGGCGTCGCCGCAAGAGGCTCCGCCGCAGGCGCGTCAAGAGTCCGATCGATCGTTGGGAGGGATCCATGGCCGTGTCTTCCTGGGCTCGGGTACTCACACCCGTCGTCTGCATCGCGCTGGTGCTGGGACCGCTGCCGGTGCTCGCCGAGCAGACGATCCGCTGCGACAGCCGCGGCTTCGGCTATCGCTACTGCCGCATCGACACCGACGACCGCGTCGAGATGGTGCGCCAGCACTCGCTGATCGACTGCCGCGAGAACCGCTCCTGGGGCTACGACCGCCACGGCGTGTGGGTCGACCGCGGCTGTTCGGCTGACTTCCGCGTCGGCAGCCGGCATGGCAGCGGGCACAAGGCCGCCGCGGTGGGGGCCGCCCTCGTCGGCCTGGCGGCGCTGGCGGCCATCGCCAACAGCAAGCAGAGCCAGGCGCAGGAAGAGGTGGCCTCCTGGGCGGTGGGCACCTTCCGCGGCTACGACGAGGTCGAGGGCGCCGACGTCGAACTCACCATCCTGCCCGGCGGGTCGCTGAACGGCCGCGCCGGCCGCAACGAATTCACCGGCATGCTCAAGGGCAGCCGGCTGGAAGCAGGCCGCCACGTCTTCCGCGTGCAGGCCTCGGGCAATGGCTTCATCGCCACCGACGAGCGGGACTCCCGCCACCGCGTGGTGTTCCAGCGCAGCGGCGGGGGGTACTGAACCATGACGGCGATCGATATGCACAGGGCCGGAATCCCCGTGCCTTCCAACCCCTCCATGGCCGCGTCGAAGCGGCTGCTGCCGCGCGTGAGGCGCGTCGTCGCGCTGGGCCTGCTGGCAGCGGCCGCGTGCTGCCCGATGCTGGCCGGCGCGCAGGCCGAACCCCGCTCGCCCGGGTCCGGCTTCGTCGATCCCGCGGGCCTGCCGCCACGCACCGCGCCGAACGACGTCGAACCCGTCTGGCGCGGTCCGTCGCCGGACACCCTGGCCACGGTGCGCCGACGCGGCGTGCTGCGCGTGGGCGTCGTGACCGTCGAGCCCATGGTGATGCGCGATCCGAAAGGCGAACTGGTGGGTTACAGCATCGACCTGGCACGCAAGCTGGCGCAGGACATCGGCGTCGAGGTCGAGTTCGTCCCGACGTCGTGGACCTTCGTCATGCCCGATCTGCTGAGCCGCCAGTTCGACCTCGTGGCTACCGGGCTGTGGGTCACCGTGCCGCGCGCGCTGGTGGTGAACTTCACCGAGCCGACGGTCAGCGAGGGCATCCACCTGGTGGCCAACCGCGCCAAGGCCGGCACGATGAAGAGCCGCGCGGACTTCGACCAGCCCGGCGTCACGCTGTCGGTGTTCGGCGGCACGATGCAGGAGCAGCTGGCGCGGCGGCTGTTTCCGCGTGCCACGCTGCTGCGCGTCAACGACGACGAGGTGGCGCCGGTGGCGCTCGGCGTCGCGCATGCCGCGCTGGTGCCCACGCTGGCGCCGCAGAGCCTGCTGCGCGGCATGCCGGATCGGCTCTTCCTGCCGCTGGAGCAGCCGCTGGCCAGCACCCCGGCCGCCCTGGCCGTGCGCAAGGGCGACCCCGATTTCCTGTCCTTCCTCAACACCTGGCTGGTGCTGCACCGCGAGGAAGGCTGGCTGGCCGAACGGGCCCTGCACTGGGCGGGCACGCGGGCTGGTGCGAAGTAGGCCCCGGCCCATCGAGTTTCTGCAAGCTGGCGCATCGACGCCGCAACCTGGGGAGGAACGCAAGATGACCACGACCCGACGACTCATCCTGCTGGCACTGCCTGCGCTGGCCCTGTCCATCGGGTCCGGGGCGGCCCGTGCCGACGACGCGGGCGACGCGCGCGGCACGGTCGACCGGGCGCGCGCCACCCTCGCCGAGGTGCTGAAGAACAAGGAGTTCGACTCCCTGAGGTCCGGCATCAAGCAGGCCAAGGGCGTGCTGATCTACCCCAAGGTGCTGAAGGCCGGCTTCATGCTCGGCGGCTCGGGCGGCACCGGTGTGCTGCTGGTGCGCGGCACCAACAACGATTGGAGCCAGCCGGCGTTCTACACCGTGGGGTCGGTGAGTTTCGGGGTGCAGTTCGGCGGCCAGGAATCGGCCGTCGTGATCCTCATCAACAGCCAGAAGGCCGTCGACAGCCTGATGGCCAACTCCGTGAAGCTGGGCGGCGAGCTGTCCGCCGCCGCAGGCCCGCAAGGCACCGGGCAGGCCGCCAACGTGACGGCCGACTTCGTCTCCTACTCGAAGGCCAAGGGGGCCTTCATCGGCATGAGTGTCGAAGGCTCGGTGGTCGACGTGCGCGCCACGCTGAACAAGGCCTACTACGGCCGCGAGGTGACGCCCATCGACATCGTGGCCAAGCGCAGCGTGTCGAACAAGCACGCCGATGCGCTGCGCAAGGCGCTGGCGGCGGCGTCGAAGTGATGCGCGCCCTGCCTGCCTCGACCGACAACCCCCGCCGCGGAGCACTCCTCATGAACCGCACCGACCACGCGCGTCCGCGCTGTTCGACCCCGGGCCGGCGCGCGAGGCGCCCGGCCGGGGCCCTGGCCGTGGCAGCCGCGCTGGCGCTTGCCGGCTGTGCCGACATGTCGCCGCGACAACAGGGCACGGCGCAAGGCGCGGCCATCGGCGCCGTGGCCGGTGCACTCATCGGTTCGGCCACCGGGGGCCGCGCCGGCAGCGGGGCGCTGGTGGGTGCAGCGGCCGGTGCGGCGGCCGGCAACCTGTGGTCCAAGCGCATGGAAGACAAGCAGCGCGCGATGGAGCAGGCCACGCAGGGGTCGGGCGTCCAGGTCTCGCGCACCGCCGACGACCAGCTCAAGCTGCAGGTGCCCAGCGACATCTCCTTCGCCGTGGGCAGCGCCGCCATCGACCCCCGACTGCGCCCGGTGCTCGATGCCTTCGCCGCCGGACTCGACAAGGACCGCAACACCCTGGTGCGTGTGGTCGGGCACACCGACAACACCGGCTCCGATGCCATCAACGAGCCCTTGTCGCAGCGCCGCGCCGAAAGTGTCCGCAACTACCTCGAAGACCGCGGCATCAAGGCCGACCGCGTCGAGGTCGCGGGCCGCGGGTCACGCGAGCCGGTGGTGGCGAACGACTCGCCCGAGGACCGCGCCCGCAACCGCCGCGTCGAGATCTTCCTGCGCGAACCGAAGTCGTCCGGCTACTGACCGGCGCCGCGCCTGCAGCCCGGCAGCCCCGCCCCGCTAGGGCGCGGCGTCGAAGCTGAACTCGGCCACGGTGCCCACGCCCGGCGCGCTGCGCAGGCGCACTTCGCCGCCGTGGTGGTCCATGATGCGGCGCACCATGCTCAGTCCCACGCCGGTGCCTTCGAACTCGGAGCCCGCGTGCAGGCGCTGAAAGGGCTTGAACAGTTGCTTGGCGCGCGCCATGTCGAATCCTGCGCCGTTGTCCGTGATGCGGTACCAGGTGCGCCAGCCGTCGCGGTGGCTGTCCACGCGCACTTTCGGCGCCGGGCCTTTCGAGCTGTACTTCCAGGCGTTCTCCAGCAGGTTCTGCCAGACCTGCATGGCCAGGTCGGGGTCGGCCTCGGCGCTGGGCAGGCCGTCGAGGCGGAACTCCACCGCCGGCGTCGGCCGGGCGGCGGTCAGCAGGGTCCAGGTCTCCTCGGCCAGCCGCTGCATCGGCACGGTCTGCCGCTGCAGGGGTTGGTGGGCCACCTGGGCCAGCCTCGACAGGGCGCCGATCATGGCGTTCATGCGCTGCGCGGCACGCTCGATGTGCTCGCTGTAGGTCAGGGCCTCGTGCAGGTGGCCGGCGCGAAGGCGGTCGCTGAGCAGGCCGCTGAAACCCTGCAGTGCGTTGAGCGGCGTGCGCAGGTCGTGTGCGATGCCGCGCGTGAACTCCTGCAGCAGCCCTTCGGCCTGGCCCTGGGCGCTGCGGGCTGCCTCGGCATCGCGCCGCAGCTGCTCGAGTTCGGCCGCCAGGCTGTCGTAGGCGCCGCGCAGGCCGCTGTCGGCGGCAAGCTGGTCGGTGATGTCTCGCACCACGCAGAAGACCTGGGTGGCGTCGCCGATGGCCAGTGGAGCCGCCGTCACGAGGCAGTGCCTTTCGGAGCCGTCGTGGCGACGCACGCGCAGCGGTGAGCCGCACAGGCTGCCGTCCTGCTCCAGCGCCAGCGTCAGCGACTGCAGTGCTTCGGCGTCGATGTGCTGCGCCAGCTCGCGCAGCGAGCGGCCGACCAGGCTGTCCCCGCCGGGCCGTGCCAGCAGCTGCTGCGCGGCGAGGTTGGCGTCCTTCACCTTGGCGCTGCCGCGCTCGACGATGATCATGGGGTCGGGGTTCTGCGTGAAGGCACGCTCCAGCAGCTCTTCGGCAGCGCGGCGCTGCTGACGCTCCGCCGCGATGCGCTGGCTGCGCTGGCGCAGCAGCCAACCCATCGCCAGCAGCGCCGCACCCGACGCGGCGGCCAGGCCCCAGGTCCAGGCGCGCTGCCTGTCCAGCCTGCGCTCCTGTTCGATGCGCTCGGCCAGCTCGTTGCGGCTGACCAGCCATTTCGAGCGCAGTGCTTCGAGCCTGCCGCTGCGTTCCAGCTCGTCCAGCCCCTGCTGCAGGCGCGCGCGCAGGGCTTCGTTGCCTGGTGCCACGGCCAGGGCGTAGGACTGCAGGCGCAGGCTCTGCCGCCCGGTGTGCATGTCCGGCGCCCGGCCCGAAGCCAGCACGGCGTCGCCGAAGGCCCGCGGCAGCAGCGCCACGTCGGCCCGGCCATCGCGCACGGCCTGCAGCGCCTGCTCGGCATCGGCATGGCGCAGGAAGGTGGCGGGAATGCCGACCAGCGCGGTGGCCAGGGTCTCGCGCATGGCCTCGCTCGACAGCACCGCCACGCGCAGGCCGGCCAGTGCCGCCAGGCCTTGCGGTTCGGTGCCTTGCGCCAGGTGGTACAGCGCCAGCGCTGGCGCGGCGTGGCCGTGGGTGAACAGCGCCCACTGCCGCCGTGCCGGCGTGTCGATCATGGCGATCAGGTCGAGCCGGCCCTGCCGGAAGGCCTCTTCGGTGTCGGCCCAGGGCTTCAGCTCGATGTCGATGGGCACGCCCATCACGTCGGCGAGCTGCTCCAGCAGCTCGATCTGGAAACCCTGCGGCCGGCCCTGGGCGTCGAGCGACTCGACGGGCGCATAAGCCGAGTCGCCGCCATAGCGCAGGCGCGCGGGTCCCTGCGCGTTGGCGGCAGGCCAGACCCCGGTCCCCAGGGCACCGGCGCCTGCCCCGGCCAGGGACAGCAGTCTTCGGCGCAGTCCGTCCGGCCCGACTATCTGGGTGCGACCGGCGATGCCGGGGTCCTTGTTCATTCGCCCTTCCGATGACCACACTCCGCAGGCGCGGGTGCATGTGCTGGATCGCCCTAGAGACCCAAGCCTGGACAGGGCGGAAAGATGTTAGCGGCAGTGGCCGCAGCGGCGCATCGGAGAGCCGGATTTTTTTGCCTGCCCGCACCGTACCGTGGCCTGAAGCGGAGGCTTTCAGCCCTCCGCGCCACGCAGTTGCTGGCGGCGCACCTCGCCCTGGCGTTCGAGCATCCAGCCCGGGTACTCGCGCGGCAGCCGGCTCACGGCGTCGAGGGCCTGCAGCTCGTCGGCCGTCAGGCGCACCTGGGCCGCGGCCAGGTTGTCGGCCAGCTGGTCGGGCCGCCTGGCGCCGACGATGACGCTGGTGACGGCGGGCTGGTGCAGCAGCCAGGCCAGCGCGATCTGCGCCACCGAGACGCCGCGCGCCGCGGCCATCGGGCGCATGGCGTCGATGCAGTCGAAGGCGCGCGGACGGTCCACCGGCGGGAAGTCGAAACTGCTGCGACGGCTGGCCGGTTCGCCCGGCACGGCTGCCGAATCGCGGCTGAACTTGCCACTGAGCAGTCCGCCGGCCAGCGGGCTCCACACCATCAGGCCCAGGCCTTCGCTTTGCAGCATGGGCATCAATTCGCGTTCGAGGTCGCGGCCGGCCACCGTGTAGTAGGCCTGCAGCGACTCGAAGCGTGCCAGCCCCAGGCGTTCCGACAGGCCCAGCGCCTTGACGATCTGCCACGCGGCCCAGTTGCTCACGCCCACGTAGCGCACGTGGCCGTGACGCACGAGCGTGTCGAGCGCGCGCAGCGTCTCCTCGATGGGCGTGGCGGGGTCGAAACCGTGGATCTGGTAGAGGTCGATGTGGTCCATCTGCAGCCGTTGCAGGCTGACCTTCACGCCGTCCATGATGTGGCTGCGCGAAGCGCCGCGCTGGTTGGGCCCGCTGCCGGTGTCGCCGAAGACCTTGGTGGCCAGCACGATGCGGTCGCGCGGCAGCTTCAGGTTCTTCAGCGCCCGGCCGGTCATCTGCTCGGAGACGCCGGCGGCGTAGATGTCCGCGGTGTCGACGAAGTTGATGCCGGCGTCGACGGCCTGGCCGATCAGCCCGTCGGCGTCGGCCTGGGAGAGATCGCCGATCTGCGCCCAGATGCCGCTGCTGCCGCCGAAGGTCATGGTGCCCAGGCACAGCTCGGAGACGAACAGGCCGGTGCGGCCGAGGGGTTTGTAGCGCATGGGGCTCTCTTGGAAAGTGGCGGTGTCCGGCGGCGATGTTGGCGTCGCGCGCAGGCCACGAGCCTACGCCATGGGCCGGGGATCAGGGCGACGGCCTCAGTCGCGCGCCACCACGACACGGTTGCGCCCGCCGCGCTTGGCCTCGTACAGCGCCGCGTCGGCACGCCGCGTGGCGGTCTCCAGCGTCAGGTCGTCCGCGGCGGCCAGGCCGATGCTGACGGTGAGCCCTTCACCGGCTGGCAGTTCCGGCCATGCCGCCTGCTGCGCCACGGCCAGACGCAGCCGCTCGCACGCGTCCACCGCGGAGGCCAGGCCGATGTCGCTGAGCAGCAGCACGAACTCCTCGCCCCCGGTGCGCGCGGCCAGGTCGGACTCGCGCGTGCATTCGGTCAGCAGGCCGGCCAGTCGCACCAGCACGGCGTCGCCGGCGGCATGGCCGTGCCTGTCGTTGATCTGCTTGAAGTGGTCGATGTCGATGAGGGCCAGCACGTCGCGCGGACCCATCTGGCGTGCGCGCTGCTGCAGCAGGCTGCGGTTGGCCAGGCCCGTCAACCCGTCGCGTTGCGCCAGGCGCTCGAACTGGTCGGCCCGCTGCGCCAGCGTCATGGCCTCGCTGCGCGTGACGAACAGCTCACCCATGGCGCGCATCTCGCCCAGGGTGCGGCGCCGCTCCAGGCGTTCGAAGTTCTCGTGGTGTTGCAGCGCGGCCTCGGGCAGGCCGAGCTGGCGACAGGCGCGGTAGGCGGCGTCCAGCACGCGCAGGGTGGTGACCGGGGCGCCGCCATCGGCCAGCTGCACCAGCAGCCGTTCGGCCAGCGCGCGCGCCTCGTCGGCGCGGTCGGCCGCCAGCAGCCAGTGGCACCAGGTCGCTTCGGCACGCTGGGCATGGCCGACGAGGCCGCACTCGCGGGCCCGCAGCATGGTGGCCTGCAGCAGTGGCAGGGCCGCTTCCGGTTCGCCCAGGAACAGCAGCACCTCGCCCAGGTTGCCGCATGCCACCACTTCCTGCAGCGGCTCGGGCGGGCTGCCGAGCAGCATCACCGCGGTCTCGGCATGGGGCCGCGCACGGCGCAGACGTTCCAGGCCCTCTTCCGGCGTCAGCGCGTCGCGCATGCGGTGGAAGCTGTTGATCAGGCAGGCCCCCATGCCGACGCTGGCGATGAACCGCTCGCGTCGCGTGGCCTCGTGGCCGTAGGCGGCGATGCCTTCCTCGAGCACGCGCGTGGCCTGCCAGGCATCTCCCAGCCGGTCGAAGCAGACGGCCAGCGCGTACGCAGCCATCAGCGCCCAGCCCGACGAGCGGATCTCCGCCGCCGTGCTGCCCAGACGCTGCGCCGCCTGCAAGGCCGCGCCGAAGTGGCCGCGCTCGCAGTTGACCATGGCCTGCACGCGCAAGGTCTCGCAGCGCTCGTCGATCAACGCGGGGTCGGCCAGCAGCGGCAGGGCGGTCGCTGCGGCAGCATCGGCCGTCTCGTAGGCGCCCTGCCGGAACAGGTGCGTGCAGCGCCAGGCGGCTGCGCGGCCGGCATCCAGCGGACGGCCCAGCTCGACGGCCAGCGTCAGCGCCTGCGCTGCCGCTTCGGCGCCTTCCGAGGCCAGGCGCGCATGCGCCGGATCGGCTCGATGAAGCCAGTCTGCCAGTCGCGCGCCGAGGTCGTCAGCGCCTGCGGTCGGGGTCGAGGTCTCGGTCATCTTGTCCAAAGTCAATTCGCACCCGCGGTCCAGCCGGTCAGGAGCCACCGAGCATGCACTGGAACGGAGGCCCCGCACGTGACGCCCGTCACCGACCCCGCGCCATCTGCTGCGGCCCTGGCGCCGCGCCGCTGCGGCTACAGTGGGGCCGCCAGCGCCGCCGCCGCCTTCGCTGCCCGCGCGGCTGCACGGCGCATCCCGTCACGGCCCCGGCCTGCCGACTGCCACGAACCCTGGACCCCATGATGACCCACGCACCGCACCCTGCCGCCGGCGCTTCGGCCCTGCAGATCCTCGCACAGCTGCGCAGCGGCGCCCTGGCGGCCGACGAGCTGGCGCGTGCCACGCTGGCCCACATCGCCAGCGAAGACGCTGCCGTGGGTGCCTTCGTCTGCACGCTCGACGCCGACGCCGCCGCCGCCGAGGCCTCGCGCCTGAGCGGCCCGCTGCGGGGTCTGCCGGTCGCCGTGAAGGACATCTTCGAGACACGCGATCTGCCCACCGCCTACGGCAGCGCGCTGTATGTCGCGCGCCCGGCGGCCTGCGATGCCGCGGTGGTGTCGCTGCTGCGCCATGCCGGGGCACTGGTGATCGGCAAGAGCACCACCACCGAATTCGCCTTCCTGCATCCGACCGCCACGCGCAACCCGAAGGCGCCGGGCCGCACGCCGGGCGGGTCCTCGGCCGGATCGGCCGCCGCCGTGGCCGCGGGACTGGTGCCGCTGGCCGTCGGCACGCAGACCGGCGGTTCGGTGATCCGGCCGGCGTCCTACAACGGCGTGGTGGGCTACAAACCCAGCTTCGGCTGGCTGCCCACGGTGGGGCTGAAGTGCTTCAGCTGGTCGCTCGACACGGTGGGCCTGTTCGCGCGCGACGTGGCCGACATGGCCGTCTTCGCGCAGGCCCTGACCGGCCGCACGCTGGCGCCCAGCCCGGCGCCGCGCGGCGCCACCTGGGTGGTGGGCGTGCCCGAAGCCTACCCCTGGGGCGAGATCACGCCCAGCGCCGCGCGGGCGCTGGCGCACGGCTGCCGCGCACTCGAAGCGGCGGGCTGCGAACTGCGGCGCTGCACCTTGCCGCCCTGGGCCGCCGATGCCTTCAAGGCGCACGACACCGTGCAGGGCTTCGAGGCCGTGCGCGCCATGAGCTGGGAGTTGGCGCACCAGGCCGATGCACTGTCGCCCACGCTGCGCGACTACCTCCAGGGCGCCGGTCGCATCGAGCCGGCCGAGTACGAAGCCGCACAGGCCTTGACGGCGGTGGCGCGCGCCGAGGCGGCCGAGTGGCTGGACGGCTTCGACGTGCTGCTGACGCCCAGCGCGCCCGATCAGGCGCCCGTCGGGTACGACAGCACGGGCGTGTCGACCTTCAACCGGGCCTGGACCCTGCTGGGCGTGCCCTGCATCAGCGTGCCGGGCGCGGTGGGCGTGGACGGACTGCCGATGGGGCTGCAGCTCATCGCCCCGCCCGGGGCCGACGCGCGTGTGCTGCAGGTGGCGGCCTTGCTGGAACGCAGCCTGGCCGGCGTGCCTGCGCGCTGAGGGCCGCGGGATCGTGGCGGGGCGCGGTTCACACCTTTTCAGGCCGCCGTGGTGGCGTGCCTTGCCCGGGGGGTCGCTGCCAGCTGCTCGGGCGGCAGCGGCCGGCTGAACAGGAAGCCCTGCAACTCGCCGCAACCTGCCGCGGTGTAGAAGTCGGCCTGGGCGCCGGTTTCCACGCCTTCGGCCACGACGCCGATCTTCAGCGCCGCGGCCACGTCGATGATGGCCTGCACCACGGCGCGCGCCCGCGCATCGCTGGCGATCTCGGCGGTGAAGCTGCGGTCGATCTTGAGGTAGTCGACGGCGAAGTGGCGCAGGTAGTTCAAGGACGAGAAGCCGGTGCCGAAGTCGTCGATCGACAGGCGCACACCCATGGCCCGGATGGCGTCCAGGGTGTCGCTGGCCTGCTGGGGGTGGGCCATCAGCAGCGTTTCGGTCAGTTCCAGCTCGATCAGGGCCGGCGGGACGCCGGTGTCCTGCAGCACGCGCCGCACCATGGCCACGAAGCCCGGCGCCTGGAACTGCACCGGCGACACGTTGACCGAGACGCGCAGCGGCTGGCGTCCTTGCTGCTGCCAGGCACGCACCTGCATGCAGGCACCGCGCAGCACCCACTCGCCCACGATGGGCATCATGCCGATGTCCTCGAGAACGCCGACGAACTCACCCGGCAGCACCATGCCGCGCTGCGGGTGCTGCCAGCGCAGCAGGGCCTCCATCGCCACCACGCGGTGGCTGGCCGAGTCCACGCGGGGCTGGTAGTGCAGCAGGAACTCGCCGGCGCTGAAGCCGGCCTTCAGCGCCGCTTCGAGCTCCAGCCGCTGGGTGGCGCGCTGGTTCATCCAGGCGCGATAGAAGGCGTAGCTGCCGCGACCTGCCGCCTTGGCGCTGTACATCGCCGCATCGGCGTTCTTCAGCAGCGACTCGGCAGTCTCGCCGTCGCCGGGATGCACGGCGATGCCGATGGTCGCGCCCACGCGCAGTTCGTGTTCGTGCACGACCACAGGCGCCTCCACCGCGGCCATGATGCGGCGCGCCACCTGGGCGGCATCCTCCGGGGCCTCGATGTGCGGCAGCAGCACGGTGAACTCATCGCCGCCCATGCGGAACAGCAGGTCGTTGCCGCGCAGGCAGCCGGCGATGCGCTCCGACACCGCCTTCAGCAGCAGGTCGCCGGCGCCGTGGCCGAGGCTGTCGTTGACGATCTTGAAGCGGTCCAGGTCGATGAACATCAGCCCGCAGGGGTGGCCCTGCCGCCGTGCCAGCGCGAGCGTCTCGGTGAGCCTTTCCACGAAGTACGCACGGTTGGGCAGGCCGGTGAGGTTGTCGTGGTAGGCCCGGTGTCGCACCTGGGCCTCGCGTTCCGCGCGTTCCCTTTCCTGCCCGGCGATGATGCGGTCGGCCTTGCGCACCACCAGCAGCAGGAACAGGTACAGCAGGGCCAGCAGGCCGAACACGACGCCTGCGATCTGCCACTGCGCACGCTGCTGCGCCTGCAGCAGTTCCGTGACGTCGGAATAGACCTCGAACACGCCTTCCACCGGGGACCCGGGCGCCGACCGCACCGGCACGTAGGAGGCGATCAGGTTGCGGTCGGCCAGGGCGCCCTCGAAGGCATCGAACTTCTTGCGGAAGGTGATCTGGCTGGTGACCTGCCCCGAGCGCGCCGCGATGACGCCGACGTTGTCGCCCTTGTCCTCGCCGATCTGGTGCGTCTCGGTCGAGAACACCGTCAGGCCGCCGATGTCGTAGATCTTCACCTTGGCGATGCTGAGACCCTTCATCTGGCGCAGCAGGTCGGAGCGAAGCTGTGCCAGTTCGGCGTCCTGCAGCAGCGCTTCCCGGCTGCGGCCTGCGGCGCCGGTGACGAGGCCGCGGTAACGCTCCCAGACCGAGTTCGCGAAGGCCCGGGTCAGGTCGGCGTTGGCGCGCGACTCGTGCTGCACGAGGCGCTCGATGGTGATCTGTCGATAGGTCCAGAGCAGGCAGACCGTGACGACCACGATGCCCAGCAGGCTCGTGATCGAGAAGTAGCGGGTGAGCTGCAAGGGTGCGCTCGGCCGCGGCAGGGGAGCCGGGGCGGGCAGGGCGGCGTGCATCGGTGATGTCAGATCTGATGGTTGCCCCATGCATCGGCCGTGCCGGCACCGACGTGAGTCATCGATGCCGCGACAAGGCCTGTGGTGGCGCCGAGGCGTGACAAAGGTCACGGAATGAAGCTGCGGGCCGGTGCCGGCAAGACCCTGGCCGCTGCGGTGCTCGAGTCCCCTGGACTGCACCGGCTCGTCTGGTTCGGCCCTAGACTTCGGCCCCCAGGGGCATCAAGTTGCCGCCCCGCCATTCCAAGGAGACCGTCTTGCGCATTCCCTTCCGTCGCCGCGCGCTGCTGGCCGCCACCCTGCTGGCCACGTCACTCGCCACTTCCTCGGTCTGGGCCCAGGCCTGGCCGACCAAGGGGCCCATCAAGGCCGTCGTGCCCTTTGCCGCCGGCAGCGCCACCGACCAGATCGGCCGCGCCTTCGCCGAGAAGATGTCGCAGACGCTGGGACAGACCATCGTCATCGAGAACCGGCCCGGTGCCAACGGCATGCTGGGCGCCGACGCGGTGGCCAAGGCGCCGGCCGACGGCTACACCATCCTCGTCGGCACCAACAGCACCAACGCGGCGCTGAAGTTCCTGATGAAGAAGCTGCCCTACGACCAGGACACCGCCTTCACCCCGGTAGGCTTCCTGGGCTCGGTGCCGCTGATGGTGGCCGTCAACAACGACGTGCCGGCCAAGACGCTGAAGGAGTTCATCGACCTGGCCAAGGCCAAGCCGGGCACGGTCACCTTCGCCAGTGCCAGCACCTCGCAGCTGGTGTCCTCCGAAGTGCTGGCCAGCATGACCGGCGTGCAGATGAACCACATCCCCTACAAGAGCGGCCCGGCGGCGATGACCGACCTGATCGGCGGCCAGGTGATGATGTTCACCGCCGACTTCGGCGTCACGGTGCCGCAGCACAAGGCCGGCAAGATCCGCGGCCTGGCCGTCACCTCGACCAAGCGCGCGGCCGCCGTGCCCGAACTGCCGACGGTCAACGAGGCGCTGGGCCTGAAGGACTACGAGCTGATCGCCTACTTCGCGATCTTCGCCCCGGCCGGCACGCCGCCGGACATCGTGGCCCGGCTCAACGCCGCCATCAACGCCGCGGCCAACAGCAAGGACCTGCAGGACAAGTTCGCCGCCAACGGCTTCGCCATCGACCCCGGCACCCCGGAGGCGCTGGCCCAGCGCAACGCGCGCGAGACCGACAAGTGGGCCAAGGCGATCCGCGACGCGAAGATCGAGCCGCAGTGATGTCCTGAACGCGGCACGGCCGACCCGCATGGGGCCGGCCGTTCAGGTTTCTGCTGCCAGGCCGGCCTCGGGAGAGGCCGGCCTTGTCGCTTCAGGGCCGCGCCGTGTCGGGCCGCGCGTAGTCGCACACACCCTGCGGGAAGATCTGCTGCAGCTGCGCCCGTTGCGCTGCGTCCGGCGTCCATGCGCCGTAAGTGCCGTCGGCCACGGCCGTGGCCACCGGCTTGCGGGCGCAGGCATAGATGCCGCCTTCGATCGGCGCGCCGGCCACCATGCGGGACGTGCCGTAGAGCTGGAACTTCTGCGTGCACGGGCCTGCTGCCGTGCCATCGAGGATGCCGCTCCACGCGTCCGCGCCGGCGTGGATCTTCCTGCCCTGCAGGTCGAAGCAGGCGTCCGTCGCCTCGGCCGGCTTGTTGCCCGCCACGCCCTTGCCGGGAGCCAGCTTCATGTTCGTCATCCAGCGGTCCATCACGGCCAGGGCTTCCAGCGTCTGGCTGGCCTTGGGCACGCCCGGCGTGGTGTCGGTGAACCACACCACCAGGTTGTCGCTGTGTCCCATGCGCTGCAGCACGCGCTGGCGCGTGGCGAAGGACTGGTGTGCGTTGTGCATGTCCAGTTCACGCTCCATGTACTGCCGATGGTCGATGGCCGGCACCTCCAGGCGGCCGCCGAAGACGTGCCCGGAGGTGTAGGACGCACGCATCGCGATGGGATCGCCCGCGGTGCGCGGGGCCGGGGCATTGGCGCTGGCCAGGTTCATGTTGCGCCGGCTCCAGGGGTCGAAGCTGGCGGGCGTCAGCGGTCCCAGGAACGGGAAGCCTTCCTGCACCATCTGGCTCGGGCGCTTCCATCCGCCGACATGCCAGTTCAGGTGCAGGAACTCGGACGGCGTGATGCGTCCCTCGCGCAGTGCCGCCAGGCCGTACTGCACGCCGACGTTGTCCCAGCTCGACCGTGCGGCGCCGGTCTCGTCGATGCCATAGACGTTGCGAAGGTCGTCGTAGTGCGTCCAGCGGATGGCCGCGATCTCGCTCTGCGGCACCCACTGCGCCTGGTTGGCGGCCTGGCCGAAGTTCGGGTTCATGGCCAGCGGCGTCAGGCCGCGCCAGGCCTTGATGCACTCCGAGGAGCCCGGCGCGGTGCTGTAGCCCAAGGCGGTCTTGACCGGAGCCAGGGGGTCGGGCACACCGTCCTCGGCGTTCATGCCGACCAGCAGTGTCCGGTTCTTCGTCACGCGCCACCTGGCGTTGGCGCGGTCGGTGGCGTCCATGTAGTGCTCGAGCAGTTCGCAGTCGCCGACGTGGATGGTCTGGGTCACCATGTCGGGGTAGCTCTGCACCGGCAGCAGGCCGTCGAGCACGCCGGGATGGTTCTGGGCGATGAGGTACTGCTGGATGGCGCCGCCCGATCCGCCCAGGCCCACGGTGTACAGCGGCACGCCGTAACGCTCGATGAAGCGCTCCTTGGTCATCAGGGCCGTCTCACCGGAGACGTTCATGTTGTAGTGCGTGCCGGTGTTGTTGCCGCTGGAGTGAACGATGGCCCAGCCCTTGCCGAGCACGTCGAGGTTCATCGAGCCGCCATGCACCGTGCCCTGGCTGTGGCCGATGGCCACGCCGCCCTGGAACCAGTACAGCAGCTTGCCGTTCCACAAGCCGGTGTCGGTCTGCGAGGCCGCCGTGCCGGACGTGGCCAGCATCGCGATGCTGTAGAGGAAGCGGTTGATCGAGCCGATCTCGCGGCGGATCACGAAGTCGACCGTGCGGCCGTCGTCCAGCGTCGTCGTGCCCATGTCGGCCGGGCGCACGGCAGGGTCGGCCAGCGGCCGCAGCGCGCCGGCGGTGTTGCGGTAGAACCAGGTCACGAAGGTGTCGATCGAGCAGTCGCGGCTGTAGCCGATGACCTGGCCTTGCGCGTCCGTCACGCGGTAGCCGGGCGGGGTGGGACTGTCGACGAGCGGCTGGCGACCCACGGCGCCCTGGATGGTGGTGCAGACGAAGGGCATCTGCTGCGGCCCGGTGAACATCGGGCCGGTGATCGGGTGGTTGGTCAGCACGATGCTGTCGCGCGCCTGACCATTGCCGCTGCGGTGCCGAACTTCCAGGGTGTTGCGGCCCAGCGCCAGCCCCGTGATGACGCCTTCGAGGCGGTCGCCCCGCGACTGCAGGCGGGCGTCGAGTCGGCGGCCATTGAGCCACAGGTCCAGCTTGTCGTGCAGGCCTCTGGCGGCGCGCACCTCGATGCGTGCGTCACCGCCCGAGACGAACTCGGGGGCGCTGGACAGCACACCCAGGCGCACCGTCATCGCTGAAGGGGCCGGTGCGGCGGCCAGGGTGCGCTGGCGCACGTCCTGGGCCTGCGGCGCGCTGCGCGTGTCGTCGCTGCCGCCGCCGCCGCAGGCGGCCAGCATGAAGGCGGCCGCCAGGGGGGCAGCTTTGAAGAGGTTTCGCATGTTGTCTCCGTGCGGGCTGGGCCCGTCCTTTTGTCTGTCCGCTGGTTGCGGATCGATGTTGAGTTCCCTGACTCTCCGGGCGCCCGCCAGCGCTGTGTCGAAACGACTGGCGAGTTCGGGCCCGTTTGACTCTAGGCCTTCGCCGCGTCTAGGGCACCCGGGGCGAACCCGATCTCCTGCGCGTGGCGACCCCTCGGTGACGCAGGGCAGGCCATCGCCCGGCGCCCCGCGGCAGTCTGAGGGCAGGGCCTGCGGCCGACGGGGTTGCGCCAGCGTGACGGGCCTCTTCGCCGCGCCGTCGAGCCGGCCCGCGGCGGCAGGAACAGGGCGGGCGTCGTGGACGCTAAAGCGCCGGGTCGCCTCGCGTCCTGCGGGCGCCGGCAGCGCAGGCCTCGGCCAGCGCACGCGCCAGCAGCGCCGGCTCGCAGGGCTTGGCCAGCACCGCGAAGCCCTCGGCATGGGCCGCGTCGATCTCGCCGGTGAAGCCCGTCATCAGGACGATGGGCACGGGCGGATGCAGGCCGCGCAGGCGGCGCGCCAGCGCCAGACCGTTCAGTGCGCCAGGCATGGCCACGTCGCTGAGCACCACGTCGGGCCGCGATGACGCGTCGGCGACGCGGGCCAGTGCCTGCTCGGCCCCCGGCGCCACCGCGACGCGGCCGCCCATCATCTCGAGCAGGGCGCACGTGGTCTCGGCGACTTCGGGTTCGTCCTCGACGAGCAGGATGTCGCAGTCCAGATGCACGGTGTCGGGAAAGAGCGGCGCCGCACCCTGAGACGCTGCCAGCGCCGGCAGGCGCAGCGTGACCCGTGTGCCGACGCCCAGGTGGCTCTCGATGGTTGCCGTGCCGCCGGCCTGTTCGCAGGCAGCACGCACCTGGCTCAGGCCCAGCCCCGTGCCGTTGGTCTCGGGCTTGGTGCTGAAGAAGGGCTCGAAGACGCGGTCCAGCAGGCTCGGCTCGATGCCGCTGCCTTCGTCGGCCACCGTCAGCACGACCCAGCGCTGCCCGTCCGGTGCCTCCTGGTTGGCGGCCAGTATCCTGACGGTGCCGCCCTCGGCCATGGCGTCCTTGGCATTCAGCACGAGGTTCAGCAGCGCCAGTTCGAGGTCGGCGGGATCCAGACGAACGGCGTGCAGGTCGTGGGCCACCTGCATCTCGACGCGCACGCGACCACTCACGCTGGTGCGCAGCAGCTCCAGCGTGCGGGGCAGGCTCTCGCGCAGGTCCATCTCCTCGGGCTGCAGTGCCTGCCGCCGCGAGAAGGCCAGCAATTGCCGCGTCAGGTGCACCCCGGTGCGCACGGCGCGTTCGATCGCCGCGGCCTGGGGCTGGGCGTCGGTGCCGGGCGGGCGGCGCAGGATCAGGTGGGCGCTGTTGCTCACCACGGCCAGCAGGTTGTTGAAGTCGTGTGCCACCGAGCCGGTGATCTGCCCCAGCGCCTGCAGCTTCTGCGTACGCAGCAAGGCCGCTTCGGCCTTCAGCCGCTGGTCGACTTCGCTTCGCATGCGCTGCAGCGCCAGGTGCTCGCGGCGCGAGCGCTGCAGCGCGTACCAGGCAGCGGTCACCAGCGCGCCGCAGATCGGAAACAGCAGCGCGGCCAGCGACACCATCTCCTTCTGCCACGCCGCCGACATCTGGTGCTCGTCGATGCCTGCACCGACGAAGACCGGGTAGCGCTCGACCGCACGAAACACCACCATGCGGCTGCGGCGGTCGAAGGACGAGGGCATCGTCAGCGTGCCTTGCTGGTCGCCGCGTGCCACCCGGCGCATCAGCTCGTTGTTGGCGTCCGACCTCGTGATGCCGGGGGGTGGCGCCGGGTGGCGTGCCAGCAGGGTGCCGTCGCGCCGGAACAGCGTGACTGCCAGTCCCGGCTCGGCCTGGGCCAGGTCGGCGTAGAAGCCGGCGAAGTAGCCCGGTTTCAGTGACGCGTTGACGATGCCGATGAAGCCGCCGTCGGGGCCGGCCCGGCGGCGGCTGGTGTCGAAGTACGGTTCGCGCGTGATGCGGCCGATCGACGGTTCGCTGACGAACAGGCCCTGACCGCCGTTCTGGTGCCAGCGGAAGAAGTCGCGGTCGGCCAGGTTGAGCCGATCGGCCGGGGCGGGGTAGAAGCGGTTGGAGGCCAGCGGCCTGCCGGCAGCGTCGAGGATCCAGATCGACTGCAGCTGCGGCAGGTCGGAAGTCATCGCCACGAGTTGCCGGTGCAGGTTGCCCTCCGACAGGCGGATCTCCTCGTCCGACAGCCGGCCGACGAGATCGAGCACGCGGCCCAACAGCATCTCGTTGGTGTCCATGACCTTGGAGGCGTGCTCCTGCGCGGCCCGTGCCACACGGTCCAGCCGCTGTGCGGCCTCGGCACGTGTCGAGTGCCAGGAAGCCCACCCCAGCACGCCGTACAGCACGAAGGGCAGCACGATGGACAGGAGCAGCAGAACCTGCAGGCCGCGATCGGGCGGCTGCTCGGTCCGCGGGGTCGCCGCAGCGGCCGGCGGGCAGGGCGAAGCTGCAGTACGTGCAGTACGGCGATCCGTCGCGGCGGCTGATGGCAAGGGCGTCGGCTCCAGCAGGGCAAGAGGTGTCGCGCCGATCGCGTCGGCGCCACCGTCGTGCGCCCCTGGCAAGCCGCGTGCCTGGCAGGCCCCCGCAGAAGCCGGTGCGCGGTGGCGGGGGAACCTTGATGCATGGCCGTGATCTGTCACTGATCTGCGTCAGATCCCGCGCCGCGGCGTCGCGCAAACTGGACATGAAAAGGAGCACCACCATGGACAAGAAACTTCAACGCCTGGAGACCTTCCGCGCCGAAGGCAACGACGGCACGGTCTACGTCGTGCACGGCTTCGAGCACCTCGTGCGCTTCGAAGGCGCGCCCGATGTCGACCAGTCCTGGGAACCGACGGGCATGGCCGAGTACAAGCTGGCCAGCGGGGAACCCCTGCAGGTGGCGGCAGACGGCAGCATGCACGTGGTCGGCACCGATCTCGTGCTGACGCGGATGAAGGCCGAGAGCGCCGCCTCGGTTTGAGGCTTCGGGGCGTTTCGGCCGCGGCCGAAACGTCGGCGCCTAGACCGGCCTCAGCCCCGTTGCGGGCGGGGCCACCTGCGGGGTTGCTTGGTGAAGGCTGCTTCGGCCGGAACAATCGCGCGGCATGCACGCCTACCGGTTCCCCGCCGCCCCCACCTCCCTGGCCCGCCGGGTCGGTATCCTGCTGGGTGGCTGCTGGCTGTCGGTGGCGGCGCAGACCACCGACGAGACGCCCGCGGAATTTGGTCCGGCCCGTGCCTGGGACGCCGCCGTCGGCTACATGGTGACGAACGGGCCGAGCAGTCCGGGCTCGGCCAGCCGCACCACCACGTTGCAGCCGGGGCTGGCGCTGCGCTGGGGCCGCGTCAGCCTGTCCAGCCGTGGTGCGTTCTCGGTGCGTGGGGCGGAAGCGGCCCGGGGCGGTGGCCTGCGCGTGGAACTGGCGCAGGGCGATCGCCTGCGCGCCGGGCTGGGGCTGCGCCTGGACAGCGGGCGGCGCGAGTCCGACAGTCCTGAACTGCGCGGCACCGGCGATGTGCGTCGCACGCTGCGGATGCGGCTGAGCGTGAGCTACCGGCTCGACGAAGGCTGGCGTCTGCGCAGCCTGAACACCGTCGATGCGCTGGGCCGCGGCGGCGGCGCCGAAGGCGAACTCCAGCTCGTGCGCGACAAGGTGCTCAGCCCCCGGCTGGGCGTGCAGGGCGCGGTCTCGCTCGGCTGGGGCGACCGCCGGCACCTGCAGAGCTACTTCGGCATCGACCCCGAGCAGGCCCGGCGAAGCGGCTACCCCGTCACTGCGATGTCGGCGGGCCTGCGCGATGTCTCGATCACGGCGGGCTGGCGGCATGCGCTGGAAGCGCGCTGGACCGTCTTCGGCGGCGCCGGTGTCACGCGCCTGATCGGCCAAGCCGCTGCCAGCCCGCTGGTGCGTGAACGCCAGGGCTGGAACCTCAGTGCGGGCCTCGTCTACCGCTTCTGAAACGCCATGCCCACCACCCCTGAGCCTGCCGTGTCGCGCGCAGCCTCTGCATCCGGCCTGCCGCTGTGGCCGCTGGCCGTGCTGGCGGGCGGGGTGCCGGCGGTGGCGGCGCTGCTGGCCTTTGCGCTGTCGGTGCAGCTGCAGCTGGTGCCCGGCTGCAACCCCTTCATCGACGGCTGCGTGTCGATCAGCCGGGCGGCACGCCACGACCTGCCGAACCATCTGTTTCGTGCGCTGATGCTGCCTGCCGCCACGCTGCAGGGCCTGGTGTGGCTGCTGGCGGCGCACTGGCTGCGCGGCGCGCTGGGGCCGCGGCGCGGCCTGAAGGCGCTGGCGGTGCTGGGCCTGGTGGCCGCCGTGGCCCTGGTGCTCTATGCCACCTTCCTGGGCACCGATGGCGTGGTGTACCGGCTGCTGCGGCAGTACGGCACGGTGCTGTATTTCGGATGCACCTGCCTGTGCATGCTGCTGCTCGGCCAGGCGGTGCAGGCGCTGGCCCTTCGGGGTGGCAGCGGCCTGCCCGGCTGGCTGGTGCGCAGCCACGTGGTGCTGGCCTGCACGCTGGTGGCGCTGGGCGTGGCCAATGCCATCGTGGCAGCGTTGCTGTCACCCGACTGGAAGGCGCGCACCGAAAACGTCACCGAGTGGTGGGGCGCCCTCATCTTCGTGCTGTGCTTCTTCACGCTGGCCGCGATGTGGGCGCGCTGCGGGCTGCGGCTGCGCTTGCAGTCGGGTTGACAGCGTTGGGTGCCGGACCTGCCGTACAGCCCGGTCCTGCAACGGGGCGATCCTGGCCCGAGGAGGTCGGAGGAGTAACCCGCCGCGCCTCCCGGCCTTGACGCCGGCATGTCGCCCTTCGCCGGCGGTCGATCACACTGCCGCCCTGAAGGACTTCTGCGGCCGAGCCGGGCCGGACATCATGCTGGATCGGATCAAGGAACTGGGCGGACAGATCACTTCCTCGGCGGCCAGAGTGGCCGGTTCGGTCAAGGAAGGCGCGGAAGCCGTGGGCTCCCAGGCCGGCGATGCGATGAGCGCCACCCGGCGCAAGGCCGCCGAACTCGGCGACCGGGCCGGCACCGCGGCCACGCGCGAGGCGGTGGTGCAGATGCGCGACATGCTGGCCCTGGCCGCCGAGGAACTGCGCGCCCGGCCCATCATCGACGGCCCGGTCACGCTGACGGCCCGCGTCGACCTGATGCTCACCGCACTGCAGATCGAGTTCGTGCTGCACCCCGCCACGCGCGTGCTGCACGTGC
Organism: Rubrivivax sp.; assembly: GCA_022843905.1. GTDB lineage: Bacteria > Pseudomonadota > Gammaproteobacteria > Burkholderiales > Burkholderiaceae_C > Rubrivivax. Next base: position 117,210 of record JALHMT010000013.1, read on the forward strand.
CGAAGTCCTCGACGCCGGGGCGAGGCACGCCAGAGTCCCCGCCGGTGACGATCTCGATGCGACCGGCGGAGCCGGCGCCGGGCGATGTCGACCCCGCGGGCGGCCGGCCGGACGGCAAGCCCGCGGCGTAGCGGGTTTCAGGGCGTCGGGACCTCAAGCCGACGGCGACCGCCGCGAGAGCCCTGCAGCCGCACGCGGTGGTGCAAGGTCCTTTCGCGGCCGGGCCCCGCGGCCGGCCTCACGCCGCCAGCAGCTGCCGAAGCACGTAGGGCAGGATGCCGCCGTGCTTGTAGTAGTCGACCTCGATGGCGGTGTCGATGCGCAGCACCACGCCCACCTGCTGGCGCGTGCCGTCGGCCCGGCGGATGACCAGCGTCGCGTCGGTCAGTGGCCGGATCGCTTCGCCCAGCACCACGTCGACCGTCTCGGCGCCCGTCAGGCCCAGGCTCTGCCAGCTGTCGCCGGGCCGGAACTGCAGCGGCAGCACGCCCATGCCGATGAGGTTGCTGCGGTGGATGCGCTCGAAGCTGCGCGCCACCACGGCCTGGATGCCCAGCAGCGCCGTGCCCTTGGCGGCCCAGTCGCGGCTGGAGCCGGTGCCGTATTCCTCGCCCGCGAAGACGATCGTGGGCACGCCGGCGGCCTGGTACTTCATGGCCGCGTCGTAGATGGGCAGCTGTTCGCCGCCGGGCTGGTAGAGCGTGTAGCCGCCCTCCACGCGCGAGCCGTCCGGCAGCGCCGGGATCATCAGGTTCTTCACGCGCACGTTGGCGAAGGTGCCGCGCATCATCACCTCGTGGTGGCCGCGGCGTGCGCCGTAGCTGTTGAAGTCGGCCTTCAGCACGCCCTGGCTCAGCAGCCACTGGCCGGCCGGCGTGCTGTCCTTGAAGGAGCCGGCGGGCGAGATGTGGTCGGTGGTGATGCTGTCGCCGAACAGGCCCATGATGCGCGCGCCCTGCACGCCGGAAACCAGTGCCTTGGGCTGCATCGTGAAGTCGCTGAAGAAGGGCGGCTCAGCGATGTAGCTGCTGCGCGGCCAGGGGTAGACGTCGCCGCCGCCCACGCTGCGGATCTTCTCCCACAGCTTGCCCGGGTCGGTCTTGACCTTGTCGTAGTTGGCGCGGAAGGCCTCGCCGTCCATGGCGTACTTCATCAGCGCATGGATCTCGTCGCTGGTGGGCCAGATGTCGCCCAGCCAGACGTCCTTGCCGCCGCTGCCCTGTCCCACCGGTTCCGTCATCAGGTCGCGCATGATGTTGCCGGCGATGGCGTAGGCCACCACCAACGGCGGGCTGGCCAGGAAGTTGGCCTTCAGGTTGGGGTGGATGCGGGCTTCGAAGTTGCGGTTGCCCGACAGCACCGCGGCGCACACGAGGTCGTTTTCCGTGATGAGTTGGTTGAACTCGGGCGCCAGGTCGCCGGCATTGCCGATGCAGGTGGTGCAGCCGTAGGCCGCCACGCTGAAGCCCAGCTGCTCCAGGTAAGGCAGCAGGCCGGCCTTCTGCAGGTACTCGGTGACGATGCGCGAGCCCGGCGCCAGCGAGGTCTTGATGTGCTTCTTCACCGTCAGGCCCGCCAGCACGGCCTTCTTGGCCAGCAGGCCGGCGGCCAGCAGCACGCCGGGGTTGCTGGTGTTGGTGCAGCTGGTGATGGCGGCGATCAGCACGTCGCCGTTGTGCAGCGTGATGCCCTGTGGTGTGCGGTACCCGGTCCCCAGCTTGTCGGCCGGCTGGTTGAAGCCGTTGTCGGCGGCGCCGGCGCTGAACAGCTGGGTGAATTTCGACTTCACGTGGCCGAGTTCGATGCGGTCCTGCGGGCGCTTCGGGCCGCTCAGGCTGGGGGCCACGGTGGACAGGTCGAGCGTGAGCTTTCGCGTGTAGTCGATGTCGCTGGCCAGCGGCACGCCGAACAGGCCCTGGGCGCGGAAGTAGGCCTCGAAGGCGGCGATCTCGTCCTTCGTGCGGCCGGTGCCTTCGAAGTAGGCGATGGTCTTTTCGTCCACCGGAAAGAAGCCCATCGTGGCGCCGTACTCGGGCGCCATGTTGGCGATGGTGGCGCGGTCGGGCAGGCTCAGCGTGCGCGTGCCTTCGCCGCAGAACTCGACGAACTGGCCAACCACCTTTTCCTTGCGCAGGATCTCGGTGACGGTCAGCACCAGGTCGGTGGCGGTCACGCCTTCGCGCAGCTTCCCGGTGAACTCGAAACCCACCACGTCGGGCGTCAGGAAGTACACGGGCTGGCCCAGCATGCCGGCCTCGGCCTCTATGCCGCCCACGCCCCAGCCGACCACGCCGATGCCGTTGATCATGGTGGTGTGGCTGTCGGTGCCCACCAGCGAGTCGGGGTAGGACACGCCGTCGGCGCCCAGATGCACGCCGCGCGCCAGGTATTCCAGGTTCACCTGGTGCACGATGCCGAAGCCCGGCGGCACGACGCGGAAGGTGTCGAAGGCGCCCATGCCCCACTTCATGAACTGGTAGCGCTCCTGGTTGCGCTGGAACTCCAGCTTCATGTTCAGGTCCAGCGCCTTGGGGCTGCCGTAGTGGTCGATCATCACCGAGTGGTCGACCACCAGGTCCACCGGCACCAGGGGTTCGATGCGCTTGGGGTCCTTCCCCAGGCGCGCGGCCACGTTGCGCATGGCGGCCAGGTCGGCCAGCAGCGGCACGCCGGTGAAGTCCTGCAGCACCACGCGGGCGACGACGAAGGGAATCTCCTCGGTGCGTGGGGCGTTCGGCTTCCATTGCGCCACCTGCGCCACGTGCTCGGGCGTGACCTTGATGCCGTCGCAGTTGCGAAGCACGCTTTCCAGCACGATGCGCATCGAGACCGGCATGCGGCTCACCCCCGGGTAGGTGGCGGCCAGCGCGGGCAGCGAGAACAGCCGGCCGCTGCGGCCCGGGGCGATGCCGAAGGTCTGCAAGGTGTGCGGGAACGGGTGGGCGGGAGAGGGCGCTGGCGAGGGCATCTGGAGGTTTCCTTGGGGTTCTGGAGCTGACGCTCGGGACTTCTGCGGACCATTCTGACCCTGCAGCAGCGGTCGTGCCGTGACGGCCCCCTTTGCCTTGATGGGCATTTGCCATGCCCTGACCGCTCTGCCGGGGGGCTGTGCCGGTGCCGGCGACCAGGTTGCGGACCGGCCCATGAAACCGACCACAATCGCGGGATGTTCGAGTTGCCGCCCCGCGCCGAGTATTTCGGCCCCGATCACGAGACCCTGCGTCGCAGCGTGCGCGACTTCGTGGCGCGCGAGATCACGCCGCACGCAGCGGCCTGGGACGAGGCCGGCAGCTTTCCGCGCGATCTGTACACGAAGGCCGGCGCCATCGGGCTGCTGGGCATCGGCTACCCCGAAGCGCTGGGCGGCACGCCGGCCGACATCTTCTTCACCATCGCCGCGGCCGAGGAACTGGCGCGTGCCGGTTCCGGCGGCGTGCAGGCCTCGCTGGGTTCGCACCACATCGCCCTGCCGCCGCTGGTGGCGCAGGGCCGGCCGGACCTGGTGGCGCGCGTGGTGCCCGAGGTGCTGGCCGGCCGGCAGATCGCCGCGCTGGCCATCACCGAGCCCGGCGGCGGCTCCGACGTGGCGGCGCTGCGCTGCGCCGCCCTGCGGTCGGCCGACGGCAGCCACTACGTGGTGAACGGCGAGAAGACCTTCATCACCAGCGGCATGCGCGCCGACTGGCTGACCGTGGCCGTGCGCACCGACCCGTCGAACAAGGGCCCCGGCGGGGTTTCGCTGCTGCTGGTGCCGGGCGACACGCCGGGCCTGCAGCGTACGCTGCTGGCCAAGACCGGCTGGTGGGCCAGCGACACCGCGCACCTGCGCTTCGACGGCTGCCGCGTGCCGGCCTCGCACCTCATCGGCGACGATGGCGGCGGCTTCAAGGCCATCATGCACAACTTCAACCACGAGCGGCTGATGATGGCCGCCATGGCCTGCAGCTACGCTCAGGTGTGCACCGAAGAGGCGGCCGACTGGGCGCGCGAGCGCAGGACCTTCGGCGCCGCACTGTCCGAGCGCCAGGTCATCCGCCACAAGCTGGTGGACATGGTCGGCCGCGTGGAGACGGCGCGCGCCCTCGTCTACGACCTGGCCTACCGCCTGCAGCACCGGCTGGGCGACCCTGCGGCCCTGGTGGCGCGCACCTGCATGGCCAAGGTGGTGGCCACGCAGGCCTTCCAGTACTGCGCCGACCAGGCCGTGCAGATCCTCGGCGGCATGGGTTACATGCGCGGCACCCGCAGCGAACGGCTGTACCGTGAGGTCAAGGTGATGGTGATCGGCGGCGGCTCCGAAGAGATCATGAAGGACCTGGCCGCGCGCCAGCTCGGGCTCTAGGTGGCGGCGCCCATGACTCCGGGCGAGGCCCCGCCTCGCGACGGCTCCAGCGTGCTGTGGATCATCCCGGCCGTCTACTTCATGTTCGTGTGTGCCGAGTTCGGCGCCATGACGCACCTGGCGCTGACGCTCACCGCGGACGGTCGCTCGGCCTTTGCCGTCGGACTGATGGGCACCGGCATGTGGCTGGGCATCCTGGCCGGCAGCGCACGCTCGCACGCCGTCATCCAGCGCCATGGCCATGCCCGCGTGTTCGTCGGCGCCACCGGCATCGCCCTGCTGGTGCTGCTGACGATGGCGCCGCATGCGCACTACGGCGCCTGGCTGGCCGCCTCGGTGCTGCTGGGGCTGTGCGCCGGCCTGGTCTGGGTGGCCGGCGAGGCCTGGCTGGCCGAAGCCGCGCCGCGTGAGCGCCGGGGCTTCTACGTCGGCCTGTTCGAGACCGCCGTCGGTCTGGGCCTGATGGCCGGCCCCGCGCTGGTGCCGCTGGCGCGGGCCACGGGGGTGCACACGCTGTGGCTCTGCGCCGCGCTGATGGCGCTCGCGCTGGCGGTCAGCCTGCGCCTGCTGGGGCTGGGCAGCCCTTCGATGCACGACGACGTCGGGGACAGCACGGCGCGCACCGCCGTCGCACCCGACTGGCGCGCGCTGGCGGTTCCCTTGTGCGGCATCTCGGCGGTGAGCGGGCTGATGGAGGCCGGCGTGTCGTCGCTGATGCCGTCCATCGGCATGCGGCAGGGCTTCAGCATCGAGGCCGCGGCCTGGCTGGGCGTGGTCATCGGGGCCGGCAGTGCGCTGCTGCAGCCGCCGGTCGGCCACCTGGCCGATCGGCTGGGCACGCGCCGTGCCACGCTGGGCGCGTGGGCCGTGGTGGCGGCGGCCAATGCCGCGCTGCTTGCCTGGGCCGACAGCCCCCAGTCGGTGATGTGGGGCGTGGGTTTCGTGCTGGGCGGCGTGGGCGGCGCGGTCTACACGCTGGCCATCATCGAGCTGGGCCACCGCCTGGAGGGCTCGTGCCTGGTGAAGGCGGTGGCGCTGCTGGTCACCAGCTATTCGCTGGGCACGGCTGCAGGCCCCGCACTGGGCGGCTGGCTGTACGACCAGACCGGCCTGGCCGGCCTGGCGACGGCGCTGCTGCTGCTGAGCCTGGCCGGGCTGGCACTGACGGCGCGCCTGCTGCGGCCGGCTCCATCGGCTGCCGAGGTCGCGGCTCGCCTGCGTTCGCGTCACCAGTAGGGCCCGAGGAACAGGTACAGCGTGGCGCCGCTGCCCGGCGTGGCACCCACGGCCAGGTAGGCCGGGCCCACGCGCGTGTCCACCGACAGGAAGGCGCTGGCCGCCGGCCGCAACCGCCCCAGCGTCACCGACTGGTCGGCCGCGAAGCCTTCGCCCAGTTCCAGCGACAGGCCGCTGCGCACCGCGCCACCCAGGCCCGCCGGCATCTGGCCGATGCGGCGCGCCAGCACGGCGCGGCCCAGCAGCACGGTGGCGCCGCTGATGGAGTCGCGCGGCGCGCCGGTCAGCCGCAGGAAGCCGCCCAGGCTCAGCGGCGCGAAGCCGCTGCGGCTCTTCGCCCATTCCAGGTACAGGTGGCCGCCCCAGTCGTCCAGGCGGAAGGCCTGCAGCGCGCGCACTTGCGTCTGCGCCAGCGAAGGCTCGCCCGGCGCAGGGCGCGCGGTCTGCGCCCATTCCAGCTGCAGCAGCGCGCCTTCGGTGGGGAAGGCCAGGGCGTTCAGCGTGTCGTAGCGCAGCAGCGCGAAGCGCCAGGTCTCGGAGAACGGCACGGCGCCGTCGTCCGATGGCTGCGGAATGAGGATGCGGCCGCGCCCCACGGCGCGCGTGATGCCGATGCGCAGGTCGGCACGGTTGCCGAACTGCCGCCCCAGCGCCAGCGTGGCCGAGGTCGAGGTGACCGAGGCGCGCGCCTGCCGCCGGCCGTCGACGAAGAAGTCCACCGGGTCGGTGACGTAGTCGATCGAGGCCTCGGCGAACCAGGGCGAGCCCGGCCCCAGCGGCTGCCACCACTGGGTACCCAGGGCTCGCGTGCTGCCTGCGCGCGCCAGCGTGCGCAGCTCGCCGCCCCAGGGGTTGAGCCAGGACAGCAGGTGCAGCGCGCTTACCGACACGCGGTGGTCGTCGCTGAAGTCGCTCGACAATTCCAGCCCCAGGCGCACGCGGCTGCGCGCGCCCTCGGCCGCGGTGGGCGTCAGCAGCAGCTCGCGACCGCCCGGGCCGTCGCGCATCTCGGCCACCACGCGTTCGAAGTCGCCGCGGCCGAACAGTCGCGACACGCTGCGCTGCACCTGGGCCAGCGTGATGCCCTGGCCGATCTGCAGGCCGGTCTCGGCGGCCAGCGTGCGGCCGTCGGCGGCACCGGCATCCTTCACTTCCAGGCGGGCCAGCGGCTGCGGACGGTCGAGGTCGGGGCGCGGTGCCAGCCGGGCCGATTCATGGGCGGCGTAGGTGGCGGCGTCCACCACCAGCGGCTGCAGCCGGTCGGCCTGCGCCATCGTGGCCAGGTCGCCGGCCTCGATGGCCGCGGCGGCGCTGCGGAAGTCGAGGAATCCGATGCCGTCCAGGCCGGGCACCACCAGCACGTCACGCGGCCCCAGCAAGGCCAGCGAGCGCTGCACGTTCTGCTCGGTGAGGATGTTGAGCATCTGCCCGGCCACGCCCAGCGCGCTGCCCAGCGCCTCTTCGCCGGCCAGCGGCGTGCCGACGTTGACGGCGATGAGTGCCGTGGCCCCCAGCGCCTGCGCCAGGTCCACCGGCAGGTTGCGCACCAGGCCGCCGTCGACCACCAGCCGCGTGCCCAGCCTCACCGGCGAGAACACGCCGGGCACGGCCATCGAGGCGCGCAGCGAGTGGAACATCGGCGTGTCCGACAGTTCCACCAGCTCGCCTGTCAGCAGGTCGGTCGCCACGGCGCGAAAGGGCAGCGCCTGGGCCGACGCCGGGCGCGCCATCGCATCGGGCGGCAGCAGGCGGGCCAGCGCACTTTCCAGCGCCGCGTTGCCTACCGCCGACGGCGGCAGGCGAAGGCCGTCGCGGCCGACGCCGAACTCCAGCCGCGACGGCACGTCGAGGTCGTCGGCCTTGCGCCGCAGACCGAGATCGTCGCGCTGCGCGCGGTCGCCGATCACGGTGTCCCAGTCGGTGCGCAGCGCGAACTCGGCCAGTTCCTCGGCCGAGCGCCCGGCCGCGAAGGCGCCGCCCACCACGGCGCCCATGCTGGCACCGACCACCACGTCCACCGGCACCCGCAGGCGCTGCAGGGCGCGCAGCACGCCGATGTGCGCGAAGCCACGCGCACCGCCGCCCGACAGCACCAGGGCCACGCGGGGCGGGGGTGCAGGGGCCGATGTCGTGGCTGGTGCGGTCGATGTCGAGGCGGGCCCTGCCGGCTGCGCCCAGGCAGGCGTGGCGGCCAGCGTCCAGGTGCAGCAGAGAAGGGCTAGGCAGCGCGCGAGGCGTTTCAGAGCGCGGGGCGTGGCGTGGAGGCTCATGGCCGATGCTAGTTCGGCCACCGGGCCGCAGGACGCGCCCACACCATTCGCACCCGCGACCCTGGTGCGTCCCCCGCGACTCGGGGAGACGGGATGCGGCGTGCTGAGACGGGGCTGAGACGGTCGATGAGCAGACTGGCCGGGCCTTGTCTCACAGCCTTACCAGGAGTCTTTCCATGACCAGTCCCCAACGCCACCTCCCGCTCGCCCTCGCCGCTGGCGTCTTCGTCTGGGCTTCGGCCTGCGCCCCCGGTGCGCACGCTGCCACCGCGACTTTCTTCGCCCCCGCCACGTCCTATCTGTCTTCCGCCGACATCCCCGCCGGGTTCTACGCCAGCGGTTCGCCGACGCTGCTGGAGAATTTCGAGGACGGCGTGCTCGATGGGACCCTCGCCGCCAGCAACGGTATCGTCATCGCGTCCAGCCGCAACACGGACTCGGTCGATGCCGACGACGGCTCGATCGACGGCAACGGCAACGACGGCCGTTCCTGGTTCGGTGACGCGCCGATCACCTTCACGTTCGCGGGCACGGGGGCCTTGCCCACGGCCTTCGGCCTGGTGTGGACCGACGGCACCGCGGGGGACTGGACCCTCAGCGCCATCGCTGCCGACAACACGCTGCTGGGTTCGATCACGCGGACCGTGGGCGACGGCTCCATCCGCGGCACGACGGCCGAGGACCGCTTCTTCGGAGTCCAGTTCGCCGGGGGCATCAAGTCCATCACGATCTCCTCGGCCGGCGCGGTCGAGCTCGACCACGTGCAGTACGGTTCGATGGCCGCCGTGCCTAACCCGAACCCGGGCACGGTGCCGGAGCCCGCCACGGCCGGCCTGGTCCTGGGTGCATTGGCCCTGCTGGCCTCGCGCCGGCGCGCGGCGCGCCGCGGCTGAACGCCGTCGCTGCCCGGGCCGGACCCGCTTGGCCCGGGATCGCATCGGCGCGAAACTCCGGGGCCTGATGCTGCAGTTGCTGTTGCCGCCCGCCTGGGCCCCTGCCGGCCAGGTACCCCGGGCCCTACCGACCACCGTGCCAGCCGCCCTGCTGGTGGTGCTCGCCGCCGAAGGCGGCTGGCTCGCCCGAGAGCGGCTGGCGGCCATCTTCTGGCCCGACGCGGCGCCCGGCGAGGCGCTGCACCACCTGCGCATCAACCTGCACCGCAGCCGCGCCTTGCTGGACGGCTGGAGTCGGCGCGAGGCCCTCGTGGCCGAACGCACGCGGCTGCGCCTGGACCTGCCGACCGACCTGGCCCGGCTTCGCGCGCTGGCGAGCACAGGCGCGGACGCCGACGCGCAGCAGGCGGGGCCGCCGCACTGGCTGCCCGGCTGGCAGCTGGCAGGCTACGACGGCTTCCTGCACTGGGCCGAAGACATCGCGCAAAGGCTGCATGCCGACTGGCTGCAGGCCGCGCGTCCGCCCGCCTCAGCGCCGCGAGCCGTGGCGGCCGCATCGCGCCCGCCGCCCGCGGCCCCGCCG
>JALHMT010000014.1 GCA_022843905.1 Rubrivivax sp.
CGCTCACTGGACTACCCTCCGTGCTTCGCACTGCGGGATGAGCGCTTGGGAGCGGCCCGGCGCGCTCACTGGACTACCCTCCGTGCTTCGCACTGCGGGATGAGCGCTTGGGAGCGGCCCGGCGCGCTCATGCCGGGTTGTCGATCTCGATGAAGCGGTGCTCCAGCCCGAGCTGCGCGGCCACGAAGGCGGCGACGGCCGGCGCGCCGAATCGTTCGGTGGCGTGGTGGCCGCAGGCAAGGAACGCAACACCCGTCTCGCGCGCCAGGTGGGCCTGCGGCTCGCTGATCTCTCCTGTCAGAAAGGCGTCGGCGCCCGCGGCGACCGCACTTTCGAAGTAGCCCTGCGCGCCGCCGGTGCACCAGGCGACGCGGCGCAGCGGGCGACCATCGCCGGGCACGACCACCGGTGCGCGCTGCAGGGCCTGCTCGACCGTGCCCGCCAGGGCGTCGACGGACAAGGACCCGACCGGTCCGGCGAAGCCCAGGTTCTGCTCGCCGAAGCGCTGGTCGGCCTCCAGGCCCAGTCGCACTCCGAGCTGCGCGTTGTTGCCCAGCGTGTCGTGGGCGTCCAGCGGCAGGTGGTAGGCGAACAGGTTGATGTCGTGCCGGATGAGCCGGGCCACGCGCTCGCGCAGCCAGCCGGTCAGGCGACCGTCGTGGCCGCGCCAAAACAGCCCGTGGTGCACCAGCAGGGTGTCGGCCCCGGCGGCGATGGCGGCGTCGATGAAGGCCAGGCTCGCGGTGACGCCCGAAGCGACGCTGCGAACCTCGCGGCGGCCTTCGACCTGCAGGCCGTTCGGCCCATAATCCTTGAACAGCTCCGGCCGCAGCAATTCCTGCAGGCAGGCTTCGACCCGATCGCGCTCGGCCATCTCGCCGATCTCCCAACACATGTGGCGTAGAACCTGGCTCCTATTCTCGCAGGCCGTGACCGTCAGCCTGGCGATGCTGTTCGTCGTGATGACGCTCAAGCCCGAATGGTTGCCGCGTTCGACGATGGGTGCGGCCGGCATGCTGCCGGCACCGACGTTGGTGACCGCGCCGCCGCGTCCCGCCGCCTCGGCCGCAGCCTCGTCCATGGTGGGCAGCGGCCTGGCGGTGGCGGCCAAGCTGGCTTCGCCGGCGGTCGTCAGCGTGGTGGCCATGAAGATGGCCAGGCGCAACCCGCATGCCAACGACCCGGCCTTCGAGTTCTTCTTCGGCAACCGCGGCTCACAGCAGCAGACCGGGCTCGGTTCGGGCGTGATCGTCTCGCCCGAGGGCTACCTGCTGACCAACAACCACGTCATCGACGGCGCCGACGACATCGAGGTGCAGCTTGCCGACGGCCGCCAGGCAGTGGCACGGTTGATCGGCACCGACGTCGAGACCGACGTGGCGGTGCTGAAGATCGACCTCGACCGGCTGCCCGTCATCGCGCTGGGCAGCTCCCAGGCGCTGCAGGTCGGCGATGCCGTGCTGGCCATCGGCAACCCCTTCAACGTCGGGCAGACCGTCACCGCCGGCATCGTCAGCGCCGTGGGCCGCAACCGGCTGGGCCTGTCGACTTTCGAGAACTTCATCCAGACCGATGCGGCGATCAACCCGGGCAACTCCGGCGGCGCTCTGGTCGACGCAGCAGGCGGCCTCATCGGCATCAACACGGCGATCTTCTCGCGCAGTGGGGGCAGCATGGGCATCGGCTTCGCCATCCCGGTGGACACGGCGCGCGAGGTGATGGAAGCCCTCATCCGCGATGGCCAGGTGGTGCGCGGCTGGCTGGGCGTGGAAACGCGCGACCTCACGCCCGAGTTCGCCGAGAGCTTCGGCCTGCCCATCAGGCAGGGCGCGCTCATCACCGGGGTGCTGCAGGATGGCTCGGCCAGCAAGGGCGGCATCCGGCCGGGCGACGTGGTGGTCAAGGTCGGCCCGACCCCGGTCACCAACACGGTGCAGCTGCTGGCCGCCGTGGCCGCCATCAAGCCGCAGGCCGAGGCGGTGGTGACGGTGCAGCGCGGCGACCAGTTGCTGGAGTTGCCGGTGGTGGTGTCTCAGCGGCCCAAGGCGAAGCCGCAGGCCCGAAGGCCGGGCTGACCCTTTCGGCTCAGGCGGCCGCCACCTGGCTGCGCTGCGACCCGGTCGCTCAGGCGGTCTTGTCGGCCTCGGGCTGCGCCTCGGGCACCTGCGTGTTCTTGATGAAGAACTGGGCCGCGACGATGCCGATTTCGTAGAGGATGCACATCGGGATGGCCAGCGCCAGCTGCGAGATCACATCGGGCGGCGTCACCACGGCGGCGACGACGAACGCCCCGACGATGAAGTAGCCGCGAAACTTGCGCAGCTGGTCGATGGTGACCACGCCGATGCGAGCGAGCACCACCACGGCCACCGGCACCTCGAAGGCAATGCCGAAGACCAGGAACAGCGTCAGCACGAAACCGAAGTACTGCTCGATGTCAGGTGCGGCCGTGATGCTCGTGGGCGCAAAGGCCTGGATGAACTGCGACATGCCCGGAATGACCAGGAAGTAGCAGAAGGCCACGCCGGCAATGAACAGGACCGTGCTGCTGACCACCAGCGGCAGCACCATCTTTTTCTCGTGCGAATAGAGGCCGGGCGCGACAAAGGCCCACACCTGGTACAGCACGATCGGCAAGGCCACCATGAAGGCCGCCATCAAGGTGATCTTCAGCGGTACCAGGATGGGGGAGATGACATTGGTGGCGATCAGCGTGGCGCCCTTGGGCAGGTGCGCCACCAGCGGCGCCGCCAGCAGGTCGTACAGCCCCGAAGGACCGGGCCACAGGCACAGCGCCCCGAAGGCGATGCCCACCGCGATGGCCGCACGGATCAGGCGATCGCGCAGTTCGACCAGGTGCGAGACGAACGGCGCCTCGGTGCCGGCCAGTTCGTCGTCGGTCTTGGGATCGCTCAACGCTGCGCTCCCGGCGGCCTGAAGCGCGCCACGCGCGCGGCACCCGACAAGGCCTTGGTGCGCACGCCGTTGCGCTGTTTGTACCACTGCGGCGTGGCGCCGCGCTTGAGGCGCCAGTTCTTCTTCGGAGGACGGTACGAGGGCGGCGGCGGCGGCAGCGGTTCATAGGGCGTGGTGGCCCCCATGCTCTGGTCCAGGCCCGACGTTGCGCTGGACCACTCGTTCTCGAACGACCGGGTGGCCTGCTGAACTTCCTGCTGGACGCCGCTGGCGGCGTCCTGGAACTCGGTCTTCATCTTCTTGAGCTCTTCGAGCTCGATCGATCGGTTGACCTCGGCCTTCACGTCGGCCACGTAACGCTGCGCCTTGCCCAGCATGTGGCCGATGGTGCGCGCCACGCGCGGCAGTTTCTCGGGGCCGATGACGATGAGCGCCACGGCGCCGATGAGCGCCAGTTTGTCGAAACCGAAGTCGATCATTCAGATTGGCGGAAGCCCGCCGGGCGCGGGGTGCGGCGGCGAAGGCTCATCGCTCAGGACTTGGTCTTGGCCTCGACGTCCACGGTGTTGGCGTCCTGGGTGCGCTGCGTGGTCACCTGCTGCGGCGGCGCAGCGGCTTCGTCGGCGTCGCCACCGGACTTGACACCGTCCTTGAAGCCCTTGACTGCGGCACCGAGGTCGGAGCCCATGTTCTTGAGCTTCTTGGTGCCGAAGATCAACACCACGACCAGCAGCACGATGAGCCAGTGCCAGATGCTGAAGGAACCCATGTTCGTACTCCTGAAGAAGACCGGCGATTCTAGGTGAGGCGCTATGGCCCTGCGCCGGGGTGCCCGGGCGGATGCCGGCGGGCGTTGGAAGGCTGGCTGGCGAGGTGCCTAGCCCTTGAGCCAGGGACGCGGACCGCCCAGGACATGCATGTGCAGATGGTAGACCTCCTGGCCACCGTCGCGCCCGGTATTGATCACGGTGCGGAAACCGTTGGTGACCCCCAGGTCGCGCATCAGGCGCGGTGCCAGCGCCAGCATGCGGCCCAGCACGGCCTCGTGCTGGGGTCCGGCGTCGGACAGCGTGGCGATGTGTTCCTTGGGGACCACGAGCACGTGCACCGGCGCCCAGGGGTTGATGTCATGGAAGGCCAGAAGATGTTCGTCCTCGAAGACCTTCTTCGACGGGATCTGCCCGGCGACGATCTTGCAGAAGATGCAGTTCGGATCAGCACTCATGACGACTCGGGTTTCAGGTGGGACCACAGGGCTGGGCGTCAGGCCGCCGGCAGGGGCATGGGGCGCCGCTCGGCGAACCACCACCAGCCCTTGATGCAGCGGTAGAGGTACCACAGGCCGATCAGCGACCAGGCCACGGCGCCTGGAACGACCAGCGCGATCCAGAGCGGCCCGGTGAGAGCCAGCCACAGCAGGGTGAACCAGAAGGTGCGCGTCTGCCAGCGGAAATGGCTGCGGAAGAAGTCGTCGGGCAGATCGCCGCGCGTGACGTAGTTGATGATCACGGCGATCACCGAGAACATCCCTGCAGAAAAGAAGGACAGCGTGTGCAGTCCGTAAAGCACGTGCGTCAGCAGCGTCAGGTTGCCGCTCCGGGTGCCGTTGGCAGTGACGATGGAATGGTTGTTCACGTTCCGTCTCCCTCGCGCTGCCTGACCTTGCGCAGCGCAAACTCTTCCAGGCCCGACAGGCCCTCGCGCCGCTCGAGTTCGGCCAGCACGTCGGCCGGCTTGAGGTCGAACGCCGCCAGCGCGACCATCGAGTGGAACCACAGGTCGGCCACCTCGCAGACCAGCTTCTGGCGGTCGCCGTCCTTGGCGGCCATCACGGTCTCGGTGGCCTCTTCACCGATCTTCTTCAAGATGGCGTCGGTGCCCTTCGAAAACAAGCGAGCGACATAACTTTTCTCGGGGTCGCCGCCGCGCCGCGATTCGATGACCTCGGCCAGGCGCGCCAGGGTGTCGTTGCTGCCTTGAAGCTGGTCGTTCATTTGTAGATGCGCTCCGGATCCTTGAGCACCGGGTCCACCGCGTGCCAGGCGCCGTTCTCGTAGCGCTGATAGAAGCAACTGTGGCGACCGGTGTGGCAGGCGATGCCCGGATCGTGACCCTGCTGGGTCACCTTCAGCAGCAGCACGTCGTTGTCGCAGTCCATGCGCATCTCGTGCACCTGCTGGATGTGCCCCGACTCCTCGCCCTTGTGCCACAGACGCTGGCGCGACCGGCTCCAGTAAACGGCCTGGCCCCGCGCCGCGGTCTCGGCCAGCGCCTGACGGTTCATCCAGGCGAACATCAGCACGTCCAGGCTGCCGACCTCCTGCGCGATGACGGGCACGAGTCCGTCGGCGTCCCACTTGATGCTGTCGAGCCAGTCCATGCCGGGCAGTTTAAGTCGCGCGGTGGGTGGCGCCCGCGAAGTCCCTTTCCCGGGCGAACCACTGCAGCACCGGCACGGTGCCGGGAAGCACCGGGAACACCTGGACCGGCAGGGTCTGCCAGGCCATGGCCTGGCGTTCGCGCATCTGGAAATCGCCTTCCCAGGCTCTCACCTTGCAGAAGTGCAGCCGCACCCGGGCGTGCGGGTAGTCCACGACCTCGATCTTCCAGGGCTCGGCCGGGCCGATGGTGATGCCCAGTTCCTCCTGCAGTTCGCGGCGCAGGGCGTCTTCCACGGTCTCACCGGCCTCCAGCTTGCCGCCCGGGAATTCCCAGTAGCCGGCGTAGACCTTGCCCTCGGGCCGCGAGGTCAGCAGGAAGCGACCGTCGGACTGCAGCAGCACGCCCACGGCGACGTCCACCGGCGTGCGTTCGGTCGACGCCGCCGCTTCAGCCACCGGCTTGCCGCCCTGCGTAGTCGCGCGCGAATTGCCAGGCCACGCGGCCCGAGCGCGAGCCGCGCTCCAGCGCCCACACCAGCGACTCCTGCCGCGCTGCAGTGATGGCGGCCTCGTTGACGCCGAACGAGCGCAGCCACTGCGCCATGATCTCCAGGTACTCGGCCTGCGTGAACGGGTAGAAGCTCACCCACAGGCCGAAGCGTTCGCTCAGCGAGATCTTCTCTTCCACCACCTCGCCGGGGTGCACCTCGCCGTCCTCGGTGTGCTGGTACGTGAGGTTCTCCTTCATGTACTCGGGCAGCAGGTGGCGGCGGTTGCTGGTGGCATAGATCAGCACGTTGTCGCTGGCCGCGGCCACCGAGCCGTCGAGCACGCTCTTCAGGGCCTTGTAGCCGGGCTCGCCCTCGTCGAAGCTGAGGTCGTCGCAGAAGACGATGAAGCGCTCGGGCCGTGCCGTGACGAGGTCCACCAGGTCCGGCAGGTCGACGAGGTCGGCCTTGTCGACCTCGATCAGCCGCAGGCCGCGCGGCGCGTACTCGTTGAGGCAGGCGCGGATCAGCGAGCTCTTGCCGGTGCCACGGGCCCCCGTCAGCAGAACGTTGTTGGCGCTGCGGCCCTCGACGAACTGCTCGGTGTTGCGCACCAGGCGTTCCTTCTGCGGCTCGACCTCCTTGAGGTCGGACAGCTTCATGGCGCCGACATGGCGCACCGGCTCCAGCACGCCGGCGGCGCCGCGCTTGCGGTAGCGCCAGGCGACGGCGGCGGACCAGTCAGGGGCCAAAGCGGCGTGCGGCAGCACGGATTCGAGGCGGGTCAGCAGCGACTCGGCGCGTGCGATGAGGGATTCGACGGAAGACGGACTCATGGCGGAAGTGTATTCACCCGCCGTGGCGGCAAGGCGTCACTCCGGGGTCGCAGCGCCCCGTGTCGGCAGCGCACGCACCTCGTCGTCGGCGATCACGAACACGCGCTCGCCCGGCGCCGGCCGCAGCGGATGCGTGCCGGTGAAGGGGCCGAAAGCCGGCAGCACGCCGACGGTCGCGCCGAAGTGGAAACACGGCAGGCGCAGGCGCTGGTGCGCACGGCCGCCCAGCACCACGCAGGGGTGGACATGGCCTGCCAGCACGTAGGCGCCGGGCTGCGGGTCGGGGTGGTGGGCCAGGGCGAAGGGCCCCAGCGGCAGCGGGCCGTCCAGCGCCTGCACCCCCCAGGCGCGGGGTGGGTCGCCGGCGTGGCCGTCGTGGTTGCCGCGCACCAGCGTCAGCTCGACCCCGGCATGCACTTCGCGCCAGGCCGACACCGCCGCCACCGTGTCCGGAGCATGCGAGCGGGCGCTGTGCAGCAGATCGCCCAGGAAGACGATGCGACGGGCGCCGGTGATGGCCAGCAGTTCGCTCAGCCGCTGCAGCGCCGCCGACGTGGTGCCGCGCGGCACCGGCACGCCCAGGCGACGGAAGGACACCGCCTTGCCGACGTGCGCATCGGCCACCAGCAGCGTGTGCCAGTCGGGCAGCCAGGCCGCCCGCTGGGACAGCAGACGCAGGCGCGCGCCAGCGACCTCGACGTCGACTCCGCCCACCGCCGGCGATCAGGCCGTCAGGCGTTGCAGCGCGAGGTCCAGGCTTTCACTGGGCAGGCGTCGAAAGCCCGAGCGCGCGTAGCGCTGCAGCCGGCCGATGATCAGGGCCGTCAGCGCGGAGGCCAGCGCGTTGGCGTCGGCCGTCGGCGTGCTGGAACCCGCGGCTTCGGCCGCGCCGCGCAGGCTCTGGCGCAGCTGCGATTCAACGCGGTCGAAGAACTGGTTCATGCGCGCGGTGAGGCGTTCGTTCTCGAACACCAGGGCGTCGCCCACCATCACCCGCACCATGCCGGGGTTCTTCTCGGCAAACTGCAGCAGCACCGCGCTGACCTTCTGCGCCTGCACCGAGCCCGAGGCCTCGCGCTCGACGATCTGGTTGATGAGCGTGAAGACGCTGGTCTCGATGAACTCGATGAGGCCTTCGAACATCTGCGCCTTGCTGGCGAAGTGCCGGTACAGCGCGGCTTCGCTGACCTCCAGCCGGGCAGCCAGCGCCGCCGTGGTGATGCGTTCGGCGCCCGGCTGCTCGAGCATCTGCGCCAGCATCTGCAGGATCTGCACGCGGCGCTCTCCCGGGCGCGGGCGCTTGCGGGCTGGCTGCGCCGGCTCGCTGACAGAGCTTGCGTCTGGGGAACCTGAGGCCTCGGGGCCAGCGGGCTCGTCGGGCGTCTCTGACATCGCGGCGGGCACTCGGGTGTGGGTCTTGAAGCATTCTGGCACACGGCCCGTGAGGCCTTTGCTGCAGGTAAACACTGACACTCACGCCGAGAAATGGTCGGTCAGGCCCGGCCCGACGCCACACGACCCCCTGGTTCAGGGGGGAAATCGCAGCAGTCCGCGCAAGCCCGAGACCTTGCGGTCGACATAGCCCGGCTTGATCGACATGCGCATCGAAGCCGTCCGGCCCCAGGGCGTGGCGCGCAGCCAGCGCTGCATCCAGACCGTCTTCATGCCCAGGCTGCGCGCCGACTTCTGGTGCGCCAGCGTGTCTTCCACCAGCACGCAGCGGGAGGGGTGCACGCGCAGCCTGGCGGCCAGCCGGCGGAACATGCGTGCGTCGGGCTTGGGGCGCAGGTCGCCGAACATCGACATGTTCTCGATCGCGATGACGCCGTCGAAGCCGCCTGCCAGGCCCAGCGCCCCGAGCACGCGCGCGGTGTAGGCGTGCGGCGCGTTGGTCAGGATGTACTTGCGACCCGGCAGCGCGCGCAGCGCCGCGAGGTCATGCGGGTGGCCGCGCACGCGACCTTCCAGGCCGGGCAGCAGGTGGGTGTCGTGCAGGAAATGCGCGGCGTCGACGCCGTGGTGGCGCACCAGGCCCAGCAGCGTGGCGCCGTAACGAAGGAAATAGCGCCGCCGCAGCGCATCGGAGTCGGCCTGGTCGAGCCGCAGTTCACGCTGGATGAACTCGCCCATCGCCCGCGTCATGTCGGGCATCGCCGAGTGCGAGGCGTCGTGCAGCGTATTGTCGAGATCGAACAGCCAGACCCGCCCGCTGCCGGAACCGCGCTGGGACCTGGCGTTGCGTGCCGGCGCGTCGCGCCGGTGCGCGCCCTTTCGGCGAACCCGCCTGTCGTGACGCATCGGGTCAATGCGACCGGATCATGGTGCCATAGGCCTGGTCGGTCAGGATCTCCAGAAGCATCGCGTGCGGCACGCGGCCGTCCACCACGTGAACCGCGTTCACGCCGCTCTTGGCCGCGTCGATGGCGCCGGCCAGCTTGGGCAGCATGCCGCCGCTGATGGTGCCGTCGGCGATGAGATCGTCGATCTGCCGCGAGCTCAGTTCGGTGAGCAGTTCGCCGGCCTTGTTCAGCACGCCCCTGATGTTGGTGAGCATCATCAGCTTCTCGGCCTTCAGCACCGCGGCGAGCTTGCTGGCCACCAGATCGGCGTTGATGTTGTAGCTCTCGTTGTTCTCGCCGAAGCCGATCGGGCTGATGACGGGGATGAACTGGTCGTCCTGCAGCGCCTTGACCACCGACGGGTCGATGGCGGTGATCTCGCCGACCTGGCCGACGTCGTGCTCGAGCGACGGGTCGTCCTTGTCCAGCATCTTCAGCTTTCGCGCGCGGATGAGGCCGCCGTCGCGCCCGGTCAGGCCCACGGCCTTGCCGCCGGCGGCGTTGATGAGGCCCACGATGTCCTGCTGCACTTCGCCGGCCAGCACCCACTCGACGACTTCCATGGTCTCTTCGTCGGTGACGCGCATGCCCTGGATGAAGGTGCCCTTCTTGCCCAGCCGGGACAGCGCCTCGTCGATCTGCGGCCCGCCGCCGTGCACCACCACGGGGTTCATGCCCACCAGCTTGAGCAGCACCACGTCTTCGGCGAAGTCCTGCTGCAGCGCCGGATCGGTCATGGCGTTGCCGCCGTACTTGATGACCAGGGTCTTGCCGTGAAAGCGGCGGATGTAGGGCAAGGCCTGGGACAGGATCTCCGCCTGATCGCGCGAAGTGATGTGGGCCAGGGAGTGGTCGGTGACGGCGCTCATGGGTGCGAGTCTCGGGATACGATGCAACCATTGTAGGAAACGGCGCCCCAACGCTGTCGTGGGCAGCTGGCCCGCCGACTTGTCATCCCGCGGCCCCGCCCCCACGTTGAAACATCCGGAGGTTCCATGAAACGTCTGCTTTTCGCCCTTGCCGCCTTCGCCCTGGCCACGCCGCTGTTCGCGCAGGCGCCCGACGTCGCCGGCGAGGTGACCAAGATCGACCGCAGCCAGAATCGCCTGACGCTGCGCCACGCGGAGATCAAGAGCCTGGACATGCCGCCCATGACCATGGTGTTCCGTGTGCGAGACCCCAAGGCGCTGGAAGGCCTGGCGGTGGGCGACAAGGTGCGCTTCGCCGCCGAGAAGCTCGACGGCAACTACACCGTCACCGCGATCCAGAAGGCGAACTGAGCTCCGGGCCGCACGGCGCCCGGCCGGCGCGCGGCCGCATGACCCTGCCGCCGTCACGTCCGCGACGCCCGCCGCCCCAGGGGCGCGACTACCATCGCGCCCCTGTCCCCGCTGGAGCCGCGCCATGACCACTCCCCTTGCCGCCTTGACCAACCACCAGGTGCGCCTGGCCGCCCGGCCCGTCGGCCTGCCCCAGGCCGGCGACTGGCAGTTCACCGAGTCGCCGGTGCAGGAGCCGCAGGACGGCGGCGTGCTGGTGAAGACGCTGGCGCTGTCGCTCGACCCTGCCATGCGCGGCTGGATGAACGAAGGCAAGAGCTACATCCCGCCGGTGGGCATCGGCGAGGTGATGCGTGCCGGCGGCATCGGTGTGGTGGTGGCCTCGAAGAACGCCGCCTTCGCGGTCGGAGACCACGTCACCGGCGGCCCCGGCGTCCAGGAGTACTGGGCGGTGCCGGCCGACCAGGTCAAGCGCTCGGGCCTGGCGAAGATCGATCTGCGGCTGGGCAGCGTGACGCAGTGGCTCAACGTGCTGGGCATGCCGGGCATGACCGGCTATTTCGGTCTGATGGACGTCGGCCAGCCACAGCCTGGCGAGACCGTGGTGGTGTCCGGTGCCGCCGGCGCCGTCGGCCAGACCGTGGGCCAGATGGCGAAGATCAAGGGCTGCCGCGTGGTGGGCATCGCCGGCGGCGCGGCCAAGTGCCGCTGGGTGGTGGAAGAACTCGGCTTCGACGCCTGCATCGACTACAAGGGCGGCAGCGTGCGCGACGGCCTGAAGGAACATTGCCCCAAAGGCGTGGACATCTACTTCGACAACGTCGGCGGCGAAATCCTGGACACCGTGCTGACGCGCATCAACCGCAAGGCACGCATCGTCATCTGCGGCGCCATCAGCCAGTACAACAACACCACTGCGGTGCAGGGGCCGAAAAACTACCTGTCGCTGCTGGTGAACCGCGCGCGCATGGAAGGCATCGTCGTCTTCGACTATGCCGACCGCTACCACCTCGCCATCGCCGAGATGGCCGGCTACCTGAAGGACGGCCGCATGAAGAGCAAGGAAGACGTGGTCGAAGGCGGCGTTGCCGCCTTCCCCGAGACCCTGACCAAGCTCTTCACCGGCGAGAACTTCGGCAAGCTGGTGTTGAAGATCAGCGACTGACGCTGACTTGATGGGCAGGCCGCAGCCCGCCAAGCCGCCGCCCCAGACCCAAGAGACTGACGGGCCTGGCGCAGCCGGCCCTCATCAAGCAAACGCCGCGGTACCGGCTCCGCCGGGCCGCTGGCGTTGCCCCCTTGAGGGGGCGGCCGAAGGCCGTAGGGGGTGGTCCAAGTCCTTCAGAAATGGATCCCTCGCATCATCTGCTGCATGGCCACCGCTTCCGCGCTCAGCTGCGGCTTGGCGCCCTTCTCGCCCTTGGCCGCGTCGCTGTCGGGGAACATGCGGAAGGTGGTGTTCATGACGATCTGCGCGATGCGCGGCGCCAGCGCGTGCAGCACCTGGCCGAAGATGCCCAGGCGCGTGGCGATGCGCACCGGCTTGCCGATGCAGGCCTGCGCGATCATCTCGGCCGCCTCCTCGGGCGCCAGCGTCGGCACGTTGTTGTAGATCTTGGTCGGCGCGATCATCGGCGTGCGCACCAGCGGCATGTTGATGGTGGTGAAGCTGATGCCCTGGTCGGCGAACTCGCTGCTGGCGCAGCGCGTCCAGGCGTCCAGCGCCGACTTGCTGGCCACGTAGGCCGAGAAGCGCGGCGCGTTGGTCAGCACGCCGATCGAGCTGATGTTCACCACGTGGCCGCGGCGCTTGGCCACCATGCCGGGCAGCAGGCCCATCGTGACGCGCAGGCAGCCGAAGTAATTCAGCTGCATCGTGCGCTCGAAGTCGTGGAAGCGGTCGTAGCTGTTCTCGATGGCGCGGCGGATCGAGCGGCCGGCGTTGTTGATGAGGAAGTCCACGCCGCCGTGTTTCTCTTCCAGCGTGCGGATGAACTCGGCACAGCCGACCTCGTCGGCGATGTCCACGCTGTAGCTGAAGACCTGCGGGTCGCGGCCGCCCTTGTTCTTCACATGCTGCTTGATTTCCTTCACCGCCTCGGCCAGCTTGTCCTCGCCGCGCGCGCAGATGATGGTCACCGCGCCGGCCTCGGCGAACTTGCAGGCCGCCGCCAGGCCGATGCCTGACGAGCCGCCCGTCACCAGCACCACCTTGCCACCCACCGTGCCCTTCAGGCTGCGGTCGATGAAGAGGTCGGGGTCGAGGTGGCGCTCCCAGTAGTCCCACAAGCGCCAGGCGTAGTCATGCAGGTTGGGGCACTCGATGCCGCTGCCCTTGAGCGCGGCGTCGGTTTCGCGGCGGTCGAAGCGCGTGGGGTAGTTGACGAAGTCGAGGATGTCGTCGGGCAGCCCCAGGTCCTTCATCACCGCGTTGCGGATGCGTCGCACCGGCGCCACCGCCATCAGGCCCTTCTTGACGCTCTTGGGGATGAAGCCCAGCAGCGCGGCGTTGACGAAGAGGTTCATCTTCGGCGCGTGCGCGGCCTTGCTCAGGATGTCCAGCACGTCGCCCACCCGGTAGCCCATCGGGTCGACGAGGTGGAAGCACTTGCCGCTGGAGCGCGTGTGGTGGCTGATGTGGTCCAGCGCGGCGACCACGAAGTCCACCGGCACGATGTTCACGCGGCCGCCTTCCAGCCCGACCGACGGCATCCACGGCGGCAGGATCTGGCGCATGCGCTGGATCAGCTTGAAGAAATAGTAGGGGCCGTCGATCTTGTCCATCTCGCCGGTGCGCGAATCCCCCACCACGGCGGCCGGCCGGTACACCGTCCAGGGCACCTTGCACTCCTTGCGAACGATCTTCTCGCTCTCGTGCTTGGTCATGTAGTAAGGGTGGTCCAGCCCTTCGGCCTCGTCGAACATGTCCTCGCGGAAGACGCCTTCGTACAGGCCCGCCGCGGCGATGCTGCTGACGTGGTGCAGGTGCCTCGCATCGATGGCCTTGGCGAACTCCACCAGGTTGCGCGTGCCGTCGATGTTCACGCGCACCTGGCTCTCTTCGTCGGCCGACAGGTCGTACACCGCGGCCAAGTGGTAGACGTGGTCGATGTGGCCCTTCAGCGCCTTGATGCCTTCGGCGCTGACGCCCAGCTTCTTGGCCGTGAGGTCGCCGCTGACGGCGATCGCGCGGGTCTTGCTCACGCCCCAGTACTCCAGCAGCGCGGCGGCCTTGTCCTCGCTGCCGGGGCGAACCAGGAAGTGCACCGTCGTGCCCCGGCGGGCGAGCAGGGTCTTGACGAGGCGCTTGCCGATGAATCCGGTGGCGCCGGTGACGAAGTAGTGCATGGAGTCTCCTCGCGGGGGGCAGATGTGTCTGGGGAAGCCGCGGATTCTCTGGTGCACTGCGTTTGTGTCCTAGTGGGGTTTCCGGCACGGGCATAGAGCCGTCTCACTAGACTTTTAGGCAACGCGCTCCACGGGTGAACCCTATATTCGCTGCATGGATCGTGGCCCGGCCGGTTGCGATGTCCCGTCAACGAAACCAGAGGATTCGACATGGTCAAGAAGCTCAAGAGCACGTCCTCCGCCAGGAAAGACAGCGCCGCATCGGGTGTGCTGGACAGCCACCTGGCAGGCGCCGTGAAGGATTCGGCGCAGCAGATCTGGCTGGCCGGCATGGGCGCCTTTGCCAAGGCCCAGGCCGAAGGCGGCAAGGTGTTCGATGCCCTGGTCAAGGAAGGCATGAGTCTGCAGCGCAAGACCCAGGCGGTGGCCGAAGAGAAGATCGGCGAAGTCACCGGCAAGATGAGCGCCATGGCCGGCACCGTGACCAGCAAGGCCGGCCAGAACTGGGACAAGCTCGAGACCATCTTCGAAGCCCGTACCGCCAAGGCCTTGAGCAAGCTGGGCGTGCCCACGGCCAAGGACGTGGACGCGCTGGTCAAGCGCGTCGATGCGCTGGCCGTCGCGGTGGCCAAGCTGTCGAAGACGGCGCCGGCCAAGAGTGCAATGAACGGCACGGCGCGCAAGGTGGTGGCCAAGGCGCCGGCCAAGGCCCCCGCAAAGAAGGCTGCGCCCCGGCGCGCGCCGGCCCGCAAGTCGGCGGCGGCCTGACGTCCCACGCCGCTCGCGGCAGGACCTGAAGGGGCGCCGCGGCGCCCCTTCGCTTGTCTGCTGCGGGGCTCCGTCCTGCCCCAGGACCGTCGCCTGCCACCGCAACGCCTGCCATGCCCCGAGTCAGCACTGCCCCTTCAACGCCGTCAGCGCGCGGCGCCCGCATCGGACTGGCCCTGGCCGGCGGCGGGCCGCTGGGCGCGATCTACGAGGTCGGTGCCTTGTGCGCACTCGAAGAATCCGTGCAGGGCCTGGACCTGACTCGGCTCGACGGCTACGTGGGCGTCTCGGCCGGTGGCTTCATCGCCGCAGGGCTGGCCAACGGCATCACGCCACGGGCGCTGTGCCGTTCCTTCATCGAGAACGACGGCCCGCGCGACGACCTCATCCGCCCGACGCTGTTCATCACCCCCGCCTGGGCCGAATATGCTCGCCGCCTGGCCAGCGTGCCGGGGCTGGCGGCGCAGGCGGCCTACGGCTACCTGTTCCGCGGCCGGCCGGCGATGGCTGCCATCGAGCGCCTCGGCCGGGCATTGCCGGCCGGACTGTTCAGCCACGGCCCCCTGGAGGTGCGCATGCGCCGCATGCTGCAAGGGCCCGGCCGCAGCAACGACTTCCGGCAACTGCAGCGCAAGCTGGTGCTGGTGGCGACCGACCTCGACAGTGGCCAGACCGCGCCATTCGGCCAGCCCGGCTGGGACCACGTGCCGATCTCGCAGGCCATGGCGGCCAGTGCGGCACTGCCGGGCCTGTTCCCGCCGGTGCCCATCGACGGCCGCTGGTACGTGGACGGGGCGCTGAAGAAGACGCTGCACGCCCGCGTGCTGCTGGACATGGGACTGGACCTGGTGCTGTGCCTGAACCCGCTGGTGCCCTTCGACGCCACGCACCGCACGCACCGCCGCGTGATGGGTGCTGCCGGGCCGGGCATCCCGCGCCTGGTGGACGGCGGGCTGCCGGTGGTGCTGAGCCAGACCTTCCGCACGCTGATCCATTCGCGGCTGGAACTGGGCATGAAGGGTTACGAGGCCAGTCACCCCGGCACCGACATCCTGCTCTTCGAGCCCGACCACCGCGACCCGGAGATGTTCCTGGCCAACCTCTTCGCCTACGGCCAGCGCCGTGCGCTGGCCGAACACGCCTACCAGCAGACGCGAGCCGACCTGCGCTCCCGACGCACCGCGCTGCGCCGCACGCTGGCGGCCCACGGCCTGGCGCTCGACGAAGACGTTCTCGACGACCCGACGCGCGTGCTGGTCAAGCGCAAGGGCCGGCCGGCCGGCCGGGCGCTGCGTGCTCTCAAGCGCCTGGAAGAGGTGCTGGACGACCTGGAACGCACGCTGCCCGAACTGCGACGGGGCGCCTGAGTCGGCGCGTGCCGCTGGCCGTCACAGGTAGCGTGCCTCGAGGTGCGCCTTGAAGTGCGCCGGGTTCAGGCTCTCGCCGGTGGCGCGCCGCGCCAGCTCGTCGGTGGTCCATCGGCTCGCCTGCTGCCAGATGTTGTCGCGCAGCCAGTCGAAGATCGGGGCCAGGTCGCCGGCGGCGATGCGAGCGTCCAGGTCGGGCATCGTGCGGCGCATCGTCGCGAACCACTGCGCGGCATACATCGCACCCAGCGAGTAGCTGGGGAAGTAGCTCAACAGGCCCAGCGGCCAGTGCACGTCCTGCAGCGGGCCGTCGGTGAAGTTGCCCCGCGTATCGATGCCCAGCAGTTCCATCATCTTGGCGTCCCACAGCGCCGGCACGTCCTCGGGCTCGATCTCGCCTTCGAGCAGCGGGCGCTCGATCTCGTAGCGCAGGATGACGTGCGCGGGGTAGGTGACCTCGTCGGCATCGACGCGGATGAAGCCCGGCTTCACCCGGGTGAGCAGGCGCTGCAGGTTGGCCGGATCGAAGGCCGGCTGATCGCCGAAGGCCGCGACCAGCAGCGGTGCCAGGCGGGCCACGAAGCCCGGGTGGCAGCCCAGCTGCATCTCGAAGCTCAGGCTCTGGCTCTCGTGGATGGCGGCCGATCGTGCCATGGCCACGGGCTGTCCCAGCCAGTCGCGCGGCAGGTTCTGCTGGTAGCGGCCATGGCCGGTCTCGTGGATGGTGCCCATCAGGCTGCCGAGGAAGTCGTCCTCGCGGAAGCGCGTGGTCATGCGCACGTCTTCGGGCACGCCGCCGCAGAACGGGTGGGCACTGACATCGAGTCGCCCGGCCCCGAAGTCGAAGCCCAGCAGCCGCATGGCCTGTTCGCACAGCGCGCGCTGGGCAGGCACGGGAAACGGCCCGACGGGAGCGATCGTCGGCTCGCGCGACTGCTTGTCGATGACACGGCGGATCAGCCCGGGCAGCCATTGCCGCACCTCGCCGAAGACACGGTCGAGCGTCGCGGTGTCGGTGCCGGGCTCATAGAGGTCCAGCAGCGCGTCGTAGCGGGACAGACCGGACTGCTCGGCCAGCAGCGTGGCCTCCTCGCGCGCCACCGCGAGCACTTCGCGGAAGTTGGGCAGGAAGCCGGCCCAGTCGTTGGCCGGGCGCTGCGTGCGCCAGGCGTGCTCGCAGCGCGTCGAGGCCATCTCCTTGCGCTGCACCAGTGACTCGGGCAGGGCGTTGGAGCTGCGCCAGTCGTGTCGGATCTCGCGCAGGTTGGCTCGCTGCAACTCGCTCAGCGGCTCCTGTGCCGCTCGCTCGAGCTGATCGCGCAATGCGGGCTCGATGCGCATGCGGTGCAGCAGTCCGGCCAGTTCGGCCATCGCCGCGGCTCGTGCCTCGTTGCCTTTGGACGGCATCATGGCCGACTGGTCCCAGCTGGCGATGGCGCCCAGGTGGCCCAGTCGGTGAAGGCGTGTCCAGGTGGCGGCCAGTGCATCGTAGGAAGGTGTGGGGTTGGCGTTCATCGTCGAATCCGCATCAGGGTGTGAGTTGACCGGGAAAGAACCACAGCAGGCCAGCGGTCATGGTGAAGTAGCGCAGGAACTTCCCGATGGCCATGTAGCCCACGCAGGGCCAGAAGGGCAGGCGCATCCAGCCGGCCACGGCGCAGAGCGGGTCGCCGACGAGCGGCAGCCAGCTCAACAGGCAGGCGCGGGGGCCGAAACGCTCCAGCCACTGCAGCGCGCGCACTTCGCGCGGCTTGTGGTGAGCCACGCGTTCGTATGCGCGCTCGGCGCCGTAGCCCATCCACCAGCTGATGGCGCCGCCCACCGTGTTGCCGGCGGTGGCCACGAAGACCGCCGCCCAGAACAGTTCGGGGTTCAGCTTGACGAGGCCGAACACCGCCGGCTCGCTGCCCATCGGCAACAGCGTGGCCGACACCAGGGCCACCACGAACACCGTCGACAGACCGAACTCCGGCAGGGCCAGCGCGACCAGCACAGATTGAACCCAGGCTTCCATCGACCGGCATTATCGGCACCGCCCGGCCCACGACCGTTTCCACGCCAAAGCCCCGAGGGCGCGCCGCTATACTGAAGCCTGTCTTTTCAGCACGCATCACCCCCCCTGACCACCATGCGGATCGGCACCATCGAGCTGCCGAATCACCTCTTCGTCGCCCCGATGGCGGGGGTGACGGACCGGCCATTCCGCCAGCTGTGCAAACGGCTTGGTGCGGGGTACGCCGTGAGCGAGATGATCACCTCGCGCAAGGATCTGTGGCACACGCTGAAGACATCGCGCCGCGCCAATCACGACGGCGAGGTGGCGCCGATCGCGGTGCAGATCGCCGGCACCGAGCCGGTCATGATGGCCGAGGCGGCGGCCTACAACATCGACCGCGGCGCGCAGATCATCGACATCAACATGGGCTGCCCGGCCAAGAAGGTGTGCAACCAGTGGGCAGGCTCGGCGCTGATGCAGGACGAGCCGCTGGCCGCCGCCATCATCGAGGCCGTCGTGGCCGCCTGCCTGCCGCACGGCGTGCCGGTCACGCTGAAGATGCGCACCGGCTGGTGCCAGGCCGAGCGCAACGCGCTGCGCCTGGCGCGCATCGCCGAGAACGCCGGCGTGGCCATGGTCACCGTGCACGGCCGCACGCGCGAGCAGGGCTACAAGGGCCTGGCCGAGTACGACACGGTCGCCGCGGTGAAGGCCGCGCTGCACATCCCCGTGGTGGCCAACGGCGACATCGACTCGCCGCAGAAGGCGCGCGCCGTGCTGCAGGCCACCGGCTGCGACGCACTGATGGTGGGCCGCGCGGCGCAGGGTCGGCCCTGGATCTTCCGCGAGATCGCACATTACCTGGAACATGGCG
The DNA here is from genome assembly GCA_022843905.1 of Rubrivivax sp. Taxonomy (GTDB): domain Bacteria; phylum Pseudomonadota; class Gammaproteobacteria; order Burkholderiales; family Burkholderiaceae_C; genus Rubrivivax. Next base: position 18,594 of record JALHMT010000014.1, read on the forward strand.
AGCTGCTGGCGCCACCGGCCACGCGCGACGTGCAGGGCTGGCTGCTCGAACACCTGCAGGACCACTACAGCCTGTACGGCGAGCATTCGGGCGTGCGCAGTGCACGCAAGCACATCGGCTGGGCCGTGCATGCGCTGCCCGGCGGCACCGCCTTCCGCGCGGCGATGAACACGCTCGACGACGCCGCCGCACAACTGCGGGCGGTGTCCACCTTCTTCGATGTGCTGGCCGAGTCGCACCGGCTGTTGCCGACGCCGCTGCCGCAAGCGCTGGCCGCCGGCGTCGAAGCGGCCAACGACGATGTCGCCGAGCTGCGCGCATGAGCCGCAGACACATCGACGAGTGCGTGCGCGAGAGCCTGGCGCAGTATTTCCGCGACCTGCGCGGCGCCGAGCCGCACGGCATGCACGAGATGATGGTCCGTGCGGTGGAGAGACCGCTGCTCGAGGTCGTCATGCAGCAGGCCGAAGGCAACCAGAGCAAGGCCGCCGAGTGGCTGGGCATCAATCGCAACACCCTGAGGCGCAAGCTGCAGGACCACAAGCTCATCAAATGACCACCGCCCTGCTTTCCGTTTCCGACAAGACCGGCGTCGTCGACTTCGCCCGCGCCCTGGCAGCGCTGGGCGTGAAGCTGCTGTCCACGGGCGGCACCGCGCGGCTGCTGGCCGACGCCGGCCTGGCCGTGACCGAGGTGGCCCAGGTGACGGGCTTCCCCGAGATGCTGGACGGCCGCGTGAAGACGCTGCACCCGCACATCCACGGCGGCCTGCTGGCGCGGCGCGATCTGCCGGCGCACATGGCGGCGCTGGCGGAGCACGGCATCGCCACCATCGACCTGCTGGTGGTCAACCTCTACCCCTTCGCGCAGGCCACGGCGCGCGCCGACTGCACGCTGGAGGACGCCATCGAGAACATCGACATCGGCGGCCCGGCGATGCTGCGCGCCGCGGCCAAGAACTGGGCCGACGTGGCGGTGGTGATCGACCCGCTGGACTACGAGCGCGTGCTCGACGAACTGAAGGCCGGCGCAGTGCAGCGCAGCACCCGCTTCATGCTGGCGCGCAAGGTGTTCGCCCACACCGCCGCCTACGACGGCATGATCACCAACTACCTGACCTCGCTGCAGCCCGGCGCCGAGAACGCCGGGGCCAGCGTGCCGGTGCGCGAGCCCTACCCTGCGGTCTACAACCTGCAGGTGACCAAGGTGCAGGACATGCGCTACGGCGAGAACCCGCACCAGAGCGCGGCCTTCTACCGCGAAGCGCGGCCGGCCGAGGGCCTGCTGGCCGGATGGCGGCAGCTGCAGGGCAAGGAGCTCAGCTACAACAACATCGCCGACGCCGACGCCGCGTGGGAATGCGTGAAGACCTTCGATCAGCCGGCCTGCGTCATCGTCAAGCACGCCAATCCCTGCGGCGTGGCGGTGGGTGGCAGCCTGGTCGAGGCCTACGCGAAGGCCTGGAAGACCGACACCATCTCGGCCTACGGCGGCATCGTCGCCTGCAACCGTCCGCTGGACGAAGCCACCGCACTGCGTATCGCCGAGCACAAGCAGTTCATCGAGGTCCTGATCGCGCCGGTCATCACGCCCGAGGCACGCCAGCTCTTCGCCGGCAAGCAGAACGTGCGCCTGCTGGAGGTGCCGCTGTCGCAGGCCACCAATGCGCTGGACTTCAAGCGCGTGGGCGGCGGGCTGCTCCTGCAGTCGCAGGACGCCAAGAACGTGGCCGCTTCCGAACTGCGCGTGGTCACGAAGCGGCAACCCAGCGCGACACAGATGGCCGACCTGATGTTCGCCTGGAAGGTGGCCAAGTTCGTCAAGAGCAATGCCATCGTCTACTGTGGCGACGGCATGACGCTGGGCGTGGGCGCGGGCCAGATGAGCCGCGTCGACAGCGCGCGCATCGCCGGCATCAAGGCGCAGAACGCCGGCCTGTCGCTGGCCGGCTCCGCGGTGGCCAGCGACGCCTTCTTCCCCTTCCGCGATGGCCTCGACGTCGTCTGCGAAGCAGGGGCGACCTGCGTCATCCAGCCCGGCGGTTCGATGCGCGACGAAGAGGTCATCGCGGCTGCCGACGAGCGCGGCGTGGCGATGGTCTTCACCGGCACCCGGCACTTCAGGCACTGAGCCTGCGCGCGCCAGCGCGCAGGCTCAGAAGGTGTGAATGAACCCGGCGTGGTCGAGCAGACCATCCGGGCGGCGGCCATCTAGGCGCAAAGCGGAGTCATAGCTCGGGCTATGGCGAGCATTTGCAACGACGAGGGGCGTCGTTCGGGTGGGATGAGCGGCCATGGCGGGTTCGTTCACACCTTCTCGGTGCTCAAAGTCCCAGCCGCGCCAGGTCGCCGCGGCCCTGGCGCACCAGCACCGGCTCGTCGTGGGTGATGTCGATCACCGTGGTCGGCTCCATCGGGCAGGCGCCGGCGTCCACCACCGCCTGCAGGCTCTTCTGGAAGCGCTCCCGGATCTCCGTCGCATCGTTCATGGGCTCGGTCTCGCCGGGGGCGATCAGCGTGGTGGCCAGCAGGGGCTGGCCGAACAGCGCCAGCAGGTCCTGCGTCACGCGATGATCCGGCACCCGCAGGCCGATGGTGCGGCGTGATGGGTGCGACAGCCGCCGCGGCACTTCCTTGGTGGCCTCGAGGATGAAGGTGTAAGGCCCCGGCGTGCCCAGCTTCAGCATCCGGTACTGGCGGTTGTCCACGCGCGCGTAGCTGGCCAGTTCGCTCAGGTCGCGGCACAGCAGCGTGAGGTGGTGCTTGTCGTCGACCTGGCGGATGCGCCGCAGGTTCTCGGCGGCGGTCTTGTCGTCGAGCCGGCACACCAGCGCATAGCTGGAGTCGGTGGGCACGGCCGCCACGCCGCCGTCCTGCAGGATCTGCGCCGCCTGCTTCAGCAGGCGTGGCTGGGGGTTGTGCGGGTGGACTTCGAAGAGTTGCGACATGACTGCATTGTCGCGGCAGCCCTCCTGCCCGGCGCCTCCGATGCCCCCGGCTCCCCGCGAGCAGGGGCCGGCCCCGGCAGGCTCAGGCCACGGCGACGGGGATCTTGCCGATGCGGGCCTGCCATTCGGCCGGGCCGGTGTTGTGCACGCTGGTGCCGGCGGAGTCGACCGCCACCGTCACCGGCATGTCGACGACGTCGAACTCGTAGATGGCTTCCATGCCCAGGTCGGCGAAGCCCACCACCTTGGCACCCTTGATGGCCTTGGCCACCAGGTAGGCGGCGCCGCCCACGGCCATCAGGTAGGCACTCTTGTGCTTGCGGATGGCTTCGATGGCGGCGGGCCCGCGTTCGGCCTTGCCGATCATGCTGATGAGGCCGGTCTTGGCCAGCATCATCTCGGTGAACTTGTCCATGCGCGTGGCGGTGGTCGGGCCGGCCGGGCCCACGACCTCGTCGCGCACCGGGTCGACCGGGCCGACGTAGTAGATGACGCGGTTGCTGAAGTCCACCGGCAGTTTCTCGCCCTTGGCCAGCATGTCCTGGATGCGCTTGTGCGCGGCATCGCGGCCGGTGAGCATCTTGCCGTTGAGCAGCAGCGTGTCACCTGGCTTCCACGACGCAACCTGCTCTCGCGTGAGCGAATTGAGGTCGACACGCTTGCTCTTGTTGTAGTCGGGCGCCCACTTCACGTCGGGCCACAGGTCCAGGCTGGGCGGCTCCATGTAGGCCGGGCCGCTGCCGTCCAGCACCACGTGCGCATGACGCGTGGCGGCGCAATTGGGAATCATCGCCACCGGCTTGCTGGCCGCGTGCGTCGGCCAGGTGGCGATCTTCACGTCGAGCACGGTGGTCAGGCCGCCCAGGCCCTGTGCGCCGATGCCCAGCGCGTTGACCTTCTCGTAGAGCTCGATGCGCAGCTCTTCGAGCTTGTTCTGCGGGCCGCGCGCGAGCAGGTCGAACATGTCGATCGGCTCCATCAGCACTTCCTTGGCCAGCAGCATGGCCTTCTCGGCCGTGCCGCCCACGCCGATGCCCAGCATGCCGGGCGGGCACCAGCCGGCGCCCATCGTGGGCACGGTCTTCATGACCCAGTCGACGATGCTGTCGCTGGGGTTCATCATCACGAACTTGCTCTTGTTCTCGCTGCCGCCGCCCTTGGCCGCGACGGTGACGTCCAGCTTGTCACCCGGCACCACGGTCATGTGGATCACGGCAGGCGTGTTGTCACGCGTGTTCTTGCGCTCGAAGATGGGGTCGGCCAGCACCGAGGCGCGCAGCTTGTTGTCGCCGTTCAGGTAGCCCTGGCGCACGCCTTCGTTGACGGCATCCTCGATCGAGCCCTTGAAGCCCTCGAAGCGCACGTCCATGCCGATCTTCAGGAAGACGTTGACGATGCCGGTGTCCTGGCAGATCGGGCGGCGGCCCTCGGCACAGAGCTTGGAGTTGGTCAGGATCTGCGCGATGGCGTCCTTGGCCGCCGGCGAAGCCTCGCGCTCGTAGGCGCGCGCCAGGTGGCTGATGTAGTCGGCCGGGTGGTAGTAGCTGATGTACTGCAGCGCGGCAGCGACGGTTTCGACGAGGTCGGCTTGGCGGATGGTCGTCATGGCGTTGGGCTTCGAGGTGGCCGCGCTAGGGCTGCGCGAGAGGCCGACAGTTTAGCGACTGGGCCGGTCCTCAGGCTGACGGCAGCGGCCAGGGAAAGTCGAACGCCGCAGCGGCGTTCGGACCCAGCACGCGCGCGAACAGGGCGTCGCCGCCGCCCGATTCAGCGCACCACGCGGCCAGCAGGGCCAGCATGTCGGCGTCGGCCGGCCTTGGCTTGCGGTTCGGGTGAGGCCAGTTGCTGGCCCACAGGCAGCGGTCGGGATGGGCGCGCAGCAGTGCGCGCGCCAGCGTGGCGACATCCTCGAACGCCGGCGGGCCGCTGCGCGACGTCTCGTACGGCGCCGAGAGCTTGACCCATCGTCCCGGTGCGTCCAGCAGCGTCAGCAAGGCGCGGAACGCCGGGTCGTCCGGCGGCACGGGTTCCAGGAACTTGCCGGTGTGGTCGATCACCAGCTTGCCGGGCAGGTGCTGCAGCCGGCCCAGCCGCTCGGGCAAGGTGCGGCCGTCGAGCTGCAGGTTGATCGTCCAGCCCAGCGGTGCCAGGCGCGCGGCCATGGGCTCCAGGGCGTCCCAGGGCAGCAGCCCCCCACTGCCGGGGATCATCATGAAGCGCACGCCGCGCACGCCGGCCCGGTGCAGGGATTGCAGTTCGGCGTCGGACACCTCGGGCGGCACCACCGCCACACCGCGGCCGGCATCGCCCAGTTCGGCGAGTGCACCGAGCAGGCAGCGGTTGTCGGCGCCGTAGCCCGTGGGCTGCACCAGCACCACGCGCTGCAGGCCCAGCGCGTGTTGCACATGGCGGTAGTCGGCCAGCGGTCCCTCGGGCAAGGCGAAGGTGGCCGTCGACGCCGCCGGGAAGCCCGGCTCGTAGACGTGCACGTGGCAGTCGCAGGCACCGGCCGGCAGCTGCGGCGTCATCGCTTCACCTTGTCGAAGAACGCCGCCAGGCGCGTGGCGCGGTCGCCGTTCACCGCGCCCGCCGGCAGACGGCCCGACAGCAGCGCTTCGACCTGCGCCACGGTTTCCATCGCCTGGTGCCCGGTGGCCTCGGGGGTGAGGCCGCCGATGTGCGGCGTCGCGATCACGAGAGGATGCGCGGCCAGGCCAGGCTCGGGCATCTGGTCGGGGGCCGAGCCGACATCGAGTGCAGCACCGGCGATGTGACCGCTGTCGAGCGCATGGCGCAGCGCGGGTTCGTCGAGCAGGTTGCCGCGCGAGGCGTTGACGAAGAAGGCGCCCGGCTTCATCGCCGCGAAGGCCGCGGCGTTCATCAGCTGTTCGGTCTGCGGCGTGGCGGCCGCCAGGCACACCACGAAGTCCGATTCGGCCAGCAGTTCGGCCAGTTCGACCTGCCGCACGCCGGCGCGTCCCACGGCGACGAAGGGGTCGTGCACGATCAGCCGCATGCCCAGCGCGAGGGCCAGGTCGGCCAGGTGGCGGCCGATGGCGCCGTGGCCGATGAGGCCCAGCGTCGCGCCGCGCAGCTCGCGCCCCATGCGCACCACGGGCGCCTGCCCGGCGCGGTAGGCGCCCACGGCGTCGCTGATGCCGCGCGCGAGGTCGATCATCACGCCCAGGATCCATTCCGACACCGAGGCCATGAAACCCGCGCTGGCCTGCGTCACCAGGATGCCGTGCGCACTGGCGGCGCCCACGTCGACGTTGCGGATGTCCACCGCACAACGGCAGAAGGCCACCAGCGACGGCAGCCGGGCGAACAGCTCGGCACCGCCCGGTGCACGCCGGTCGCTGACGATGATGTCGCAGCCGTCGGCGGCGCGGACGAGGTCGGCCAGCGCCCAGTCGCCGTCGGGTCCCCCGTGGCGCACGTCGGCCACCGCATGCAGGGCGGCCAGCGCACGAGGCCCGTAGTAGTGCTGCAGCGCGGCCGGACCGTGCGTGACGAAGACCCGCGCGCGGAGTGGCGAACTCATCGGAGGCCTTTGTGTGTCGCGCCTTCGGGAGGCGGCGCGTCGACCGACTCGCGCTCGATCAGCTCGGGCTGGAAGAGGAACTCGCCCGGGGCGATGGACGGATCGGCCAGCCGGCCGATCACGCGTTCGACGATGGTGCGCGCCATCTCGGGCACCGGCAGGCGCACCGAGGTGAGCGCCGGGCAGGTCAGTGCCGACAGGAAGAGGCCGTCCATGCCGACCACCGAGAGGTCGCGCGGCACGGCCAGACCGGCGTCGCGCAAGCCCGCCAGCATGCCGAAGGCCAGCAGGTCGTTGACGGCCACCACGGCGGTCGGCCGCTTCTTCATCGCCGCGATGCGCCCGGCCAGGCGTCGGCCGACGTCGGCCATCTCGGAGTCGCCGTACTCGCTCTCGGTGCTGCCGTCGATGACCTGCGCCGCGCCGCGGGGCAGGCCGGCGGCCTCGGCGGCGGCCTCGAAGCCGCGGATCTTCTCGCGCCGGCTCATGGTCTGGCCCGACGCGGTGACGAAAGCCAGGCGTTGGTGGCCGCGGGCGATGAGGTGGGCCGTGGCCAGCCGGGCGGCTTCGAAGTTGTCGACCGAGACGTGGTCGATGCCCGAGGCCACGCCCGGCGTGGCGCGGCGGTCGTAGCTGACCATCACGAGGCCGCGCCGCACGGCAGATTCGAAGTGCTCTTCGTCGACCAGCGACGAGATCACGATCACGCCGCGGATGCCGTGGGCCAGCAGGTCGTCGAAGAAGCCGGTCTCCTTGGCGCTGTTGCGGTAGGTGTTGCCCAGCACCACGCGGTGCCCGTGGCGCTCCTGGGCGGCGGTCTCGATCTCGCGCGCGATGTAGCCGTACATCGGGTTGGCGATGCTGGGCACCAGCAGCCCCAGCATCGGCGTGTGGCCGGTCTTCAGCAGGCGGGCGGCACGACTGGGGCGGAAGTCGAGCGCGACGATGGCCGCCTCGACGCGCTCCAGCGTCTCGCGCCGCATGCGGTCGACACGGCCGTTGAGCACGTTGGAGATCGTGCTCACCGACACGCCGGCATGCCGAGCGACGTCGGCGATGGTGCTCACAGACCACCCCCGCAGAAGCGCTGTTCCATCCCGTTCAACCCAAGAAATAGCGCGGCAACCACGAAGCGAGACCCGGCACGAAGATCACCGCCAAGAGTACCAGCGTCTCGGCCAGCATGAACCACCAGACATGCCGATTGACCTCGCTGAACGAGCACTGCGCGATGCCGGTGGTGATGAAGAGCAGCGGCGCGGTGGGCGGCGAGACCGAGCCGATCTGGTTGCACATGACCATCACCAGGCCCATCTGGAAGGGGTCGATGCCGTAGGTCTTGCTCAGCGAGATGGCCACCGGCGCGAAGATCAGCAGCACGGCCAGCGAGTCGACGAAGGTGCCCAGCACGATCATCACCGCGGCCACGATGAGCAGCACCACGGTCGGGTTCTGGGAGAACGAGGTGACGAACTTCACCGCGCCGGCATTGAATTCCAGGTAGGCCAGCAGCCAGCCCGAGGCGCCGGCCACGGCGATGACGCCCGAGACCATGGTCGTCATCACCGCCGCCTCGATGAGGATGCGGGGCAGGTCGCGCCAGCCGATGCGGCGGTAGTACAGCATGCCCAGCAGCAGTGCATACAGACAGGCGATGGCGCCGGCCTCGGTGGCGGTGAAGACGCCCGAGAGGATGCCGCCGACGATGATCACCGGCCCCATCAGCGCCGGCCACACCTCCACCAGCGAGCGCCCCAGCGCGCGCCACTCGAAGCGGCCGTGCGTGACGCGCAGTTCGGGGTAGTCGGGGTGGTAGGTGTAGAGCTTGATGGTGAACATCAGCGCCGCCGCGACGAGCACCCCGGGGATCACGCCGGCCAGGAACAGCCCGCCGATGGACACCTGCGCGATGGAGCCGTAGACCACCATCACCATGCTCGGCGGAATGATGGCGCCGATGGTGCCGGCGGTGGCGATGAGGGCCGCCGCGAAGCCGGCCTTGTAGCCCGACTTCTTCATCGTCGGGATCACGATGGCCGAGATGGCCGAGGCGTCGGCCGTGCTGGAGCCGGAGATGCCGGCAAACACCATGCTGGCCACCACCGAGGCATGCGCCAGGCCGGCGCGCAGGTGGCCGACCAGCACGCGCGAGAAGTCCACCAGCTGCTGGCTCATGCCGCTGGCCGACATCAGGCCGCCGGCCAGGATGAAGTAGGGCAGCGCCAGCAGCGTGAAGGAGTCGAGCTGCGCGAACATCTTCTGCGCGAACAGCGGCATCACCAGGTCGGGCACGGCCGCCACGCCGACATAGCCGACGAGCGCGATCGACAGCAGCACCGGCACGCCGACCAGCATGGTGCCCAGCATCAGTGCGAGCAGGAACCAGATCACGCGGCGACCCTCGGCGGCACCCGCCACGCGCCGCCGGCCAGGCGGCGCACGGCCACCAGCATCAGGTAGGCGCCGCCCACCACCATGCCGGCGTAGGGATAGCTCATCGGCAGATCGAGGCCCGGCGAGGACTGCAGGTGCGCGACCTGCGCCACACGCCAGCCCAGCACCATCAGCGACAAGGCGAAGGCGGCCCAGATCAGCTCGACCAGCAGGTTGAAGGCCGCGCGCGGGCCGCGCGGCAGCTTGTCGCAGAAGGTCTCGATGTACAGGTGCGCACCGCGCCGGTAGGCGATGGGGATGCCCAGGAAGACGATCCAGATGTGGCCGAAGATCTGCGACTCCTCGCTCCAGCTCAGCGAGGAGTTCAGGGCGGCGCGATGGAAAACCTGCAGCAGCGCGACGACGACGATGGCGGCGAACACCGCCGCCACCAGCCACTCCATCGTGCGGTCGATGCCGTCGAGCAGCTTCCGCATGGGCCTACTGGGCGCGGATCTGGCGCAGCAGCGACTCTGCGCCGAATTCCTTGGCCAGATCGTCCTGTGCCGTCAGTGCGGCCTTCTGCAGCGGCGTGAGATCGAACTCGTTCACCTTCATGCCCAGCGCCTTCACCTTGGCCAGCGCCTCGGCCTCGCGTTCGGGGGCCAGTTGCCGCACCCTGGCCGCGGCGGCATCGGCGCCCTTCTGCAGCACGGCCTGCTCGGCCGGGCTGAACTTGCGCCATTCGGCCAGCGAGAACACCAGCACCGTGGGGTCCATCAGGTGCCGCGTCATGGCGATGCAGCAGGCCACCTCGTTGAACTTGAAGGAGATGGTGGTCGCTGCGGTGTGTTCGTAGCCGTCCAGCACACCGCTCTGCAGCGAGGTATAGATCTCGCCGAAGTTCATCGGCGTGGCGTTGGCACCCATCGCGTTGATGGCAGAGACGAAGACCTTGGTCGGGATGGTTCTGATCTTCAGTCCCTTCAGGTCCGAGGGCTGCTTGACCTCCTTCTTCGCAGTCACCACGTTGCGGTAGCCCCAGCTCACCGCCCAGGACAGCACCTTGAAGCCGGACTTTTCCATGTCGGCGTTGAGTTCCTTGCCGACCGGACCGTCGAGCACCGCAGCGGCGTGGCCGTAGCTCTTCCAGACGAAGGGCAGGCCCAGCACACCGATACGCTTGACGAAGGAGGCGTACTCGGCCGGCCCGCCCGTGGTGCCCGTGGCACCACCGCCCAGCCGCATGGCCTCGATGACTTCGCGAGACTGGCCGAGCTGGCTGTTCGGAAAGACCCGCACCTCGACGCTGTCGGAGTTCGCATTCACGTAGGTCATGAACTGGTACGCCAGCATCGTGTTGTCGACCCCGAGGTCGTCAGGACCGGCGGTGTGGATGCGGATCAGCTTCTTCGCCGGCGCCTGTGCCCAGCTGGGCACGGCGACGAGCAGGGAAGCGGCGGCGGCGACCGCCAGCAGGGTGCGGATGGAACTCGGCATGGTTGTCTCCTACATCGTTGTGCATCGATACACTAAAACGATACACCCCAAGCTGGAAGAGGACTGCGGGGTTTCCACCGAGGGGCCGGTGGGGCCGTGTTCCCGGCCGGGACGCTGACGCCTGGCCGCGTCGCAGTGGGTGTTTGATCGCGCGCAGCAATGGGCTAAATTGCGCTCACTCCCCCCGTATGCAGGCCAGCCGCAACCCGGGAGTTCGTGATCGCGCACAGGCTGCGTCAGCGGTTCGTAAGAGCCTGGGCCTACCTTGTGCACCCAGGTCGGAACTGGACTCCGACCCAATAATGGAGACAACCTCATGTCGAGCGCCGAAGCCCCCACCGAGTATCAGCTGTACCCCCCGCCGGCACATGTCGTCGCCGCGGCCCACGTCTCCGGCGTGGCTGCCTACGACGCCCTGTGCAAGGAAGCGGCCACCGATTACGAAGGCTTCTGGGCGCGCCAGGCGCGTGAACTGCTGAGCTGGAAGACGCCCTTCACCAAGGTGCTCGACGAGAGCAACGCGCCCTTCTTCAAGTGGTTCGAGGACGGCACGCTGAACGCCAGCTACAACTGCCTGGACCGCAATGTCGAGCGCGGGCTCGGCGGCAAGACCGCCATCATCTTCGAGGCCGATGGCGGCGAGGTCACCAAGGTCACCTACTCCCAATTGCTGGCCACCACCTGCAAGCTGGCCAACGGCCTGAAATCGCTGGGCGTGAAGAAGGGTGACCGCGTCATCATCTACATGTCCATGGGCATCGAGGGCGTGGCCGCCATGCAGGCCTGCGCGCGCATCGGCGCCACCCACAGCGTGGTGTTCGGCGGCTTCTCGGCGCAGAGCCTGCGCGACCGCATCGAGGACACCGGCGCCGTGGCCGTCATCACCGCCGACCAGCAGCAGCGCGGCGGCAAGGCCCTGCCGCTGAAGAGCATCGTCGACGAGGCCCTGGGCCTGGGCGGCTGCGACAGCGTGAAGCACGTCATCGTGCACAAGCGCACCGGCGGCGACATCCCCTTCGTGGCCGGCCGCGACAGCTGGCTGGCCGACGTGATGGGCGGCCAGGCCGACACCTGCGAGCCCGAGTGGGTCGGCGCCGAGCACCCGCTGTTCCTGCTGTACACCAGCGGCTCCACCGGCAAGCCCAAGGGCGTCCAGCACAGCACCGGCGGCTACCTGCTGCACGCGGCGCTGACCACGAAGTGGACCTTCGACCTGAAGGCCGACGACGTCTTCTGGTGCACGGCCGACATCGGCTGGGTCACCGGCCACACCTACATCACCTACGGCCCGCTGGCCCTGGGCGGCACCGAGATCGTCTTCGAAGGCGTGCCCACCTACCCCGACGCCGGCCGCTTCTGGAAGATGATCCAGGACCACAAGGTCAGCATCTTCTACACCGCGCCCACGGCCATCCGTTCGCTGATCAAGGCGGCCGAAGGCAATGCCGCCGTGCACCCGGCGCGCTACGACCTGACCAGCCTGCGCATCCTGGGGTCGGTGGGCGAGCCCATCAACCCGGCCGCCTGGGAGTGGTACCACAAGCACGTGGGCGGCGGCCGCTGCCCCATCGTCGACACCTTCTGGCAGACGGAGACCGGCGGCCACATGATCACCCCGCTGCCGGGTGTGACGACGCTGGTGCCGGGGTCCTGCACGCTGCCCTTCCCCGGCATCGAGGCCGCCGTGGTCGACGAGACCGGCAAGGACGTGCCCTGGGGCCAGGGCGGCATCCTGGTGGTGAAGAAGCCGTGGCCCAGCATGATCCGCACGATCTGGGGCGACCCCGAGCGTTTCAAGAAGAGCTACTACCCGGCCGATTTCCAGGGCAAGTACTACCTGGCCGGCGACGGCGCGATCCGCAACGAGAAGACCGGCTACTTCACCATCACCGGCCGCATCGACGACGTGCTGAACGTCAGCGGACACCGCATGGGCACGATGGAGATCGAGTCGGCGCTGGTCAGCCACACCGAACTGGTGGCCGAAGCGGCCGTGGTGGGTCGTCCCGACGACACCACCGGCGAGGCCATCTGCGCCTTCGTGGTGCTCAAGCGCCCGCGGCCGTCGGGCGAAGAAGCCAAGAAGATCGCCACCGAGCTGCGCAACTGGGTGGCCAAGGAGATCGGCCCGATCGCCAAGCCCAAGGACATCCGTTTCGGCGACAACCTGCCCAAGACCCGCTCGGGCAAGATCATGCGCCGCCTGCTGCGCTCCATTGCCAAGGGCGAAGCCATCACCCAGGACACCAGCACCCTGGAAAATCCAGCGATCCTGGATCAGTTGGCGCAGACCAACTGATCCAGCCTGCGCGCAGCGCAGGTGCGGTGCGCAGCACCGCAGATGGCGGGGTTCGGGGTTCGCTCATATCGCGCAGCGATGTGAGCGAACACCAGAATCCGGCGCGATGACAAAGAAGAGAGGGCTCGCTGCCGTCAGGCAGCCGAGCCCTTCGTCCGTCTGGCTTTGCAGCCCTCACTTCACCGTCAACACCCACTCGGCCAACCGGCGCGCCTCGTCCGCCGTCAACTTCGGGTTGGCGGGCATCGGCACCGCGCCCCACACGCCCTTGCCGCCGTTCTGGATCTTCCCGGCCAGCTTGACCACGGCATCGGGTTGGCCTGCATAACGTTGCGCCACGGCCTTGAAGGACGGACCGATCTGCGACTTGTCGATCGCATGGCATCCCAGGCAGATCTTGCTGCGGGCGAGTTCCAGGCTCGCCGAGGCCGGCACGGGTGCCAGCGGCAACGACAGGGCGGTCAGAATCAATGCAAGGCGCGACATCGGTGGGGCGGCAGGCTGCGATCGGCTACAGTGGCGCGGCGCATCTTAGCGCCAACACCGCTTTCAGCCGTGCAGCGCGCCGTGCACGCCGGAGGTCCAAAGATGGCTTTTCTCTTCATCGGGGTCGTGCTGTTCGGGCTGAAGCTGGCCGAGGTCGGCCCCGTGGCCACGCTGAGCTGGGCCTGGGTGCTGCTGCCTTTCGGCCTGGCAGCTGTCTGGTGGGCCATCAGCGACAGCATCGGCCTGACGCAGCGTCGCGCCATCAACAAGATGGAAGACCGCAAGGTCAAGCGCCGCGAGGCACACATGGAAGCCCTGGGTCTGAACACGCGGCGCGAAAAGCGCGTGCAGGCCATCCGCGAGGCGCGGCGCCGCTCGCTCACGCAGGACGAACGCGCCGGCCTGTCGCCGGACACCAACGAAGACGGACGCCGCCGCTGAGCGCGGCAACGCCGCCCGCTACGTCTACTGGTCGAGCACCGCGCCACTGCTGGCGCTGGAGGCGTTCTTCGCGAACTTGGCCAGCACGCCACGCATGTAGCGCGGTGCCGGAGCCTTCCAGGCCGCTCGGCGGCGCGCCAGTTCGGCGTCGTCGACGTTGAGCTGCAGCAGCAGCTGGTTGGCGTCGATGGTGATGCTGTCGCCTTCCTGCACGAGTGCGATGTTGCCGCCCGCGGCCGCCTCGGGTGCCACGTGGCCCACCACCATGCCCCAGGTGCCGCCCGAGAAGCGACCGTCGGTGATGAGACCGACCGACTCGCCCAGACCCTGGCCGATCAGCGCACCGGTGGGTGCCAGCATCTCGGGCATGCCCGGGCCGCCCTTGGGGCCCAGGTATCGCAGAACCATCACGTCGCCGGCGACGATCTTGCCCGCCATGATGGCGGCCAGCGCGCTCTGCTCGTCGTCGAACACGCGGGCCGGGCCGCTGATGACGGGATTCTTCAGCCCGGTGATCTTGGCGACGCAGCCCTCGGGGCTGAGGTTGCCTTTCAGGATGGCCAGGTGACCTGCGGCATACATCGGGTTGGAGACCGGGCGGATGACGTCCTGGTCGGCGCGAAGCGGCGGCACGTCGGCCAGGTTCTGCGCCACGGTCTTGCCGGTGATGGTGATGCAGTCGCCGTGCAGCAGGCCGGCGGCCAGCATGGTCTTCATCAGCGCCGGGATGCCGCCGGCGCGGTGCAGGTCGATGGCCAGGTACTTGCCGCTGGGCTTCAGGTCGCACAGCACCGGAATCTTGCGGCGCACACGCTCGAAGTCGTCGATGGTCCAGTCGACCCCCGCCGTGTGCGCGATGGCCAGGAAGTGCAGCACGGCATTGGTGCTGCCGCCGGTGGCCATGATCAGCGCGACGGCGTTCTCGATGGACTTCTTGGTGACGATGTCGCGCGGCCTCAGATTGGCCTTCACCGCCTCGACCAGCACGCGTGCGGCCTCCCGGGTATGGCCGACGATGGGATCCTCGACGTTGGCCATGGTCGATGCGAAGGGCAGGCTCATGCCCAGCGCCTCGAAGGACGAGCTCATCGTGTTGGCGGTGTACATGCCGCCGCACGAACCGCTGCCGGGGATGGCGCGGCGCTCGATCTCGCAGAAGTCTTCCTCGCTCATCTTGCCGGCGCTGAACTGGCCCACCGCCTCGAAGACGCTGACGATGTTGAGGTCCTGCCCCTTGTAGCGGCCCGGCAGGATGGTGCCTCCGTAGACATAGATGGCCGGCACGTTGGCGCGCAGGATGCCCATCATGCCGCCGGGCATGTTCTTGTCGCAGCCGCCGATGACGAGCACGCCGTCCATCCACTGGCCGCCCACGCAGGTCTCCACGCAGTCGGCGATGACCTCGCGCGAGACCAGGCTGTACTTCATGCCTTCGGTGCCCATCGCCATGCCGTCGCTGATGGTGGGTGTGCCGAAGATCTGCGGGTTGGCGCCGGCGGCCTTCAGGCCTTCCACGGCCGCGTCGGCCAGCTTCTGCAGGCCGGAATTGCAGGGCGTGATGGTGCTGTGGCCGTTGGCCACGCCGATCATCGGCTTGCCGAAGTCGCGCTCGGTGTAGCCCATGGCGTAGTACATCGACCGGTTCGGGGCCCGCGCCACGCCTTCGGTGATGTTCGCCGAGCGGCGGTTGATCTTCGCGTCGTCCTTCTTCTGATCGGCCATGCCGTCGCTCCTGGAATGAACCTCAAATTCTAAGCCGGCCCCAATCCCCTTCGGAGGCCGGCGCAGGCCGCTGCTAGCATCGCCGCCATGCTGACGCACCCGCAGTTCGACCCCGTGGCCCTGGCGCTCGGGCCTGTGCAGATCCACTGGTACGGGCTGACCTATCTGGTGGCCTTCGGGCTGTTCGTCTACCTGGCCGCCAGACGTGCGAGGCAGCCCTGGTTCGCCGAGGCGGGCTGGACGCGGCGCGATGCCGAAGACCTGCTGTTCTACGGCGTGCTGGGCGTGGTGATCGGCGGCCGCGTGGGCTATGCGCTGTTCTACAAGCCCGGCCAGTACCTGGCCAACCCACTGGAGATCCTGATGGTCTGGAAGGGCGGCATGTCCTTCCACGGCGGTCTGCTGGGCGTGATCGCGGCGATGGCGCTGTTCGCGCGCAGCCGCAAGCGGCACTTCCTGAACGTGACGGACCTGATCGCTCCCTGCGTGCCCACCGGGCTGGCCTCGGGGCGGGTGGGCAACTTCATCAACGGCGAGCTGTGGGGCCGTGCCGCCGACCCTGCCCTGCCCTGGGCCATGGTCTTCCCGCAGAGCGGCACCACGATACCGCGCCACCCCTCGCAGATCTACCAGTTCCTGCTGGAAGGGCTGCTGCTCTTCGTGCTGCTGTGGTGGTATGCCAGCAAGCCGCGAAAGACCGGCCAGGTCTCGGGCATGTTCCTGATCGGCTACGGCGTGTTCCGCTTCATCGCCGAGTACTTCCGCGAGCCCGACAGCTTCCTGGGCCTGCTGGCGCTGGGCATGAGCATGGGCCAGTGGCTGTGCCTGCCGATGATCGCCGGCGGCATCGGGCTGTGGTGGTGGGCATCGAAACAAGGGCCGGAGGGCCGTGCATGAGACAGATCTTCCTGGACACCGAGACGACGGGTCTGTACGCCGACAAGGGCGACCGCATCGTCGAGATCGGCTGCATCGAGATGCTCAACCGCCGCCTGTCGGGCGAGCACCGGCACTTCTACCTGAACCCCGAGCGCCCGGTGCACCCTGACGCCGTGCGCATCCACGGCCTGACCGACGAGTTCCTGTCCGACAAGCCGGTGTTCGCCGTGGTGGCCGAGGAACTGCTGGCCTTCCTGTCGGGCGCCGAGGTCATCATGCACAACGCGGGCTTCGACGTCGGGTTCCTGAACGCCGAACTCGAGCGCCTGGGCCGCCCGCCCATCCGCGAGCACGTGGCCGAAGTGACCGACAGCCTGGCCATGGCGCGCGAGATGTTCCCTGGCAAGGCGAACTCGCTGGACGCGCTGTGCAAGCGGCTGGAGGTCGACAACTCGAACCGCAACTTCCACGGCGCGCTGCTCGACGCCGGTCTGCTGGCCGAGGTCTACATCCGCCTGACACGCGGGCAGAACACGCTGGTGATCGACACCACCGACGAGGCCGGCAACGCCATCACGCTGGATGCGGTGGACCTCGGCGCCTACACCTTGCCCGTGCTGATGGCCGATGCCCAGGAAGTCACGGCGCACGAGGCCTTGCTGGCCGACATTCACAAGGCCAGCGGCGGCCGCGCGGCCTGGCAGCCGGCCGTGGCATAATCCAAGGCTCTTCCGGAAATACCTTCCGGGCGGTTAGCTCAGCGGTAGAGCACTGCCTTCACACGGCAGGGGTCGCAGGTTCAAACCCTGCACCGCCCACCAAGATTCGCCACAAGAATCAACGACTTGCAGCGCCTCAGGGCGCTGTTTTCGTTTGGGGGCGCCGAAAGCGCGCTTGAACAAGCGCTGCCGGAAGCGCCCTTGCTCGGCAGTGGGGGCGCGCCCTGCTCAAGTGAGGCCCGGTCACGCCGATACCCTTACAAATGACGAATCGATGGGTCGCTTATGTTGTCCTGGCTGAGTTCTCTGCGGCGGACCGCGCCACGCTCGACGGCGTCCGTGCCTACGCCGCCGTCCGGTCCGGCAAGCCACCTTGCGCCCTCGGCTGACCCGGCTACCCCGCTGTCGCAGGCCGCCAGCGCCCTGAGCTGGCTGCTGAACGGCCCGACACCGCAGCAGGAACCGCCCACGCCGGCCGAGCGACAGCTCCTGCTGACGCTGGACAGGCAACTCGACGCGCCGACGCTGTCGAACGACCTGCTGCCCCGTGCGCCCGGCGTGATCCCGCAGCTGATCGCCCTGCTGCGGCAGGACGAACCCTCGCGTGCGGCCATGGTGCAGCAGGTGCTCAAGGACATGCTGTTGACCGCGGAGGTGCTGCGCCTGGCGCGCAGTCCCTACTACGGCGCCATGCCCGTGGAGACGCTGGAGACCGCGCTCGACCGCATCGGCTCGATCGGCCTTCAGTCGGCCATGGCCCGGGTGCTGATCAGGCCCATCTACCACGCGCAGTCGGGCAGCCTGATGGCCCGCGCCGCACCCAGGCTGTGGGTGCATGCGGAACACAAGTCGATGATCTGCGCGGAGATCGCCGCCGGCGACGGCGGCGACCGATTCGAGGGCTTCCTGGCCGGACTGATGCACGACACCGGCTGGCTGGCGCTGCTGCGTCTGCTCGATCGCCAGCAGTTGACGCCGGCCTTGCCCTCCAGCGCGGCCTTCGACGCCGCCCTGGATGCCCGCAAGGACCGCCTGTTCGGGCGCCTCACCGCCAAGTGGGACCTGACACCGGCGCTGACCTCGCTGTCGGAGCACCTGCGCCAGGGGCCGGGGCCGACGCCCCCGCCACTGGCCAAGGCCCTGCACATCGCCGACCGCCGCTGCACGGCCGAACTGTCGGGCCAGCTCGCTGCGGCCTGAACGGCCGGCCTCGCTGGCGGCGACCCGCCACCGGCCCGCATACGTGGGACGCCTCGGATCGAGCCACGGTGGCTGAGCATCCGTGGCCGGGCCCGGGCGCTGCTCTGCGCTGCCGCCAGGCTGCGAGCCTTCGACAAGGGGCCAGCGGCCCCAGCCCGGTAGCATGCAAGCTGATGGGCGTCCACCCGCGACTGCCCCGAAGGAGATCTCGATGAGCAAGCGCGTGGCCCTGATCGTGGGCGCCGGACCGGGCATCAGTGCTGCGTTCGCCGCCTCGCTGGTGGCCGAAGGTTATGCCGTGGCGGTGGCCGCGCGCGATCCTGCGCGGCTGCAGCCCCTGGCGGCGTCGCTGGGCGCCACGCCTTTCGAGGTCGATGCCTCGCAGCCGGACAGCATCGTGCGGCTGTTCGACGCCGTCGACCGGACGCTGGGCGCACCGCAGGTCGTGCTCTACAACCCGAGCGCGCGCATCCGCGGCGACCTGCTCAGCCTGGACATCGGCGCGGCCGCTGCGGCGATCCAGGTCACCGCCATCGGCGCGCTGGCCACGGCGCAAGAGGCCGCGCGCCGCATGCTGCCGCTAGGCAGCGGCAGCATCTTCTTCACGGGCGCGACAGCAGGCTTGAAGGGCTTCGCCAGGTCGTCGGTCTTCGCGATGGGCAAGTTCGCGCTGCGCGGGCTGGCCCAAAGCCTGGCCCGCGAACTCGGGCCGGCGGGCATCCATGTCGTGCACTTCGTCATCGACGGTGGTGTGGTGCAGCAAGGAACGGCGCCGGGCGACTTCACGCCGCAGGCGATCGCCCGTTCGTACATGGCCGCGCTGGCCCAGCCGCGCGGCGCCTGGAGCTGGGAGATCGAACTGCGCAGCCACACCGAGCCCTTCTGAGCGCGGTCCGTCGCCGGGGCCTCGCCCTCGGCGCGTCTCACACGCTCACTCGTCGGGATTCCAGGTCTTGCGCGGCGGCGACTTGATCTCGATGGCCACGCAGTCTTCGAGCGTCACGCTGGTGTGCATCACGCCGATGGGATGCCGCCACACGTCGCCGGCCCGGGCCACGAAGCTCTGGTCGCCGATGGTCAGCTGCATGCTGCCGCGCACCAGGTAGACGATGGACTCGTGGTCGTCGTGCGAATGCGCCGGCACGCTGACCCCCGCCTTCTCGAAGATTTCCACCAGCAGCATGTCCTCGCCCACCATCATGGGCTTGAGCTCCACGTGGCCGGCACTGCCGTGCCCTTCCAGCATCGTCATGCGCACCGGAGGAAACGACGCGCCGTCGACGAACAGAGACGGGGTCTTGGCGAGCTGGCGCAGCGGGGTGGCGGTCATGGCGTGTCCTCGGTCAGGCCCGAGGCCTGGGTGATCTGGCTGTTGGTCAGGCCCACGGCCTGCAGCACCTCGAAGGTGTGCTGGCCCAGGCGCGGGATCTCGGTGTGGATGCGGCCCGGCTCCTGCCGGTAGCGGATGGGGATGCCCAGTTCGGTGACGCTGCCGCCGCCGAAGCCCTCCTGCTCGGCCTGCCGGCGCATGCCACGCGCCTGCACCTGCGGGCTGGCCAGCGCCTCGTGCAGCGTGCGCACCGGCGCCCAGCAGACGTCCAGCGGTTGCAGAAAGGCCTCCCAGTGCGCCAGCGGCTGGCCCGCGAAGGTGTCGCGCAGGAAGGCCTTCACGGGGTCTTGCCCAGGGCCGGGCGGCAGCTTGCACAGGTCGATCAGGTCGGGCCGGCCCAGGGCATTCAGCAGATTGGCCGCGAACTTGACTTCGCTGCCGCCCAGGCTGAGGTGCCGGCCATCGGCGCAGCGGTAGAGGTTGTAGAAGGCATTGCCGCCGAAGCCGCGCTCGGTGGACAGCACCAGTTCACGGTCTTCGGCGAAGACCGGCCCCACCACGTTGACCAGCCAGCTCACCAGGCTGTCCTGCATGGAGATGTCGATGTAGTCGCCCTGCCCCGTCTGTGCGCGGCGCAGCAGCGCCATCAGGACACCGTTCATCGCCATCAGCGACGAGGCCATGTCCGCCGCGGGCATGCCGGGCAGGGCCGGCTGGCCATCGGGCGCGCGGTTCAGGCTGACGATGCCGGTCTCGGCCTGGATGCTCAGGTCGTGTGCCGGCCGCTTCGCCATCGGGCCGGTCTGGCCGAAGGCGGCGATCGAGACGTAGACCACGCCGGGGTGCACGGCGCGCACGGCGTCGTAACCGACGCCGAGCCGGTCGACCACGCCGGGCCGGAAGGCCTCGACGATCACGTCGGCGGTGGCGGCCAGCTTGAGGAAGGCCGACACGCCCTCGGGGCGCTTGAGGTCCAGCACCACGCTGCGCTTGCCGCGATGCGTGTTGCGGAACCACACTGCAGCGCCGGCCTGGCGCGCGCCGAACTCCCGTGTGGGCTCGCCCGACGGCGGCTCGATGCGGATCACCTCGGCACCGTGGTCGGCCATCATCATCGTGAAGTGCGGACCCGGCAGGAACTGCGACAGGTCCAGCACACGCACACCTTCGAGCTTCATCGGGGGTCCTCGGGGTCAGCGACCCATCACGAACTGCGGCAGCCAGGTGGCCACCGCCGGGAACACGACGATGATCGCCACGCAGACCATCATCAGGCAGAAGAACGGCACCGAGGCTCGTGCGATGGTCAGGATGCTCTGCCCGCTCATGCCCTGCAGCACGAAGAGGTTGAAGCCGACAGGCGGCGTGATCTGCGCCACCTCGATCATGAGGATGATGTAGACGCCGAACCAGATGGGGTCGAAGCCGGCGGCCTGCACCATGGGCAGCACCACGGCCGTGGTCAGCACGATCATCGACACGCCGTCGAGCGCGCAACCCAGCATCAGGTAGATCACGGTCAGCACGGCGATCAGCATGTAGGGCGACAGGTCCAGCGACACCACCCACTGCGACAGCGCCTTGGGGATGCCCGTGAAGCCCATGGCCACCGTGAGGAAGCTGGCCGCCCCCAGGATGAACATGATCATGCAGCTCATGCGCAGCGCGCCCGACAGGCTGTCCAGCAGCGATTTCCTGGACAGCGACCCGCCCCACCAGGCCACCAGCAGCGCCCCCAGCACACCGAAGGCCGAAGCCTCGTTGGCCGTGGCCACGCCCGTCACCATCGACAGGAAGACGAACAGGATCAGCAGCAGCACGGGGATCAGCTGACCGCTGGCGCGCAGTTTCTCCCCCAGCGACCGTCGCGGTCCGGCGGCAGGCATGCGGTCGGGGTGCAGCAGGGCCCAGACGACGATGTAGCCCGAGAACAGCACCATCAGCAGCAGCGCCGGCAGCA
This sequence comes from Rubrivivax sp., assembly GCA_022843905.1. Lineage (GTDB taxonomy): Bacteria > Pseudomonadota > Gammaproteobacteria > Burkholderiales > Burkholderiaceae_C > Rubrivivax. Next base: position 39,994 of record JALHMT010000014.1, read on the forward strand.
CGCCGGCGATGAACATGCGGATGATGGACACGTCGGACGCGATGGCGTAGACGATCATCGCGATCGACGGCGGCACCAGGATGCCCAGGGTGCCCGCGCCGCACAGCGAACCCAGCATCATGCCGTTGTCGTAACCGCGCTTGGAGAGCTCGGGCAGCGAGATCTTGGCAATGGTGGCGCAGGTAGCCGCCGACGAGCCCGACACCGCCCCGAACAAGCCGCAGCCCAGCACGTTGACGTGCAGCAGGCGGCCGGGCAGGCGTTCCAGCCAGGGCGCCAGCCCGGCGAACATCTGTTCGGCCAGACGGGTGCGGTACAGGATCTCGCCCATCCAGATGAACATCGGCAGCGAGGCCAGCGACAGGGAAGAGTAGGTGTTCCAGTAGGAGGTGAACAGGTTGATCTCTGGCCGCGTGCTGGAGAAGAAGGCCACGCCGGCCCAGGCCACGATGCCCAGGGTGATGGCGATCCACACGCCGCCGGCCAGCAGGGCCAGCAGCAGCACGATCAGCAGGGCGGAGGTCGACATGCCGAGCGATCAGTGCGCTGTGACCTGACCGACGGCCGCTTCGCGCTCGGCACGCAGCCGGTCGGCGGGCGCCCGCAGCTTGACCACCAGTTCGTCGACCACGGCCACCCACAGCAGGGCCACGCCGACCAGGAAGCTCAGCTGAGGAATCCAGACGGCGACGACGATCATGCCCTGCGTGGTCTCCTCGGTGCGCCAGCCGTCCCAGAGATAACGGCCGGCCGCCCACACCATGTAGCTCACGAAGACCAGCGCCACGAGCAGGCACAGCAGCATCACGGCCTTGCGCTGGCCGTGCGGCAGGCGGTCGACCAGAAAGCCCGCACGCACCATGTCGCCGCGCTTGAAGGTGGCCGGCAGCGCCAGGAAGCCGGCCGCCGCACAGCACCAGCCGATCAACTCGTTGGCGCCGGTGATGTAGCTGCCCAGGAAACGCAGGACCGACTCGCCGATCATCAGCGCGAAGATGCTGACCATGAACAGCCCGGCCAGGGCCAGGCTGCCGTTGTAGACGAGATCGAGGGCACGGCGCATCGCTCAGGCACCCGTCACTTGCCGATCTCCTTGCGGTAGGCCGCCAGCGCCGCCACCGCCTCGTCGCCCATGGGCTTGGCGTACTCGGCCCACAGCGGGTTGGTGCGGCGAACCATCTCGTCGACCATGGCCTTGGGCGCATCGGCGATGGTCATGCCCTTGGACCGCAGTTCGGCCACCTTCTTCTGGTGGTCCTGCTTGCTCACCTCCCAGAACTCGGGCTCCAGTTCCCTGGCCACCTTCTCGATGGCGGCCTGGTGGGCAGGCGTCAGCTTCTTCCAGGCGTCGAGGTTGATCGACATGACGTTCGAGGCCCAGATGTGGTTGGTCTGGTAGCCGAACTTCATGAAGTCCCAGTACTTCTGCGCCACCGCCGTGCCCGCCGAGGTGGGCACGCCGTCGAGCATGCCCGAGCCCAGCGCCTGCAGGATCTCGAGGTTGGTCATCTGCACCGGCGTCATGCCCAGGCGGTTGATCCAGTCGGTGGTCAGCCGGTCGAGGCTGCGCATCTTCAGGCCCTTGAGATCGTCGACCCCGGACACCGCCTTCTTGACGAAGAAGAACTGGTTGGGCCAGGGCACCACGTACAGCGCCTTCTGGTTGTTCTTCTGCAGGATGCCTTCCCACACCGGGCGGAAGTACTTGTGCAGTGTCTTGAGCTGGTCGTAGTCGCCCACCAGGAAAGGCAGGGTCTCGACCGCCATGACCGGACCACGGCTGGCGTTCTGGAACAGCGCGAAGTCACCCATGGGCACCACGCCTTCGCCGATGGCACGCAGCGATTCGTTGGCCTTGACGCCCAGCGTGCCGCCGGCGTGCGTGGTCATCAGCACCTCGCCCTTGGTCTCTGCCTTCACGCGTTCGGCGAACCGGGCCGCATTGAGCGAGTGGAATTCGTTCGGTCCCCAGGGCACCGAGATGTCCAGCTTGACCTGGGCCTGCGCCGCCGTCGGGGACAAGGCCCAGACGGCTGCCGCCATCACCGGAAGGATCCACCGTCCAAGCACCGCCGTATTCATCATGAGTCGCTCCTTGGCTCTTCAGCCAGCCCGTTGAAACCGATGCAGGTCGCTCCGCAACCCGCTCTCGCGCACACCACTCACTTCACGATATGTCCGTACAAATGTACACTGGGACTTGTACGGATTCAAACGGCATACCGTCTCCCATCGCCATGCAATACGCCACCTACTTCGAAGCCATCGACGTGCGTCAGTTGATGGACGAGTACCCGCTCGGGGCCGCATTCGAACAGCGCTTCGTCGGCATGAGCACCGATGAGTTGCAGGCGCGACAGCACAAGCAGTTTGTGCGCCAGCTTCAGCGTGCCTGGCAGTTGCCCTTCTACCAACGACTGTGGGGCGACGCCGGCATCGGGCCCGGTGACATCCGCGGCCTGCAGGACATCGCACGGCTGCCCGCCTTCGGCAAGGCCGAGATCATGGCGTCCATCGAGCGACAGCCACCGCTGGGCGATCACCACGGGCGCGAGATCCCGGTGGACGGCGTGATCCATCCGATGATCCTGCACGCCACCAGCGGCACCACCGGTCGCCCCCAGCCGCTGCTGTTCAGCCCGCGCACCCGCGAGGTGCACAAGCTGCTGCTGGCGCGCGCCTATCTGATGCAGGGCATGAAGCCGTCCGACGTGGTGCACTCGGTGTACGGGCACGGCCCCACCAACGGCGGCCACTACGTGCGCGAGGCGGTCATCCACCACACCGCGGCCACCTTCGTCTCGGCGGGCACGGGCATCGAGACCCCGTCGATCAAGCAGGTGGAGCTGATGCGCGACTTCGGCGCCAGCGTCATCGTCGGCTTTGCCGACTACATCAAGCGCCTGGCCGACGTGGCGCGCGAGCAGGGCCTGGAGCCCGGACGCGACATTCCCGTGCGCATGATCACGGGCCATCTGGCCAAGGACGCGCGCCAGGCGCTGGCCGAGGCCTGGGGCGGGCCCGAACTGTTCGACTGGTACGGCGTGGGCGACACCGGCCTCATCGCGGCCGAAGGCCCCGACCACGACGGCATGCACGTGATGGAAGACGGCCACTGGATCGAGATCTGCGACGTCGACAGCGGCGCGGCGGTGCCGCACGGCGAAGCCGGCGACCTGATCGTGACCTGCCTGTTCACGCAGGACATCTTTCCCATCATCCGCTTCAACACGCACGACCTGACGCGGCTGCTGCCCGGCGCTTCGGCCCTGGGCCTGCCGTTCCGCCGCATGGAGGGCTTCCTGGGCCGCAGCGACAGCATGGTCAAGCTGCGCGGCATCAACGTCTTCCCGCAGGCGCTGTCGTCGCTGCTGGCGCCGATGCCCGGCTTCAAGGGCGAGTACCTGTGCGTCCACCAGCGTGACGCCAGCGGCCGCGAAGAGCTGTGCGTGCAGATCGAGTGCGAAGTGCCTGCCACCGACGCGCTGCAGCAGCAGTATCACGACTGGCTGCGTCGCAAGCTGGGCGTGGAGGTTCGCGTCGAACTGGTGCCCTTGCGATCGCTGTCGGCGCTGACCGGGGTCGAGACGCGGCAGAAGCCGGTGCGCCTGCTCGTCAAGACCTGAACGGGCCCGGCCCATGGACATCGACGCGTTGCTGCTGTCAGGGGCCTGCGAGCAGGCGCGCGCGGTGGCCGGCGGCCGGGTCGGCGTCGAGCGGCTGCTGCAGGCCCAGCAGGACCGCATCGCAGCGCAGCAGGCCGAGCTCAACGCCTATGTTGCCGTCGACATCGGGGCCCGGCCCGCAGCGGGCACCTCGGCCCTGGCCGGCAGCAGCTTCGCGGTGAAGGACAACATCGACGTGGCCGGGCTGCCCACCGCGGCCGGCCTGCGGGCGCTGTCGCGGCCGGCCGAGCTCGACGCGCCGGTGGTGGCGCGACTGAAGGCGGCCGGCCTGGCCTGCCTGGGCAAGCTGAACATGCACCCGATGGCGCTGGGCGCCAGCAACCACAACCCCGACTACGGCCCGTGCTTCAACCCGCGTCGCGCCGGCCACACCCCCGGCGGCTCCAGCGGCGGTTCGGGCGCTGCGGTGGCCGCGGGCCTGTGTGGCCTGGCACTGGGCACCGACACGATGGGCTCGGTGCGCATCCCGGCGGCCTATTGCGGCGTGGTCGGCTTCAAGCCCAGCCATGACCTGCTGGGGCTGGACGGCGTGGTGCCTCTGAGCCGCTGGCTGGACCATGTGGGCCTGCTGGCCCGGCGGGTGGAGGACATCGTGGCCGCCTTGCGCATCGTCGCGCCGCGCCTGGACGAACCAGACCCTCGCGACGGCAGCCCCTGGCGCCTGGCCGTGGTGCGCGACGCCCGCGCCCTGGGCGCCAGCGACGAAGTACAGCACGCTTTCGACGCCAGCCTTCGGCGCCTGGCCGCCCTGCCCGGCGTGCAGTGGCAGGACGTGAGCCTGCCGGGCTTCGACCTCGCCGGCGCCCGCCGCGCAGGGCTGCTGCTGTGCGAGGCCGAACTGCACCCGATGCTGGCCGACCTCGTGCAGCGCAGACCGGAAGCCCTGCCGACCGATCTGCTGTCGATGATGAAGTACATCGAGCGCAAGTCCGCACTCGACCTGGGCGCGGCGGCGGCCCGCATCGCACGCACCGGCGCACAGCTGACGACTCTGTGCAGCGGCTTCGACGCGCTGCTGCTGCCCACCGCGCCGCAGACGGCCTTCGGCATGGACCAGCCGGCGCCGGCCAGCCAGGGCGACTTCACCGCCCTGGCCAACACGAACGGCGCCCCGGCCATCAGCCTGCCCCTGCCCGTGCCCGCCGGCTCGCTGCCGGTGGGCCTGCAGCTCATCGGGCACCGCGGGCACGATCTGGACCTGCTGCAACTGTCGCTGCAGATCGAACTCGTTCTGTCCGCGCACTGAGTCGCGCGCCGCCTTCGCTGCAAGCGCTCACGCGAACACCCACCTGCCCCAGAGACACCCAGGAGGATTCGACCATGCCCAACCCCGTGCTGCGCCGCGTGCCGCGCGCCGAGATGACGCCGCGCCTGCAGGCCGAATACGACAGCGCCCTGCAACTGCGCGACGACGCCACGCTGCAGCAGGTGGGCGCCAACGCCCCCGAGCTGATGGCCTGGTACCGCGACGAGTTCTACGCCAAGCTGTTCTACGGCGGCCGCGTCGACGTGCGCAGCAAGGAGCTGCTGCGCTACCGGCTGTCGATGGCGCATGGCTGCGCCTTCTGCAACAAGGGCAACCGCGTGGCCGCTGCGAAGGCCGGGGTCACGGCAGAGCAGCTGGTGCACATCCTGGACGAGAACCACACCGTGTTCTCGGCACGCGACCGCGCGGTGCTGCTGGTGGCCGAGCAGATCGTCATGACCAACCTGCACGGGTCGATGACGCCGGCACTGCATGCGCTGCTGGCGCCGCACTTCGACGACGCGCAGATCTTCGAGCTGGGCATGGTGGCGGGCATCCTGACCGGCATGGCCAAGTTCATCTTCGTCTACGACCTGGTGGAGAAGGAAGCCCACTGCCCCATCGTGCCGCTGCACGAGGTGGACGAGGTCGTGCCGCTGCACGACGCAGACGAGGTCGTCACGCCCGGCCGATGAAGCCGTCCAGCAGCGCCGCCAGCGCCTGAGGGTTGTCCTGGCTGACGCGGTGGTCGGCCTCGATCTCGGCGCCACGCGCGCCCGGGATCGATGCACACAGCCGGTCCATGGTCGTCCGCGGGAACACCGCCGACCGCGTGCCGCGCAGCACCAGGGTCGGACAACGCACCGCCAGGCGGTCCCAGATGGGCGCCTCGAGCATCGCCTCGGTGGCCACCACGCCCGGCGGAAAGTAGCGCCATTCGACGCGGCCGTCCGCCAGCGGGCGGAACGAATGGCGGCTGTAGTGGTCCTTCATCGCCTCGCTCCAGTGATCGGAGAAGGGCATGCGCGCTCGGGCCTCGTCCAGCGACTCGAAGCGGAACTCGCGCACCATCTGCTCGCGCACCGCGTGGCCGATGGCCGGGTCCAGCGAGACGCCGGGGTCGACCACCGTCAGGCTCAGCACGCGCTTCGGATCCTGCGACGCCAGCAGCAGGGCCAGGTTGCCGCCGGTGGCCGCGCCCACCAGGTGCACCGGGCCGAGCTCCAGCGCATCGAAGCAGGCGCGCAGGTCGTCCAGGTAGTCGTCGTAGTCGTAACCCTGGGCCGGGTAGTCCGACAGCCCGTGGCCGCGAGCGTCGGGCGCCAGGAAACGGTGGGCCAGGGTGCTGTGCTCCACCACGAAGTCCCACACCCGGGCATTGGTCCGGTTGGGGTGCAGCAGCACGACGGGCGGGCTGGGGCCCGCCCAGTCGAGCAGGTGCAGGCCGAGCCCGTTGCCCGCCACGCGCAGCGACTGCGCCGTACGCCTGAAGGCCGTCATCGCGGGCTCAGGCCGACCAGGGCACTTGTGCTGCGAAATGCCGTGCGATCTGCTCGCGCGTCGCGATCCAGACACCGCGCGGCTCGCGCGCACGCTCGGCGGCATAGGCCAGGAAGCGGTCCAGCGCCCAGATGCGGCCGGGCCGGCCGATGATGCGCAGGTGCAGGCCGATGGACATCATGTTCACCTCGTGCTCGCCTTCGGCCAGCGCCCAGTCGAGGTTGTCGATGGCGTACTTCAGCCACTGGTCCGGCGTGACCGAAGGCTGCGACCACATCTTCATGTCGTTGTTGTCCACCTGGTAGGGCAGCACGACGATGGGCCGGCCGTCGACGGCTTCCCAGCGCGGTTCGTCGTCGCCGTAGTCGTCCATGTGGTACAGGAAGCCTTCTTCGATCAGCAGGCGGCGCGTGTTGTCGGTCAGCAGGTAGCGCGACAGCCAGCCCAGCGGGCGCTGGCCGGTGGTCTGCGTCAGCGACGCCACCGCCTTGCGGATGTAGGCCCGTTCCTGCTCCTCGTTCATCATGAACTGGTGCGCCCAGCGGTAGCCGTGCGAGGTGACCTCGTGGCCCTGGCGCAGCACCTCGCGTGCGAGCTCGGGCGCGCGCTCGAGTGCCAGGGCGCAGGCGGTCATCGTGGCCCGGATGCCGTGCTTTTCCAGCAGTCGCATCACGCGCGGCGCTCCGCGGGTCAGGCCGTAGCGGTAGTTGCTCTCGTTGCCGTAGTTGCGCACCGGTCGCTTCAGCGCGATGCCCATCTCGTCCACCGGCTCGGGGTACTTGTCGCCGTCCAGGATGTTGGCCTCGGCCCCCTCCTCGATGTTGACCACGACCGACAGCGCCAGCCGCGCGCCGCCGGGCCATTCGTAACGCTTGGGACTGATCTGGTAGTGCATCGGCCGGCCTCGTCGCATTGCCTATTTGTATGGACATATTATGATGATCCGCAGCTTGAAGTCACCCACGACAACGATTGCACCCTGCCCCATGAACCTTTTGCGGCTGCAAAGCGCGGGCCCGATGGCCCGCATCGTGATCGACCATCCGCAGCGGCGAAACGCCTTCACGCGGGCCATGTGGCGTGCCCTGCCCGGGCTGGTGCAGATGGCTTCGGCCGACCGGGCCACCCGGGTGCTGGTGCTGCAGGCCTCGCAGCCGGGCGTGTTCGCCGCCGGCGCCGACATCAGCGAGTTCGAAGCCACCTACCGCGACGCCGCCGAGGCCGAACGGGCCTCGCGCGAGATCAACGACGCCGTGGATGCGCTTCAGGCCTGTCCGCTGCCGGTGGTGGCACTCATCGACGGGCCCTGCGTCGGCGGCGGTGTGGCACTGGCCGTGGCCTGCGACATCCGGCTGGCCAGCGACCGCGCGCGCTTTGCCGTCACGCCGGCCCGGCTGGGCCTGTCCTACCACCCCGACGACCTGCGCCGGCTGGTGCGCGCCTGCGGGCTGGCAGCCGCCAGCGAGCTGCTGTATGGCGGCCAGATCTGGGACGCGGAACGTGCCTTGCAGGCCGGCCTGGCCAATCAGGTGCTGCCGCAGGGCGAGGCCTTCGATGCCGGAGCGCAAGCCCTGCTGCAGGCCATCTGCGGCAACTCCGTCGACGCCACGCGCGCCATCAAGCAGGGCCTGAACGCGGTGACTTCGCAGGACCCGCGGGCACTGGACAACGCGGCACGTGACTTCGTGCAGCTCTTTCAGGGCCGGGACTTCGCCGAGGGCCGCGACGCCTTCCTGGCCAAGCGCCCGGCCCGCTTCCCGTCTCACCTGGACCGAACCGATGACGACTGACAACACGCTGCACTTCCACGACCCGATCGAGCGCATCCTCGACCTCATCGAACAGACGCGCTTCGACGATCTTCCGGCCGATGCAGTGCAGTCGGCGGTGGTGTTCTTCCTGGACACCGTCGGGGTGGCCTGCGCCGGCCGGCTGGCGCCGAAGTACGACGAACTGATGACGCTGCTGCCGCGCTGGGGCCTGGCGGGCGAGGCCTCGGCCTCGGTGTGGAACAGCGGGCAGCGGGCTCCGGGCCCGATGGCAGCGCTGATCAACGGCTACCAGTGCCACGCCCTGGAGTACGACTGCGTCTACGAGCCCGGCGTCATCCTGCCCACGCCGCCGATCTTCGGCGCGATGATGGCCAAGGTCGACGAGCTCTGCGCCGCGGGCCGGCCGCCCAGCGGCCGCGACCTCATTCGCGCCCTGGTGGTGGCGCTGGAGGTGTCCTGCACGCTGGCAGGTGCTGCGCGCAACGCGATGTTCTTCTTCCGCCCGGCCACCACCGGCGTGTTCTCGGGTCTGGCTGCGCTGGCCTGCCTGGACCCGCTGCCGCGGGACCAGCTTCGGCAGGCCTTCGGCATCGGCTACTCGCAGATGGGCGGCACCATGCAGGCGCACGAAGAGGGCTCGATGATGCTGGCCATGCAGATGGGCTTCTCGGCCCGCAACGCGGTGCAGGCGCACGACATGGCGCGAGTGGGCATCACGGCACCGGTGGAGATCCTGGGCGGTCGCTTCGGCTTCTTCCACAACTTCGAGCACGAGCACGCCCTGCCCGAAGCGCTGGCCGCCATCGGCCAGCCCTGGAAGGTGACGCAGCTGTCGCACAAGCCCTTCCCCAGCGGTCGCGTGACGCATGGCGCCATCCACGCCATGCGAACCCTGCGGCAGGAACTGGACCTGGGGCCGCACAACGCGCTGCAGCGCATCCGCGCCGTGCACGTGGACCTGCCGCCGCTGGGCCTGCGCCTGGTCGGGCGGCCCATGATGCACCACCCGGCACCCAACTACGCGCGGCTGTGCATTCCCTTCGTCGCCGCGGCCGAGGTGATGTACGGCAGCGTGGACCCCACCACCTTCGCGCCCGAGCGCCTGAACGCGCCCGAGGTCGAGGCGCTGGCGCGGCGCATCACCACCGCCGAGAAGCCTCACCCCAACGCCAACGCCTTCTACCCGCAGACCTTGACGCTCACGCTCGACAGCGGCGAGGTCATCGTGCGCGAGATCCCCTACGCCTGGGGCCACCCGCAGTTGCCGATGTCGGCGCAGGACCGCGAGGACAAGTTCCGCCTGTGCTGGCGGCTGACGCGTGCCGACACGGCCGCCAACGAGGCGCTGCTGGCCTCCACGCTGGACTGGTTGAACCGGCTGCCCGAGGCGCGCGACCCGCAGCCGCTGCTGGACCTGCTGGCCGCGCGCGCCTGATCAGGCCGCCGCGCGCGGCGGCCGGGCCGCGACGCCGAGCCAGGTGCCGGCCAGCACCATCAGCAAGCCCACGCCATGCCACACGCCCAGCGCCTCGCGCAGCAGCAGGGCCGAGGCTGCCACGCCGAAGATGGGGACCCAGTGAAGGTAGAGGCTGGCGCGGCTCTGGCCCACCCGGTCGATCGCGTAGTACCAGCCGACGTTGCTCAGGGCCGTGCCGAGGATGCCGGAGTACAGCACGCAGAACCAGATCCAGGGGCCGTCGATCGCGGTGGCCGCCTTTTCCCAACCGCCGCCCAGCGCTGCATGGGACAGCAGCATCAGGGTGCCCAGCCCGTAGACCGCCCAGCCCACCACCAGCACGTCCAGATCGCGCGTCACCCGCTGCACCAGCAGGCCGCCGCCGATGAAGGTCACCAGTGCTGCCGCCACCAGCAACTCTCCCAGGCCGGCCACGACCAGGCTGGCCCCTGGCGCCAGCAGCACCACCAGCGTCACCCCGGCAAAGCCCAGCGCCAGACCCAGCAGGGCGCGCGCCGACACCGCCTCGCGGAAGGCCAGCGCGCCGCCGATGAGAGACAGCAAGGGCATCAGCGCCATCACCAGCGAGGTGTTGGTGGCGCTGGACAGCCGCGCGCCCTGGGTGAAGAGCAGCTGGTTCAGATAGACCATCAGGAATCCGATCTGCGCCAGCGCCCACCACTGCGCGCCTGTCAGCCGAGGCAGGCGGCCGTCGCGCAGCAACAGCAGCAGCGTCAGCACCGCGGTGGCCTGCACCAGACGGATGGCGCCGACCCAGACCACGTCGATCACGCCGGTGAGCGCCTTGATGACGGGGATGTTGACGCCCCACATCAGCATCACCGTCATCAGCAGCAGCGGCATGCCGCGCGAGGGCTGTGCCCGTCGCGCGGCTGCAGCGTCGATCAAGGCGCCCTGGCCGTCAGGTTGACCAGCTTGCCGACGCTGTCGTTCCAGTTTTTCACGCACTCGGCGCCGCAACGGCCGGCCCAGCGCGGCAGCACCTGCTCGACCAGGGCCTTGCGGCGCAGTTCCGCGTCCTGCGGCGCGGGGCTGACCAGCACCATGTTGGCGGCCGGCCCTTCGGAGCAGGCGCCGCTGCCCGTGTTGCAGGCCAGGCCGAGATCGTTCTCGCGCACGTTCTGCTCGAAGACGGCCCTCTCGAGCTTGGCGTACTCGGACACCAGGGTGGCCTGCGTGGCCGCATCCAGCTTGCGCCAGCTGTTCAGGTTGATGGCCGACATGCCGGCGCCCCAGTTGATGGGCAGCGCGTACAGGAACTTCGAGCCCTCGAACCACTTGGCCTTGTAGCCGCCCAGGGTACCGGTGATGGCGCAGTCGACGACGCCGTTCTTCAGCGCCTGCTGCACCTCGCCGAATGCCATGTTGATGCCGGAGCCGCCGAAGTAGCTCACGAAGTCGGCCTGCGATGCCCCCGAGGTGCGCACCTTGCGGCCTTTCAGGTCCGACAGGCTCCTGATCTCGCTGCGGCAGAACAGCACCTGCGCCTGGAACGAGAACATGCCCATCACCTTCACCTTCAGCTGCTGCTCGTAGTAGCGCTCCAGGTGCGGGCGGAAGGCCTGCGTGACATCGCGGAAGGTCTGGATCGTGGGCGAGACGCCGGCCAGGTCGGTGGCGTCGTTGATGGCGTTGTCGCCAGCGACGAAGCCCAGCTGCGTGGTGCCCACGTCGAAGAGGCCCTGGCTGAGCATCTTGAAGACCTCGGGACCCTTCAGGCCCATCTCGTTCCAGGGCTTGATGGTGGCGGTGAGCGTGCCCCCGGTGGCCGCGGTGATGTCCTTCGTCCAGAAGGGCTGCTCCAGCTCCTTCGACTGGGTGGTGATGCCCAGGTTGCCCACGACCTGGAAGTTGACCTTGGGCGCGGTCTGCGCGTGGGTGGCGCCCGCCAGCCCAAGACCCAGACTCATCATGGCGGCCAGCGCCGCACCCTTGCGAAACATTCTCATCAGGTTCTCCTCAGGTTGAAAGCGCCGCGCAAGCTCTCAGGCTCGGCCGGCGGCAAGGACCGACGGCAGCCACAGCGCCATCGATGGGAAAGCGATCAGGAGCACGATCATCAGCAGCATGAGGGCGACGAAGGGCAAGGCCCCCATCATCACGTCCCGGAAGGGTCCGCCGCCGCGCACCGACTGGACCACGAACAGGTTCATGCCGATGGGCGGCGTGATCAACGCCATCTCGATCAGCACCACGAAGACCACGCCGAACCACACCGGGCTGTAGCCCAGGTTGACGATGATGGGCACGACGATGGGCGTGGTGGCCACCATCAGGGTCAGCGACTCCACGAAACAGCCCAGGACCATGTACAGCACGATGATGACGGCCAGCACCGCCAGCGGCGGCCAGTTCAGCGCGGACACCCACTTGACCGCAGCGTCGGTCAGGCCCAGCGTGGACAGCACGAAGTTCAGGAAGAAGGCTGCGATCACGATGGCCATCACCATGGCCGTGGTGCGCACGGTGCCCTCGAAGCTGCGCAACAGCAGGTCCACCGTCAGGCGGCGACGCCACACCACCAGGGCCAGCGTGCCCATCACCCCCAGGGCCGAGGCCTCCGTGGCCGTCGCCAGCCCGGCGTAGATGGAGCCCACCACCAGCATGAACAGCAGCAAGGGCGGTACCAGGTGGACCAGCGCGGCCAGGCGGTCGCTCCACGCTGCCGCCTGGCCTCGCGGCGCCAGGCCAGGCTGCCGCTTGCAGGACACGTAGACATAGATCGAGAAGAGCAGCGCCAGCAGCACGCCGGGAATGGTGGCCGCGGCGTAGAGGTCTGACACCGAGGTCTCGGACATGGCGCCGTACAGCACCATGTTGATGCTGGGCGGAATCAGGATGCCCAGCGTACCGCCCGCAGCAACGGTGCCCAGGAACATCTTCGGGTCGTAGCCGTAGCGCTTCATGTTGGGGATCGACACCGTGCCGATGGTGGCGGCGGTGGCGATGCTCGACCCCGAAGTGGCCGCGAACACTGCCGAGGCGGCGATGTTGGTGTGCATCAGCCCGCCGGGGATGTGGCCCACCCAGCGGTCCAGCGCGCCGTACATCGAATCGGCCACGCCCGATCGCAGCAGCAGCTCACCCATCAGGATGAACATGGGCACGGCCACCAGGATGAAGTCGGCGCTGGAGCTCCAGGCCACGTCGCCCAGGCCGCGCAGCAGCGGGAAGGTCGAGAACATCTCCGTCAGCGACCAGCCCAGCACGCCCAGCACCGCGGCCACGAACAGGCTGCTGCCTGCCATGACCAGCAGCAGCAGCAGGGTGACGCTCAGCATCGTTCACCCGGCGCGGCCACGCTGGCCTTGATCTCGTCCTGCAGGGCGGCCACGCCCAGCCGCTGCTGCACCAGCTCGTGCCGGCCGCGCAGCACCTGCCACAGACCGAACACCGCGTAGCCCAGCGACAGCAGCGCGAACCAGGCCAGCCCCAGCAGCCACAGCCCCTGCGGGATGGCCAGCGGCAGGGACAGCGACGAGTTCGAGCGTGCCCCGCTCTGCAGGTTGCCCCAGACCGTGAGGCCGCAGTAGTACAAAAGCGCCCCGGCCACCACGGCCAGGCCGCTGTAGGCCACCACGTCGAGCCAGGCACGGGCGCGCAGCGGCAGCAGCACGTACAGGACTTCGATGCGGATGTGCGCCTTGGACACCAGCGCGTACGACAGGCCCAGGGCCGTGGCGATGGCAAAGGCGTAGGTCGACAGCTCGAAACTCTCGAAGTAGCTGACCTTCCAGAGTGAACGGAAGATCACGTCCAGCGACACCAGCGCTGCGCTCAGCAGCAGCATCGCACCGCCCAGCCACGCCAGCCAGCGCGAGACGCGGGCACCGGCTTCGAGCAGGGCCGTCATCGTGCGCTCACCGCACGACCCTCGGCCCTGCGGGCACCGGGATGCGCACCAGGGAGCGGCCCGCCACGGCGGCGCGCCATGCGTGCCCGAAACGGCAGGAGGTTGACACAGGGTGTCTCATGACCACAGCACCAGGCGGCCGCCCGGCATGCGGCCGACGAACGAACCGATGGAGATGCGGCTGCCGTCACCCACGGCCGTGCCGCCGGCCACCTCGTGGGGGTTGCGGCTGTTGAACAGCACCACGTCACCAGCGGTCGGCCGGTAGCGCAGGCTGGGGGCGCCGGCCACGACGTCGCGGTCGAGCCCATAGCTCTGCGGGATCTCGCCGGGCGCCACCGGCGGATCCCAGGGTGCGTTGTGCACCGTGGTGTCGCCGCCCGAGGCCAGCTCCTCGGCGAAGAAGTTCCAACCCAGCTGGCCGTCGATCTGGCCGACGTCGTAGCCGGGCGCGTTCAGCGGTGCCCAGTCGGCATGCAGGTCCACACCCTCGCCGGCAAAACGCACGATGCCGGCGAAGTACTCGCCCAGGGCCTCGCGCGCCACGCCCACCGGATGCGGCCACACCGCCTGCAGGCGGTCGATCAGGCGCTGCACGGGGTCGAACGAGGCGTCGAACACCACCTGCAGGTCGGCCCGTGCCGCCGGCACGTCGGCGAAGAAGTCGGCCTTGGGGCGGTTCCAGCGGTACTCGTACTGCGCCATGCCGATGTAGCCGATCTTGCGGCCCACGCTGTAGTGCTTGACGCGGCCGCGGCGGGCGGCCTGGGCGAAGTCGCGGCACTCGGCGGGCGTGGCGAAGCCGGCGATGCGGATGGCGCCGATGCGGTTGTCCAGCAACTGCCGGAGGCTGTCCGCATCCAGTGCATGCTCGGCCGCGCTGGTCCAGGTCGGCGCGCTCACCGCCACGCTCACGCGTCGCCCTCGGTCTGCCAGGTCTTGCGCGGCGGCGACTTGATCTCCAACTGCTCGCAGTCCTCCAGCGCCTCGGAGAAGTGCTCCACGCCGCGCGGATGGATCCACGACGTGCCGGCCTCGGCGATGAACTCCTGCCCACCGATCACCAGGCGCAGGCGGCCGCTGATCAGGTAGGCCACGGTCTCGTGGTCGAGGTGCTTGTGCACCGGATCGATCAGCCCCTTCTCGCGAAAGACGTGCAGCATCAGGATCTCCTGGCCCACCATCACGCGCCGCACCTCCACCACGCCCTTGGGCTTGATGCCTTCCACGGCCGCCAGCCGCTCGGGCGCGATGGCGTCACGCGTGCTGAAGTAGCCCTGTGTCGGTGCGATGTAGCGTGGGTCTGCGGTCATGCCGAATCCTCCTGCGGGACCGCCGAAGCCTAACGGCTTGGCACGCAATTGTCGACATTGGGGCTCGAATTCATTGCCAACTCCCGGCCTGCTGGTCAGAATTGGACCAAACCGGGACTTCAATGTATACAACTCTGGCATTGAACCTGACCAGCGCAAGGAGCCGACGATGACCGATTCGCTGGGCTGGCGACAGAAGTTCGCCGTCTTGATCCCTTCGACCAACACCAGCGTGCAGCCGGAGTTCGACGCCATGCGCCCGGCGGGCGTCACCAACCACATCAGCCGCATCCGCATCCCCAACATCGCGCTGAACGACGACGCCGATTTCCAGCGCCTGATCGAGCTCATCGCCGCCGCGCAGGACGAGGCCGTGGATTCGGTGATGTCCTGCGAGCCCGACCGGCTGGTGCTGGGCATCTCGGCCGAGACCTTCTGGGACGGTCTGAACGCCAGCCGCCTGCTGAAGCAGCAGTTGCACGAGCGCACCGGGCTGCCGGTGTCGATGGGCTCGGAAGCCTGCGACGCCGCATTCAAGGCGCTGGGCCTGAAGCGCATAGCCGTGGTCACGCCCTACCAGCCGGTGGGCGACCGCAACGTGCAGCGCTTCTTCTCGGAGGCCGGCTACGAGGTGGTGCGCATCAAGGGCCTGAAGTGCGCCAGCCCGGTGAAGATCGCCCATGTCTGCGAGACCGAGTTGCGCGACGCGCTGATCGAACTCGACGGCGACGACATCGACGGCCTGGTGCAGGTAGGCACCAACCTGGCCATGGCGCGCCTGGCCGGGCAGGCCGAGACCTGGCTCAAGCGACCGGTGGTGGCGATCAACACCGCCATCTACTGGCATGCACTTCGCGAGTCGGGCATCACCGACAGCGTCAGCGGCTTCGGCACGCTGCTGGAGCGGCATTGAGCGGCATGCCGGCCCAGGCCGAGCCGCAGTTGCAGACCGTGGCCGCGCGCATCTGCGCGGCCGTGAAGGCGCAGATCGTCGACGGCCGCCTGCCGCCGGGCTCGCGCATCACCGAACAGCAGCTGGCGGCCGAGTTCAACACCTCCCGCACGCCGGTGCGCGAGGCGCTGCGCCAGCTGGTGGCCGACGGCTTCGCCCTCTTCAAGCCCAACAGCGGCACCGTGGTGCGGCAGTGGTCGGCCCAGCAGATGCGCGAGATCTTCGACCTGCGCGTGCTGGTCGAGTCGGAGATCGCCAGCCATGCCGCCCAGCGCATCGACGCCGACGGCATCGCCGAGCTGCTGCGCCTGCAGGACCAGATCGAGGCCCAGGGCGCCAGCACCAGCGAGGCCAACACCGCTCGCATCGGCCGGCTGAATCGCGAGTTCCACCGCCAGGTGGCGCTGGCCAGCCAGAACGAGCGCCTGGTCACCATGCTGGCCAGCGCCATCGAGATGCCCATCGTGCAGCAGACCTTCAACCGCTACTCCCCTCGCCAGCTGGCACGCAGCTTCGCTCATCACCGGGAGCTGATCGACGCCTTCGTGGCCCACGACGGCGCCTGGGCGAAGAGCGTGATGAGCTGCCACATCCATTCCGCCAAGCAGACCCTGCTGGGAGGTGCACACGATGCCAGCCCCTGAACCCGAGTCACTGCAAGCCAACTACGGCCGCGGCGCCTTCGGCGCCAGCCTGGGCTTCGGCCGCCGCCAGGCGCTGGTGATGGTCGACTTCGCCCAGGCCTACTTCGTGGCCGAATCACCGCTGTACGCCAACCGACCGGAAGTGCTGGGCCCGGCGCTGCAGTTGCTGCAGTGGGCCCGCCGGCAGGGCCTGCTGGTGTGCCACACCCGCGTGGAGTACCGCAGCGACGGGCTGGACGGCGGGGTGTTCTTCCGCAAGGTGCCGGCGCTCAAGGTCTTCTGCGCCGGGCACCCGCTGGGCCAGGTGGTGCCCGAACTGGCGCCGCGCGCCGACGAACCCGTGATCACCAAGCAGTACGCCAGTGCCTTCTTCGGCACATCGCTGGCCAGCCTGCTGCTGGCCCAGGGCGTGGACTGCGTGCTGCTGGCCGGCATGAGCACCAGCGGCTGCGTGCGCGCCAGCGCGGTCGACGCCATGCAGCACGGCTTCATTCCCGTGGTGGTGTCCGATGCCTGCGGCGACCGCCACGCGCAGCCGCACGACGCCAATCTCTTCGACCTGCAGGCCAAGTACGCCGACGTGATGCCGCTGGCCCGCGTGCAGGCCGCCCTGACCCCCTGAACCGCCGCCCCATGGCTCTCGAACACCTGACCGTCATCGATCTCACCCACATGCTGTCGGGGCCCTACGGCACCATGCTGCTGGCCGACCTGGGCGCACGCACCATCAAGGTCGAGCCGCCGGGCAGCGGTGAAGGCACGCGCCGCCTGCTGGAGCACGACCCGGACTTCTCGCGCCAGGGCATGGGGGCCTACTTCCTCACGCTCAACCGCAACAAGCACAGCGTCTGCATCGACCTCAAGACCGAAGCCGGGCACGCCGTCTTCCTGGACCTGGTGCGCCATGCCGACGTGGTGTTCGACAACTTCGGCGTCGGCGTGCCGCAGCGCCTGCGCATCGACCACGACACGCTGGCCGCGGTGAACCCGCGCATCGTCACCTGCTCGGTCACGGGCTTCGGCGAGACCGGGCCCGACAACCGGCGGCCCGCCTTCGACCAGGTGGTGCAGGCGATGGGTGGCGGCATGTCGATCACCGGCACGCCGCAGACCGGGCCGATGCGCAGCGGCATCCCCATCGGCGACCTGGGCGGCGGGCTGTTCGGCGCGGTGGGCGTGCTGGCTGCGCTGGCCGAGCGCGAACGCACGGGCCGCGGCCAGCACGTCGATGTCTCGATGCTCGACGCACAGGTGTCGCTGCTGAACTACATGGCCACGATGTACCTGATGTCGGGCCAGGTGCCGCAGGGCATCGGCAACGGTCACTTCGTGCACGTGCCCTACAACTGCTACCCGACCGCCGACGGCCATGTGATCGTGGCCTGCATCGGCGACGCCTTCTTCGCGCGCTTCGCGCAGTGCATCGACATCCCCGAGCTGCTGGACCCCGCGCTCGAGAAGCAGCCGGCGCGCCTGGCCGCCAAGGCGCGCATCGACGCCCTGGTGGCCGAGCGCCTGCGCAGCCGGCCCACGGCCCACTGGCTTGAACTGCTGCAGCAGGCGCAGATCCCCTGCGGCCCGGTCAACACCTTCGAGCAGGCCCTGGACGACCCGCAGGTGCGTGCCCGCGGCATGGTGGTCGACGTGCCGCTGCCCGACGGCCAGCCCCTGGCGATGCCGGGCAACCCCGTCAAGCTGTCGGCGGCACAGGCCCGGCCCTGGTCGGGCCCGCCCACCCTGGGCCAGCACACCGATGCCGTCCTGACCGAACTGATGGGCTACGACCCAGCCCGTGTGGCGGCGTTGCGCGCGCAGGGCGTGGTGGCCTGATGTCACGCGTCCACATCACCGACGTGGCGCCGCGCGACGGGCTGCAGAACCAGCGGCTGCCGGTCGACACCGCCACCAAGCTCGCCTTGATCGGCAGGCTGGTGGCCGCCGGCGTGGCCAGCGTCGAGGTCACGAGCTTCGTGTCGCCCAAGGCGGTGCCGCAGATGGCCGATGCGGGTGATCTGCTGCAGCAGGTGCAGGCCCGCTGGCCGGCGCTGCGATGCTCGGTGCTGGTGCCCAATCTCAAGGGGCTGGAGCGAGCGCACGCCGCCGGGGCCCGGGAGGTCGCGGTGGTGCTGTCGGCCACCGAGGAGATGAACCGCAGGAACATCAACATGGGCCTGGAGCAGGCCGCGGGGGTCTGCGAAGACACGCTGCGGGCCGCGCAGCAGCTGGGTCTGCGCACGCGCGCCTACGTGGCGGTGGCTTTCGAGTGCCCCTTCGAAGGCCTGGTGCCGCTGACCACCGTGGCGACCCTGGCCCAGCGCATGGCGCAGGCCGGCGCGGGCGAGATCGTCATCGCCGACACCATCGGCGCCGCGGCACCCGGCATGGTGACCGAACGCCTGGGCGTGCTCTCGCGCGAGATCGCAGTCGAGAAGCTGGCGGTGCACTTTCACGACACGCGCGGCCTGGGCACCGCCAATGCCTGGGCGGCGCTGGAAGTCGGCATCCGCCGCTTCGACGCCAGCGTGGGCGGCATCGGTGGCTGTCCCTTCGCGCCCGGCGCTGCCGGCAACCTGGCCACCGAGGACCTGGTGCAGCTGGCCGAACGCAGCGGCTTCCAGACCGGCATCTCGCTGTCGGGACTGCTGGAAGCCATCGACCTGGCGCAGACCGCGCTGCAGCAGACGCTGGGCGGACGTTGCATCGGCTGGCTGCGCCGCCAGCAGGCCCGGGCCGCCACGCCGGCCTGAGGACCCGACCCACCTACCGGAGACCTCCATGGACCACCTCGGCTACCGCATGAAGTTCGGCGTGCTGGGCCCGTCGACCAACACGATCGTGCAGCCCGACCTGGACGGCATGCGTCCGGTGGGCGTCACCAACCACTACAGCCGCATCGTCATCCCCGAGCAGCGCATGGCCTCGAACGAGGACTTCCTGCGACTGGTGGCCGCCATCCAGGACCACACGCTGCAGGCCATCGACGTGCTGCGCAGCTGCGAGATGCAGTACCTGGTGATGGGCATGTCGGCCACCACGTTCTGGAACGGCCGCGCCGGTGCCGAGGCCTACCGCCAGGTGCTGGAAGACCGCGCTGGGGTGAAGGCCTCGTGCGGCTCGTTCGCCACCGAGGCCGCGCTGAACGCCTATGGCGCCCGGCGCATCGCCTTCCTGTCGCCCTACTTCGAGGTGGCCAACGCCCAGGTGCGGCGCTTCTTCCAGGACTGCGGCTTCACCGTGCAGCGCGACATCGCGCTGGAGCGGCCGAGTCCGGTGCAGATCGCCCACACCACCGACGCCATCTGCCGCGACGCCCTGCGCCGCCTGGACGGCGACGATGTGGACGCCATCGTGCAGGTGGGCACCAATCTGTCGATGGTGCGGCTGGCCGCGGCGGCCGAGCTCTTCCTGGGCAAGCCGGTGATCGCCATCAACACCGCCACCTACTGGCATGCGCTTCGCACGGTGGGCATCCCCGACCGGCTGGACGGCTTCGGGACGCTGCTGAGCCACCACTGAGATATCCGGCGACGGCCGGTCAGGGAGCCCACCACCGTGGTGCGGCTTCGAGACCGGCTTGTGAGCTGCATTTCGCCGGCGCCAGCGGCGCTTGAATCACGCGCGTCTACCTCGCGGGCCAATGACCCTAATCTCGGGAAAGTACCTGCATTGGAACAAAACGTTCCATTCAGAATGAACTTGCGACGTTCCCGCCGCTGTGTCATCGGCGGGGTCTGTCGGAGCAGATCTTCGGTTCTGTCCGTGGGTTGCCTGGAAGCGTTGCGCAGGGCTCGCAGATGGCGACGCAGGCTGGAGCCACGGCGACCTGCCAGCCGGGCTTGACTTCCTCGGACACGGGAAGTGCGGCGCCGGCACGGAATCTCTCATCGAAGCGCAGACCCGTGGCCGTGCAGGCGGCGCTGAAATACGTGTTCGGCCCACGGTGGATGCGCCACCAGGGCCCTGACTGTTCCCACCCAGAAGGAGTTGCGATGCGATCGTTTCCAAGTCCGAGCTTCCTGAGGAAAGCCGCTGCGGCCTTGTCCGTTGCCGCGATTGGCGTGCTGGCCAGTGCCCCGGCGCTGGCCCAGACGGCCGCACCGGCCAGCTTCACGGCCTGGGGCTGGCCACAGCCTTACGAACGCATCTCCGAGCGTTCGATCAACTGGATGAAGGAAAAGGGTTGGTGGCCGATGACCGTGGCCTTCCAGCCGCCCTGGTCGGGCCAGAACGCCATCTTCGTGGTGATGAACCAGCAGAAGATGCTGCAGGCCCGCGGCGTCGAAGCCACTTTCCAGGCCTTCCCCTCGGGGCCGACGCTCAACGAGGTGTTCGTCTCGGGGCGGGCGCAAGTGGGCAACGGCGGCAACTTCCCGCTTAACACGCTCATCGACCGCAACGTGCCGGTGCGCGCCATCGCCTTGCAGTCGATCAACCTGCGTCATCAGATGATCGTGCCCAACGAGTCACCCTTGAAGACCATCACGGACCTGCGGGGCGGCAATCCGGCCACCAAGGAGCCCTGGGTGATCGGCATCGCCACCGGCTCGTCCGCAGAGTTCTACCTGCAACTGTCGCTGGCCGCGAACAAGCTGACCATCGGCAAGGATGTGGCGTTCCGCAACATGCCGCCGCCCGAGCAGGCCCTGCTGCCCAAGGGCATCGATGCGGTGGTGCCCTGGGACTTCACCAACTCCCTGATCATCAACGAGCGCAAGACCGGTCGCGCCATCGACGTGCACTACCCGCACATGATGTACCTCGGGGCGACCTACATCCGCCAGGAGCTGGTCGACAACGTGCCCGACATCGCCCAGGCCATCGCCGACTCCATCGTCGAGGCACAACTGTGGATCCGGCTGAATCCGGAAAAGACCGTCGACGCGATGCTGGAGGATCCCAACCTGCGCCTGCAGCCGCGCACGCTGCTGACGCAGCAGGTGGCCGAGTACAACAACCTCTTCAAGCCCACCTACCTGTACCCGCACACCGCGTTCTGGTTCCGCGAGAACCAGCGCACGGTGAACTGGCTGTACGAAAACAAGCGCATGCGCACACCGCTGACGGAAGCCGAATTCTCGACCGTCTTCCGGCCCGAGTTCATCGAGCGCAGCTTCAATCGCCTGGGCTGGGCCATTCCCAAGCAGCCGCCGTTCCTGCCGCCGGGCTGGGCCGGCAAGGTGGGCGAACCCCCGTACCCTCCGTACCTGAGCTACCTGACGATGAAGGAGCCGCAGAAGTTTCCGGAACCGGGTGACCTGGTCAAGCCCTGGACCTTCAACGGCGTGACCCACAGGCCCTGATGCTGCCCGGGCGCCGACGCCCTGGCGCCTGGCCGGCCTGAATCACCCGAGGCGCCCTGACCCTGGGCGCCTCGTGGTGTGCCCGAGCCCCTGCGGCCCCGCTGCCGAGCCGTCGACTCCAATCCTTCCTTCATGAGAGACCACCATGCCTGAGCAGGCGAGCCTTGCCTCTCCCAGCACATTGACGGCGGAAGAGCTCGCTGCCCTGCAGGCCCTTCGCAGCGCACCGGGCTGGTTCGACCGCAGCGCCCGCGTGCTGGGCCTGGCCGGGTTCTTCGGCTTGTGGCAGCTGATCTCCTCGGTGGTCCTGCCGCGCCTGGACGCCAACCTGGTGACATTGATGCCGCCGCCCACGGCGGTGCTGGCAGCGGCCTGGGAGCTGATCCTGTCGGGCGATCTCTTCAAGCACTTCTGGGCCAGCCTCAAGCGCGAGATGATTGCCTTCGCCTATGCGTCGGTGGCCATTCCCATCGGCATCCTGATGGGCTGGTCCAAGACCGCACAGAGCCTGCTCGAGCCGGTCTTCGAGATGCTGCGGCCCATCCCGCCCATCGCATGGATCCCGCTGGCCATCCTGTGGTTCGGCATCGGTGACCTGCAGAACCAGTTCATCATCTTCCTGGGCATCTTCTTCCCCCTGCTGATCAACACGATCACCGGGGTCAAGAACGTCGAACACAACGTGGTGCGAGCCGCGCGCTGCCTGGGTGCCTCGGAGATGGAGGTGCTCACCAAGGTGGTGTTCCGTGCCGCCATGCCGCAGATCATCACCGGCGTCCGCGTCGGCCTGGGCGTGGGCTGGATGGCGCTGGTGGCGGCCGAACTCGTGGGCGCGACGTCCGGTCTGGGCTGGTTGATCTCCGACGCCCGCAGCGTGCTGCGCACCGACATCATCCTGGTGGGCATGGTGTCCATCGGCGCCGCCGGCCTGCTCATCGACCAGGGCCTGCGCATGGTGGCCAAGAAGCTGCTGCCCTGGTCTCTGGCGATGACGAAGTAGGAGTGTCGTGATGGGTGTGCTGCAGGTCCAGAACGTCGTCAAGATCTACCCCGGCCACAGCGCGGCCGACGAGCCGGTGAAGGCGCTGGCCAACGTGTCCTTCACGGTCCACGACAACGAGTTCTGCTCGATCCTCGGTCACTCGGGTTGCGGCAAGACCACCTTGCTCAACATCATGGCGGGCTTCGACTCCGCCACCCTGGGGCGCATCACCCTGGACGGCAAGCCCATCGGCCCACCCGGCTGGGAGCGCGCGATGATCTTCCAGGACTACGCGCTCTTCCCCTGGCTGACCGTGATGGGCAATGTCAGCTTCGGCCTGAAGACGAAGAAGCTGCCCCCCGCCGACCAGCAGCGGCTGGCGCAGCGGCAGATCGAGCTGGTGGGCCTGAAGGGCTTCGAGAACCGCTATCCGCACCAGCTGTCGGGCGGCATGCGACAGCGCGTGGCGATCGCGCGGGCGCTGGCGGTCGACCCTTCGGTGCTGCTGATGGACGAGCCTTTCGCCGCGCTGGATGCCCAGAACCGCAGCATGCTGCAGGATGAGATGGTGCGCATCTTCATGGAGCAGCAGAAGACCATGGTGCTGGTGACGCATTCGATCGAAGAGGCGATCAAGCTGTCCGACCGCATCATCGTGATGACGCGCCGGCCGGGTCGGGTGAAGGCCGACATCGTGGTCGACATGCCTCGCCCGCGCCAGGAAGAGTCACCCGCCTTCGTGGCCATGAAGGCGCGCATCCGCGACCTCATCCACGACGAATTCGACTTGACCGAGGTACCCAACGCCCCGGTGGTTCAGGCCTGAGCGAACCCCGGGGCCGCCCGCGCAGCGTCCGGACGCTTCTGCGCGCTGCGCATCACAGCCCCGACGCCGAGTCTTCGCGGATCATGTCCACGGCCTTCTCGGCCATCATCACCGCGGGCGCATTCGTGTTGCCGGAGACCAGCGTGGGCATCGCCGAGCAGTCGACAACGCGCAGGCCCGCCACGCCGTGGACCCGCAGACGGGCGTCCAGCACGGCACCACGCGCCGGGTCGGGGCCCATGGCGCAGGTGCCGCTGGGGTGAAAGATGGTGGCGCCGTTGTTGCGGCAGAACTCGAGCAGGGCGGCATCATCGGCGTCCTGCGGGCCCGGCTTGACTTCGCGCTTCACATAGGGCTGCATCGCCGGTGCCGCGGCGATCGCACGGGCCGCCTTCAGGCCCGCCACCGCGGTGCGGCGATCGAGTTCGGTGGACAGGTAGTTGGGCTGCATCTCCGGCGCCTGCAGCGGGTCGGTCGAGCGGATGCGGATGTGTCCGCGGGACTCGGGCCGCAACTGGCAGATCGACATCGTGAAACCCGAGAACGGGTGCACCTTGCCGCCGGCCATGTCGGCCGACAGCGTGGCCACATGGAACTGGATGTCGGGCGTGGCGGCCTCGGGCAGCGCGCGCATGAAACAACCGCCCTGGTTGATGCCTACCGCCAACGGGCCGGTGCGGAAGAGCAGCCATTGCAGGCCGATCCTGGCCTGGCCGATCCAGGAGTTGAGCTGGTCGTTGGTCGTGATGGGCCGGCTGCTCTCGTAGATGAGGCGGACCTGCAGGTGGTCCTGCAGGTTCTCGCCCACCCCCTGCAAGGCCTGGCGCACCGGGATGCCGTGCTGCTGCAGCAGGGCCGGCGGGCCGATGCCCGACAACTGCAGCAGCTGCGGCGACTGGATCGCACCGGCCGCCAGCAGCACCTCCGCGCGGCAACGTGCGGTCTTCTTCTCGCCGCCTTGCAGGTAGTCGACTCCCACCACGCGCCGGCCCTCGAAGACCAGGCCGGTGGCGCGTGCCTCGGTCTCGACGCGCAGGTTGGCACGGCCGCGAGCGGGCACCAGGTAGGCCTTGGCGGTGCTGTAGCGCCACCCCTTCCAGGTCGTCAGCTGGTAGTAGCCGGCGCCTTCCTGGCGGGCGCCGTTGAAGTCTTCGGTGCGAGGCACGCCGCATTGCTGAGCGCCGCCGATGAAGGCTTCGATGAGCTCGTGGCGGGCTCCGATGTCGGACACCTTCAGGGGGCCCCCGGCGCCATGGAAGGCATCGGCGCCGCGCTGGTTGAACTCGGACCGCACGAAGTAAGGCAGCACCTCGTCGTAAGTCCAGCCGGGGTTGCCCAGGGCGGCCCAGCGGTCGTAGTCTTCGCGCTGGCCGCGGATGTAGATCAGGCCGTTGATCGAGCTCGACCCGCCAAGCGTCTTGCCGCGCGGCCAGTAGATGCGCCGGCCGTTCATGTTCGGATCGGGGTCGGTATGGAAGCACCAGTTGTAGGTGGGGCTCCACATCGTCTTGCCGTAACCGATCGGCAGGTGGATCCAGATCGAGCGGTCGGCAGGGCCGGCTTCGAGCAGCAGCACCTTGACCGCCGGGTCCTCGCTCAGCCGGGCCGCGAGAACGCAGCCCGCCGAGCCGGCCCCTACGACGATGTAGTCGAATGCTTCCTGCATGAGGTGGCTCGCTTGTGCTGCAATGCTGGGAAACACCCGGGACCTGGACAGTGCGCAAGTTTTACTCTACGACCGATGTTTTCGGAACGTAATGTTCCGCTCCTAGGGATGTCCCTGATGAATGTCCCTTTCGAAGAAGCCGCCGTCGAGCGCAGCAGTTCTTCGGCCGAACGCTCCTTGCGTCTGCTCGGTCTGCTGGCCGCGCAAGGGCGCCCGATGTCGCTGGCCGAGCTGGCCCAGGGCCTGAACCTGCCGAAGGCGACGGTGCACCGCCTGTGCAGCCAGCTGCTCGACACCGGCCATCTGGCGCGCGACGTCGATGAACGCAATTTCATCGTGGGCCCGATGCTGCGTCGGCTGGCGATGGACGCGCTGAACAACGGCGTGGTGCGCGGCCTGCGCCATGCCGTGTTGGCAGCCCTGGTGCGCGAGGTCGGCGAAACCTGCAATTTCACGACCCTGGACGGTGCCCGCGTGCTCTACCTCGACCGCGTCGAGGCCCAGTGGCCGCTGCGCCTGACGCTGGACGTCGGCTCGCACGTGCCGCTGCACTGCACCGCCAGCGGCAAGCTCTTCCTCGCGATGATGCCTGCGGCGCAGCGCCGGACCTTGATCGATCAGCTGGACTTCCCGCGCATGACCGCGAACACCTTGACCGATGCCGACGCGCTGCGCGCCGAGTGCGCGCGGATCGCCGACCTGGGCCATTCCAGGGACCGCGAGGAGTTCATCGCCGGTCTGGTGGCCGTCGCGGTGCCCGTGCGAGACGCCCAGGGGGTGACGCGGGCAGCACTGGCGGTGCACGGCCCGACGGCGCGCCTGTCGCCCGAGGCCGCCACGGCGGCGCTGCCGGCTCTGCATGCCGCAGCCGGCAGGATGGCCGCGCTGTTGTGACCCTGGGTGGTCATGGGCCAGGCCGGCCCTTCCGCACCCGATGCCTGCGACGTCCGGCCCCCGTGCGCCGACGGCGCCGATGCAGGTCGTCCGGGCGCAGCCCGGCCCATCAACCCGCGCCGGCAGCGGCGGCAGGCGCCGCGTCGAAGTCACCCGCGTCGTGCCGCTCCGGCAGCTGCAGGGCGGCATCGCCCCACACGCGGTTGACGCGCCGGCCGCGCTGCACGGCCGGGCGCTCGGCGATCTCGCGCGCCCAGCGCTGCACGTGGGTGTACTCCTGCACCTGCAGGAATTCGGCGGCGTTGTAGAGCTCGCCCAGGGCCAGCACGCCGTACCAGGGCCAGATGGCGATGTCGGCGATGGTGTAGTCGTCGCCGGCGATCCAGCGCGATTGCGCCAGGCGGCGGTCCAGCACGTCGAGCTGGCGCTTGGCCTCCATCGAGAAGCGGTCGATGGCGTACTCGATCCTGTGCGGCGCGTAGGCGTAGAAGTGGCCGAAGCCGCCGCCCAGGTAGGGCGCGCTGCCCATCTGCCAGAACAGCCACGACAGGCACTCGGCGCGGCGCGCCGCATCGGTGGGCAGGAAGGCGCCGAACTTCTCGGCCAGGTGCATCAGGATGGCGCCCGACTCGAAGACGCGCACCGGCACCGCGCCACTGCGGTCCATCAGGGCGGGGATCTTCGAGTTCGGGTTGACGTCGACGAAGCCGCTGCCGAACTGGTCGCCTTCGGTGATGCGGATCAGCCAGGCGTCGTACTCGGCGCCGGTGTGGCCGGCGGCCAGCAGCTCTTCGAGCATCACCGTGACCTTGACACCGTTGGGCGTGGCCAGCGAGTACAGCTGCAGCGGATGGCGACCCACCGGCAGCGCCTTGTCGTGCGTGGGCCCGGCGACGGGACGGTTGATGCTGGCGAACTTGCCGCCGTTGGGCTGCTTCCAGGTCCAGACGGGCGGCGGGGTGTAGGTGGCGGGATCGTTCATGCACGGGGCTCCGAAGGTACTGCGCCGGACTGTACGGCGACTGGCCTGCGGCTGCAGCGACGCGACTCACATCGCCGTCAGCCCGCCGTCCACCAGCAGCTGGGTGCCCGTGATGTAGGACCCTTCGTCGCTGGCCAGCCAGAGGATGGGCCAGGCGATCTCGTCGGCGTCGGCCCAGCGGCCGAGCAGGGTGACGTCCTTGCGCGCGGCCTTGAGGACGTCGATGTCCTGGCCGCTGCGGCGCGCGCGCTCGAGCTGGAACTCGGTCAGCGTGGGGCCGGGGCAGACGCAGTTGGCGCGCACGCCATGCGCCGCCTCCTCGTGCGCCAGGGTGCGAGTCAACGCCAGCAGCGCGGCCTTGCTGGCGTCGTACAGGCCCATGCCCTTGCGCCCGGTGACGGCGTAGCAGGACGACACGTTGACGATGCTGCCGCGGCCGCTGGCGCGCAGCGACGGCGAGGCCGCGCGGCACCATGCCGCCGTGCCCATCAGGTTGACGGCCAGCAGGGCCTGCCAGTCGGCACCGCTGGCCTGGTCGAGCGGGCCGTGGTGGCGGCGCGCGGCGTTGTTGACCAGCACGTCCAGCGCGCCGTGGCGGGCCAGGCAGCGCGACACGGCCTCGGTGGCCGCCGCCTCGTCGGCGATGTCGGCAGCCAGCGTCTCGACCGCTGCCTGCGGCATCGCCTGCAGCAGCAGCTCTCGCGTGCGGGCCAGCGTCTGGCCATCGAGATCGACGAGCAACAGCCGGGCGCCCTCGGCCGCAAACCGCCGCGCGGTGGCCGCCCCGATGCCGGCCGCAGCGCCGGTGATGATCGCCGTGCGACCGGCCAGCCGCGTCATGCCAGGTCCTGCGTTCGACTCACTCGGCCTTCGCGCCGGTGGCCTTGATGACCTTGCCCCAGCGCGGAATCTCGCTCCTGATCCACTCGCCGAAGAACTCGGGCGTGCTGGCCACCAGGTCGAACTCCATGGCACGCAGCCGGTCGCGGATCTCGGGCGTCTGCACGATGCGCGTGATCTCGCGGTGGTAGCGGTCGACGGCGGCCCGCGGCGTGCCCGCGGTGGTGAGGAATCCGATCCACGACACGGCGTTGAAGTCGGCATAGCCCGACTCGATCATCGTCGGCACGTTGGGTGTGCTCTCGAAGCGCTTGGTGCCGCTGGAGGCAATGAGCTTCAGGCGCCCGTCCTTCACGAACTGCTGCACGTTGCCGGGCACCAGGAAGGCCAGCTGGATGTTGCCGGCCACCAGGTCGGTCAGCGCCGGGGCGGCGCCCTTGTACGGCACGTGCGTGATGCTGGCGCCCGAGGCCAGCTTGAGCATCTCCATCGTCAGGTGCGAGGCGCTGCCCACCGCCACCGAACCGTAGGACAGCCTGGTCGGGTTGGCCTTGGCGTAGGCCACCAGCTCGGCCACCGTGTTGAACGGCGCCTGCGGGTGGGCCGTGAGGTACTGCGGTGCGGTGACGACCAGCGTGATGGGTTGCAGGTCCTTCACCGGGTCGTAGGGCATCTTGTCGAACAGGCTGACGTTGATGGCCATCGGTCCGTTGTAGCCGATGAGCAGCGTGTGGCCGTCCGGCGGCGCCTTGGCGACGATGTCTGCGCCCAGGTTGCCGCCGGCGCCAGGCTTGTTCTCGACGATCACCGTCTGCCCCAGGGCCTCCTGCAGCTTGGGGGCCACCAGGCGGGCCAGCACGTCGTTGGTGCTGCCCACGATGGGCACGATGATGCGCACCGGCTTGGTCGGCGACCACTCCTGCGCTTGCGCCTGCAGCGGCAGCGCGGCAGCCAGCAGCAGGCCGGCGATGGTCTTGAGGAAATGCTGTTTCATGCGAGCTCCTGGGAGGAGGGCGTGTACGGCGACACGGACCCGAGGGAAAGGGCTGGAAGCAGGCCGGCGGCGCCGCTCAGACGGAGTGCACCGGCTCCTGACCATCGACCACCAGGTGCCCGTGCGCCCAGGCCATCGGGTCGGTGCCGCGCGCCAGCAGCACGGCCGCTGCCCTGACGCGCTGCGCGCTGGCGGCCAGCGCTGGCGGCTCCTCGCCCTTCTGCAGCGCCAGCGTGGCTTCGTGCAGCATGCGCCGGGCCATCACGATGCCGCGGTCGGTGGGCAGCAGCTTTTCCTGCGTGCGGTCCTGGATGGAGCCCATGCTCTCCTGCAGCGAAGCGTCCTGCACCGAGATGCCGGCCACGCCGCTGTAGCTGCGCTTCTCGCGCTGCGCGCGGCGGTCGATCAGGTAGTCGTTGTCCTTGTTGGCGCGCGGCCTGAAGCTGCCCTCTTCGTAGGCCACGTGGATGCCTGCGCCCGCACGCATCTGCGCCAGCTCCTCGTCGCTCAAGGCGCGTTCGGGATGCCAGTTCATGCTCCAGGCCCAGCAGCTGTGGTCGTCGATGGGCACCCACACGTGGCCGGCCAGCGCATGGTGGCCGAAGGGCGGGATCAGCGTGAACCACGGGAACAGCCACTGCGTGATGCGCCAGTAGTACGAGTCGGGCTCGCCGTTGCGGCGGCCGAACAGCGTGAGGCCGACGTCGGTCTTCTCGATCTCGAAGATGACGTTGCCGTCGGCCTTGATGTAGTCGTTGGCCTTGGTGCCGCGGTGCATGGGGTCGACGTCGACCTCGAAGCGGTGCGTGTAGGACACGTGGCTGGTGTCGATGCCGCCTTCCATGGCCTGCAGCCAGTTGCATTCCTGCAGCCGCTTGCTGACGTACACGCGCTCCGGCGGCAGCGTGCACCACTCCAGGTCGGGCAAGGCGGGCTCGGTGCCCTTGGGGCCCATGTAGATCCACACCATGCCGGCGCGCTCGACGGCCGGATAGGCCTTGATGCTCATGCGCTCGCAGACCTGCGGCGCCGAGGGCACCTCGACGCAGCGCCCGTCGGTGTCGAACTTCAGCCCGTGATAGGCGCAGCGGATGCCGCTCTCTTCGTTGCGTCCGAAGAACAGCGACACGCCGCGGTGCGAGCAGAACTCGTCGATGACGCCGACCTTGCCGCGCGTGTCGCGAAAGGCCAGCAGCTTCTCGCCCATCAGCTGCACCCGCACCTGCGGGCCGTCGGGTTCGGCGATCTCGCTGCTCAGCAGCGCCGGCACCCAGTAGCGGCGAAGCAGGTCGCCCATGGGCGTGCCCGGGCCGGTGTAGACCAGGCGGTCGGCGGTGTCCTTGTCCATGCGATGTCCACGGTGCTGCAGGCTCGGGCGATCATAGGAAGCGATCAGCCCGTGTCAATCCGCGTCGGCCGCGATGCGGGCGCCGTCGAAGGCTGCAGGAATGCCTTCACCAGGGCAGCACGGCGCCGTCCCAGGCGCGAAAGCCCCCGCTGTCGTCGGGCTGCAGGCCGTCGATGACCTGCAGCATCTGCGCCGCGGCCAACGCCGCAGGGCGGCCGATCTCGGCGCCCCGGAAGGGCGCCGACAGCGCCGAGTCGACGGTGCCCGGGTGCAGCGCCAGCAGCACCGCGCCGGGATGCGTGCGGCGCATCTCGATGGCGGCGGTCTTCACCAGCATGTTCAGCGCCGCCTTCGACGCACGGTAACCGTACCAGCCCCCCAGCCGGTTGTCGCCGATGCTGCCGACCTTGGCCGACAGCATCGCCAGCACGCTGCGTTCGCGGTCCAGCAAGGGATCGAAGTGGCGCAGCAGCAGCGCCGGCCCGATGGTGTTGACGGTGAAGGTGTGCAGCAGCTGCGCCGTGTCCAGGTCGGCCAGGCGCTTTTCCGGCAGGCGGCCGTCGTGGTGCAGCACGCCGGCGGCGTTGATGATCAGGTGGAAGGGCGCCGCCGCCACGAGCAACGCGGCAGCGGCCGCCACGGTGGCTTCGTCACTGAAGTCCACGGGCGGCGACGAGCCACGGTGCAGCGCGTGAACCTGCCCGCAGCGGGGGTCGGCACGCAGTGCATCGGCGAAGGCCTTGCCGATGGCGCCCGAGGCACCGATCACCAGCGCCCGGTATCCCTCGGGCAGGGAAGCCAGGCCCGTCATGTCCAGCCCTGGCGCCACAGCGCCGGGTCGCGCAGTTCGCGCCAGCGGATGCGATGGCGGCGCCGGGACATCACGGCCTCGATCTCGATCCACTCGACGGCAGCCTCGGGCGGCTCGGGCAGCACGACCTCGACGACGATGAAGTGCTTGTCGCGGGCCAGCGGCTGCGTGGCTGTCCACTTGCCGAGCAGCAGCTTCTTGGGGTGCAGGGAGGTCGTCACGGGCGCATCAATGAAAAAGGGGCGGCCAGCAGCCGCCCCGTTCGTTCGATGCTACGGCAGTCAGAGAGGCCCGCCGTTGAACGTGCCCGACTTGAGCTCCTGCGTGTCGGTCCGCCCGCTGGAAGTGGTCTGCGACTTGGCGGGGACACCCCTGTTGACGATGTACCAGACCAGCCTGCTGGTGCCGTCGGATTCGGCGTAACGGTAACGGCAGGTGTTGAACGTGCCGGCCTGCACCGAGACGCTCTCGCGTGCCTCGAAGGTGATGGTCTCGACGAAGTCGCTGGTCGTCGGTCCCGACGGGAGCGGCGCCAACTGCGTGGTGACGATGGTCTCGCGCTTGTTGAAACTCTGTCCGAGCTGCAGCGCGAATTCGCTGTCGAGCTGGCCCGCCGTCACAACGTACCTGGACTGCAAGCGGAACGCTTGGGCGCCACTGCCGAACTGGGTGTCCGTCTCGCCGCCGAGATGGCGCGTGAACCCGTTCTGCGCCACCTGGGCGTAGTCCTTGTCGACGCCGGAGTAGACGTTGGTGGTTGCTCCTTCGAACTGGGTGCCGGTGATGTTGCTGGTGGTGAGCACCGCGCTCTGTCCTTCGAAGACGGCCCCTCCGCTGACGATGCCGTCGATCGTGAACTCGGCAGTCGGCTGGGCGCGGTTGGTCTCATAGTTCACGTAGGTCAGCACGATCCGGTTGCCCGTCGCGAGCGCCGTGGCGGCCGGCAGCGTGCAGTCGTTGAGCGGCCCGGTGGGTTCGGTGGTCGGCACGCAGCTGGCCGGATTGACCAGGCACTGCTCGGCCACCACGGCCGCGGCGTAATCGGACAGTCGTCCGAAAGGCGTCAGGGCATTGCCGGTGAAGGGACCCAGGCCGAACACCGCGCCGTCGTTGCGCAGACCCAGGAAGTTGCCGTTGGGGTAGGCGCGCACCGTGTAGGTGCTGCCTTCGTAGGGGATGGGCGCGGGCAGGTTCTGCGGCCCCTTGGGGAACAGTTCGGGGTACTTGAACTCGGCCCAGTCGAACAGGGCCTTGGCATCGACCTGTGCCACCGTGAGGGCCTGAGCCGCCTCACGCCCGGATGCCGACAGCGGGTGCTTGGTGGCGATCTGGCTGACGAAGTCGCGGGCGCCGGTGGTGTCGGCATCGCCGTGGCCACCACCGCAGGCCG
Source organism: Rubrivivax sp. (assembly GCA_022843905.1). Classification (GTDB taxonomy): domain Bacteria; phylum Pseudomonadota; class Gammaproteobacteria; order Burkholderiales; family Burkholderiaceae_C; genus Rubrivivax. The sequence goes on from JALHMT010000014.1 coordinate 72,470, forward strand.
CCAGCAGTCCGGCGGCTGCCAGGGTCAGGGCGAGGGCCGACAGTCGGAACGAGGTGGACGTGCGCGTTTTCATGGAATCTCCGCTGGAAGCTCAGAACTCTCGTGGCCCCGCCCGGACGGCGGCACCTGAACACAAGGAAGATAGCACTGCCGCCACGGCCTGCCGACCCCTAGGATGGACGTCGAGCCGCAAACACTGATGCAGATCGTGATCCTCCCGCCAGTCCCGCCCCTGCTGTCCCTCGACCCGACCGGGTCGTCTCCACCCGCCCTGTCCGCCTGTTTCGCCGACGATCATCTGCTGGTGCTCGACAAACCGGCCGGCTTGCTGGCCGTGCCCGGCCGCGGCGAGGCCGGTGCCGACTGCCTGCTGGCCCGTGCCCTGCTGGCCTGGCCCGGGCTGCAGGTGGTGCACCGCCTGGACATGTCGACGTCGGGCCTGATCGTCTTTGCGCGCCACGCCGTGGCACAGCGTGAGCTGAGCCGGGCCTTCGCTGCACGCGCCATCGACAAGGGCTACGAGGCCGTCGTGGCGGGCCTGCCACCAGGTGACGAAGGCCGCATCGAGCTGCCCTTGGCGGCCGACTGGCCGCGCCGGCCGCGCCAGCAGGTCGACCTCGTGCACGGCAAGCCTTCGACGACGCTGTGGCGCGTGCTGCGGCACGACGCAGTCTCGCGCACCACGCGGCTGGCCCTGGTGCCGCTGACCGGCCGCACGCACCAGTTGCGCCTGCACCTCCAGGCCATCGGCCACCCGATCCTGGGCGATGCGCTCTACGCACCGCCCGAGGTACGGGTCGCCTCGCCGCGGCTGCTGCTGCACGCCACCAAGCTCGATTTCATGCACCCGGTGCTGGGCACGCGCATGCGCCTGCACAGCCCGGCGCCCTTCTGACCCATCCCGTTCGGGAGGCCCGGCTTCAGCGCGGTGTCGATGCGGTGGCCGCGGCCGAAGCGGCCGCCGTGGCGGCCATGGCCTGCAACAGCGGCGCTCGAAGCAGCCGCTCGAAGTCGGACGGTGCCACCACCTGGATCAACTCGCGGGTCTGCTCGTGCAGCAGGATGGCCAGCCCACGCTCCGGGTAGAGCCATTGTTCGGCACCTGGGCCGGCCGGCAGCCTCTCGGTCGGCGTACCGAAACGATGCGTCAGCGTGGCGGCGTCGAGCTGCGCCGCCGGCACGAAGCTCAGGCCCGCCACCTGCATCGCCAGCGCCGAATCGCGGTCGTCGCCGTGCAGCTTGTAGCGCCTGGCATCGGCGTCCACCGGCTGGTCGCGCGGCGATCGTTCGCGCATCGCCGCCACCTGTGCCGGCGTGGCGTCCAGCGCCAGCACCATCTTGCCGGTGATGCCGCCGTCGCGGTAGCTGTCGATGTAGGCCTCCAGCGCGCCGGGCTCGCCCCGCCGCGCCATCACCGCCACCTGCAGTTCGTCGCCCCAGCGCCGCCTCACCTGCTCCAGGGTGGTGCCGGGCAGGCGCATGCCGAAGGCGCTGACCACCCCCTGCGCATCGGCCTGCACCTGCCACGGGCGCGATGACTCGTCCACGGCTGCGGGCGGCGCTGCGCCGGTCAGCGTCTGCCACACCGCAGGCGCAAAGGCCACGACGATGACCAGCAGCGCCGACCCGAGCGCGATGAGGAAGGGCACGTAGGGACGTTGCAGCAGGGGCTTCATGGGACGGCGATCATGCCAGCGTGTCGCGGCTATGCTTGCGGGCATGACCTCACCTTTGACCATTCTCACCGGCGCCTCGCGTGGCCTGGGCCTGGCCATGGCACAGCAGCTCGCTGCCGAAGGCCAGCGCCTGGTGACGATCTCGCGGCGTCGCAGCGATGCGCTGCCGCAGAGCGTCACCCAATGGACGCTGGACCTGGCCGACCCCGTCCCCGCGGCGGCCCGCCTTGAGGCCTGGCTGGCCGCGCAGGACCCGGCGCTGCTGGCTTCGGCCACGCTCATCAACAACGCCGGTGTGATCTCGGAGCTGGCGCCGCTCGGGCGGGTTCAGGCCGAGGACCTCGCCCGCGCGCTGCGCGTCGGGCTCGAGGCGCCGATGCTGCTCAGCGCCGCCTTCCTGCGCGCCACGTCGGCGTGGGCGCTGCCGAAGAAGCTGCTGCTGATCTCCTCGGGCCTGGGCAGGCGGGCGATGGCCGGCAGCGCCTCGTACTGCGCCGCCAAGGCCGGCATGGACCACCTGGCGCGTGCTGTGGCGCTGGAAGAAACTGCCAGGCCGCAGGGCGCGCGCATCGTCTCGCTGGCGCCCGGCGTCATCGACACCGACATGCAGGTGCAGCTGCGCGCCGCCGACCCGGCCCTGTTCGCCGACCGGGAGCGCTTCGTCGGCCTGAAGAGCGGCGGCCAGCTCGACAGCCCGGCCGAGGCGGCGGCCAAGGTGCTGCGCTACCTGGCGCGCGCCGATTTCGGCAGCAACCCGGTGGCCGACGTGCGCGACGCCTGACTGCCGGCGCTGCGCTGCTCAGACCCCGGGTCGGCTGAACATCCGGGTCGTGATGTCGCGATTCGATTCGTGGATGAGGTCCTTGCTCTGCTCGTCCGTGACGGTGGCCGCCACCTGCGCGCTCAGCGACTTGCGCAGCAAGCCCAGGAAGCGCGGCGCCGCAGTGATGCGCAGTTCGTCGTAACGCTTCTGCTGCAGGGCTTCTGACAGGCGTTGCGCCACGCGGCGGGCGAAGGCCCCGGCCTGCAGGTGCTGTGCGTCCTGGCCCGCCGAAGCGGTATTGCTGACCGCACCCCGACCCGCTGCGCCGCTCCGGGCTCCGGGCGGCGGCTCAACGCGTCTCGCCGCAGGTCGACGTCGTTGTCGTGCGCGCCGGGATCGGTAAGTTCCTCCACGGGTCGCAGTTCGTCGCCGGTCTCCGGCCACTCCAGAATTCGCGCCATGGCCTCGTCGGCCACCAGGACCCAGATCGTCTTCATCCTCGTCTCCAGCTCAAGGGGCCCATCAGCCGGCAAGGCGCGTTCCGCCAGGACGCGACGCGGGGCCCAACACGGCACGCCCCTTGCCGACCGGTGGCATCCCGCCCCTTCCGGAGACCTCCATGCGAGCCTTGCGATGGCACGGTAAACACGACATCCGCTGCGACAACGTGCCTGACCCCGAGATCGAACACCCCCGGGACGCCATCCTCAAGGTGAGCTGCTGCGCGATCTGTGGCTCCGACCTGCACCTCTTCGACGGCTTCATGCCGGGCATGAAGTCGGGAGACATCATGGGCCACGAGTTCATGGGCGAGGTCGTGGAGGTCGGCAAGGACAACCAGGCGCTGCAGGTGGGTGACCGCGTCGTCGTCCCCTTCACCATCACCTGCGGCCAGTGCGACCAGTGCAAGCGAGGCAACTTCTCCGTCTGCGAGCGCTCGAACCGCAATGCCAGGCTGGCCGAGAAGATGTTCGGCCACGCCACCGCCGGCCTGTTCGGCTACACCCACCTCACGGGCGGCTACCCGGGCGGGCAGGCCGAATATGTGCGCGTGCCCTTCGCCGATTTCGGCCCGGTGAAGATTCCCGACGGCCTGAAGGACGAGCAGGTGCTGTTCCTGGGCGACATCTTCCCCACGGGCTGGCAGGCAGCGGTCGCCTGCGAGATCGAACCGACCGACACCGTCGCGGTGTGGGGCGCCGGGCCGGTGGGGCAGTTCGCCATCCGCAGCGCCGTGCTGCTGGGCGCCCGGCAGGTGATCGCCATCGATCGCGTGCCCGAGCGCCTGGCGATGGCCGAGGCCGGGGGTGCCATTCCGATCAATTTCGACGAAGACAGCGTGCTCGACCGCCTGAAGGAGCTGACGCAGGGCAAGGGGCCCGAGAAGTGCATCGACGCCGTGGGCATGGAAGCGCACGTCACACGGTCGATCGACTCGGTGGTCGACCGCGCCAAGCAGGCCGTCATGCTGGAGACCGACCGGCCGCACGTGCTTCGCGAGATGATCTACGTCTGCCGGCCGGCCGGCATCCTGTCGGTGCCCGGCGTGTACGGCGGCCTCGTCGACAAGCTCCCCTTCGGCGCGATGATGAACAAGGGCCTGACGCTGCGCACCGGCCAGACGCATGTGGCCCGCTGGACGGACGACCTGCTGGCCCGCATCGAAGACGGTCAGATCGATCCGTCCTTCGTCATCACGCACACCGCCGACCTCGCCGAAGGTCCGGCCCTTTACAAGACCTTCCGCGACAAGCACGACGGCTGCATCAAGGTGGTTCTCAAACCCTGACCGGAGCGAAACACATGCTTCCTTCCCGACATCAAGCACGCAGCCTGGCGCGCGGCCTGGGCTGGTTCAGCATCGGGCTGGGCGTGGTCGAACTGCTGACCGCGAGACCGCTGTCGCGTGCCGTCGGCGTGCCGAGTCGCAGGGGCCTGGTCAGCGCCCGGGGCCTGAGCGAGATCGCCACCGGCGTCGGCCTGCTCAGCACACGCGACCCCGCGCCGTGGCTGTGGGCGCGTCTGGCTGGCGACGCGCTGGATGTCGCCACGCTGGCCAGCGGCATCCACGGCAAACCGCGGCTGGGCACCACCGTGGCGCTGGCGGCGGTGACCGGTCTGGCCCTGCTCGACCTGGTGGCGGCCCGGCGCTTGGGCCAGCCGCCGACAAGGGCAGTGAGCGCGCAGGGCTGGCGCAGCGGCTTCCCGCTGCCGGCCCACGAGATGCGGGGCGCCGCACTCGAAGGCTTCAGCGCGCCCGCCGACCTGCGCACGCCGGAGGCACTGCGGCCCTGGGGCGCTGACGGCACCGCCGCACAAGGCGGCGCCCGCGGCACCGCGCCACCGGATCCAGGCTGACAGCACCGGCGCCAAGGGGCGCGCCTGCGGAGCCCGGGCTCAGCGCTGCCCCAGCGAGATGCCCAGCGAACGCGCGGTGCGCAGCAGCGGGTGATCCAGCGGCACGGTGCGCGTGCGGCCGGCAACGTCGACCAGCGGCACGCTGGTGCAGTCGTCGCCCTGCAGCGCCACCATGCGCCCGAACTGCCCGGCCTTGACCAGCTGGGCCGCCATCTCGCCGAAGCGGGTGGCCAGCACGCGGTCGAACGCGGTCGGCGTGCCGCCGCGCTGCACGTGGCCCAGCAGCGTGGTGCGAACCTCGCAGGACAGCAGCGGCTGCAACTGCTGCTGCAGCACGTGGCCGACACCGCCCAGCCGCAGCGGATCGGGGCTGTCGGCGATGGTTTCGCGCAGGGTGAGCCCGGCGTCGCGCTGGTGCGCGCCTTCGGCGATGCAGACCAGCGACCAGCCCTCGCGGGACTCGCGTTCGAGACAGCGCTCGGCCACGGCTTGCAGGTCGTAGGGCAGCTCGGGCAGCAGGATGACGTCGGCACCGCCGGCCATGCCGCCCTGCAGCGCGATCCATCCGGCATAACGCCCCATGGTCTCGACGATCATCACGCGGCCGTGGCTGCTGGCGGTCGTCTGCAGGCGGTCCAGCGATTCGCTGACCACCGCCACCGCGCTGTCGAAGCCGAAGGTGCGGTCGGTCAGCGCCAGGTCGTTGTCGATGGTCTTGGGCACGCCCACCACCGGCAGGCCCAGCTCGGCGAAACGCTGGGCGATGACCATGGTGCCGTCGCCGCCGATGGCCACCAGTGCGTCGATGCCCAGCTCCCGCAGGTAGCTCATCGCCTGCGCCGAGCAGTCGGCCCCGCCGGCACCGAAGAAGGCGAAGGGATCGCAGCGGTTGTGCGTGCCGAGAATGGTGCCGCCCTGCGCCAGGATGCCGGCCACGCGCTCGCGCGTGAGCGGCTGCACGCTGCGCGTGAGCAGCCCCAGGAAGCCGCGTTCGATGCCGGTGACGGTGGCGCCGTCGCCCGTCAGCGCCAGCGTCACGGCACGAAGGACCGCGTTGAGGCCGGGGCAGTCGCCGCCGCCGGTGAGCATGCCGACGTGCATGGTGCGCCCCTCCTCAACCCATCCAGGCGGCCAGATCGGCCTTCAGCCGGGCCAGGTCGGCCTGCCGCGTGTAGAACATGTGGCCGGCGTCGTAGTAGTGGTGCTGCACACGCTGGAGCACGTCCGACGAGACGTTCAGATGCGCCAGCGACCAGTCGCTGGCGCTGTAGGGCGTGCCCAGGTCGTAGCGCCCGCTGGCCACGAACACGCGCAGCTGCGCATTGCGGCGCAGCACGCGTGCGAGGTCGGGGCTGGTCGAGGTGAAGCCGCCGCGCGAGCCCTCGCCGCGGCTCCAGTTCCAGGCCTTGTGCGTCTCATGGGAAAGCACCTCGTAGCGCTGCTCCTCGGTGACGTTGAGTGCGCTGGCGAAGTAGTCGAGCGTGGCCATCGTGTAGGCGCCGTCGATGGCCTCGATGCCGGGATCGAACTCCATCTCGGGGCCACGCTGTGCCGCGGCCGGCGCGGTGGCGCGTGCATCGAGCCGGCCGACGACCAGGCCTCGGGTGCGCAGCGCCTCGACGAAGTAGCAGCGGTCGCCGACGCGCAGGTTCTGCTCTTCCACCAGGGCCTGCGGCAGCCCGGTCAGCTCGGCCACGCGGCGAGCGACGCGACCGCGCTGCTGTGTCGTCAGCCGGGCGCCGGCGTGCAGGGCCGCCACGTACTCGTCGACATAGGCCTCGGCGGCTGCACGGGCAGCCTCGGCCGTGCCCTGCAGCAGGCCGTGGTACTGGCCGACGGCGGCGAAGGCCGGCAGGAACAGCGCATGGGGCAGGTCGTTGCCGGGCGCGAAGACGATGCTCTGCAGGTCCATCGCGCAGCTGATCAGCAGCAGCCCCGACAGCGGAGCGCCCAGGCTCTGCAGCTTGTCGGCGATGCCGGCGCCGCGCGTCGTGCCGTAGCTCTCGCCGGCCAGGTACAGCGCGGACCCCCAGCGGCGGTGGCGCGTCAGCCACACACGAATGACCTCGGTGAGGGCCTCGATGTCGCCATCGACCGACAGCATCTTCTTGCGTGCCGCCTCGCTGGCCGTGCAGGACCAGCCGGTGTGCGGCGGGTCGATGAAGACGAGGTCGAAGTGTTCGAACCAGCTGTGCGGGTTGTCGGCCACGGCGTAGGGCGGACGGGCCATGCTGCCGTCGTCGGGCACGACCACCCGTTTGGGGCCCAGCGCGCCGACATGCAGCCAGATCGAGGCCGACCCCGGCCCGCCGTTGAAGGCGAACAGCACCGGCCGGTCGGCGGGTGCGGCGCCGTCGAGCAGGTAGCTGATGGTCATCACTGCGGCCTGCGGCTCGCCGCTGGCACCGGCGAAGCCCTCGGCGGCCACCGGCAGGAAGGCGACCTGCGTGGTGTAGTCCAGCGCACGGCCACCCAGCACGATGCTGCCGCTGCCGACGGCCGGCGCGCGCGCCAGCAGCGTCTCCACTCGCCGGCGGCTGCGGCGGTCGGCTTCGGTCTCGCCGGCGGGCGGGGTGTTGTCGGCGGCGGGCGGCGGGGCGGCGGTGTCGGGCATGGCGTGCAGGCGTCTGTGGGGCCGACGCGACCATAACCCAGACATCCGCCACGTTTCGTGGCGGATTCCGATAATTCGCGGCGTCAACCCCTGCCCGCCTTCGTCGGCGACTGCCATGGCCCATCTGATCAGGCTCTTCGTCACCGGGCTGCTCGCCGCCCTGCCCCTGGCCGCCACCATCGCCATCTTCTGGTGGGCCGCGGCCTTCCTCATCCGCTGGCTGGGGCCGCACAGCGGCTTCGGCGGCGTGATGGTCTCGATCGGGCTGGGCGTCACCGGCTCGGAGGTGGTGGGCTACCTGATAGGGATTGCGCTGGTGGCCGCCGTCATCCTGCTGCTGGGCGTTCTGGTGCAGACCGGCCTGCACTGGGGTGCTGCACGCGTCATGAGTGCCGTGGTGCGGCGCATCCCGGTGGTCAGCACGGTCTACAACCTGGCCTACAAGCTGGTGGGCCTGCTGCGCCAGCGCGACGTGGAAGGACCGAAGACGATGAGCGCGGTGTGGTGTCGCTTCGGCGGCCCGGCGGCAGAGGGCCGCGGGGACGGCGATGGCGGCGCGATGGTGCTGGCCCTGCTGGCCTCGCCCGAGGTGCTGCAGATGCAGGGCGGCCGCTACCTCGCGGTGCTGGTGCCCACGGCGCCGGTGCCGGTGGGCGGCGGCCTGCTGTTCGTGCCGGAGAGCTGGGTCACCCCGGCGCAGATGGGCATCGAGGCCGTGACCAGCATCTACATCTCGATGGGCGTCACCGCGCCGCAGCACCTGGGCGTGCCGGTGGCCGGCCCGGTTCAGACCCCTTCGGCGGGCAAGGCGGCGTGATCAGGCGCCGCCAGCCAGCAGGCTGGCGTAGCGCGCCACGTCGACATTGCCGCCGCTGAGGATCACGCCCACGCGGCGGCCCTTCAGGTCCATCACGCCTTCCAGCGCGGCCGCGGCGGCCAGGCAGCCGGTGGGCTCGACGACGATCTTCATGCGCTCGGCGAAGAAGCGCATGCTGGACACCAGTTGCGCGTCGCTCACGGTGACGATGCTCTTCACCAACGCCTGGATCACCGGAAAGGTGAGCTGCCCGCTGTGCTGGGTCTGCGCGCCGTCGGCGATGGTCTTGGGGGTGTCGATGTGAACGATCTCGCCGCGCGCCAGGCTCTGCTGCGTGTCGTTGCCGGCCTCGGGCTCCACCCCGTGCACCTCGATGCCGGGGCTCAGATGGTGCGCCGCCACGGCACAGCCGGAGATCAGGCCACCCCCACCCACGCACACCAGCAGCACGTCGAGCGGCCCGGCCTGCTCGATCAACTCGGCCGCGGCCGTGCCCTGCCCGGCCATCACGTCGGCGTGGTCGTAGGGCGGGATCAGCGTCATGCCGCGTTCCTCGGCCAGCCGGCGGCCGATGGCCTCGCGGTCCTCGGTGTAGCGGTCGTACAGCACCACCTCGCTGCCGGCCTGGCCCTGCTGGTAGCCGCGCGTGGCCGCGACCTTGGCCGCGGGCGCGTCCTGGGGCATGACGATGACCGAGGGCATGCCCAGCAGCCGCGCCGACAGCGCCACCGCCTGCGCATGGTTGCCCGACGAGAAGGCGATGACGCCGGTGCGGCGCTGCGCCGCCGTGAACCTCGCCAGCGCGTTGTAGCCGCCGCGGAACTTGAAGGCGCCCATGCGCTGCAGGTTCTCGCACTTGAAGAAGAGCGTCGCGCCGGTGCGCTCATCGGCGGTGCGGCTGGTCATCACGGGCGTGAGATGGGCCACGCCCTGCAGGCGCTGGCGCGCCGCGGCGATGTCGTCGTAGCTGATGGCCAGGGAGGCCGCGGGCAGGTTCGGGTTCATCCGCCAAGCATAGCCGGCACCGGATCCTGGAAGCCGCCGCGGCGGAAGGTCAGCACCAGCGTGTCGCGGTGCGCCATCTGCGCCGTGTCGACGGGCTGGATCGGCGTGCTTTCATGTATCACGCGCTCGTCGTCGAGCAGCAGTGCGCTCCAGGGCTCGGCCAGCGTGAACCGCACACCCTGCGGACCACGCACGTCGAAGACGCGCGTCTCGCCGCCCTTGACCTGGTGCCGCGACACGAGCACGACGACCACCAGATCGACGCCGTCACGGTGCGCGCCTTCGGGCGTGGGACGGCCGATGCCGTCGGTGGTGTCGATGCGGAAGGGGTGGGCCTCGACGTACCAGGGCTGCGCGCCGCGCAGGCGGCTGGCACAGGCGGCCAGATGGCGCAGCAGGGCAGCCCAGGCGGGGTCGGTCGCCAGGGCGGGGTCGAGCGGCTCGAACCAGCGTTCGATGCCGCCGTGCAGCGCGTTGTAGGACACCGGCTGCCAGTGCGCGCGGTGCGGCACCGCGCGCACCAGGTCAGCTTCGACGACGAAGCTGCCGTGGCGACGGCGGCGATACCGTCCGCCATCCTTCAAATGAGGGTCCGGCGGGAGATCGTCCCAGAAACGACCCCACGCGTTGAGTTGGTCGGCACTCACACAGGTCAGATGGCACAGCGAAGCCGCGTCGAGCACGGCGTAGCCGGCGGCGGCGAGTTGCGCGTCGAGGTCGGACAGGGCGGTCAGCGGCGGCGGAGGCGTCATGAGCGGTGCAAATTCATGGATGGATGGTGCGGACATGTCAGCTTTGCAGCATGTTCGGCCGTTAAGGTCTCAGGGTACCAGCAGGAGCACCCGCTTCCATGAACGCCATGACATCGCAAGAACGTCAGTCCCTCGACCTGGTGGACATCATCGACCTGAAATGGCTGATGGCCCGCGAAGGGCACCACGTGCACGTCGAAAGACTGCAGCGCGATCCGGCGTACGCCAGCACCTGCCTGGCCCTGGCAGCCACCTCGCCCAACGAGGCCACGCAGGCCGCCGCACGGCGCCTGCGCCAGTGCCTGGAGCGCATGCGCGCCGAAACCGAAGGCCAGGCGGCCGGAGAAGGCCACACCGAGTGACGGTCTGAGGGCCCGCCCGCGCGCGGGACGCGCTCCCGCATAATCGGCGGGCCGATGTCAGCGCTTCCTGCCCGAGTCGCCCCGTTCGCCCACACCTTGCGCGTGTACTGGGAAGACACCGACGCCGGCGGTGTCGTCTTCTACGCCAACTACCTGAAGTTCTTCGAGCGGGCCCGCACCGAGTGGCTGCGCCGCTGGGGCTTCGGGCAACAACAGTTGCGTGACGATACCGGGGCGATCTTCGTGGTCACCGACACTTCGCTGCGCTGTCTTCGGCCGGCCCGGCTGGACGACCTGCTGCGCATCACCGTGGACCTGCGGCGGCTGGGCGTGGCCAGCATGGTCATCAGGCAACAGGCCTGGCGCGACGACAGCCTGCTGGCCGAAGGCGAGATCCGCATCGGGTGCGTGGATGCCGGAACCTTCCGGCCGCGGCGCATTCCTACCCCGGTCCTCGCCGCGCTCGAAGCGAATCCCGGGGCTACCGGCCCGAACTGATGACAAACAAGACATGAACCAGGATCTATCGATCGCTCAACTCGTGCTGCAGGCCAGCCTGGTGGTGCAGCTGGTGATGGCCGGCCTGCTGCTGGTGTCACTGGCCAGCTGGACCGTCATCTTCGGCAAGGTCTTCGGACTGTCCAAGGTGAAGCGCGCCAACGAGTCGTTCGAGAAGGAGTTCTGGTCGGGCCGCAGCCTCACCGAGCTCAACCAGGCCGCCGGCGCCAAGGCCGAGTCGGCGCCGCTGGAACGCGTCTTCGCCAGCGGCATGCGGGAATTCATGAAGCTGCGCGAAAAGCGCCTGGACGCGAACACGCAGCTCGACGGCGCGCGCCGCGCCATGCGCGTGAGCTACCAGCGCGAACTCGACGTGGTCGAGAGCAACCTCAGCTTCCTGGCCTCGGTGGCCTCGGTGTCGCCCTACGTCGGTCTGTTCGGCACGGTGTGGGGCATCATGCACGCCTTCGTCGGCCTGTCGAACATGCAGCAGGTGACGCTGGCCACGGTGGCGCCGGGCATCGCCGAGGCGCTGGTGGCCACCGCGCTGGGCCTGTTCGCCGCCATTCCTGCGGTGGTGGCCTACAACCGCTTCTCGCGCGACATCGACCGCGTCGCCATGCAGTTCGAGAACTTCATCGAGGAGTTCTCCAACATCCTGCAGCGCAACGCCGGGCAGCCGCTGCCTGCCGCCGGCAACGGAGCCCGCTGATGCCCGCCGTGGCCACGCGCGGCCGCAGCCGCCGCCGGTCCATGAACGAGATCAACATGGTCCCGTTCATCGATGTCATGCTGGTGCTGCTGATCATCTTCATGGTCACCGCGCCGCTCATCACCACCGGCGTGGTCGATCTGCCCAGCGTGGGGCCGAGCCAGCAGCGCGCGCAGACGGTGGTCGAGGTCATCGTGGCCGCCGACGAGACGATGAAGATCCGTATCGACCAGCAGGAACCCGCCGCCGTGACCCTGGCCCAGCTCGGTGCCCGCGTGCGTTCGCTGCAGGCCGGCAACGCGGAGGTGCCGGTGGTCATCAGCGCCGACCGGCAGATCAAGTACGACGCCGTGATGAGGGTGATGGCCACGCTGCAGAAGGAACGCGTCAAGCGGGTGGCGCTCGCTGTCAAGCAAGGCGAATGACCCCCTCCCCGCGAAGCGCCTGCGGCGGTCGCCTGGGTGCGAGCCTGCTTTGTTGACCTGAAGAGTTTTTGAGACCTGAAGTGAACGCTGCCGTACACCCTTCCGACGCTCTGCTGCCGCAACGCCCTGGCGGCATGGGCACGGGCGCGGTGCTGGCGCTGCTGGTGCATGCGGGGCTGGTGGCGGCCCTGGCTTTCGGCGTGAGCTGGCGCGCGCAGGCCCCGGAGACGGTGTCGGCCGAACTGTGGTCGGCGCTGCCGCAGGTGGCAGCACCGCGGCTGGTGGAGAGCGCGCCCAAGCCCCCGCCGCCGGAGCCGGCGCCCCCGCCGAAACCGGTGGTCGAGCCCAAGCCGACGCCGCCGGTCGAGAAGGCCGCGCCGCCGCCGCCCGACCCCGAGATCGCGCTGCGGCGTGAACGGCTGGAGCGGGAGAAACAAGCCCGCGAAAAGGCAGAACAGGCGCGCATCGAGAAGGCGAAAGCCGAGTCCGATCGCAAGGAGAAGGAACGCCTGGCGAAGCTGGAGCGGGACCGCCTCGCCAAGGCGCAGCGCGAGCAGGAACTGCGCGAGAAGCAACAGCAGGAGAAGGCCGCCGAGCTGCGCCTGGCGCAGCAGCGTGAAGAGAACCTCAAGCGCATGATGGGGCAGATCGGCGCCACCGGCAGTCCGTCGTCCACCGGCACCGCCGCGCAGGACTCCGGGCCGTCGAGAAGCTACGCCGGCCGGCTGGTGGCCCACATCAAGCCCAACATCGTGTTCACCGACACGGTGGCCGGCAACCCGGCCGCCGAGGTGGAGGTGCGCGCCGGCCCCACCGGCGTCATCGTCTCGCGCCGCCTGGTCAAGAGCAGCGGCAACAAGGACTGGGACGAGGCGGTGCTGCGCGCCATCGACCGCACCGGCACGCTGCCGCGCGATGTCGACGGCCGCGTGCCGTCGACCATCCTGGTGGCCTTCAGGCCGCAGGAGTGACGCGGGTCGCTGCCGGGCGGGGCTTCGAGTACTTGTCGATGAAGGCGCGGTCGATGCGGTCCTTCCACCACCAGGCCCAGCCGCCTTCGGCCGACCAGCCGCCCCAGGACACGATGGCGTGCTTCTCGCCGCAGCTGATGAGGTTCAGCGTGCGCACGGGCGGCTGGTGCGGCAGCGGCTTGCTGCCACCGAGCACGGCGCGCAGGTTGGCGGCCAGCGGCGGCCCGGCGCGCACCGCGTAGACGCCGCTGCGCGGGTGCGGCGCGTCCAGCCGGCTGGCGACGTCGCCCACCGCGAACACGTCGGAGTGCGAGACGCTCTGCAGGCCGGCCCCCGTGGAGATGAAGCCGCGTGCGTCCAGCGCCAGGCCGCTGCCGACGAGCCAGGAAGGCGCACTGCTGCCGATGGCCAGCACCGGCGCGTCGCAGCTCAGGCGGGCGCCGTTGGCCAGCACGACATGGCCGGCTTCGATGGCCTGGCAGGGCTCGGCGAAGACGGCGATGCGGCGATCGCGCATCGCGCGCAGGGCACGGCGCTTGACGCCCTCGGGGTAGCCCTCCAGAGGCGCCGCGCCACCGGTGACCAGCGCCACGCGGGCCATCTCTTCGCCACGGCAGCCCAGGCGGAACTGCAGCGCCAGCGCCAGTTCGACGCCGGCCGCGCCGCCGCCGATCACCACCACGTCCAGCACACGCTTTGCCGCGAGGTCGAACAAGGGGCCCAGCAGCTTGACGAAGTGCTCGATCGGCCGAACGAACAGGCCATGCTCGCGCGCGCCCGGAATGGCGTCGCGGTCCATCACCGAACCGGTGTCGATGGACAGCAGGTCGTACTCCGCCACGCTGCCATCGGCCAGGGTCAGCACACGGGCCGCGGCGTCGAGCGCGGTCGCCGCACCGTCCACCATGGCCACGCCGGCCGCCGCGGCCAGCGGCGGCAGCGCGATGGCGCACTGGTCGACGCCGTAGTGCCCGGCCACCAGGCCCGGCACCATGCCCGAGTACATCTGGCGCGCAAACGGCGTGATAAGCACGACCTGCGTGTCGGGCAGGGGCGCACGCGCCATGTCCTGCAGCACGTGCACGTGGGCATGGCCCCCTCCCAGCAGCACCAGCCGCTTCGGCGATCGGCCCTGCATTCAGGACCCCCCTCGAACGAGGGGGGCGAACAGGCCGGCGGAACTTCGTTTCAACAGAGGCAAGGCAAGGCTCGTGAGGCGAGAAGAACGACCGCGCAGCTTACAGGCCGTCGAGGCGCCGGGCGCTGACGATGGGTAAGCAACCGAGACCGGCCCGACACGGGCGACTTGCCGGCATGGGCAGATCGAATTCAACCAGGAGCATTTCATGGGCATCAGGAAAAACTTGCTGGCCGCCACCGCGGCTGCCGTGGTGGGCATGGCCGGCAATTCGCAGGCCGCCATCGTGGCCGACATCATGTGGGTGATCGACACCTCGGGCTCAATGGCAGAGGACATCGACGAGGTCAAGCTGCGCATCGCCGAGTTCGACGCGGTCATGGTCGGCAACAACATCGACGCGCGCTACGGCCTGGTGCGCTTCGGGGGGCCTCCCAGGCTGATCCAGGACTTCACGTCGATCGGCAACTTCACCGCCGCCGGCAGCCCCTTCTCGCTGCTGACCGACGACGGCGGAGGCAGCGAAGACGGTTCGCTCGCACTGCAAGTGGCACTGACCGCTTCGTACCGGCCCGACGCCGTGCGCAACCTGATCCTGGTCACCGATGAACGTGACGACCGCGGCACCAACCGGCCAGACCTGACAGCCGACCTCGCCGCAACTGCCGCCAACGAACTCATCAACATCATCGGCGACCCGCTCGAAGACCCGGGGTTCTACTACCGCGACCTGGCAACCGCCAACGGCGGTGCGTTCTTCAACATCACGGACTTCCGCGCCGATCCCGGCCCCTTCTTCACGAACTTCATCAACACCAAGGTCACCGAGATCATCCAGGACTTCTGCTCGGTGAACCCCGGCGACCCGGCCTGCGTGAACCGGACCCCGGAGCCGATGTCCGCGGCCCTGGTCGGCCTGGGACTGATCGGCATGGGCGCGCTGCGCCAGCGGCGGCGCGCCGGATGACGAAGCGGGTTCTCCTGGAACTTCACGAAACGGCAGCCTGGGGGCTGCCGTTTCGCGTGGCGGCGGCTGGCGAGGGCTGGCCCGTGTAGGACGCCCCCCCTGAACGCGGGGAGCGCGCCGAGGGTCGCCACAACGTCCGTAGAAGGACAGAGCGACCCGAGCTCGGCTGGCGAAGTGTCGAAGGCCTTTACAAGTCAATGACCCATTCACCAGAGAGCTGTCGACAAGTACCGCGCGTTCCATAGGCAACAAGCCTCACCTCGAGGCCCTTGGCCCAAAAGATGCAAAGCAGCCCCATCCACCGTAGGGAAGAACTGTCCGGGTCCAGCCCGGCGCTGCGGTGGAAGGAGTTGAGGCCGTCGCCAAAGTCGCCTTGTCAGTGCGTCCCCGTGCAACATCAACCAGGAGAAATCCGTGCGTATCCAGAAGAAATTACTCGCCGCTGCCGCGGCAGCCTTGTTCGGCCTGGCCGGACAGTCGCAGGCCGCCATCGTGGCCGACATCATGTGGGTGGTCGACACCTCGGGCTCGATGGGTGGTGACATCGCCCAGGTCAAGCAGCGCATTGCGCAGTTCGACTCGGTCATGATCGCCAACAACATCGACGCGCGATACGGTCTCGTGCGCTTCGGCGGCGCGAACACGCTGATCCAGGACTTCACCGACATCACCACCTTCACCGCCGTCGGCAGCCCGTTCACGTTGCTGTCGGCCAACGGTGGAGGCACCGAAGACGGATCGGCTGCGCTGCAGGTGGCCCTGACGGCCAGCTACCGTGCAAACGCTGTGCGCAACCTGATCCTGGTCACCGATGAAGACGACGACAACGTCGCCAACCGTGCGGCACTCGCCACCGACCTGGCAGCCACGTCCGCCAACGAGCTGATCAACATCATCGGCAACCCGGGCAACGACAGCAACAACTACTACCGGACCCTGGCACCTGCCAACGGCGGCGCTTTCTTCGACATCCTCGACTTCCGCGCCAACCCCGCGCCGTTCTTCACCAACTTCATCAACACCAAGGTCAACGAGATCGTCCAGGATTTCTGCACGATCAACCCGAACGACCCGGCCTGCATCAACCGCACGCCGGAGCCGATGTCGGCCGCCCTGGTCGGCCTGGGCCTGCTGGGCATGGGTGCCCTGCGCACCCGCCGCCGCAAGGACTGATAGAAGGGTCTCCACCCCGCTGACACGGCGGCCTTCGGGCCGCCGTGCTTCTTCTGCGACGCCGATGGGGCCCGACCGCGTCAGCGATCAGCGGCCTGAAGGTCGGCCACGTGGGCCACCGAAGTCGCCCCGGTGTTGTCGGCGTCGCCGCCGACGATGACGGCGCTCACGGCAGGCACCTCGGTGGCCTCGTCGCCGAAGGCGCGCAGGAAGTCCGCTGCCACGTCGCGCGACTCGCTGTACCAGGTGCCCGCTGCGGCGCCCTGCCCGCGCAGCACGACGATGCGCACGCGGCGCGAGTACGCGTTGTCGAGCATCGTGCCCGGCGCCAGACCCTGGTCCCACTGATAACAAAGCGTCGCCGCGGGCAGGGCTTCGCCGGTGCGCGAGCGCGCCAGGCGCAGCAGCTGCCGCTCGACGAAGGGCACCCGATCGATGGAATGGTCGAAGCTGACGCACACGCGCGCCGCGGCGTCGTCGCCGGCCTTGCTGCGCAGGTCGGCCTGCGCATTGGGCTGGTCCACGCGCCAGGTCCAGCGCAGCCGGGGCGGGGCCTTGCTGCCCGCCGGCGGCTCGTGCACGAAGTTGCCGTAGGAGCCGCGCGCCTCGATGCGCAAGGCAGCGCGGCCGTCGATCTGCACCGCCGTGTACTGCGTCAGGGGCGGCTTCTGCTGCGGCAGGCCGGCCACGCGCCAGCCGCTGCCCAGCCGGCCGTCGGCCTGCACCAGCGGCGGCAAGCCCTGCGCGTGCAGCGGTGCCGACAGCAGCAGCGACAGCCAGGCCGTCACGCTGGCGGCGACCGCCCGGTCAGCCACGGCGCCAGGCATGAAATTTCTCCACCCAGCGCAGCAGCGCCGCGGGCTGGTGCGCGCGCTTCCATTCGCCGGCGGCGTACTTGTTGGCCTCGGCCATGGTCGGGTAGGTGTGGATCGTGCCCAGGATCTTGTTCAGGCCCAGGCCGTGTTTCATGGCCAGCACGTATTCGGCCAGCAGGTCGCCGGCATGCGCGCCGACGATGGTGACGCCCAGGATGCGGTCCTTGCCCGGCACGGTCAGCACCTTGACCCAGCCGTGCGCGGCGCTGTCGGCGATGGCGCGGTCGAGGTCGTCGATGCCGTAGCGCGTGACCTCGAAGGCCACGCCCTTCTCGCGCGCCTCCTGTTCGCTCAGGCCCACGCGCGCGACCTCGGGGTCGGTGAAGGTGCACCAGGGGATCACGCTGTAGTCGGCCTTGAAGGTCTTGAACATGCCGAACAGGCCGTTCACCGCCGCGTACCAGGCCTGGTGTGCCGCCGTATGCGTGAACTGGAACGGGCCGGCCACGTCGCCGGCGGCCAGGATGTTGGGGTAGATGGTCTGCAGGAATTCGTTGACCTGCACCGTGCGGTTCACCGGCACGCCCAGCTCTTCCAGCCCGAAGCCCTGCAGCCGCGCCACGCGGCCGACGGCACACAGCAGCTGGTCGAAGGGCAGGCGCTTTTCCTGCCCGGCGACTTCGACCACGATGAACTTGCCGCCGTCGGCGTCCTTCTCGCAGCGCAGCGCCTTGTGGCCGGTGAGCACGGCGACACCGTCGGCTTCCAGGGCCTTGCGCACGTAGGCGGAGACATCCTCGTCTTCACGCGCCATCAGCCGGGACCCCATCTCGATCTGCGTCACCTCGGTGCCCAGCCGCGCGAAGGACTGCGCCAGTTCGCAGCCGATGGGGCCGCCGCCCAGCACCACCAGGCGCCGCGGCTGTTCGCGCAGGCCCCACAGCGTGTCGCTGGTGAGGTAGCCCACGTCGTCCAGGCCCGGCAGCGGCGGCACGAAGGGTCGCGCACCGGTGGCCACCACGATGCTGCGTGTGGCGAGCGTCTTCACGCTGCCGTCCTCGGCGGTGATCTGCACGTGCCAGGGGTCGACGATCTTCGCCGTGCCGATCGCCACGTCGACGCCCAGGCCCTGGTAGCGCTCGACCGAGTCGTGCGGCTCGATCTCGGCGACCACGCGCGTGATGCGGTCCATCACCTGCGCGAAGTCGAGGCTGTACTCGGCGCGCTCGACGCCGTACTCGCGGCTGTGGCGCATCTGGCGCACCAGCGAGGCCGTCTTGATCAGCGCCTTGCTGGGCACGCAGCCGTAGTTCAGGCAGTCGCCGCCCATCTTGTGGTTTTCCACCAGCGTGACCTTGGCCTTGACGACGGCGGCGATGTAGCTGGTCACCAGCCCGGCCGCGCCGGCGCCGATGACCACCATGTTGGTGTCGTAGCGGGCCGGCTTGCGGTCGGCCCAGCGCGCGTAGACCCGGCGCGCCTTCACCGCATCGAGCACCTTCTTGGCGATCAGCGGGAACAGGCCCAGCAGCACGAAGGAGCCGATCACGCCGGGCGACAGGATGCCCTGCAAGGACTCGATCTGCGACAGCTGCGTGCCGGCGTTGACGAAGACGAAGGTGGCCGGCAGCATGCCCAGCTGGCTGACGACATAGAAGATGCCGGCCTTCATCTTCGTCAGCCCCATCACCAGGTTGATGACGAAGAAGGGCAGCAGCGGCACCAGGCGCAGGGTGAACAGGTAGAAGGCGCCTTCGCGCTCGATGCCGCGGTCGACGTCGGCCAGGCGGGCGCCGAAGCGGGACTGCACCGTGTCGCGCAGCAGGTAACGCGAGACCAGCATGGCCAGCGTGGCACCGATGCTGGCCGCGAAGGACACGATCAGCGTGCCGACCCACAGGCCGAAGATGGCCCCGGCCACCAGCGACAGGATGGCCGCGCCCGGCAACGACAAGGCCGTGACCGCCACGTAGAGCACGAAGAAGCCGGCCACCATGGCCAGCGGGCGGGCGGCATAGAGCGCCTGGAACTCGCCCTGCGCTCCCTTGACGTAGTCGATGCTGAAGAAGCGCCCGAGGTCCAGCGCCACGAAGGCCGCGATGGCGGCAACCAGCAGGGCGAGCAGGATCAGCTTCTTGCGATTCATCGTGGGTTTCCGAAGTGGCTGTGCAACGTCGCTGGAAGGAGCCGGACCTTACACCGTCACGATCCCAGTGCACGCCAGCCGATGGACAGCCGGGTCGCGATGGTCACCGCGCACAGGCCTGCAAAGCCGTAGGCCCACCAGTCGAAATGCACCGGCCACAGGCACATCAGCACGAAACACAGCAGCGTCTCGGTGGCCTCGGTGAGACCACCCAGATAGTAGATGCCCTTGGCGGGGTGGTCCTCGCTCTTCAGGCCGCGCCGCTCGGCCAGGATGGAAAACGCCAGGAAGCTGGAGCCGGTGCCGACGAAGGCGGCCAGCAGCACGGCCGCCGGCAGGGCGTTCGCGGCCGGGTCGGCGATGGCGAAGGCCAGCGGGATGCTGGCGTAGAAGAGGAAGTCGAGCGTGATGTCGAGAAAGGCGCCGCGGTCGGTGGGCGCGGTCAGGCGCGCCACCGCGCCGTCCAGCCCGTCGCACAGCCGGCTGAGCAGCAGCAGCGCCAGGCCCGGCAGGTAGTGCTGCCAGGCGATGGCCGCGGCCGCCGCGAGGCCGATGGCGAAGCCCGCCAGCGTGAGCGCATCGGCGCCCACGCCGGCACGCACCAGACCCTGCGCCAAACGCTGCAACGCCGGGCGCAGCAGTGCGATGGCGGCGCGGTCAAGCATCGCTCGGCTCCGGCAGCGTCGACGGTGACGAAGGCAGCACGATCACGCTCGCGCCGGGCGGCACGTCCTGCGGGTCGTGCGTGACCAGCACGCCGCAGACCTGCTGCACCTGCAGTTCGCCGTAGACGAACTCGCGCATGCGCTGGCGCAATGCCGCGTCCAGCTTGGAGAAGGGTTCGTCGAGCAGCAGCACGCGCGGCTGCGCCAGCAGCGCGCGCAGCAGCGAGACGCGTGCGCGCTGGCCGCCCGACAGCGTGGCCGGCAGGCGCGGCGCGAAGGCCTCCAGACCGGCGCGTGCCAGCGCCGCCTGGGCCGTCGCAACGCGCGCGGCACGCGCGCCGGCCGGCAGCGCGAACAGCAGGTTGTGCAGCACGCTCAGGTGCGGGAACAGCAGGTCGTCCTGGAACAGCAGGCCGATGCGCCGCCGCTCGGTCGGCAGGGCCGTGACATCCTGGCCGTCGATCCACACGCTGCCCTGCGCCTGCAGCGGCGGCGCCAGCAGGCCGGCGAAGAAGGCCAGCAGCGAACTCTTGCCCGAACCGCTCTCGCCCATCAGCACCAGCACCTCGCCGGGCGCCACGCTCGCATCGAAGCGCGGCACCAGCGGGCGGCCGTGCAGTGACAGGGCGACGTCGCGCAGTTGAAGACTCATCGTGTGGACGATAGCGGCAGTCGGGCCACCGCCCGCCGCCCCACCCACCACGCCAGGCCGAAGCCCAGCGCGGGCAGCAGCGCCTGCAGCAGGGCGAAGGCCGCCGCCAGTGCGCGCTGGCCGCCCGAGGCCAGCGTGACGGCCTCGGTGGTGAGCGTGACGTGGCGGCCGGCGCCGATGAACTGCGTCGACAGGTACTGCGCCACGCTGACCGCGAAACCGATGGCCAGCGCCGAAGCCAGCGGGGCCGCCAGCAGCGGCCACTTGACCCGCCACCAGAACGCTAGGCGCG
This sequence comes from Rubrivivax sp., assembly GCA_022843905.1. Lineage (GTDB taxonomy): Bacteria > Pseudomonadota > Gammaproteobacteria > Burkholderiales > Burkholderiaceae_C > Rubrivivax. Next base: position 93,271 of record JALHMT010000014.1, read on the forward strand.
AGCGACGCAGCGCCAGTGCCGCCCATTCATAGCGCGGGTCGAAACTGCGCCAGGCCGGCGCCAGCGCGGTGAAGACATAGGGCAGCACCATCAGCACGTGAACCCACAGCAGGCCGGCTACCGTGCCGTCCAGGCGCAGCGCCAGCGCGCCCCGGTACAGGCCCACCAGCAGCAGCAGTTGCGGCAGCACCAGCGGCAGCAGCACCAGCGGCATGATCGCGGCGTCCCAGCGCGGCGGCGCGGCTTCGAGCCAGGCCACGGCCAGCACCAGCGACAGCAGCGCCGAAGCCGCCGCCAGGGCTGCCGTGAAGCCCAGGGTGTCGCTGCTGCCCAGCGCCTGCGCCCACACATCGGCCGAAGGCGTGGTCGGCCACAGCGCCGGAAAAGCCCACGGCCCGGCCCAGGACAGCACGACCAGCCCCAGCAACACGGCGCCGTACACGACCACGATGGCCGGCCCCAGCGCCGCCACGGCGCGGCGCGGCGCCGACGGCACCTCCAGCCGCGGCGGCCGCACCCCGGAGGTCGCCCGCCGGCGCCCCCAGGCCGCCAGCACGCGGTGCAATGCCAGACCCAGCAGCAGCAGCGCCGCGAGCACGCCGGTCAGCAGCAGGGCCGAGGCCGCCCCCTGCGCGTTGCGTGACGCATCGGCATCGGCCAGCCATTGCCAGGCCAGCGCGGCCAGCGTGGGCGGCGAACCTGGCCCGACGATCAGCGCCAGGTCGACGACGGTCAGGCCGTAGGCCAGCACCGCCAGCAGCGGCCAGGCCAGGCGCGGCGCCCAGAGCAGCCAGCCCACGCGCCACCACCAGGCCGCCGGCGTGTAGCCCAGCGTGCGTGCCACGGCGATGTGACGCTGCAGCACGCCGGCCACCTCCGGGCGCGTCAGCAGCGCGACGGTGCTCCACAGCAGGAAGGGTGTCTCCTTGAGCACCAGCACGGCCAGCAGTGCCACGCCGCGCGGGTCGTTGACGGTCTCCCAGGCTGGCGGAGAGTCCCAGCCGAACAGCGGCGCCAGCGCGCGCGCGATCCAGCCGGCGGGCGCGATCAGCCAGGCCAGGCCGATGGCGAAAGCCGCATGCGGCACCGCCAGCATGGGCCCGAGCAGCAGCGCCAGTCGCGACCAGGCGCGGGTGCCGTGCAGGTGCGTGACCAGCAGCAGCGTGAGCAACAGCGAGACGGCCGTGCTGGCCAGCGCGGTGAAGACACTGAGTGCCAGCGCCCGCGGGACCTGCGCATCGGCGCGCAGTTCGCGCCAGGCTGCGACGGACAGGCCTTCGTGCAGCGCCCACGGCAAGGCCGCCAGCAGCGGCAGCGCGAACACTGCCGCCAGCACGGCCAGCGCGGCGCGGCGGCCAGCGCGCACGGCCAGCGGCAGCACCACCGGGGCGGCCGTGCCGCTCAAGCGCCGTAACGTCGTTGCCACTCGCGTTCGATCGGCTCCACCCAGCTCGCGTGCGGCTCGGGCCACACCGGCGCCGGCTGTCGCACCACGCCGGGCGCGCTGGCACTGTCGGCGAACAGCGCACGCTGCTCGGGCGGCAGCCGGTCGACGGCCAGCACCGTGGGGTCGCCCCAGTGGCGGATGTCGGCCTTGCGCGCCTGCGCCGCAGGCGACTGCATGAAGTTGGCCACCACCTGTGCGCCGGCCTGGGCGCGCGCGTTGAAGGGAATGGCCAGGAAGTGCGTGTTGCCCAGCGTGCCGGCGCGGAATTGGAAGGCCACCACGCCGGGCGGCAGCGTGCGCGCGGCGATCTGGTTGGCCGGCTCGTTGGGGTTGAAGGTCAGCGAGATGAAGAGCTCGCCGTCGGACAGCATCTGGCGCATCACGGTCGTGTTGGCAGGAAACTGCCGGCCACCGCGCCACAGCAGCGGGTGCAGCGCATCGAGGTAGTTCCACACCACCGGCGTGAAACGCCCGAAGGCCTCGGGCGTGAAGGCCCGGTACAGCGCCGTGCGGTCGGTGTTGAGTTCCACCAGCACCTGCTTGACGAAGGTGGTGCCGTGGAACTGCGGCAGCTTCGGGTAGGTGAACCGCCCCGGGGTGCGCCGCGCCCAGTCCAGCAGCTCGGGCAGGCTGGCGGGCGGCTGCGGCACACGTGCCGCATCGGCGAAGAAGGTCAGTTGCGCCATGCCCCAGGCCGCTTCCATGCCGTCCACCGGCTCGGAAAAGTCGATGCGCGTGGTCGGCTTGCCTGCCAGGTCGACCAGCGCGAAGTTCGGCAGGCTCTCGGCGAAGGGGCCGAACAGCAGGCCTTCGCGCTTCATGGTCAGGAAGTTCTCGCCGTTGATCCACAGCAGATCGGCCGAGCCCGGGTTGCGGCCGGCCGCCTTTTCGGCGCGCACGCGCTTGACCACCTCGGCCGTGTCGGACAGCTTGACGTGTTCGAGCTTCACGCCGTACAGGCGCTGCACTTCGGTCGCCGCCCACTGCAGGTAGGCGTTGGTGCGCTCGCTGCCGCCCCAGGCGTTGAACCAGACGGTCTGGCCGCGCGCGGCGTCGAGCATGCGCGCCCAGGCCTCGGCGGGCGCCTGGGCGCGCGCCGCAGCCGGCAGGAGGCCCGCGGCGAGGCCCAGCGACGACATCAGGAGGTGGCGACGATTCAGGGAGTTCGGCATCTTGGAAGTGAAGGGGTCGAGGGGTTCAGTCAGGTCGAGATCTTTGGCGGCGGCGTCGGCCGCGGCTGCATTTCAGGCGAAGACGCCCTCGTCGGCGCGCCGTGCCTGCACGGCCACCAGGCGGCCCTGCTGCAGGGCGGCGATGAGCCAGGCTTCGAAGTCCAGGGGCAGGCCAGGCGCCCGCGTTGCGGCATCGAACGCGGCGCCCAGCGTCCCCCCGGCGATCAGCGTCTCGGTGAACATCGCTTCGGCCTCGGCGATGGCGGCCACGCGCACCGCCCCGCCGTCGCGCCAGACCAGCGTCGCCTCGGCGCGCTGTTCGGCCAGCGCCTGCCGCACCGGTGCGAAGCGGTCGACGTCGCCGCTGCGGTGGGCCAGCCAGATCGTCGCTGCTGGGTGCGCCGACCGAAGCACGGCCGTGCCCGGGCGCAGGCGCAGCTGCAGGGGCGCGGGGTCGGCCGCGGCCAGCAGTTCGAGGCCGGACACGGCCTCGTCGTGGTCGGCTGCCGTCGTGGCGCGGTGCACGGCCCAGTCGATGCGCGCCACGTCGGCCAGGCAGGGTTCGTCGGCCAGGGAGGCTGCCGCGGCGACGAAGTCCGGCAGCGCCGCGCCCCAGCTCGCGATGTCGCCCTGGCGCGGCGGATCGGCCTGCCAGAACGCACGCGCCAGGCCGGCGAAGGAGTCGGCGCCGATCAGCTCGGCCAGCGTGGGGTAGGCCGCCTGCAGCGCACGTTGCGCCAGCGCCCCGGCATGGGCCTGGTAGACCTGCAGACCGCGCGCGAAGCGCTCCGGCGGATCGCGCATCCAGCCGGCCACCACGCCGGGCCGCGCGTCGCGCCACAGCGCGCGCAGCAGCATCTGCTGGCGCAGGGCTTCCTTCTGTTCGCCGGCACTGCTCATGCGGTCGGCCCTGCGGCTTCGGCAGTGGTGGCGTCGGCAAAAGCGACTTCGGAAAAAGCGACTTCGGCAAAAGCGACTTCGGCAATAGCGACTTCGGCCAGCGCCGCCTCGCCCAGCAGCACGGGCAGCGGCGGCAGGTCGGTGTCCCACTCGATCAGCGTCGGCCGCGCGCCCAGGCGTCTCACGGCATGGCGGAAGACCTGCCACGTGGCGGACTGCACGCGGCAGCCGTGGTCGTCGATCACCATGCCGCCCGTGGCGCGGCCGTCGGCATGTCCGGCGAGATGGATCTCGCCGACGGCGTCGGCGTCGATGGCGTCGATCCAGCGGCAGGCGGCGGCCACCGCACCGCCGCCGTCATTGAGCGCATTGACGACGAGGTTGTTGACGTCCAGCAGCAACCCGCAGCCGCTGCGCCGCGCCAGGCGGTTGAAGAACTCGGGCTCGGGCAGCATGTCGTCGGCCCAGTGCAGGTAGCTCGACAGGTTCTCCACCAGCAGCGGACGGCGCAGGCGCTCCTGCACCTGCTGCACGTTGCGCACCAGGATGTCGAGCGAGGCCTCGGTGAAGGCCAGCGGCAGCAGGTCGTTGGCGTGCACCGACGCCTGCCCGGCGCGGCGCGGTGCGCGGGCGAAACAAGCATGGTCGCTCACGCGCACCGGGTCGAAGCGCTGCACCAGACGGGCGAGTTGCTCGAGGTGCGCGAGGTCCAGCCCCGCCGCCGAGCCCAGCGACAGGCCCACGCCGTGCAGGCTGAGCGGCCAGCGTTCGCGTGCGGCCTCCAACACCGCCAGCGCGGCCCCGCCTTCACCGAAGAAGTTCTCCGAATGCACTTCGACGAAGGCCAGGGCCGGGCGCTCCCGCAGCGCCTGGGCGTGATGCGGATGACGAAGTCCGATGCCGGCGTGCAGGACGCTCACGGTGCGGGAGGCGCGACGCGGCGCTTCACTTCTTGACCATCTTCCTGGCTTCCTCGGCTGTCATGCCCTTCATCTGCTTGCAGGTGCCGGCGGGGACGTACTTCCATTCGTCGGGCGCGTTGTCGACCTTGCTCTGGCCGGCGCAGGAATGCGAGCCGGACAGGCTGGCGCAGTCGTTCTGGCCGGCCTTGGCGATGCCGTAGCACTTTTCCCTGGCCTTGGACTTGTCCTGGGCAGACACCTGTCCGACGAGGCCGAGGGCCAGCACGGTGGCGAGCGCGGACGAAACGACGAGACCTGGGTTCATGGGCGAGCTCCTTGAAGGACCGGGGGTTTGAAGGCACAGATGCTGAATGGGACGGGCAGGCAGCGATCAGGCCGCCCGGCAGGATGTCGCTCCGACGCGGCGCTTCTTACACCGCAGCCCGCCTGGGGATTTTCAGGCATCGTGCGCTGCGGCGCCGGCGGCCGGTCGTCAGCCGCCTCCGGGCTCAGGCCTCTGCGCCGCCACCGAGCCGCAGATCGCCCTGCTGCCGCAGGGCCGACAGCAAGGCGATGCGCACGCCGCCGGTCATGACCGGCAAGGGCAGCGAGAAGCCGCCCCGGCGCAGCGCCTGCTCGGGCAGCAGCGGCAGGTGCACGAAGCCGCCGCGCACGCCAGGGCGGGCCTGCAGACGGTGCATGAGGCCGTAGAAGACATGGTTGCAGACGAAGGTGCCGGCCGTCTGTGACACCGCCGCCGGCAGCCCGGCGCGCTGCATCGTGGCCACCATGGCCTTGATGGGCAGGCTGCTGAAGTAGGCGGCCGGCCCGCCGTCGACGATGGCACGGTCGATGGGCCGCGCCCCGGCGTTGTCGGCGATGCGGGCATCGTCGACGTTGATCGCCACGCGCTCGACCGAAATCTCGGCGCGGGCGGCCTGGCCCAGCGCCAGCACCAGGCTGGGCCGCACACGCGACAAGGTCTCGTCCAGCGCCTGCAGTGCGTCGCCGAAGACGCAGGGCAGCACGGCGGCGTGCACCCGGTGGCCGTCGAGCGTCATCCCGTGCAGCGCCTGCGCCACCGCCATCGACGGGTTGAGGGTCTCGCCGTCGAAGGGCTCGAAACCGGTCACCAGCACACAGGGCTCCGTCATGGTCTCATCCTTGCGCGGGCGGCTCGCCCAGTCGAAGTTCGACGGCAAAGCCGGCGGGCTGCGCTTGCAGCAGCAGCTTGCCGCCGTGCGCCCGCGCCACCAGGTCGGCCAGCATCAGACCCAGGCCCATGCGGCCCTCGTAGGCCTGCGTCTGGAGCGCATCCTGCAACTCGGCCAGGCGTTCGGCGGACACGCCCCGGCCGTCGTCACGCAGCAGCAGGGACTGCCCCTGCACGCTCACGCGGAGCACCAGCGCGCCATGGCGCACGGCGTTGTCGATCAGGTTCAGCAGCGCGGCGGTGAGCAGGTCGGGGTCGGCCGACAGCACCCCGCGGTCTGGCGGCGACTCGACGACCACTTCGAGCCCGTCGACGGGCAGCCGGGCCAGCAACTGCTTGACGTCCACGCCCTCCCAGCGCAGCTCGACGCCGCTGCGGAACAGTGCCAGCAGCGCTGCTACCACGCGGGTCAGCCGGCCGGTGGCCTGGCGCATGCGGTCCAGGCGGGGCTTGAGCTGCGGCGGGCTCTCGCGCAGCGCCACGGCAAGCTGCGCGTCCAGCCCCGCCAGCGGCGTGCGCAGCGCGTGCGCCGCATGAGCCGAGAAGGCGCGCTCGTTGGCCACGCGGCGGGCCAGCCGGGCACCGAGCTGTTCGATGGCCTCGTGGATCGGCACCAGCTCGCGCCGCGTGGCTTCGGGCAGGCGGGCGCCGGGCACCAGCGGTTCGTAGTGCGCCAGCGACTCGGTCAGGTCCTGCAGCGGCGACAGCTCGCGGCGGATGCGCAGGCCTATCCCCGCAGCGGCCAGCACGCCCACGCACAAGGCCACGCCAACCGTCGTCAAGGCCACCTCGGCCTGCGCTTCGCGCCGCTCGGTGCGCGTCTGGGCGACGTACAGCACGCGTTCACCACCGCCGAAGCGGATGCCGTAGACACGCCAATCGTCGTGCGCATCGGCAAAGCCGTAGGTGGCCAGCGGCATCAGGGCCCGCTCGGGGGCGCGCGCCGAGCGCAGCAGCACCTGCGAGCCGGCGCCCACGACCTGCCAGGCGAAGCGGCCTTCCTCCGGGCCGTGGCCCAGTGACGCCACCAGGCCGCCCGAGCCGACGGCAGCAGACAGGGTGCCGCGGTCGAGCAGCCCGCTGAGAACCTCGGCCGAGGCCTGCAGCGTGTCGTCGAGCAGTTCTTCCACCTCGTGCAGCACGACCAGCCACACGCCTGCCGAGACCACCAGCCCCCACAGCAGCCACAGGCCGATGAGCGTCAGCGACAGCCGCGCACGGATGGACGACAGGCGCGCGGCCATCAAGCCACCCCGCCGGGCGTGATGCGATAGCCCAGGCCTCGCACGGTTTCGATGAACTCTCGCCCCAGCTTGCGTCGCAGGCTGGAGATGTGCACTTCCAGTGCATTGCTGCTGACTTCGGCATCGGCTCCCAGCACCAGACGTTCGAGATCGGACTTGTCGACGAGTCGCCCGGCACGCAGGGCCAGCGCCTCGACCAGGGCCCACTCGCGCGCCGTCAGGTCGGCGCGGCCTGTTGCCGTGAAGGCCGCACGCGCCTGCAGGTCGAGCTCGACAGCGCCCACGCGCAATCGCGACGGGCCGCCGCCACGTCGGCTGACGGCGCGCAGCCGCGCGGCCAGCTCCTCGGGTGCAAAGGGCTTGACGAGGTAGTCGTCGGCCCCGGCGTCCAGGCCCTCGATGCGGTCGCCGAGGCGATCGCGCGCCGTGAGCATGATCACCGGCGTGGTGTCGCCGGCGTGGCGCCGCTGGCGCATCCAGGCCAGGCCCGTGCCGTCGGGGAGCTGCCAGTCGAGCAGCAGCGCGTCGTACGGCTCGCCGCTGACGGCACCGGCCTCCCGCAGGGTGGTGAACCAGTCGACCACGTGGCCCTCGGCGCGCAGGAAGTCGCGCAAGCCTTCGCCCAGGATGGTGTCGTCTTCGAGCAGCAGCAGGCGCATGGCGCGATTGTGCTCGGCCTGCGCCCGGTGACACGGCTCGGGCTTCAGTGCAGCTTCAGCAGGGCCGCATGAAATGCGTTTTCGATGCTGCTGCCCGATCCGATCTTCCGCGCCCGCGCCGGCCGACGGGCCGCCCCGACGGGCGGGCGTCGCCGCTTCAGGTTCCAGGCCTCCGTGGAGGTGATGCTCCTGGTCTGCAGCGCCTTCTGGGTGCTGCTGGGCAACGTTCGCTTCTTCACGGGCGCGCTGGCCGGTCGCAGTGCCGCCGACCCCGCGGCCTGGGGCCTGGCGCTCGCCCTGGGGGTGGGCTTGGTCGCGCTGCACGCGCTGCTGCTGGCCCCATTCGCCAATCGCCACACGGTGCGCCCGCTGTTGAGCCTGCTGATCGTGGGCACGGCCTTCGCGGCGTACTACGTTCACCAGCTGAACGTGTACCTCGACCCTTCGATGCTGCGCAACACCCTGCGCACCGACTGGCACGAGGCGCGCGAACTGCTGAACCCGACCCTGCTGCCGTGGCTGCTGTTCGGTGCCGTGCTGCCGCTGCTGGTGCTGTGGCGCACGGAGCCGGCACCGCGGCGCTGGCCGCGCGCCCTGGCCATCCGCCTGGGCTTCATGGCGATGTGCGCCCTGGTCGCGGCGGTGGCCACGTTCTCCGTCTTCGGCTCGCTGGCCTCGACCCTGCGCAACCAGAAGGAACTGCGCTACCTCATCACGCCGGCCAACTACCTGTGGTCGGGAGCCAGCGTGCTGGCCGCCGACCTGAAGGGCCAGGCCGCGCCGCGCAAGCCGATCGGCGAAGACGCCGCTCCGGGCCCCCGCTGGGCCGCCAGGACCCGCCCGCTGCTGGTGGTGATGGTGGTGGGCGAGACGGCACGCGCAGCCAACTGGGGCCTGTCGGGGTATGCGCGGCAGACCACGCCCCAGCTGTCCCGGTTGCCGGTCATCAACTTCGCCGACGTGACCAGCTGCGGCACCAACACCGAGGTCTCGGTGCCCTGCATGTTCGCGCCGGTGGGCCGGCGCGACCACGACGAGTCCACCATCCGCGGCAGCCAGTCCCTGCTGCACGTGCTGGTGCGCGCCGGGGTGGGCGTGACCTGGCGCGACAACCAGTCGGGCTGCAAGGGCGTGTGCGAAGGTCTGCCCTACCAGACCGTGGCCGACATCGCCCCGCCCGGCCTGTGCGCTGGCGGGCGCTGTCTCGACGAAGGCCTGCTGCACGGCCTGCCCGACATGCTGCAGGCCGCGCGGGGCCCGCAGCTGCTGGTGCTTCACCAGCTGGGCAACCACGGACCGGCCTACTTCAAGCGTTATCCCCCCGAGATGGCGCAGTTCAAGCCGGCCTGTGAAGACGAGGACCTGCGCCGCTGCCCGTCGGAGCACATCGTCAACGCCTACGACAACGCACTGCTCTACACCGACCACGTGCTGGCCCGCCTGATCGGCGAACTGAAGGCGCGCGAGGCCGACGTGGACAGCATGCTGGTCTACGTGTCCGACCACGGTGAGTCGCTGGGCGAGAAGAACCTGTACCTGCACGGCCTGCCCTATGCCATCGCGCCCGACGTGCAGAAGCAGGTGCCGATGGTGATGTGGTTCAGCAGCGGCTTCGCGCAGGCCAACGGCCTCGATCTGGCCTGCATGAAGCAGAGAGCGACCCAGCCGGCCGCGCACGACCACCTGTTCCACACGGTACTGGGCCTGCTGGACGTGCGCACCGCGCTCTACCAGCCCGCGTGGGACCTGGGCCACGACTGCCGGTCGGCGGCCCCGGCTGCACCTGACGCACCGTCCGCGGCCGCCGCGGCCGCGGCGGGCACTGCCGTGAAGGCCGGTCCGATCTCGGTCACGGCCAGCCGCTGAGCATGGCGCCTGCCCACACCCTGCGCCGCGACGTGCTGCCCACGGCCGTGGGCCTGCTGCTGCTGCTGGCCTGGGACAGCGGTCCGGGCGACCTGACGGCGGTTCGACTGTTCGGCAGCGCCGCAGGTTTCGTGTGGCGCGACCATTGGCTGACGCGCTGCCTGCTGCACGACGGAGGCCGCTGGCTGGCCTGGGTCGCGCTGGGCGGAATGGTGGTGTACGCCCTGCGCCCGGCGCGCGGCGGCCTGCACCGTCGCGAGCGCTGGCGCTGGGTCGCTGTCACGCTGCTGTGCGCCGTGGCGGTGCCCATGCTCAAGCGCTTCAGCATCACCAGCTGCCCCTGGGACCTGTGGGAATTCGGCGGCATCGCGAGCCACGTCTCGCACTGGCGCCTCGGCGTGGCCGATGGCGGCGACGGCCACTGCTTCCCCTCGGGCCACGCCACCAGCGCCTTCGCGTTCTTCGGGGGCTGGTTCATGCTGCGCGACAGTCACCCGCGCGCCGCGCGCTGGTGGCTGGCCGCGGTGCTGGCCATCGGCCTGGCGTTCGGCTGGGCGCAGCTGGCGCGCGGCGCGCACTACCCCAGCCACAGCCTGTGGTCGGCCTGGCTGTGCTGGACGATCTGGGTGATTGCAGCGCCCCGGCACCGCCGGAACGCCACGGCCTCGAACACGGCGCCGCGGCGGCCGGCCGAGCCGGCCCCGCTGCCTCAGCCCGGCGGCCCGTAGCCGCCGCCCCCGGGCGTCTCGATCACGAACACGTCGCCAGGTTCCATCTCGGCGCTGCCGATATGCGACAGCACCTCGATGCGACCATCGGCGCGCTCCACGCGGTTGATGCCGACGGCCCCCGGCTGGCCGCCGGCCATGCCGAAGGCCGGCACCTCGCGGCCGTTGGACAGGATGGACGCCGTCATCGGCTCGAGGAAGCGCACGCGCCGCACTCCCCCGTCACCACCGTGCCAGCGCCCGGCACCACCGGAGCCGGTGCGCAGCGCATAGCTGTCCAGGCGCACCGGGAAGCGGAACTCCAGCACCTCGGGGTCGGTCAGGCGCGAGTTGGTCATGTGCGTCTGCACCACGCTCGTGCCATGGAAACCGCCCACGACGCGGCCGGCTTCGTCCTGCAGCACCCCGGCGCCACTGCCACCCGAGATCGTCTCGTAGTACTGGTGCATCTGGTTGCCGAAGGTGAAGTTGTTCATCGTGCACTGGCTGGCCGCCATCATGCCCAGCGCACCATAGAGCGCGTTGGTGACGCACATGCTGGTCTCGACGTTGCCCGCCACCACCGCCGCCGGCGGGTTCGGGTTCAGCATGCAGCCCTCGGGCACGATGACGTGCAGCGGCTTCAGGCAGCCGGCATTGAGCGGGATGTCGTCGTTCACCAGCGTGCGGAAGACGTACAGCACCGCGGCCATCGTCACCGCCTTCGGCGCATTGAAGTTGTTCGGCAGCTGCGCGCTGGTGCCGCTGAAGTCGATGGTGGCCTCGCGCGTCGCCGCGTGCACGGTGACCTTCACGCTGATCTGTGCGCCGTTGTCCAGCGGCAGCGTGAACGCACCGTCCTTCAGCGCGGTGATGACGCGGCGCACCGACTCCTCGGCGTTGTCCTGCACGTGTTTCATGTAGGCCGCCACGGTGGCGGGGCCGAACTGGCCCACCATGGCGAGCAGCTCTTCCACGCCCTTCTGGTTGGCGGCGATCTGGGCCCGCAGGTCGGCGATGGTCTGCTGCGGGTTTCGCGCCGGCCAGGGGCCCGAGCTCAGCTGCGCCAGCAGTTCCGCCTCGCGCAGCTGCCCGCCGCGCACCAGCAGGAAGTTGTCGAACAGCACGCCTTCCTCGGCGATGGTCTTGCTGAACGGCGGCATGCTGCCCGGCGTGCTGCCGCCGATGTCGGCATGGTGGCCGCGGCTGGCGACGTAGAAGCTGGGTGTCCCGTCGGACGTTTCCAGGTACACAGGGGTCACTACCGTCACGTCCGGCAGGTGGGTGCCGCCGTGGTAGGGGTCGTTCAGCACGTAGACATCCCCCGGCTGCATGGCCGGGTTGCGCTGGATCACCGTCTTGATGCTCTCGCTCATGCTGCCCAGGTGCACCGGCATGTGCGGCGCGTTGGCGATGAGTTCGCCGTCGGCGCTGAACAGCGCGCAGGAGAAGTCCAGCCGCTCCTTGATGTTCACCGAGTAGGCGGTGTTCTGCAGCCGCAGGCCCATCTGCTCGGCGATGTTCATGAAGAGGTTGTTGAAGACCTCCAGCATCACCGGGTCGGCTTCCGTGCCGATGGCGTGCTGCGTCGAGCGCGGCACGACGCGGCTCATCTCGATCGGCCCGGCGGCGCTGAGCCGGGCCTGCCAGCCGGGCTCGACGACGGTGGTGGCGTTCTTCTCGGCGACGATGGCCGGACCGTCGATGACGGCGCCCGCACGCAGCGACTCGCGCACGTACAGGCCGGCGTCCATCCAGCGGCCGCTGTGCATGCGCACGCTGGCGTGGGGGTCGGGCACGTGGGCCGGCGGCTCCTGCCCGAGGGGCGCGGTGTCGAAGGACTCGCCCGCCCCCACCGCTTCGACCGACACCGCCTCGACCACCAGGGCCCGGCCGGGCATCAGGAAGGCGAAGCGCTGGCGGTAGGCCGCCTCGAAGTCGGCGCGGACCGTGGCGATGGCGCCGAGGGGAACGACCAGCGCCGTGTCCGTGCCCTGGTAACGCACGTGCAGGCGAGGCTTCAGCTGCAGGGCCTCGCGCGCCACGCCCTGGCTGACCAGTTCGTCGCAGGCGGCGTCGCCCAGCGTGGCCAGGCGCGCTTCGGCAGCGGCCAGGCCGGCATCGTCCAGCGGCAGCTCGACGGCACCCTCGCGCATCGCGATCTGGTCGGCCAGGCCCATGCCGTAGGCCGACAGCACACCGGCCAGCGGGTGCACGAAGACCCGTGTCATGCCCAGTGCGTCAGCCACGCCGCAGGCATGCTGGCCGCCGGCGCCACCGAAACACTGCAGGGTGTAGCTGGTGACGTCGTAGCCGCGCGCCACCGAGATGCGCTTGATGGCGTTGGCCATGTTCTGGATGGCGATCTGCAGGAAACCTTCGGCCAGCGATTCCGGCGTCGCGGCGCGCCCGGTGGCTGCCTGCACCTGCGCGGCCAGCGCCTCGAACTTCGCCGCCACGCCGTCGCGGTCCAGCGCCTGATCGGCCCGGGGGCCGAAGACGCTGGGAAAGTGCGCGGGCTGGATCTTGCCCAGCAGCACGTTGGCGTCGGTGGTGGCCAACGGGCCGCCGCGCCGATAGCTGGCCGGCCCCGGGTTGGCACCGGCGCTCTCGGGGCCGACGCGCAGCCGTGCGCCGTCGAAGGCCAGCAGCGAGCCGCCGCCGGCGGCCACGGTGTGGATGCTCATCATCGGCGCGCGCATGCGCACGCCGGCCACCTGGGTCTCGAAGGCGCGTTCGAACTCGCCGGCGTAGTGGCTCACGTCGGTGCTGGTGCCGCCCATGTCGAAGCCGATGACCTTGTCGTGGCCGGCCGCCACCGCCGTGCGCACCATGCCGACGATGCCGCCGGCCGGGCCGCTCAGGATGGCGTCCTTGCCCTGGAAGTGGTGCGCCTCGGTGAGGCCACCGCTGCTCTGCATGAAGAACAGGCGCACGCCGGGCATCTGGGCGGCCACCTGGTCGACGTAGCGGCGCAGGATGGGGCTGAGGTAGGCGTCGACCACCGTCGTGTCGCCGCGCGAGACCAGCTTCATCAGCGGGCTCACGACGTGCGAGGCGCTGACCTGGGTGAAGCCGATCTGCTCGGCCAGCGCGGCCGCGGCAGCCTCGTGCGCGTTGAAGCGGTAACCGTGCATGAAGACGATGGCGCAGGCGCGGATGCCGGCGTCGAAGGCGGCCTGCAGCTCGCCCCGCAGGTGATCCGGGTCCAGCGGCTGCAGCACTTCGCCCTGCGCCGAGACGCGCTCCCGCGCCTCGACCACGCGCTCGTACAGCAGTTCGGGCAGCACGATGCGGCGGTCGAACAGCCGCGGCCTGGCCTGGTAGGCGATGCGCAGCGCATCGCGGAAGCCCTGCGTGGTGACCAGCAGCGTGCGGTCGCCCTTGCGCTCCAGCAGCGCGTTGGTGGCCACCGTGGTGCCCATCTTCACGCAGTCCACCTGCCCTGGCGTGATGGGGGCGCCGGCGGGCAGCCCCAGCAGGCGGCGGATGCCTTCCACCGCGGCGTCGCGGTACTGCTCGGGGTTCTCGCTGAGCAGCTTCAGCGTGTGGATCTCGCCGTCGGGTGCGCGGCCCACCACGTCGGTGAAGGTGCCTCCGCGGTCGATCCAGAATTGCCAGCGTGTCGTGATCATCGTCCAGTCTCGTCGGGGTCCGGTGGGGGGGATTACATCAGGCTCGGCAGAAACAGCACGATCTGCGGAAAGAGGTAGATCGACAACACCGCCAGCACCAGCAGACCGAAGAAGGGCAACGCAGTGCGCGCCAGGTAGGGCAGTTCGCGCCCGGTCAGCCCCTGCAGCACGAAGAGGTTGAAGCCCACGGGCGGCGTGATCTGAGCCATCTCCACCACCAGCACCACGAAGATGCCGAACCAGATCAGGTCGATGCCGGCGGCCTGCACCGTGGGCAGCAGCACGGCCATGGTGAGCACCACCATGCTGATGCCGTCCAGGAAGCAGCCCAGCACGATGAAGAAGGCCATCAGCAGCATCAGCAGCCAGAAGGGGGGCAGCTGCAGGCCGCCGATGAAGGCCGCCACTTCGCGCGGCAGGCCGATGAAGCCCATGGCCAGCGTCAGGAACGAGGCCCCCGCCAGGATGAGGCCGATCATGCAGTACACGCGGCAGGCCGACGTCAGGCCGTCCCTGAAGCTGCGCCAGGTCAGGGTGCCCTCCAGCCGGCTCAGCAGCAGCGAGCCCGCCACGCCCAGCGCGGCCGATTCGGTGGCCGTGGCCAGGCCGGTGTAGATGGCGCCGATGACCAGCACGATCAGCGACAGCACCGGCAGCAGGTGGCGCCCGGCGCGCAGCTTGTCGGCCAGGCGCAGATCGGCGTCGCCCTGCGGCACCTGCCCGGGGTGGCGCAGGGCCCAGAACACCAGGTAGCCGCTGAACAGCGCCATCAGACCGACGCCGGGCAGCACCCCGGCGACGAAGAGCTTGGCGATCGACACGTCGGTGGCCACGGCGTAGACGATCATGATGATCGACGGCGGGATCAGCAGCCCGAAAGTGCCGGCGCCGGCCAGGCTGCCCAGGCTGATGGCGTCGGGGTAGCCGCGCCGCTTCAGCTCCGGCAGCGTGATCTTTCCGATCGTGGCGCAGGTGGCTGCGCTGCTGCCCGACACCGCCGCGAAGATGCCGCATCCGATGACGTTGGTGTGCAGCAGCCGGCCCGGCACGCGGTTCAGCCACGGGGCCAGGCCCCTGAACAGGTCGGCCGTGAGCCGGCTGCGGAAGAGGATCTCGCCCATCCACAGGAACAGCGGCAGCGCCGTCAGCGTCCAGCTGCTGGTGCTGCCCCAGATGGTGAAGACCATGCTGTCGCCCACCGGGCGGCTGGTGAACATCTCCATCGCGAACACGGCCACGCCCAGCAGGGCCAGGCCGATCCAGAATCCCGAGGCCAGCACGGCCAGAAGCAGGCCGATCAGCAGCGCGGCGGTGAGGATGTCCATGCGAAGCTCCAGTGCGCCTGGGCGCTATTCCACGCGGGCGGCTTCGCCGGCCGCCTGCCGCTCGAAGCCGCCGCCGGTGGCCCGCGAGATGGCCGCATCCACCAGGGCGACGAACAGGCCCAGGCAGCCGAGCGCCATGGCGGTCTGCGGCAGCCACAGGGGTGTCGCGTCGGAGCCCTGCGAGACATCGTTCGTCAGCCACGACACCCAGACCAGCCGGCAGGCATAGGCGGCCAGCATCGCCGACAGCAGGATGCCGGCCAGCAGGCTCCACCAGGCCAGCACGGACTGTCCCCTGGCGGGCAGGCGCTGCAGCAGCAGCGTGACGCGGATGTGCTCACCCTTCTGCAGCGTGCCGGGCAGCGCCAGGAACAGCGCCGCGGCGATGGCGTAGCCGGCGTAGGCATCCAGCCCGCGCAGGCCGAAGCCGAACTGGCGGTCCGCGATGCCCAGCATCACGGCCGCGAAGCAGATCAGCAGGGCCAGGGCCGCCAGCGCCATCAGCGCCGCGTAGAACCCGTCGAACACGCGGCGCATGGTGTGGCCTGCCTTACTTGCGGTACGCGTCGATGACCGCCTGACCCTCGGCGCCGGCCTGCTTCAGCCATTCGCCGGTCATGCGCTCGCCGATGGCCCTGAGCTCGGCCTTCAGCTTGGCGCTGCTGCGGTCCACGGTCATGCCCTTGGCCGCGAGTTCCTTCAGGTACTCGTCATCCTTCTGGTCGCTGATCTTCCAGCCGCGTTCGCCGGCTGCCGCACCTGCTTTCAGCAACGCGGCCTGGGTGGCCTTGTCCAGCGCATCGAAGGCCTTGACGTTGATCACCACCGCGTTGCGCGGCAGCCAGGCGTTGACGTCGTAGAAGAACTTCACCTGCTCGTGCAGCTTGCTGTCCACGCCGCTGGCGCTGCTGGTGAGGAAGTTGTCGACGCCGCCGGTGGCCAGGGCCTGCGGCAGCTCGGCCAGCTGGATGGTGACGGGCTGGGCGCCGACGAGCTCGGCGATGCGTGTGGTGGCCGGGTTGTAGGCCCGCATCTTGGTGCCCTTCAGGTCGGCCAGGCTGGACACCGGCTTCTTGCTGTAGAGCGACTGGCCGGGCCAGGGCACGGTGTACAGCAGCTTCATGCCCTGGGCGGCCAGCAGCTTCTCCAGCGCGGGACGGCTGGCGTCGTCGAGCTTCTTCGCCTGCGGGTAGGTGGTGGCCAGGAAGGGGATGCTGTCGACGCCGAAGAGCGGGTTCTCGTTGGCTGCACCGCTGAGGATGAACTCGCCGATCTGCGTCTGCCCGCTCTGCACCGCGCGCTTGATCTCGTTGGCCTTGAACAGCGACGCCCCCGGATGCAGGGTGATCTTCAACTGCCCCGCGGTGGCCTTGCCGACTTCGTCGACGAACCACTGCAGGTTCTGCACCTGGAAGGTGTTGGCGCCGTAGCCCGAGGGCAGGTCCCACTTGGTCTGTGCGCCTGCGCTGCCCATGACGGCAGCGCAGGTGAAGGCCAGAGCCCAGTTCTTCATCGTCGTTCTCCTAGAAGGCAGCGAGTTGGTGGTTGAACAGGTCCGTCACCAGCATGGCGCCCGGCGCGTGCGTGATGACCAGAGGCAGCGCGGCTTGCACCAGCGCGGCCTGCGGTGTGACACCGCAGGCCCAGAACACGGGAATCTCGCCGGGCAACACCTCCACGGCGTCACCGTAGTCGGGCCGGGACAGATCGGAGATGCCGATCAGGGCCGGATCGCCCAGGTGCACGGGCGCGCCGTGCACCGACGGGTAGCGCGAGGTGATCTGCACGGCGCGGATGGCGTGCGCGGCGCTCAGCGGCCGCATCGTCACCACCATCGGACCGGTGAAGGGGCCGGCGGGTGCGGTCGGCAGGCTGGTGCGGAACATGGCCACGTTCAGGCCCCGCTGCACGTGGCGCAGCGGGATGCCGTCGTCCATCAAGGCCTGCTCGAAGCTGAAGCTGCAGCCCAGCACGAAGCCGACGAAGTCGTCCTGCCAGAGCGCGGCGACGTCGGTGGGCTCGTCGACCAGCACGCCATGACGCCAGACGCGGTAGCGCGGCAGGTCGTGCCGCAGGTCGATGCCCGCGCCCAGGGTGGGCAGCGCCGGGTCGCCGGGTTCGCCCACGGCCAGCAGCGGGCAGGGCTTGGGGTTGCGCTGGCAGAACAGCAGGAAGTCGGCGGCCAGGGCCTGCGGCAGGATGACCACGTTGCCCTGCACGTGGCGCTCGGCCAGGCCGCTGGTGTGGCCGCTGAAGCTGCCGCTTCGGCAGGCGCTGCGCACCTCGCCGGGGGTGGGTGCTGCGGGCCCGAAGCCGTCTCGCTCGTCAGACTGGGAGATCCCGTTCATCGCCTTGCCATCGCCCTGGTTGCAGGAATGGCCGCGATTCTGGAAGCGCCACCCCGAGCGCCGCCAACGAGAAATCTTTCTATGGCTTGATCGGTTTTTTCGATGAAGCCGGGCGCCGGTTGAACTGCAGCACCGAGTCCACCACCTGACCGGCAGCGGACGCCGCCGGGTCGTCACGCCAGCTCAGGTGGATGGGCAGCGGCGTCAGCACCGCGTCGCAGCGCAGCGCCACCAGGGGCAGTTGTCCGGTCAGTCGCTGCACCGCCGCCTGCGGCAGCGTGGCCACGCCGAAGCCCTGCTCCACCAGTTGCACCATCGCCGATATCGACGAGATCGTGTGCACGCGGGGCGACTCCACGCCGTCGCGCCGGCACAGGTCCAGCAGGGCCACGTGGGGCTGGCTGCCGCGCTGGAAGGTCAGCAGTTCGTCCTGCGAGGTCAGCTGCGGCAGCGTGAAGCGGCGGCGGCCATGCCGCGCCTGGGTGCCCACGAAAACCATGGGCATGGGCACCAGCGCGCGCGTCTGCACGCGGTCGCCGTCGGCGGGCAGCGCGGCCAGGATCAGGTCGGCCGTGCCGCGCTTCATCTGGTCCAGCAGCACCGGCGTGGTTTCCACCGTCAGCGCGAGCTCCAGCGCGGGGTGCTGGCGGCGCAGCGCCTGCACCCATTCGATGAGCCAGCTGTGCAGCACCGATTCGATGACGCCGATGCGCAGCTGCATCGGCCGCTCGGCGCCGCTGCCGAACTCGGCCTTGATCTCGCGCTGCAGGTTCAGCAGCCGCTCGGCATGGCGATGGAAGCGGGCGCCGGCAGTGGTCAGGCGGAACTGCTTGTCGCGGCGGTCCAGCAGCAGCGTGCCCAGCTCGGACTCGAGCGCCGCGATGCGGCTGGACAGCGCCGACTGCGTGACGAACAGCTTTTCGGCGGCCCGCGTGACGCTCTTCAGCGTGACGGCCCAGTAGAAGGCCTCGACGAAGCGCAGGTTCATGCGGGTAATGCGGCCATGCGGGCGGCCAGCAGCGTGGTCACGTCCAGCACCGCCAGCCCGGTGGCGCTGCGCAGCGCTGGGGCATAGGGCGGCAGGTTGGTGCACTCCAGCACCAGCGTGTCGATGTCGGGGTGGCGCAGACGCAGCCGCCCAGCGGCGGCCAGCACCTGTGCCTGCGCGTCGGCCTCGTCCAGCGTGGGCAGGTCCTGCAGCAGCGTGCGGTGCAACGGGCTGCCGGGCGTGATGCCTTCGACCGGCGTGTCCGGGTCGGCGCCCACGGCTTCGAAGTGCGCCGGTGTCAGCGAAGCCGCTTCGATGGTGATGACGCCGAAACGCCGACGCGGCGGCTCGGCCAGTTGCAGCAGGCTCGACGTCCACACCGGCACCGGCACGGCGGCCTGCAGCTCGCGCTGCCACAGTGCCAGGAAGCCGCAGCTCGTGCCGATGGCAGTGCAGCCCTGTTCGACCAGTGCCAGGCTCGCGTCGACGAAGGGCTGCAGTGCGGCCCGGTCACGCCCCCGCACGATGCGCGCCGGTGTCGCGCCGGCGACCACCCGCCGCCGCACCGGAAAGGCGAAGGTCTGCGGATGCCCCACGTCGCCCGGTGGCCGGGGAAAGCGCGTCTGCAGCATCAGCAAGCCAAGCACGGGCATCGATGGGGCCAGGGCGTAGAGGTGGACGCGGGTTGCGGGAAGCCCCGGGGCCGGGACCTCGCGGGCACGGCCTATGCTAGCTGCCTTGTGCAATTTCAATCTCCAGGAGTGAGCATGCCAATTTCCCGCCCCCTGCTCGTCGGCGCTGCCGCGCTGCTGCTGATGGCCGGCGCTGCCCAGGCCCAGGTCAAGTGGGACCTGCCCGCCGCCTACCCCGCCACCAATTTCCACAGCGTGAACCTGCAGGACTTCGCCAACGACGTCGACAAGGCCACCGGCGGCAAGCTGAAGATCACCGTGCACGCCAACGCCTCGCTGTTCAAGGCGCCCGAAATCAAGCGCGCCGTGCAGGGCGGACAGGCACAGATCGGCGAGATCCTGCTGGTGAACTACCAGAACGAGTGGCAGCTGTTCGGTGCCGACGGCCTGCCCTTCCTGGCCGACAGCTACGACGAAGCCATGAAGCTGTGGCGCGTGCAGAAGCCGATGATCGAGAAGAAGCTGGGCGAGCAGGGCATGATGGTGCTGTACGCGGTGCCCTGGCCGCCGCAGGGCATCTACGTGAAGAAGCCCATCAGCAGCGCCGCCGATCTGAAGGGTGTGAAGTGGCGCGCCTACAGCCCGGCCACGGCACGCATCGCCGAACTGGTGGGCGCGCAGCCGGTCACCGTGCAGGCCGCCGAACTGGGCCAGGCCATGGCCACCGGCGTGGTGGAGAGCTACATGTCCAGCGGCTCGACCGGCTTCGACACCAAGACCTTCGAGCACATCAAGTACTGGTACGACACCCAGGCCTGGCTGCCCAAGAACGCCGTCATCGTCAACAAGTCCGCCTTCGACGCGCTCGACGCCCCGACGAAGCAGGCCGTGCTGAAGGCCGCGGCCGACGCCGAGGTGCGCGGCCTGGCCGCCAGCAAGAAGACCAACACCGACAGCCTGGACAAGCTCAAGGCCAACGGCATGCAGATCCTGCCGCCGTCGCCGCAGCTCAAGGCCGACATGAAGAAGGTCGGCGACACCATGCTGAAGGAATGGCTGGACAAGGCCGGGCCGGAAGGCAAGCAGCTCGTCGACGCCTTCTCGAAGTAAGCCCGTCGACGTGCGCCGCCTTCTCGACGGCATCTATGACGGGGCCGCCTGGCTGGCGGCCCTGTTCATGGTCGGCCTGCTGCTCATGGTGCTGCTATCCATCGTCAGCCGGCTGGCGCACTTCCACGTGCCCGGCACCGATGCCTATGCCGGCTACCTGATGGCCGGTGCGGGTTTCCTGGCGCTGGCGCACACCCTCAAGCGCGGCGAGCACATCCGCGTCACGCTGCTGCTGTCGGCCCTGAAGGGCAAGGCGCGGCGTGCGCTGGAGATCTGGTCGCTGGCCGCCGCCACGGCGCTGGCGGCGCTCTTTGCCTTCTACAGCGCGCGGCTGGCCTGGCAGAGCCACGCCTTCCACGACATCTCCACCGGCAACGACGCCACGCCGCTGTGGATTCCGCAGATCGCCATGGCCCTGGGCACGGCCATCCTGCTGCTGGCCTTCGTCGACGAACTGGTGCTGGAACTGCGCGGCCTGCGCGTGCAGCCCGGCGGCGACGAAGCGGTGCGCAGCGAGTGACCCGATGAGCGACCTGGGCATCACCATCCTGCTGGTCCTGGCGCTGTTCGCCATCCTGGGCAGCGGCGTCTGGATCGGCCTGACGCTGGCCGGCGTGGCCTGGATCGGCATGCAGCTGTTCGCCAGCCGGCCGGCCGGCGACGCGATGGCCGTCACCATCTGGGGCTCGGCCTCGAGCTGGACGCTCACCGCGCTGCCGCTGTTCGTGTGGATGGGCGAGATCCTGTTCCGCACGCGCCTGAGCCAGGACATGTTCCGTGGCCTGGCGCCCTGGATGCAGGCGCTGCCGGGCCGCCTGCTGCATGTCAACGTCGTCGGCTGCGCCATCTTCGCGGCGGTGTCGGGCAGCAGCGCAGCCACCTGCGCCACCGTCGGCAAGATGAGCCTGCCCGAGCTGAAGAACCGCGGCTATCCCGATGGCATCTCCATCGGCTCGCTGGCCGGCGCAGGCACGCTGGGCCTGCTGATCCCGCCGTCCATCATCATGATCGTCTACGGCGTCAGCGCCGAGGTCTCGATCGCGCAGCTCTTCGTGGCCGGCGTGCTGCCCGGCATCCTGCTGGCGCTGCTGTTCTCGGGCTACCTCGCGGTCTGGGCGCTGATGAACCCGACGCTGGTACCGCCGGCCGACGCACCCATGAACCTGCGCGCCAAGCTGCGCGAGTCGCGCCACCTGCTGCCGGTGGTCGGCCTCATCATCGCCGTGCTCGGCAGCATCTACAGCGGTCTGGCCACCGCCACCGAGGCGGCCGCCGTCGGCGTGATGGGCTCGCTGCTGATCTCGGCGGCCCAGGGCTCGCTGACCTGGCAGACCTTCAAGGACTCGCTGCTCGGCGGCACGCGGCTGTACTGCATGATCGCGCTGATCCTCGCCGGCGCCGCCTTCCTCACCCTGAGCATGGGCTACATCGGCCTGCCGCGCCATCTGGCCGAGTGGATAGGCTCGCTGGGCCTGTCGAAGTTCGAGCTGCTCGTCGCGCTGATGATCTTCTACATCCTGCTGGGCTGCTTCCTCGACGGCATCTCGATGGTGGTGCTGACCATGGGCGTGATCCTGCCCACCATCCAGAAGGCGGGCATCGACCCGCTGTGGTTCGGCATCTTCGTCGTGCTGGTGGTCGAGATGGCGCAAATCACGCCGCCGGTGGGCTTCAACCTCTTCGTCATGCAGGGCATGACCCGGCGCGAGATCGGCTGGATCGCCAAGGTCACCCTGCCGTTCTTCCTGCTGCTGATGGGGGCCGTCGCGCTGATCTACGTCTTCCCGCAGATCGTGACCTTCCTGCCCGAGCAGATGCGCAACTGACGCGCCGCGCCGCGGGCGAACTGCGCCGGCAAAGCCCGGCTGTTCCCGCCGTCCGGCAAACCTTACACCTCTAGCATGGCCCGTGACGCCGAAGGTCCGCCCTTCGGCGGAAGTTTCCGTCGTCAAGGAAAAGCCATGTCAGACATGTCGTCGCCGCCTCTGTCGCTCGTGCCGGTCGCGGGCGAACCCGCGCCGATCGCCGCACGTTCACGCACCGAACCGTTCGCCTGGCCGACCCCTCAGCTTCCCTGCTATCCGGCAGCGGCCTGCCAGACGGCGCCCGAGCCCTGCGAGGTGGAAGGGCTCAACGGCCGACTTATGACGGGCCGCATGACGATGTTCAACCCCGAAGACGGCCTGCTGCAGCTGCAGGTGCCGCCTTCGCGCACGACGATGCCGCTGCGCTTCGACCAGTTCCGGCGACTGCGCCTGCTGCTGCCCCTGCAGGCCTTGCCCAACGTCGCGGGCGGCGAACTGCAGGGCTCGCTGGCCGAACGGCCCGCCGTGCCCTACACGGTGACCATGCGCGGCACCGAGGCGCTCGAGGGCCTGACCGTGCGCCACCTCGAAACCGATTTCGGGCTGTTCCTCTTCGAACCGGTGGACAGCGTCGGCACGGTGCGCCGCAGCTTCATTCCCAGGAGCGCCTACAGCGCCGTCGAGATCGGCCAGCGCATCGGCGAAGCGCTGGTGCAGGAACGCCTGGTGACGGCGGCACAGGTCGAGGACGCGCTGGCCGAGCAGGAGCAGCTGCGCTCGCGCAAGCTGGGCGACATCCTGCTGGACAAGCACATCATCTCGCGCCAGGAGCTCGTCGAGGCGATCGACCAGCAGTCCCGCATGCCCATGGTACGCATCGGCGAGGCGCTGCTGGCGCTGGGCATGATCACGCCGCAGCAGCTGGAAGACGCCCTGGCCCAGCAACGCACCGACCGCAGCACGCCACTGGGAGAGCTGTTGGTGCGCAAGGGCGTGGTGTCGCGCGACGACCTGCAGACCGCGCTGTCGCGCAAGATGGGCTACCCGCTCGTCGACGCAATGAACTTCCCCACCGAGATCGACGCCGTGTCCCGCCTGCCCTACGGCGTGGCGCGCCGCGTGCCCGCCTTGCCGCTGATGCGCCGCACCGGCCGCCTGGTGGTGGCGATGGAGGATCCGACACGCAAGACCTCCATCGAGGAAATCGAGTTCGCCGCACAGTGCAAGGTGGTGCCGGTGCTGGCGCGCGCCGGCACGCTGGGGCCCGCGGTCGACCGCGCCTACGAGAAAACAGGCGCCGTGGCCGGCATCGCCGCGCCGGTGGAATTCGAGGTCGACGATGCCAGCAAGCTGCTGGCCACGCTGGAACACCAGCAGGCCAGCGACAGCAGCGACGGCGACGGCGACGAGGGCGGCATCGAGCAGAGCGACAACTCGCTTGTGCGCCTGATCAACTCGATGATCCAGGAAGCCCAGACGCAGCGCGTCTCCGACATCCACATCGAGTGCCTGCCCGGGCGCGAGAAGGTCAAGGTGCGCTTCCGCAAGGACGGCCAGATGCGCAACTACATGGAGCTGCCCTACACCTACCGCAGCGCCCTGATCGCCCGGCTGAAGATCATGTGCGACCTCGACATCAGCGAACGCCGCAAGCCGCAGGACGGCAAGATCAACTTCGGCAAGTTCGTGCAGGGCCAGAAGCTGGAACTGCGGGTGGCGATGATCCCCACCGCCAACGGCCTGGAGGACGCGGTGCTGCGCCTGCTGGCCTCGGCCAAGCCGATCCCGCTGGACAACCTGAACCTGAGCCCCACCAACCTGCGCTGGGTCAAGGAGGCCATGCAGCGGCCCTACGGGATGATCCTGTGCGTGGGCCCGACGGGTTCGGGCAAGACCACCACGCTGCACTCGGCGCTGGGCTACATCAACGTGCCTGAGCGCAAGATCTGGACCGCCGAGGATCCCATCGAGATCACGCAGCCCGGCCTGCGCCAGGTGCAGGTCAATCCGAAGATCGACTGGACCTTCGCGCGCGCCCTGCGCGCCTTCCTGCGCGCCGATCCCGACGTCATCATGGTGGGCGAGATCCGCGACAAGGAAACCGCGCAGATCGCCATCGAATCCTCGCTCACCGGCCACCTGGTGCTGAGCACCCTGCACACCAACAGCGCGGCCGAGACGGTGACGCGGCTCATCGACATGGGCATGGACCCCTTCAACTTCGCAGACTCGCTGCTGGCCGTGCTGGCGCAGCGACTGGTGCGCAAGCTGTGCACGTCCTGCCGCGTGGCGCACGAGGCCACGCCCGAGGAGCTGGAGGAACTGCTGCGCGACTACATGCACGGCTTCAAGGACGTCGAGCACGCCCCCGAGGCCGATGAGGTGCTGGCCGACTGGCGCGCCCGCTTCGGTGCCGAAGGCAAGCTCACGCTCTACAAGGGTGTCGGCTGCGCCCACTGCGACCAGACCGGCTACCGCGGCCGCGCCGGCATCCACGAACTGCTGACGGTGTCGCCGGCGATGCGCCACCTCATCCAGACCGGCCAGCGAAGCGACGAACTGCAGCGCGCTGCGCTGGGCGCTGGCATGCGAACGCTGCGGCAGGACGGCATCGAGAAGGTGCTAGCCGGCGTCACCGGCATCGAGGAAGTGCGCGCCAACAGCTGAGCACTTGGACACCTCATCTCCGGGCACGCCGTTTGCCCTCTGCGGGTCGTGACGGCCGACCCCTTACCGGAGCGCAAGCTCCTGCAGTTGCTGCTCGCCGCCGTCTCGGTGGCCCTTGCGGTCATCCTGGTGCCGTTCTTCGGAACGCTGCTGTGGAGCGTGATCGTGGCGCTGCTGTTCCGGCCGGTCTTCCGCTGGCTGCTGGCACGCCTCGGTGGCCGTCGCACGGCGGCAGCGGCATTGACCACCCTGGCCGTGTTCGTCATCGTGGTGCTCCCCTTCGTGGTGGTGACGCTGAGCCTGATCAACGAAGCGGGCGCGCTCTACGTCAAGATTCAGGCGGCGCAGCAGACGCCCGCTGCGGCCCTGGACCAGATGTTCGCGGCACTGCCCTGGTGGGCGACCGACCTGATGCATCGCGCCGGCATCCCCGACCTGGCCGCGCTGCAGCGCCGGCTCTTCGACCTGCTCGGCCAGGGCAGCCAGATCATCGCGGCGCAGGCGCTGAAGATGGGCCAGAACACCTTCGAACTGGTGGCCAGCCTGTTCATCATGCTTTACATCTCCTTCTTCCTGATCCGCGACGGCGACGGCACGGTGCGTGCGATGCGCGAGGCGGTACCGCTGGGCCCTGCGCACCAGCAGGAGCTTTTCGGCAAGTTCAGCACCGTCATCCGTGCCACGGTCAAGGGCAACATGATGGTGGCCGCGTTGCAGGGGGCGCTGGGCGGCGTCGCCTTCTGGTACCTGGACATCACCGGAGCGCTCTTGTGGGCCGTACTGATGGCCTTCGTCTCGCTGTTGCCGGCCATCGGCGCGGCCCTCGTCTGGCTGCCGGTGGCGATCTGGTTCCTGGTCACCGGGGACATCGGCAAGGGCGTGGGCCTGATCTTGTGGGGCGCCCTGGTCATCGGCCTCGTCGACAACCTGCTGCGGCCGGTGCTCGTGGGCAAGGACACGCGGCTGCCCGACTGGGTGGTGCTGATCACCACGCTGGGCGGCATGTCGGTGTTCGGCATCCACGGCTTCGTGCTGGGACCGATGATCGCGGCGATGTTCTTCGCCGTCTGGCACATCGTGATGCTGGAACGCCGGACGAGACTGGACGCTGCACGCCGCGTCCCACCCCCGACGCCACCGCCCTGAACAGGGCACCGCATGCGTCGGCTCCGGCCGCGGGCATGGCGTAGCATTCCGGCCAGCGGCTCGATGCCGGATGCCACCGTGCGCAGACACGGCCCCGAGACCGGCGCGCGACCACCGTGCCCAGGAGATACCAGGATGCGCGCTCCCGTCCATGCCCCTCGCGCCACGGCGCGGCGCCGCGGCCATTCACAGAAATTGCCGGCCCCGCGGCCGGGCTCGACGACCATCGTGGCCGACGAAGAGCATGCGCAGGCCATCGAGCAGTCGCACCGCCGCTGCGAGGCGCTCGGCGTGTCGCGCATCGAGAAGCCCGACTTCGCGCTCGTCGACCGGGCCGAACTGCAGAGCCTGCGCGAGCGCCACCGCCGCCTGCTCGACCAGGCCCGCCCGGTGATGGCCATGCTGTACGAACAGATCGTCGCCACCGAAAGCATGGTCGTGCTGACCGACAGCGCGGGCATCGTGCTGCACTCCATCGGCGACGACGAGTTCCTGCAGCGTGCGGCCCATATTGCGCTGGCGCCGGGCGCGAGCTGGGCCGAACGCGCCAAGGGCACCAATGCCGTCGGCACGGTGCTGATGCAGGAGGCTCCAGTGCTGGTGCATGCCGAAGAGCATTACCTGCACGCCAATGCCTTCCTCACCTGTTCGGCCGCCCCCATCCACGACCCGCGCGGCAACCTGCTGGGCGTGCTCGACGTCTCGGGCGACCACCGCAGCTACCACCCGCACACGATGGCGCTGGTGAAGATGTCGGCGCGCATGATCGAGAACCGCTGGCTCGCCGAGGACCATCGCGCACTGATGTGCCTGCACTTCCAGCGCGATGCCGGCAGCCTGGGCACGCTGATGGACGGCATCGTCTCGGTCGACGCCGACGGCCGCCTGGTGGGCGCCAATCGCTCGGCGCTGGAGCAACTCGACCAGTCCGCAGCCACGCTGCGCACACAAACCCTGGCCTCGGTGTTCGGCGTCTCGCTGGCCGAGTTGGTCGACCGCTTCCGCTCGCCTCTGGCCTCACCGATGCAGGTGCGTCCGCGCTCCGGCTGCGAGTTCCACCTGGTCGCGCGCTTCAACTGGCCGGTCTGGGCCAGCCATGCCGACGCCGTGGCTGCGCCTTTGGTCGCCGCCGCGGCGCCGGTCTGCGCCCCGGTCGATTGCGGCACCGCGCCGCCTGACGAGGCCCGGCCCGGCCGCCTGCCGGGCCTGCGCACCGGCGACGCTGCATTCGACGCCCTGATCGAACGTCTGGAGCGCGTGGCCGCCCACGACCTGCCCGTGCACCTGGTGGGCGAGGCCGGCAGCGGCCGCGCCACGCTGGCCGCGGCGCTGCACGCCGAGCGCGGCAGCGGCCGATTGATCGTCTGGCATGGCAGCGCTGCGGCACCGCCCGTCACCACAGCGGGGGACACCTTGTACGTCTGCGCAGCCGACCGGCTGTCCGACCTGCAGCAGGCCGCCCTGCTGCAGCGCCTGCAGTTGCAGCCCGGTCTGCGCGTCGTGTGTGCCGCGCAGCGACCGCTGGCCGAGTTGCTGGCCGAAGGCCGTTTCGAGGCCGACCTCTTCTACCGCCTGACCGGCCTGGTGCTGACGCTGCCGGCACTGCGCGAGCGCAGCGACCTGCCCGTGCTGGTGCGACGCATCGTCGAGCGCGAAGCCCCGGGCCGCGGATTGCAGACCGGCCCCGGCTTCATCCAGGCTCTGCAGTGCCGCGCCTGGCCCGGCAACCTGCACCAGCTGGTCGGCGTGCTGCGCACGGCGGTGCTGCTGAGCGAAGGCCCGCTGCTGTCGGTCGACCTGCTGGCCGCCAGCGGACTGGAAGCTGCAGGCGCGACAGCCGGGCCGGCGGTTCCGGCCGCGCCCGATGAAGTGCCGCCGCTGTCCAGCCCGCAGCGGCTGCAGGACGTGCAGCTGGCCACCATGAAGCAGGCCGTGCAGGCCGCCGGCGGCAACATGACCGAAGCGGCGCGGCGCCTGGGCGTCAGCCGCAACACGCTGTACCGCAAGCTGCGCTGGGCCGGCGCGTCCGATTGACGATGCCGACGCCGCGGCGCTGCAACGCGGCGCCTGGACCGAAGTGCCCGGCTGCTACACCAGCCCGTCGAAGAGCCACACCGTGACCGGCTCGCCGGCGGCCACCGAGCCCTGCTCGTGCGCCAGCACCACCAGCGCGTTGGCCTGGCTCAGGCTGCGCAGGATGCCTGCCCCCTGGGCGCCGGTGATCTGCACCTGCCAATGGCCATCGTCGGCCCGGCTCACGATGCCGCGCTGGTACTCGGTGCGGCCCGGCCGCTTGCGCAGCGGCGCCAGCGAGCGCGCCTGCAGCGTGACCAGCGGGTTGGGCGTGGCGCCGCCCAGCGCCAGCAGGGCCTCTCGCGCAAAGGCGTAGAACGTGACGAGGGCGGCCACCGGGTTGCCCGGCAGGGCGAACAGCCAGGCCGAGCGCCCGCCGTGCTTCAGCTCGCCGAAGGCGAAGGGGCGGCCGGGCCGCATGGCGACCTTCCAGAAGGCCACCTCGCCCATCTTCGCCAGCAGGTCGCGCGTGTAGTCGGCGTCGCCCATGCTGACGCCGCCGCTGGTGACCACCGCGTCGGCTTCGGCGATGGCGCGCTCCATCGTGCGCTGCAGCGCCACCGGGTCGTCGGGGACCAGGCCGAGGTCGAGGATCTCGACGCCCAGTCGCTGCAGCGCACCGAGCAGGCTGTAGCGGTTGCTGTCGTAGATGCAGCCCGGCTCCAGCGGCTGCCCGGGCGTGCGCAGCTCGTCGCCGGTGGAGAACAGCGCCACGCGCAGCGGACGGAACACCTGCACCGTCTGCAGGCCCAGCGAGGCAGCCAGCCCGAGGTCGGCCGGCCGCAGGAGCCGCCCGGCCGGCAAGGCCACGCCGCCGCGCGCCAGGTCTTCACCCCGCTTGCGGCGGTTCTCGCCGGCACGCAGCACGCTGGGCGCGATGCTCACGCTGTGGCCGTCCACCCGGCACAGCTCGATAGGCACCACGGTGTCGAGCCCCTCGGGCATCACCGCGCCCGTCATGATGCGGATGCACTCGCCGGCGGCCACCTGGCCGCCGTAGGGCGCGCCGGCGAAGACCGTGCTCGGCAGCGCCTGCAGCACCGTGGGGACGTCGGCCGACAGCGCGGCGCCGTGCAGCGCATAGCCGTCCATCGCCGAGTTGTCGTGCGCCGGCACGTCGATGGGCGACACCACGTCGGCCGCCAGCACACGTCCCAGCGCGCCTTCGAGCGGCACCGTCATCGTGTCGGTGATCGGCCGCAACGCGGCGTGGATGGCCTCGCGGGCGGCCCGGACGTGCAGCTCCTGGCCGGAGACGAGGGGAGACGGACCGAGGTCGCTCATGTCTTGCGTGTCGATGTGCGGGAACAGGGTGGCGATTCTGCGCCCGACAGCCACTTAGGAAATTCCGAACATATCGCCAGTCCTGGCGCCACTGGCCACAATCGCGCGCCGTTGCCGGCTTGTTGCCGGCGTCTTCGATTCCCGAACCTTCGTCCGCCGTCGATCCAGGCGATCCGCCGGCTTTCCCGCCCCCTTGGACACCATCGCCCAAAGCCTCTCGCTGGCCTGGCAGCTGATCCTGCAGGCCGACGCGCGCCTGCTGGGCATCGTCGCGCTGTCGCTTCGCGTGAGCCTTACCGCCTGCCTGCTGGGCGCCGGCCTCGGCCTGGCGCTGGGGGCCTGGCTGGCCGTGGCGCGCTTCCCGGGCCACGGCGTGGCGGTGTGGGCGATGAACACGCTGCTGGCCCTGCCCTCGGTGGTGGTGGGGCTGGTCGTGTACCTGCTGCTGTCGCGCTCCGGGCCGCTGGGCTCGATGGGCCTGCTATTCACGCCCACGGCCATGGTGGTGGCGCAGAGCGTGCTGGTGGTGCCGCTGATCGCTGCGCTGACGCGCCGCCTCGTGCTGGACGGCCTGGCCGAGGGCGGCGACCAGCTGCGCTCGAT
>JALHMT010000015.1:0-110099 GCA_022843905.1 Rubrivivax sp.
GTGGTGCGCGCCGGGCTGATCCAGGTGCCCGAAGGGCGGCGCATCTTCCCCAACTTGTCGGTGCTGGAAAACCTCGAACTGGGCTCCTTCGCACGCGGCCGCGAGCGCCGTGCCACGAATCTCGAACGCGTCTTCGACACCTTCCCGCGTTTGCGCGAACGCATCGCGCAGAAGGCCGGCACGATGAGCGGCGGCGAGCAGCAGATGCTGGCCATCGGCCGCGGCCTGATGGCCGAGCCGCGGCTGCTGATCCTGGACGAGCCGTCGCTGGGCCTGTCGCCCCTGCTCGTGGAAGAGATGTTCGCGCTGATCCGCCGCCTGAACGGCGACGGCCTGTCGGTGCTGCTGGTGGAACAGAACGTCGGCCAGTCGCTGGACATCGCCGGCCGCGCCTACGTGCTGGAAAACGGCAGCCTGCGTTTCAGCGGCACGCCGGCCGCGCTGCTGGCCAGCCCCGAGCTGAAGCGTGCCTACCTGGGACTGTGAGATACGCCCGTGCATCATCTGCGTTTGAGCCGGTGCAGAGCATCGACATGAGGCCCGCGATGACCCTGGCGCAGAAACTGGTGGCGCGCGCCGCCGGTCGCGACCACGTCGTGCCCGGCGAGATCGTCACCTGCCGCGTCGACCTGGCGATGTTCCACGACAGCAGCGGCCCCCGCCGCCTGAAGCCCATGCTGGAGCAGCTGGGCGCGCCGATCTGGGACAAGAAACGCGTGGTGCTGGTCATCGACCACTACGTGCCCGAGGCCGACGACGAGTCGCGCCGCATCGTGAAGATCGCGCGCGACTGGGCCGCCGAACAGCAGTTGCCGCACGTGCACGACGGCCAGGGCATCTGCCACGTGGTGCTGCCGCAGGCCGGGCACCTGCGGCCCGGCCTGTTCTGCGTCGGCGGTGATTCGCACTCGCCCACCGGCGGCGCTTTCGGGGCCTACATGTTCGGCATCGGCAGCACCGAGATGCTGGGCGTGGTGACCACCGGCGAGATCTGGCTGCAGGTGCCGCACACCCTGTTCCTGCAATGGGATGGCGCGCTGGCCCCCGGCTTGAGCGCCAAGGACATGATGCTGGCGATGCTGGGCCGCCTGGGCATGTCGGGCGGGCAATACCAGGCGCTGGAGTTCTGCGGCGAGGCCGTGCGCGCGCTGACCATGCCCGAGCGCATGACGATGGCCAACATGAGTGCCGAGCTCGGCGCGCAGACGGGCCTGGTGGCGCCCGACGCGACCACGGCGAACTGGCTGGCCGCACACGGCGTGCAGCTCGAGGCGCGGGACCTCGAAGGCTGGCAGGGCGACGCCGACGCGCCCGGCGTTCGGCACGTGTTCGACGCCAGCACGCTGGCGCCGCAGGTCGCGCTGCCGCACAGCCCCGCCAACGTGCGCGAGGTCACCGCGCTGCCTCGGACGCGCATCGACGTGGCCTACATCGGCGCCTGCACCGGCGCCAAGATCGACGACCTGCGCGCCGCGGCGCGCGTGCTGGCCGGCCAGCGCGTGGGTGAAGGCGTCAAGCTGCTGGTGGCCCCCGCCAGCCTGAAGGACCGCGCCACGGCCGAGGCCGAAGGCACGATGCAGCTGCTGCTGGACGCTGGCGCCACGCTGCTGCCCAGCGCCTGCGGCGCCTGCGCCGGCTACGGCGGCGTGATCGACGAAGGCGCCACGGTCATCTCGTCGACAGCGCGCAACTTCAAGGGCCGCATGGGGGCGGCGACGGCCCAGGTCTACCTCGCGTCGCCCTTCACCGTCGCCGCATCGGCCTTGAGCGGCCACATCACCGACGTGCGCGAGGTCCTCGCATGAGGACCTGGCGCCTGCCCGCCGAGGTCGACACCGACCAGCTCGCGCCCGGCCACGCCATGAAGCACGGGCTGGAGGTCATCGCGCGCCATTGCCTGGAGATCGTGCGGCCCGAGTTCGCCGCCGGCGTGCGGCCCGGCGACGTGGTGGTGGCCGGCCCGGGCTTCGGCATCGGCTCGTCGCGCGAGCAGGCCGCTTCGGTGCTGGTGCACCTGGGCGTGGCCGCCGTCATCGCGCCCTCGTTCAGCGGCCTGTACTTCCGCAACGCCTTCAACGTCGGCCTGCTGCTGCTGACCTGCGAGCAGGCCGATCGCATCGCCGACGGCAGCGCGCTGCGCTTCGACGCGCGCGCCGGCCGCATCGACCTGCCCGGTGGCGACGTCCTGCCGCTGGCCCCCATCCCTGGTTTCCTGCTCGACATGGTCGAGGCGGGCGGCCTGCTACCTCAGCTGAAGAAGCGCTTCCAAACTCCCCAGGAGTCCCCATGAGCTCGCCTGAATTCGATCTCTTGATCAAGAACGTTCGCGTCGTGCGCCCGCACGGCAACGTGGTGCACGAGGCCGACATCGCCGTGCGCGACCAGAAGATCGCGCTGGTGGCCCCCGCCATCGACGTGGCGCGCGCCAAGGCCGTGCACGACGGCGGCGGCCGGCTGGCCTTCCCCGGCGTGGTCGACGCGCACATGCACAGCGGCATCTATTCGCCGCTGGCCGAAGACGCCGTCACCGAGAGCAAGGCCGCAGCGATGGGCGGCGTCACGAGTTCGCTGAACTACTTCCGCACGGGGCAGTACTACCTGAACAAGGGCGGGCCCTACCGCAAGTTCTTCCCCGAGGTGCTGGCCATCTCGAAGAACCGCTTCCACGTCGACTACGGCTTTCACCTGGCGCCGATGGACCGCAAGCACATCGAGGAGCTGCCGATGCTGATCGAAAAGCACGGCGTGGCCAGCTTCAAGATCTTCATGTTCTACGGCAGCCACGGCCTGCACGGCGCCAGCAACACGCAGCGCGACTTCCTGATGATCGGCGACGACGAGCGCTACGACGTGGCGCACTTCGAGTTCATCATGCGCGGCCTGCAGGCGGCGCGCGAAGCCATGCCCGACAAGGCACGCCAGATCTCGCTGAGCCTGCACTGCGAGACGGCCGAGATCATGACGGCCTACACGAAGATCGTCGAGAAGGACAAGTCGCTGAAGGGTCTCGCGGCCTACAGCGCCAGCCGCCCGCAGCACAGCGAAGGCCTGGCGGTGTTCACCGCCGCGTACCTGGCGAACGAGACCGCGCTGCCCAACATCAACCTGCTGCACCTGAGCAGCCGCAAGGCCGTGCAGGCGGCGATGATGATGAGCGAGGTCTTCCCGCACATCGACTTCAAGCGCGAAGTGACCATCGGCCACCTGATGCTGGACATCACCAGCAAGGCGGCCGAACTGGCCAAGGTGAACCCGCCGATCCGCCCGCGCGAGGACGTCGAGTTCCTGTGGGAAGCGCTGCTGTCGGGCGAACTGGACTGGGTGGTGAGCGACCATGCCTGCTGCCGCCAGGAGCTGAAGATCCCGCGCCACTACTTCGGCGACATCTGGATGGCCAAGAGCGGCTTCGGCGGCACCGAGTACCTGCTGCCGGCGCTGGTCAGCGAAGGCACCAAGCGCGGCATGGGCTACAACCACATGGCGCGCGTGACGAGCTGGAACCCGGCGCAGCGCTACGGCCTGAACAAGAAGGGCGACATCGCGCCCGGCTTCGATGCCGACATCGCGCTCGTCGACCCGGCACACACCTGGACTATCCACGCCGGCGACTCGCCGTCGACGCAGGGCTACACGCCCTTCGAAGGGCTGGAGCTGTCGGCGCGCGTGGACGCCACCTTCCTGCGCGGCATGAAGATCTTCGAGGACGGGCAGATCCTGGGCAAGCCGCGCGGCCAGTACCTGCACCGGCCCACCGCATGACGGGTCCGGCCGTCGTTCGCGGCCGGACGCTGCCGGCGGGCACCCCCGAGGTGCCGGTGGCCATCGTCGGCGCGGGCGCCTGCGGCCTCACGGCGGCGATCTTCCTGCGCGATGCCGGCATCGACTGCGCGCTGGTGGAGCGCGACGCCACGCCGCAGGGCAGCACGGCACTGTCGAGCGGTTTCATCCCCGGAGCCGGCACGCGCGCGCAGCACGCTGCCGGCGTGACGGACGACAACGCCGAGGCCTTCGCCGCCGACATCCAGGCCAAGGCGCACGGCACAGCCGCGCCGCACCTGGTGGACGCCTACAGCCGCGCCATTGCACCGGCGCTCGACGCCTTGCAGGCCCGCCACGGCCTCGGCTTCGAGCTGCTCGACGGCTTCCTCTACCCCGGCCACACGCGCCGCCGCATGCACACACTGCCGCAGCGCACCGGCGCGGCCCTGGTGGCGGCCCTGGAAGCGGCTGCGACGCGCGCCGGCGCGCTGCTGGTCACCGACGCGCTGGTGCGCGAGCTGTGGGTCGACGAGACCGACCGCGTGATCGGTGTCGGCTATGCGCGCCCCGACGGCACGGTCGAACACCTGGCCTGCCGTGCGCTGCTGCTGGCCTGCAACGGCTTCGGCGGCAACCCGGCACTCGTGGCGCGCTGGCTGCCGGAGATGCGCGACGCCGTCTTCGGCGGCCATGCCGGCAACGACGGCAGCGCGCTGGCCTGGGGCGAGGCGCTGGGCGCCGCGCTGGCCGACCTGGGCGGCTACCAGGGCCACGGTTCCTGGGCCGTGCCGCAGGGTGCGCTGATCACCTGGGCGCTGATGATGGAAGGCGGCGTCCAGGTCAACGCGCGCGGCGAACGCTTCCACGACGAGACCGCGGGCTACAGCGAGGCCTCGGTGCAGGTGCTGGCGCAGCCCGGCGGCACGGCCTGGAACGTCTTCGATGCACGGCTGCTCGCGCTGGGTCGCGGCTTTCCGGACTTCGTGGCCGCCGAGGCGGCCGGTGCCGTGCGCCACGCCGACGACGTGGCCGCGCTGGCCCCGGTCATCGGCTGCGACGCCGACACGCTCGGCCGCACGCTGGCCGGCACGCGGCTGCAGGCGCCCTTCTGCGCCATCCGCGTCACCGGTGCGCTGTTCCACACGCAGGGTGGTCTGGACATCGATGCCGGCTGCCGCGTGCGGCGCGCCGACGGCAGCCCCCTGCCCAACCTGCTGGCCGCCGGCGGCGCGGCACGCGGGGTGTCGGGCAACGCGGTGTGGGGCTACCTGTCGGGCAACGGCCTGCTCAGCGCCATCGCCGGCGGCGCCATCGCGGCCGGCACGCTGGCCGCACAGTTGCAGGAAGAAGGCCTCACGACATGACGCCCACCGTCTCGCTCAAGACCCGCCTGGCCGAGCCGCGCCCGCTGCTGGCCCCCGGCATCTACGACGCGCTGTCGGCGCTGCTGGCCGAGCAGGCCGGCTTCGAGGCGCTGTACCTCAGCGGCGCCAGCATCGCCTACACACGGCTGGGCCGCAGCGACATCGGCCTGACGACCTTCAGCGAGGTGGAGCAGACGCTGGCGCTCATCACCGACCGCGTGCGCGTGCCGGTGATCGTCGACGCCGACACCGGCTTCGGCAATGCGCTGAACGTGCAGCGCACGGTGCGCGGCTTCGAGCGCGCGGGTGCCGCGATGATCCAGCTCGAGGACCAGACCTTTCCCAAGCGATGCGGCCATCTCGACGGCAAGGGCGTGGTGCCCACCGCCGAGATGTGCGGCAAGCTGCGCGCCGCGCTCGACGCAAGGCAGAGCGAACAGACGCTGATCCTGGCGCGCACCGACGCGGTGGCCGTGGAAGGCCTGGCCACGGCGCTGGAGCGCGCCGAGGCCTACCTGGAATGCGGCGTCGACGCCCTCTTCATCGAGGCCCTGCGCTCACCCGAGCAGATGGATACGGCCTGCACGCGCTTCGCGCAGCGCGTGCCGCTGCTGGCCAACATGGTCGAGGGCGGCAAGACCCCGGTGCAGTCGGCCGCCGAACTGGGTGCGCGCGGCTTCCGCATCGTCATCTTTCCCGGCGGCACCGCGCGCGCCGTGGCGCACACGCTGCAGGGCTACTACGCCAGCCTGCACCAGCACCAGAGCACGGTGCCCTGGCGCGAGCGCATGCTGGACTTCGACGGGCTCAACAAGACGCTCGGCACGCCGGCACTGCTGGCGCTCGGCCGGAAGTACCAGTGAGCACGAGGCAAGGCTGCAGACGCAGTGGGCGAAAACACCGCCCCCCGGGGCGATAGAGTCGCTGCATGTCCCTGTACAGAACGCTGCGCCCCGGCCTGCCCATCCTGATCGGTGCGTCGGTGATGCTCAGCCTGGCCATGGGCCTGCGGCAAAGCCTGGGCATCTTCATGCCGCCGCTGACCAAGGACACCGGCATCTCGGTGTCCGACTTCACGCTGGCCATCGCCGTGCAGAACCTCACCTGGGGCGTGCTGCAGCCGCTGGCCGGTGCCTGGGCCGTGCGCCTGGGCATGCGCCGGCTGATGGTGGGCGGCGCGCTGCTCTACATCCTGGGCCTGGTGCTGCTGGCCACGGCCAGCGGGCTGGTGTCGGTGATCCTGGGCGCGGGCCTGGCCATCGGCGCGGCGATGGCCTGCAACGGCAGCGCGCTGGCACTGGCCGCCGTCTCGCGCCCGGTGCCGGTGGCCGTGCGCAGCACCGTGCTGGGCATCGTCTCGGCCGCAGGCTCGCTGGGCGCCATGCTGGCCGCCCCGCTGGGACAGACGCTGGCACAGGAGCATGGCTGGCGCATCGGCGTCTGGGGCTTCGTCGTGCTGGCCCTGCTGATGGTGCCGGCGGCATGGAAGGCCGGCAAGGTCGACGAGCTGCCCATCCCGCCCAAGGCCGGCATCGGCGACACCGCTGGCGCGGCCCTGGGCACGGCGATGCGCAACCCGCTGTTCGTGGTGATGGCGCTGGCCTATTTCGTCTGCGGCATGCAGCTGGTCTTCCTCACCACCCACCTGCCCTCCTACCTGGACCTCTGCGGCATGGACCCCATGCTCAGCGCGCAGGCGCTGGGCATGATCGGCGCCTTCAACGTGCTGGGCTGCCTGTTCTTCGGCTGGGCCGGCGGGCGCTGGAACAAGCAGGTGCTGCTGGGCGGCATCTACGTGTCACGATCGCTGGCCCTGGCCTGGTACTTCATGGCGCAGCCCACGCCGCAGAGCACCCTGCTCTTCGCCGGCGTCATGGGCTTTCTGTGGCTGGGCGTGGCGCCGCTGGTGTCCGGCTGGATCGCCGATACCTTCGGCCTGCGCTGGCAGGCCATGCTGGGCGGGGTGGCCTTCGTGTGCCACCAGTTCGGCAGCTTCGCCGGTGCGCTGGGCGGGGGCCTCATCTTCGACATGGCGGGCTCCTACGACATGGCCTGGAAGGCCGGCGTCGCGCTGGGCCTGTCGGCCGGGCTGGTGCAGATCGCCTTCGCCTGGTGGCGGCCCAGCGGCGGCACACCACCGCTGCCGCAACCGGGCTGAGCATCAGGGCTCGAAGGCGATCAAGGCACCGCGCCGGGCTCGACGGCGCCGGGTTCCCGCACCAGCGTCACCGGCACCGGGCTGCGTTCCAGCAGCGCACGCGCCACGGCGCCGACGGGGCCTTCGATCTCGTCTTCGGCCGCGCCCATCACCACGGCGTCGCACGCGTAGCTCTCGATGAGTTCCAGCAGCACGTGACCGGGGTCGCCGCTGGCGACCTCGCTTTCGAACTGCTGACCCGCTGCTTCCAGCAGCGCTTCGGCAGCGCGCATCAGGTCGGCGCCCGCGGCGGCGCGCACGTCGTCCAGCACGGCCGGATCGTGCGCCACGACCACTTCGTACAGCGACGCCGGTTCCTGCACGTTGGCCACCACGAAACTCGCCTGCAGGCCTGCACGCACGCAGGCCAGCACGTGCTGGACAGCCGACAGCGAGGCGGCCGAGCCGTCGACGGGCAAGAGGATCTTCATCGTGCATCTCCAGGTGACATGGCCCGAGCGTACGCTGCCGCGCACGCCGCAGGCAAATCAAGACCCCGTCCGCTCTGATGCAGGACATCCGAAAGCGAGAAACCGCCGCGGGCTACGGCCGCGCGGCACGTAGGCCGCCGAATTCGTTGCGACTCGCGCCACAAGATGGCGACTGGCGGGCGCTCGTTCCTGCGACTGACCTGACCACGCATGCCGATGGGGTCCAAGGGCGGGACTGCAACCACGTGGGGCGTGATCCCAGCGATGTCACCTCGGCTGGCCTGCTTGTGAATCTGCGGCGCGAGCGACGACAGCTTTTCGGCGAGCCAACGGCGTTTGCCTCGGCGTGCTCCCGACCCACAAAGCCATTCGATGCCCCTGACTTCGTTGCCGGATAGCCGCCGGTCGACCGGTCGAGCACGAACTCAGGTGCGCGGTAAGCGTCCTGCAAACCCATCTTGAATGAGACGCGTCGCCCCTCCAGGATCGTGTCCACGTAACCCTTACGTGGACACCATGGCAAGCGACAAGGCGGCAGTGCGGCGGCGGTACACCGAAGAGCTCAAGGCCGAGGTGAGGGCGGAGTGCGACCCGCCGGGCGCGTCAGTGGCCCAGATGGCGACGTCGCGCGGCCTCAATGCCAACGTCGCGCACCGTTGGCGACAAATGGCGCGCGAGTTCGTGGCGGTCGCCATCGCGCCGCAGCCTGCGATGGAGCGTCCCGCTTGCTGCGACATCGAGGTCGAGCTGCGCCGTGGTGCGGTGACGATGAGGGTGACCTGGCGGGTGTCGGCCGCAGCGGATTCGCCGCCTGGAGGCGTGAACTGCTTCTGTGATCGGCGCTCATGATCAACGTTGAAGCGGTGTGCATGGCGGTGGAGCCCCTGGAAATGCGCGCCGGCACCGAAGCGGCACTGGCTCGAGTGGTCACCGTGTTCGGCGCAGCACGCCCACACCATGCCTACCTCTTCTCCAATCGGCGTGCCAATCGCATGAAGGTGCTCGTTCACGCAGGCATCGGCCGTGGCTGGCAGCACGTTGATCGAGCAGCGGCAAGTCCGTCTGGCGCCGAGGCGCAGGCGAGACGCTCACACTGAGCCAGGCTCAGTTCGACGCCCTGGTGCTGGGCCTGCCCTGGCAGCGGATCGGCGAGGCTGGCGTGATCAAGGTGCTGTAGTGCGTCCGTTGCGGCCTGTGCCGATGGCCTCCATGCGAGAGGCTGAGCACGACGTCAGAGCGTGATCGCCGAAGACCTCGACACGCTGGATCCGGAGCCACTGCGCCAAGCACTGCGGGCCTCGCGCGCCGAGCTTGCGTTCAAGCAGGCGGTCATCGACAGGCGCCCGCACGAGAACGCGGTCCTGTGGCGACTTCAGTTCACGGCAAAGAGCGACGTCGACGACGCCGAACAGAAGAGCCTGCTGGACGAGGCGCTGGACAGCGACCTGGCGACCGGCGGGCGAGAGGCCTGCCGCAGTACCGACCGCTGATCGCCGGTTCGCTCTGGCCGCATTGACGTGCGCGGGCCGGCCCCCGCAGGTGCAGCCCACGCCGGATGACAACGATCGCTGCCGCGCCAGCGCGCCTCGCCGGACGGTCAGTACCGAAGATCCCTCTGCATCGCGTCCCATGGTTAGACCGACCCGGCGCCGCGGGTGAACGGCCATCGCGAGTCTGCCGGCCATGGCGGCATGCTCGACCGTGCTGCCGACCCGCCCCCCCTCCCCCCCCGGTTTGAGGGTGGGCCGATCCGGCTCCGGTTGGCGATCCGTTGGCGCAGGGGCGGGCGGCCTGCTGCAACATCGTCCGCATGTTCAACCGCATCGACGCGTAGATCCATGGCTCGGAAGCGAACCCCGCTGTGCCGCGCGAGTGGTGCCTCTGTCACCCCGGGGCCGTGTGGCGGGCCCGGAGCGCAGGCGCAGGGGGCCGTGGGCTGCGGTGTGCGGACCGGGCCTCGTCCGGTTTCGCCGGTGAGGACGCGAGTCGGCCGCGCCAGCAGCCTGCCGCCTGCAGGCACGGACGACCCAAGGCGATCTTCGCCGTGCCGGCGGTTTCCCGGCCCACAGCGCGCTCGGCCGCTGATGGGGCCTTGTGAGTTGTCGAGCGCCCACTGAACTGGAGGGTTCCCATGCGTTGGTACGTCCTGCTTCTGTCCGCTGTCCTGTCCGCCTCGCTGGTTCCTCGCGCTAGCGCAAGCCTCGTTGGCGACGGGGTGACGTTCGGGATGACGGCTCCCGAAACTGGGGGATCCTTCGGCCCACAGAATGCCGTTGTTGGCTCGGGCGTCGAGTTCCAGGTCGGCAACGTCCTCGATGTGGACTTCGGTGCCTTCTCTGTCCTGTTCAGCAGCCGAAGCAATTGGCAGGGGATGCACAGCTTCGAGATGGACTTGACCGACCTCGACTGGATCGATCCGCCGGGGAGCGTCACCGATGTGACCATCACCGTCTTCACGGGCCCCGCAGCGTCGGACTACACCATGAGTTTCATCAACAACGCCATCACGCTGGTGACTCCGAAGTTCGCCACTCCGATCTCGGCGGGGCAGTCCTGGTTCAGGCTGGATGTCCAGGTGTCGCGCACAGCCACCGTGCCCGAGCCGTCGACCCTGGCCTTGTGCGGGTTGGTGTTGCTGGCAGGGCTGACCCCGCAGGTCCGCAGGCGCCTTGGGATGGGTGCCCGTCGTTCGGGGCCAGGGAGGGGGCTGCAACCCGCTGCCGCTGAACCCGCGCAGCGCCTGGCTTGAGGGCGGCCGGGGACTACGCCAGCAACCCGGAGGCACGGGCCAGCGCCTGGGTTGACTCGGCCGGCTGCGGGCCGGCATGTGCCGCCAGCAGGCCCTGCAGACGACGGTAGGCGCACAGCGCCTCGGCGCGTTCGCCCCGCTGCAGGTGCGCCTGCATCAGCAGCCGGTGCAGCGGTTCCTGCAGAGGGTCCTGCAGCAGGGCCTGCTGAAGGGTGACCAGCGCCTGCTCGACCGCGGCCGTGGCCAGGAATCGCTGGGCCTGCGCCAGGACCAGGGCTTCGTGCACCATCGCCAGCCGGCCTCTCGCCGTGTGCAGCAGGCCGCGCAGCGGCTCCGCGCCCAGAAGTGGCGCGCGGTACAGCGCCAGGGCCGCCGCGGCGGCGGGCGACGGGTTGCAGCCGGCGTTCGTGCACCACGGCGCGCAGGAAGTCCACTTCCACGCCCAGGGCGAGGCCCCGTTCCACCAGCCGCGCCGCCAGCGTCGGCAAGGGTCGCAGGAAGCGCGAGTAACGCAGCGCGGCGCAGGCCTGCAGCGCATGGCGGCAAAGCGCATCGGCCGCCGAACCGGGCGCCAGGTCTTCGGTGCTGCCGCCAGCTCATGGCCGATGGCGATCAACTGCTCGATCGGCCCGGGAGCCAGTTGCTGTCCGCGGTAGCCCAACAGCAGCTTCAGCACCATCAGCCGCGCGTCGGGCGTCAGCAGTCCGCCGGTGTCCAGCAACCGGCGCTGCACGCGGGCGGCGGCTTCGCATTCGGCGTCGAAGGGCTGGGTGCCGTCGAGCAGCGGGCGCGTAAGGCAACCCATGTCCAGCAGCAGCTCCGTGGTGCATGGTGCACCTTCGACCGACCCCGTGGCGCCGCCCTCGCCAAGTGCTTGTCGGCCCTTGCGCGCCAGAGCAACCAAACCGGCGCCCTACGCGGCAGTCGTCGCTCAAGGCAGCCGGTGCGCCTCGAAGAAGGCCAGGGTGCGACGCAGCACCTCGTCGCGCTTGTCGTCGGTCTCGATGAAAAGCTCGTGCTGCGCGCCCGGCACGACCACCGGCCCGCCGCCGCGTCCGTCGCAGCCCCGAGCCGGCTGGGTCTTGCGCACACCGTCGCAGAATTCCTCGCCGCCGCTGTTGTGCACGATGCCGTCGCTGCCGGCCTGCATCACCAGCACCGGCGTCCTGACGCGTTCACCCCGTGAGCGCGCCTGCAGGGCCGCCTCGCAGGACTGCGCCAGCCAGCCGTAGGTGGGGCTGCCCAGCCGCGTCTGCGGGTGGGCCGCGTCCTGCGCCAGCACCCAGTCGTAGCGCACGCGGCTGCCGGTGAGGTTGTTGCCTTCGAAGGGTGGCGCCACGTAGCCCTTGCCGCCGATGACGTAGTCGGTGGCATGACCGATCCTGGTCTCGCCAGCGCCGATGCGGCAGCTCAGCAGGTCGGCCGGCAGCCCGGCCAGGCCCTTGATGCGCAGCATGGGCGAACTCATGGCCGCAGCGCGGAACAGCGGCGGGCCTTCGGCCTGCAGCAGCAGCGCCGAGATGGCCCCGCCCATCGAGTGCGCCAGCAGGAAGACGTTGCGGTGCCCGCCGGACGCGACCGGGCCCCGCACGAAGCTGCGCAGGTCGTCGACATAGTCGCCGAAACGTTCGACGTGGCCCTTCATCGGGGCGTCGGCCACCGCGGGCTCGCGCGCCGACAGGCCCTGGCCGCGGTGGTCGTGGATGTAGACCGACCAGCCGTTGAGCCACAGGTCGTGAACCAGTTCCTTGTACTTGATCATGCTCTCGGTGCGGCCCGACGAGATGACGATGGCACCCTTCTCGGCGGCCCGGTCGGCCTGCAGGAAGGTCATGGTGCGCAGCGTCAGGCCTCCGGCGCCCTGGAAGCTGCCGGCGCGTCCGCGCGCCGTCCAGAAGGCCTCCAGACGCTCGACGCCCGCGGCACGTGCGAGTTCTGCCTCGGTGCCCAGGCGCAAGGTCGGCACGGTCGGCACGGTCGGCACGGTCGGCACGGTCGGGCTCGGTGCGGCCGCCGGCGGCGCGGTGCAGCCGGCGGCCAGCAGCAGGGCCGCCAGGGGGATCGTCCTGAACGCAGTCGAAGGGATGGTCGATGGCATGAAGCCCTCCAGGGGTTGCGGGTCGGAGCCGGTCCCGAGACGGCGCCGGTCCGGCATTCTGAAGTGCCTCGACGGCCGTTGGCCGCAGCGCGGCCGCTTAGACTTCGGGGCCACACCGCCCCGACCTGCCCGTGAGTCCCTTGCCCACCGACGCTGCCGAGCGATTCGGCCGCCCGCTCGGCGGCTGGCGACTGCGGCTGTACACCGTCATCTTCGAGGCCGACACGCGCGCCGGCCGCAGCTTCGACCT
Source organism: Rubrivivax sp. (assembly GCA_022843905.1). Lineage (GTDB taxonomy): Bacteria > Pseudomonadota > Gammaproteobacteria > Burkholderiales > Burkholderiaceae_C > Rubrivivax. The sequence continues at coordinate 12,849 of JALHMT010000015.1, forward strand.
GGCCCTGGTGTGGATGATCCTGGGCAGCGCCGCCGTCGTCATGCTCGACAGCTTCGAGCAGATCAACGCGCGCTGGGGCACGGTGCTGGGCGTGCTGGAATGGATCTTCACCGTGGCCTTCACGGTCGAATACATCGCCCGGCTGATCTGCGTGCGAAGGCCCTCGCGCTATGCGACCAGCGCCTTCGGCGTGATCGACCTGCTGGCCATCCTGCCGAGCTGGGCCGCGCTGTTCTTTCCCGGTCTGGAAGCGCTGCTGTCGGTGCGCCTGCTGCGGCTGCTGCGCATCTTCCGCCTGCTCAGGCTGGCCGCCTACGTCGACGAGTACGCGGCGCTGGGCCGCGCCCTGGCGGCCAGCCGCCGCAAGATCCTGGTCTTCCTGAGTTTCGTGCTGCTGGTGGTGGTGGTGATGGGCTCGCTGATGTACGTGGTGGAAGGGCCGCAGAACGGCTTCACCAACATCCCCGTGTCGATCTACTGGGCCGTCTCGACCATGACCACGGTGGGCTACGGCGACCTGGCCCCCAAGACCGGCCTGGGGCGCTTCATCTCGTCGCTGATGATGCTCATCGGCTGGGGCACGCTGGCCGTGCCCACCGGCATCGTCAGCGCCGAGTTCACGGCCATGCGCATGCACGCCGGCATGCCGCCCACCACGCGCAGCTGCCAGGCCTGCCTCAGCGAAGGCCACCTGCCTTCGGCCAAGTTCTGCCGCGACTGCGGCGCACCGCTGCCGAAGTACTTCCGCAGTTCGGGCTGAAGCGGGGTCAGCGACGCATTCAGTAGCGCGCCTCGAGCTTCTGTGCGCTGCCGGCCCCGACGGGCGGCGCGGCGGCCAGCGCCTCTTCGAGGTCGGCGAAGTACTGCCCGGCGACCGGCTCGTGGGTCAGGTTGAGCATGTGGTGCATGCCTGGCGGTTCTGTCACGTTGCCCATCACCCAGCCGCGCGCCGTCATCGCGCGGGTCACCGCCGCCAGGTCGCGATCGGGGCAGCCGTAGGCCAGGATCGACAGCTGGGGGTTGCCCAGCGTCGGGAGCCCCAGCCGGGCCGCGCCGCCTTCGTAGGCCCGCCGTGTGGCCAGCACGCGCTCGGTGACGCGAACGTAGCCGTCCTGCCCGAGGTACTTCATCACCGCCCAGGCCGCCGCGATGGCGCCGCCGGCGCGCGTGCCGACCAGGGTGTTGGTGAAGTACTGGCCGCGCGGCCAGTTGTCGAAGCTCCATCCCATGCCGGCGAAGGACTCGGCATCGCGGAAGAACAGCGTCGAGGAGCCCTTGGCCGAGTAGCCGTACTTGTGCAGGTCGGCCGAGATCGAGGTGACGCCGGGCACGGCGAAATCCCAGTCGGGGACGTCGGCGCCGAGCTGCCGGGCGAAAGGCGCGATGTAGCCGCCGACGCAGGCGTCGACGTGCATCCACACCCCGCGTGACTGCGCCAGCGCGGCGATGTCGCCGATGGGGTCGATGACGCCGTGCGGATAGGCCGGCACCGAGCCCACCACCAATACAGTGCGCGGTGTGAGGGCCGCGGCGATGGCCTCCGGGTCGGCCCGGTAGTCGGCCTGCAGCGGCGTGCGCACCGGCTCCAGGCCCATGAAGTGCGCGGCCTTGTCGAAAGCCGGGTGGGCGCTGCGCGCCATCACGATCTGCGGGCGGCCGGACATCGGCTTGCGCGCCAGCGCGATGTCGCGCGCCGCCTTCACGGCCAGGAAGATGCTCTCAGTGCCGCCGGTGGTCATGGCGCCGCGCGTGCCGCTGTCGCCGTGCAGCAGGCCCAGGCCCATCTGCACCACCTCGCTCTCGAAGCGCGCCAGGCTGCGGAAGGCGCGCAGGCCGAGGCCGTTCTCGCTGAAGTACATCTGGTAGGCCTTCTTGGCCACCTCGAGCACGTCGTCGCCGGCGAAGTGGATGAACATCGGCACGCGGCCGTGGCGCCAGTCGACGTCGTCCTGGGCAGCTTCGATCATTTGCGCCTCGAGTTCGGCCCAGGGTGTGCCCTGTCGTGCCAGTGCGGTCATGCCAGCCTCTCTTCCCGCCCCGATGGACGTCGTCGGTGATCGAGTGCAGGTTCGTCCTGGACGCGCATGGCGCCATGCCTTCCCGCACGTTGCGCCGGCCCCTCCGCGCACGGCCTGCATCGCGCGGGTCGACAGGGTGGAGGAGCGCAGAAGCACGATGATGACAGAGCGGCAACAATGGGCAGAACGATGTCGCCCCGACGAGGAAGCCATGATCCTGAATCCCGCCACACCTGCACGAGGACGGCCCTGCCGCGCCGCAGCCGGGAGCGCGGCATGAACCGCCGCATCATGTTGTCGGCCACGGCAGCCGCCCTGCTCGCCGCCTGCTCGAAGAAGGAGGCCGGCGCGCCAACTGCCACCTCGGGCAAGCCGGCCCAGGCCGATGCACGCGCAGCCTACGACAAGGCCGCCACAGGCAGCGGCTTCGCCGTCGGCCAGGCCATGGCGGCGCGCAGCGCGCTGGTGTTCTTCGACCCGCAATGCCCTCACTGCGCCGCGCTGTGGACGGCCGCCAGGCCGCTGCTCGACCGCGTGCGCATGGTGTGGATGCCGGTGGCCTTCATCAACCCGTCGTCGGCGCCGCAGGGCGCGCTGCTGCTGGCCGCCGCGGACCCGATGGCGACCATGGACCGCCACGAGGCGGCCCTGGCCGAGGGCAAGGGCGGCCTGCCCGTCGACGGCAGCGTGGCGCCGGAGCTGCTGGCCAGGATCCAGGCCAACACGGCACTGTGGCAGGACGTGGGCTCGGGCAGCGTGCCGCACATGGTCTGGCGCGCCGGTGCCGACGGTCCCTGGGGCTCGCATGCCGGCGGCCTGGGCACGCCAGCGCTGATGCAGTTGCTGGGCCTCTGACCGCCCGACCGATCGGCAAGGCCTCTTTCGCGACAGGGCCGCTCCTGGCACTCGGCCGTGGCACACGGCCGAAGGCGCAGCATCGGCCACTCTTTCCTCACTAGAAGCACACCATGAACATCCTGATGATCCTCACGTCGCACGACCAGCTCGGCGACACCGGCCACAAGACCGGCTTCTGGCTCGAGGAGTTCGCGGCACCGTACTACGTGTTCAAGGACGCCGGTGCCAGCGTCACGCTCGCTTCGCCCCAGGGCGGCCAGCCCCCGCTGGACCCCAAGAGCGACGACCCCTCGGCGCAGACCGAAGCCACCCGGCGCTTCAAGGCCGACAAGGCAGCGCAGGCCGCACTGGCATCGACCGACCGGCTGGAGATCCTGCGCGTTTCCGACTTCGACGCGCTCTTCTACCCCGGCGGCCACGGCCCGCTGTGGGACCTGGCCGAAGACGGCAATTCGATCTCGCTGATCGAAGCGATGATCGAGTCGGGCAAGCCGGTGGCGGCCGTGTGCCATGCACCCGGCGTGCTGCGCCATGTCAAGTCTTCATCGGGGCAGCCGCTGGTAAAGGGCTTGAAGGTCACCGGCTTCACGAACACCGAGGAAAAGGCGGCGGGACTGACCGACGTGGTGCCCTTCCTGGTGGAAGACATGCTGGTGGTTCATGGCGGCCACTATTCGAAGGCGGCCGACTGGCAACCCCACGTGGTGACCGACGGCCTGCTCGTCACCGGGCAGAACCCGGCCTCATCGGAAGCCGCAGCGAAGGCCCTGCTGGCCTTGCTCGACAAGGCCTGAGCGGATCGAGCCGCCCGCGCCGCCGGCGTGGGCGTCGACACCTCGACGGCGTCGCGTCTTCAGTGCCCCGCAATGACGCCGCAGGCGATGCGATCGCCTGAATTTCCCGTGGGCTGGGTGGTGAAGTCGTCGGGCAGGGCGTGCACGATCACCGCCCGGCCGACGACGCTGGCGGCACCGGCTTGCACGCTCGGCCCCGTCAGCATGAACTTCTGATCGGCCACGCCGCGCGCATCGGCCTTCAGCGACGGCATGTCGCCGGCATGGTGGGCAGCGTCCTGCGCGCCGTGAGGCTTGCCGTCGGGGTTGAAGTGGCCGCCCGCGCTGCTGCCGTCGCTGCTGGCGCAACTGCCCGTCTCGTGCACGTGGAAGCCGTGTTCGGCACCGGGCTTCAGGCCGGTGATCCGCGCATGCACCATGACGTGCCCCGGCATCTGGTGGAACATCACTAGGCCGCGCACCTCGTGGCCCTGGGTCGGCGTGAGAGAGGCCACGGCCATGCTCCCCTGCATCCTCTGCTGCATGTTGCCGGGCATGCCGCCCTGCATGCCCCCGTGCCGACCACCGCGCCCGCCATGTTCCATGGGGCCCATGCCGTCCATGCCGCCGCGCTGAGCGCCATGGCCCGGGCCGGGACCCTGCGGCCCATGCTGTGATCCGCAGCCGGCGAACGCCAGCAGGGAAACCATCAAGACGAGAGGAGCGACGGAACGCGACATGGTGCTGGTCTCCGGAAGCAGGCAAAGGTCGATCGCCGTGGCGCCCGACGGGTCGTCGAAGCGCTGGCAAAGCCATCGATCCAGGGCAAGCCGGGTGCCCATAATGCAACGCACCCGTCAACGGCGAGACCTCCACCATGAACCGAGTCCTGGCGCACACCGGCGCGCGCTACCCCATCGTGCAGGCCCCCATGGGCTGGATCGCGCGCTTCGAACTCGCTTCGGCGGTGTCGCGCGCCGGCGGTCTGGGCATCATCGAGACCTCCTCCGGCGAGACGGCGAACTGCCAGCGCGAGATCACGAAGATGGCGGCCAGCGGCCTGCCCTTCGGCGTCAACCTGCCCATCCGCTTCCTCAAGGACGACGCCATGCTGCGCTTCGTCTGCGAATCGGGGGTGCGCTTCGTCACCACCTCGGCCGGCAGTCCGGCCAAGTTCATCGCGCCCCTGAAGGCCGCGGGCATCACCGTCTACCACGCCGTGCCCACGCTGGAGACGGCACTGAAGTGCGTGGACGCCGGGGTCGACGGCCTGGTCGTCGAAGGCGCCGAGGGCGGCGGCTTCAAGAACCCCGAGGAGGTCGGCACCCTGGTGCTGCTGCAGGCCGTGCGTGAACGCGTGGACGTGCCGCTCATCGCCGCCGGCGGCATCGTCGACGGGCGCGGCATGGCCGCGGCCTTCGCGCTGGGCGCCGAGGCCGTGCAGATGGGCACGCGCTTCGTCAGCAGTGCCGAGAGCCCCGTGCACGCACACTACAAGCAGGCCATCGTCGACGCCGACGCCACCGGCACCTGGGTGCTCAACCGCAAGAGCACGCCCTGCATCCGCGCGCTGAAGACGCAGCGCACGCGGGAGATGCACGAGTCGGGTCTGATGTCGCCCGACGCCTTCAACGGCATCCAGCAGGTCTACTTCGACGGCGACATGGAAGCCGCACCGGCCCTGGCCGGGCAGTCGGCAGGCCTGGTGCACGGCGTGCTGCCGGTGCAGCAGATCATCGAAGAGACGGTGGCGCAGTTCCATGCCATCACCGCACGCCTGGGCGCGCTGGCGGCGGCACGCGACTTCGGCTGATCGATGACCAGGCCGGGCGCTGCCCGGCGGGGTGGCAGCCAACGGCCGGGCGCCGCCCGGCCGCGGGCCATCACCCCTTGGCGCACATGCGGTCGACGTACTGCAGCGCGTCCGGCAGGGCATCGCGGAAGACCATCCATTCGTGGTCGCCGTCGATCACGCGCAGCTCGGCCAGCTTGGGCTGGATCTTCAGCATCTGCCAGTACAGGTTGGTCGACATCACGGCGATGCCCAGCACGTCGTGGTCGCCGGTGACGATCCACATCGGCACCTTCTGCGGCTGCTTGGTATAGGCCTCCAGGTGCGACGGATAGTTCAGCGACTTCCACAGTTCGGGATCGAACTGCCCGTTGCGCTGGAACTGCGCTGCCCGGCGCGCGGCCGACGTGGGTGGGGGCAGCGGGTCGTAGATGGCCGGGCTGATGACGCCGGCGGCACAGAAGCGCTGCGGATGCTTCAGAGACAGGTTGAGCGCGCCGTAGCCGCCCATCGACAAGCCGGCGATGCCGCGGTCGGAGCGCGCCGTGCCGGCCTTGTAGCGCGACTCGACGTAGGGCAGCAGTTCGGTGATGAGCGCCGTCTCCATCTTGTGCGCCGCGCCGTCGGCGAACCAGGACTGCGGGCCGATGCTGGGCATCACCGCGATCGACGGGCGCATCAGGCCGCGCCTGATCAGCCCGTCCAGGGTTTCGACCGCACTGCCCTTGTGCGTCCAGTCGTTCTGGTCGCCACTGGCGCCGTGCAGCAGGTAGACCACCGGATACTTGCCGGTGCTGTCCTTGTAGCCGTCGGGCACGTAGACGTTGAAACGCAGATCCATGCCGAGCACACTGGACTTGACGGCGTCGGCGTAGACCTCGCCAGCCTGCGCCGGACTGGCGGCGGCCAGCGACATCACGGCGGCGGCGCTGCACGCCAGCGTGGCGGCGTGGCGGCGCCAGGCCTGCATCCATGGCTGGTGACGGATAGTGAACATGCTCTCTCCTCGAGTTGTTGTGGAAGATTCGGACCGGACTCCAAGGTCGCAGCCCGTCTGAACCATACACCCGGGAGTCTCCTCCTCCGCCCCGCAAGCACGCCGCGCCACTCTGCAAACGGCGGGCTGACGCAGGCCTGCGGCGGCCGGACGACGGCGGCGACAATGCGGCCTGCCCCCCTCCGCGCCGACCTCCTGCCTCGGCCTTGACCACCATGACCTCGACGACCGCCACCCCCGACCTCGTGCTCGACGAACTCGACCTGCTGGCCGGCCTGCTGCCGCTGGCCGATCTGGACATCCTGGAACTCGGCTGCGGTGCCGCCGCGCTGGCGCGGGCGCTGCTGCAGCGCGAACCGTCCACGCGCCTGACCGGTCTGGAGGTCGACGAGCGGCAGCACGCCAAGAACGTGTCGGCCCCGCAGGACCGCCTGCACTTCGCGCTGGGCGGCGCGCAGGCCATCCCGTTCGCCGATGCGCGCTTCGACCTGGTGCTGATGCTCAAGAGCCTGCACCACGTACCGGTGCCGCTGATGGCCAAGGCCTTGTCCGAGGTGGCACGCGTGCTGAAGCCGGGCGGGCACCTGTACGTGTCGGAGCCGGTCTATGCCGGCCCCTTCAACGAGGTGGTCAGGCTCTTCAACGACGAGGAGGTGGTTCGCCGCTTCGCGCAGTCTGCGGTGGACGAGGCTCTGCGCATCGGGCCATGGACCCAGGTCGACGAGCGCCGCTTCCAGATGCCGCTGCGCTTCGCCAGCTTCGAGGAGTTCGACCAGAAGCTGATGCGTCCCACCTTCGCCGACCACCGCATCGACGAGGCCCTGCAGGCCCGGGTGCGCGAGGCCTTCCTGCCGCACCTGAAGGCCGACGGCGCACACTTCCTGCGCCCCATGCACGTTCGGCTGCTGCGCCGCGGCTGAAGCCGGCTCAGCCGCCGGCGCGTCGCGCGCGGGCGGTCGCCGCATCGCCCGCCGGTCCCGTGCTGCCCCGCACCACCAGCCTCAGGGGCAAGGGCTCCGGCTGCGGCGCCATCTCGCCCTGCAGCTGCGCCAGCAGGTGCTGGCCGGCCAGTTCACCGATGCGGCGGATGGGCACGCGCACGGTGGTCAGCGGGGGGTGCAGGAAGGCCGCGAAGTCGTTGTCGTTGAAGCTGGCGATCGACATCCTTGCCGGCACCGCCACGCCCGCCTGGTCGAGCGCCGACAGCGCACCGGCGGCCAGGTAGTCGTTGCCGCACACCATGGCCGTGGGCGGCAAGGCCTGCGAGGCCCACAGGACCGCCTGCATGGCCTCGAAGCCTTCCCGAAAGCCGTACTCGGTCTCCAGCGTCGCCTCCTGCACCAGCGTGAGGCCGCGCCTTGCCACGGCCTGCAGCAGGCCAGAGAAGCGCCGTCGCGCCCGGTCGTTGTCGGCCGTGCGGCCCCCGATGAAGCCGATGCGCCGGTGGCCCAGGTCGGCCAGGTGGTCGACCACCAGCGCCGCTGCGGCCTGCTCGTCGAAGCCCACGCAGGGGCCGTGCGCGCTCTGCTCGGCCCACAGCAGCACGAAGGGCAGGCGGTGCGCGGCCAGCAGGCTGAACACCGCCGGCGGCTGGTCAGCGCCCAGCAACGCCAGCGCGTCGATGCCACGTTCGAGCAGCGCACGCAGGATGGCCGGCGCCTCGGCCTGGTAGCGCGCGTGGTCGGGCGCCGACAGCAGCAGCGTGTAGCCGCGCAGCGCCAGGGTGGTCTCCAGCGCCTGCACCAGCGTGGGAAAGGACGATCCGCCGAAGCGCGGCACCAGCGCCCCCACGGTGTTCGTCTTGCGCATGGCCAGCGCGCGCGCCGCACCGTTGGCCACGTAGCCCAGCCGCTCGGCGGCGACCAGCACGCGCTGGCGCGTGGCCGCGCTGATCATCTCCGGCTTGCTGAGCGCGCGCGACACCGTGCCCGGCGACACGCCGGCCAGCTGCGCCACGTCGGCCAGCGACACGGTGCGCTGCGGGTCGGGACGGGCTGTGGGCGAATCAGGCGGGCTGTCGGGGCGGGTCATCTGTGAGGCAGTAGCCGTCGGCAGGCAGACGATGAACGCAGCTGCATGCGCTTGCACCAGCCTGCATGATCGCACACGAAGCATGGCCACGGCCTCGGCGGCGCCGTGTCGCGTTGCCCTTAGCGTAAACCCGGTCTTGCGAGGCAACGCGGCCGGTTCTACTCTTGATCCCATCGTGCAAGCGCTTGCACTGCCGGGAAAGTCATCCATCTTGACCACGACCAAGAACGCCGTCGTACGCACCCTCATCGAGTGTGGCGCGACCCACGCCTTCACACTGCCGGGCCTGGGCATCACCTGGATGCTCGACGAATTCCACGAGGCGCGAGACCGCCTGCGCGTGGTGCTCACGCGCAGCGAGCAGGCGGCCTCGGTGATGGCCCAGGTGGTGGGCAAGCTCACCGGCCGGCCCGGCGTCTTCATGGGCCAGGGGCCCTTCGCGAGCACGACGGGCGCCTTCGGCATCCTGGAAGCGCGTTTCGCCGGCTCGCCCATGGTGGTGCTGACCGACACCTCGTGCTACGACGGCTTCGGCATGTACGGCGTCTACCAGACCATGACCGGCGACTACGGCGCCGCCGACGTGCGCACGGTACTGGGCACCATGACCAAGTACTGCGCCTACGCCACCGAGCCGCACGAGGCCGTCTACGGCCTGCAACTGGCCTTCAAGCACGCGCAGCTGCCCCGCATGGGGCCGGCCGCGGTGGTGATGAAGACGCCCATCATCCGCCGCGAGATGCCCGAGCAGACACCGGCTTCGCGCGTGAAGCTCTACCCCTCGGCCGGCTACCTGCAGCACCACCCGGCGCGGCCCGACGCCGACGCCGTGGCGCAGCTGGCGGCGCTCATCGCGAAGGCGAAGCACCCGGTCTTCATCGCCGGCCAGGGCGTGCAGAACGAACACGCCCGCGCGCTGCTGGCCGAGGTGGCGGGGGCTGCCGGCATCGCCGTGGCCACCAGCTACAACGGCAAGGGCGTGATCGACGAGACGCTGCCGGTGGCCGTGGGCATGCTGGGCACCTGGGGCAGCAAGAGCGCCAACCGCATGCTCGGCCGCGCCGACCTCGTGGTGGCGCTGGGCGCCAGCCTGGGCCCCGACTACCTGCGCTTCCGCGACGAAGGCCTGATCGACCCGGCGCGTCAGACCATCGCCCAGGTGGACGTCGACGCGCGCCACGCCGGCTGGGTCTACCCGGTGGACCTGGCCGTCACCGGCGACGCCGCCGACGTGCTGCAGATGCTGCGCGGCCTGCCGCTGGGCCAGGCGCAGCAGACCGCGCGGCTGGCCGCCATCGCCGCCAACAACGAGCAACACGCCTTCGGCGTGCTGCCGCCGACGGTGGCCGTCGACGGCACGCTGCACTACGCCGACATCGTGCGCGTGCTCGACCGCACGCTCACCGCGAACGACATGCTGGTGCTGGACGCCGGCAACAACCGCATCTGGGTCACGAGCATGCTGCGGCTGCGCACGCCGGGGCAGCTGGTGGTGCCGGGCGGCATCGGCGGCATGGGCTGGGGCCTGCCGGCAGCCGCCGCCACGAAGCTGGTGCACCCCGAGCGCAATGCGATCTGCCTGATCGGCGACGGCGGCATCGCCATGACGCTGGCGACGCTGGCCACCTGCGTGCAGGAGCAGTTGCCCATCACCGTCATCGTGGCCAACAACCAGGGCCTGGGCATGGTGCGCGACAACATGAAGGGCCGCCGCATCGCGGTCGACTTCACGGCGCTGGACTTCGCCGCCATCGGGCGCGGCATGGGCTGCGACGGCATCCGCGTCGACCGCGCCGAGGCCCTGGGCGACGCCATCGCCGCCGGCCGCGAGGCCGCGCGCCAGGGTCGCACGACCGTCATCGACGTGGCGGTGGACCCGGCGGCCAGCCACGTGCCGGCGTCGGACTACTGAAGGAGCACCGGATGACAGCCACCGCGCTCGTGACCGGCGGCTCCAGCAACATCGGCTGGGCCTGCGTGCAGCGCCTGGCGCCCACGCACCGCGTGGTGATTGCCGATCTGAAGCCCCCCGTCGAGGCGCTGCCGCCCGGCGTGCGGTTCGTGGCCTGCGACATCACCGACGCCGCCGCCTGCCGCGCCGCCGTGCAAGACGCCGGCGGTGACGAGGGCCTGGCGGTGCTGGTGCACTCGGCCGCCATCACCGCGCCGGCCGAACCCATCGCAAGCACCGACCCCGCACTGTGGCGTCGCCTCATCGAGGTCAACCTCACCGGCGCCTTCCTGACGGCGCAGGCCGCCATCCCGGCGTTGCGGCGCGCGCGCGGCAGCGCCGTCTTCATCTCGTCGCGCGCCGGGCGCACCGGCTACGCGGCGCTCACGCCTTCAGCCAGCGGCACCAAGGCGCATTACGCGGCCTCGAAGGCCGCCCTGCTGTCGCTGGTGAAGTCCTTGGCCATCGAACTGGCGCCCGACGGCGTGCGCGTCAACTCGGTGGTGCCCGGTTCCATCGAAGGCGCCATGATCCCGCGCCACCGCTGGCCCGAACTGGCCGCGCGCATTCCCATGAACCGCCTGGGCACGCCCGACGAAGTGGCCGATGCCGTGGCCTTCCTCTGCTCCGACCACGCGCGCTACATCACGGGCCATGCCCTGGACGTCAACGGCGGCACCTGGATGTCCTGACCCCCACCCCAGCCCGAACATGGCCCACGACACCGACTCCCTGCACGCCAACGCGCCACCGCCCCAGGTGCGCGAGTCCGACCCCGCACGCGGCTGCAGCCGCCTGCGCGGCCGCGTCGCCCTGCTGACCGCCGCCGCCCGCGGCATCGGCTTCGCCTCGGCCGTGCGCCTGGCCGCCGAAGGCGCCCAGGTATGGATCACCGATCGCGACGGCGCGGCGATCGACCAGGCGGCGCAGGCCGCCGGCCGCGCGGGCCACACGATCCACACCCGCACGATGGACTCGTCGAACGCCGCCGACGTGGCCGCCGTCGTGGCCGACATCGCGGCCGAGGCCGGCCGCATCGACATCCTCGTCAACAACGCCGGCGGCTCGCTGCACACGCCCTACCGCTTCATGGACGAGGACGACGGGCACTGGCAGCGCGTGATGGACCTCAACCTGATGGGCGCCGTGTGGGCCAGCCGCGCCGTGCTGCCCGGCATGGCCGCGCGTGGCTTCGGGCGGGTGGTGAACTTCGGCTCCAAGGCCGGCCGCTTCGGCAGCCTGATCGCCGGCCCCAACTACGCTGCGGCCAAGGGCGCGATCGCCGCGCTGACGCGGCAGATGGCGCAGGAGTTCGGCCCCCAGGGCGTCACCGTCAACTGCATCTGCCCCGGCGTGGTGATGACCGACCGCACGCGCGGCCTGTGGGAGCAGCGCCGCAGCGCCGAAGAGCGCGCCCGCGTGCTGCAGGAGATCCCGCTGCGGCGCCACGCCGAGGTCGAAGACGTGGCCGCTGCCGTGGCCTTCTTCGCCAGCGACGACGCCAGCTTCGTCACCGGCGTCACGCTGGACCTCAACGGCGGCCAGGGCATGGCCTGACCCTCTCAACGGAGACATCCAAGATGAACGCCCCCCGCAAGACCCGGCTGAGCGACGCCGAAGTGGCACGCTTCCACGAAGACGGCCTGGTGATTCCCGACTACCGCCTGCCAGCCGACGTGCTGGCGCGCATGCAGGCCGAGGTCGACTCGCTGATCGCGCGCAACCCCGACGTGCGGCCCGAAGCGCTGTCGGGCGCGCACAACCCCTGGGGCCAGTCGGCCCAGCTGATCGGCAGCCAGGCCTTCCTCGACCTGTGCCGCCACCCCGAGATCCTGGACATGGTGGAGCAGCTCATCGGCCCCGACATCGTGCTGTGGGGCAGCCAGATGTTCTGCAAGCCGGCCGGCACCGGGCTGGCCGTGCCCTGGCACCAGGACGGCCAGTACTGGCCGCTGGACCCGCTGGCCACGGTGACGGTGCGCATCGCCTTCGAGGACTCCACGCCCGAGAACGGCTGCATGCGCTACATCCCCGGTTCGCACAAGTCGCGCCAGCTCGAACACCACGAGATCACCACCGCCAGCAACATGGCACTGAAGCAGCAGATCCCCGACATCGACGAGTCGACTGCGCGCGACGACGTGCTGTACGCCGGCATGATCTCGATCCACGATGTCTACCTGCTGCACGGCTCGGCCGAGAACCGCAGCACGAAGCGCCGCAGCGACTACGCCATCCGCTACATGCCGGCCAGCGTGCGCTACGTGCGCGACCCCGAGTTTCCGGCCAACCAGCTGGCCTCGGCGCACATGAACTACATCCACCGCCCGTTGTGGCTGGTGCGCGGGCAGGACCGCGCGGGCAACGACTACCGCATCGGCCACGGCGCACGCCAGGGCGTCTGAGGCAGGCAGCACGGCATGCAGCAGCTGCGGGTGTACCAGTCGATGTGGGCGATGGAGCGGCGCCGGCCCGACGGTGCCGAATGGTCGATGCAGCAGAAGCTGGACATGATCGTCGGCGCAGGCTTCGACGGCGTCGGCCTGCGTTTCGCCGACCGCGCCTACGTGGCCGAGATCACCGGCCGGCTGCGCGACGAGGGCCTGACCTGGCAGGCCCAGTGTTATCCGCGCACGGTGGACGACCTGCGGCCGGTGCTGGACCTGGTGGCCGAGTTCGGCTGCGACCACCTCAACCTGCAGCCCGACGTGCGGCCGCACACGGTGGACGAGTGCCTGCCCTTGATCGAAGGCTGGCTGGCGCTGGCCCGGCAGGCCGGCGTGCGCCTGTTCGTCGAGACCCACCGCGACCGCATGACCACCGACCTGTTCTTCACGCTGCAACTGCTCGACCGTTGCCCGGACCTGCGTCTGACCGGAGACCTGTCGCACTACCTGGTGGGACGGGAATTCGCCATGCCGGTGAGCGAGGAGAACCACGCCCTGATGCAGCGCGTGATGGACCGCTGCGAGGCCTACCACGGCCGCGTGGCCAGCCGCGAGCAGATCCAGGTGCCGATCTCCTTCGTGCACCTGCGGCACTGGCTGGACCTGTTCATGGGCTGGTGGCGCTACGGCTTCGAGCAGTGGCGCGGCCGGTCCGGCCCCGACGCGGCCCTGACTTTCCTGTGCGAGCTGGGGCCGCCCGAATACGCCATCACCGGTGCCGACGGCTACGAGCTGTCGGACCGCTGGCTGGAGTCGCAGCAGCTCATGCAGGCCGTGCGCGGGCTGTGGAGCCAGCTCGAAGCAACGCCGGCCGCCGCCCATTGATCCCGACCGTCGCCACCCGCCCCACCCGCCACCCCGAGGAGACAAGACCATGAACCGACGTCACAGCCTGATCATCGCCAGCCTGCTGGCCGCCGCCGCACTTCACGGGCCCGCGGCGGCCTTCCCCGACCGCACCGTGAGCCTGCTGGTGCCCTTCGGCCCCGGCGGCAGCACCGACCTCATCGCCCGTGCGCTGGCGCAGGAGATGGCCAAGACGCTGGGCCAGCAGGTGGTGGTGCTGAACAAGGCCGGCGCCGGCGGCGCCATCGGCGCGGCCGAAGTGGCCAACGCCCGGCCCGACGGCCACATGCTCGCGATGATGCCGGTAGGCCCGCTGACGACCCAGCCCGCGCTGCGCAAGCTGAGCTACACGCCGGCCTCGTTCGACATGGTGTGCCGCGTCTATTCCAACCCGCAGGTGCTGCTGGTGCGCCGGGACGGCCCGCACAAGACGCTGGCCGACGTGGTGGCCGATGCCAAGCGCAATCCGGGCAAGCTGAACTACGCGTCCACCGGCACCGGATCGGTGCCGCACCTGGCCCTGGCTTCGCTGAGCACCGCTGCCGGCATGGACGTGGTGCACGTGCCGTACAAGGGAGAGGCCGACATGCTGCAGGGCCTGCTCAGCGGCAGCGTGACGATGTTCCTGGGTCACCCGACGCTGCTGTCGGTGCATTCGCAGACCATGCGCGGCATCGCCGTGCTGGCGCCGCAGCGGCTGAAGGAGTATCCCGAGCTGCCCACCGTCGGTGAACAGGGCGTGCCGCCGCAGCACTTCGAGGTCTGGGGTGGCCTGGTGACACCCAAGGGCACACCGCCGGCCGTCCTGGCCGCGCTGGAATCGGCCTGCCGCAGCGGCACCGCGGCCGAGGCATTCCGCAAGCAGCTGGAAAACCTCAACACGCCGGTGATGTACCAGGACGCGGCCACCTTCGGCGCCTTCGTCAACGCCGAGTTCGAGCGCAACGCGCGCCTGCTGCGCGAAGCCGGCATCAAGCCCGAATGAAGGCAGGCTGCACCTGCCCCTTCATCCATACGAACAGAACGCCCCAGGAGACGCCATGAACCGCACCCTGCCCCTTCGCCGCATCGCCCTGCGCCGCCTGGCCACCACCACCCTGCTGGCCGCGGCCGCGCTGGGCACCGCCGGCACGGCCTGGGCGCAGGCGGTCGTCTGGCCGACGCCGGGCAAGCCCATCCGCATCGTGCTGCCCTTCCCCGCCGGCTCGGGCACCGACGGCAACGTGCGCAACATCGCCCGGCTGCTGCAGGACCAGCTCGGCGGCCACCCGGTGATCGTCGACAACAAGCCCGGCGCCGGCACCTTCATCGGGGCGCAGGACGTGGCGCGCGCCACACCCGACGGTCACACGCTGCTCTACACCATCGTCATCACGCACACGCAGAACCCGCATCTCTACGCCAAGCTGCCCTACGACGCGATGAAGGACTTCACCCCGCTGACGCAGGTGATGAAGTCGGCCACGGTGCTGGTGACGCAGGCCTCGGCGCCCTACAACAACATCGCCGAACTGGTGGCCTATGCGAAAGCGAACCCGGGCAAGCTGAACTACGCGTCGTTCTCGGCCGGCTCCACCTCGCACCTCAACGGCGAGCTGCTGAAGATGCGCACCGGCATCGACATCGTGCACGTGCCCTACAAGGGCACGCCCGACGCCACGCGCGCGCTGCTGGCGGGCGACGTGCAGCTGTACTTCGACGGCACCACCACCGCCATCGCGCAGATGAAGGCCGGCAAGGTCAAGGCGCTGGGAGCCGCCACGCCCACGCGGGTGCCGGTGCTGCCCGAGGTGCCGACCATCGCCGAGCAGGGCGTGCCCGGCCTGGACATCGTCGGCTGGCAGGCCTTGTTCGGCCCCGGCAACATGGCGCCCGAACTGGCCGCGCGCGTGGCCGGCGCCTTGCGCCAGGTGGTCACCGCCCCCGACTTCGTGAAGTTCGTCGAACAGCAGGGTGCGCAGCCCTCGGGCATCAGCGGCGCCGAGTTCGCCGCCATCGTGAAGAGCGACCACGACCGCTGGGGCGAAGTCATCCGCGCCGCGAAGATCAAGCTCGACTGAACCGCACTCCGAAGAAGCCCTCATGCACGACCTGCTGATCAAGAACGCCCGCATCGTCGACGGCACCGGCGCACCCGCCTTCCACGGCGACGTGGCGGTGAAGGACGGCCGCATCGCCGCCGTGGGCGGCAACGGCACCGCCAGCCTCGGCGCGGCACACCGCCACATCGACGCCGGCGGCGCCCTGCTCACGCCGGGCTGGGTCGACGTGCACACGCACTACGACGGCCAGGCCACCTGGGACCCCTATCTCAGCCCCTCGTCCAACCACGGCGTGACCACCGCCGTGATGGGCAACTGCGGCGTGGGCTTCGCGCCCGTCAAGCCCGACCGGCGCGACTGGCTCATCAGCGTGATGGAAGGCGTGGAGGACATTCCCGGCACGGTGCTGTCCGAAGGCATCCAGTGGGAGTGGGAAAGCTTCCCCGAATACCTCGACGCGCTGGAACGCCGGCCGCACGCGGTGGACGTGGGCGCGCAGATCCCGCACTCGGCCCTGCGCACCTACGTGATGGGCGAACGCGGCCTGACCCATGACGAAGCCACGCCGGCCGACATCATGGCCATGGTGGCGCTGGTGCGCGAAGGCCTGAAGGCCGGCGCGATGGGTTTTTCCACCAGCCGCACGCTGATCCACAAGTACCAGGGCCGCAAGTACCCGCCGGGCACCTTCGCCTCGCCCGACGAGATCCTGGGCATCGCCGCGGCGCTGGGCGAGGTGGGCCACGGCGTGTTCCAGATGACGTCCAACCACTACCAGATGGAGACCGAGCTGCCCTGGATGACCGAGGTGGCACGCCGCAACCGCCTGCCGGTGGCCTTCGCCCTGGTGCAGACCGACGCCACGCCCGACACCTGGAAGCGGCTGCTCGCCGCGCTGGACGAGACGCACCGCCAGGGCATCCCGCTCTACGGCGCCGTGAGCGGCCGGCCGGCCAGCATCCTGATGACCTGGAAGGGCTCGGTGCACCCCTTCATCGCGCACCCGCTGTGGCCCTCGCTGGCGGCCCTGCCCTGGGAGCAGCGCCTGGCGAAGCTGCGCGACCCCGCAGTGCGCGCGCAGCTGCTGGCGCCCGAGGCGATGAACGCGGCGGCCACGCACGATTCGCGCATGGCCTACCTCACGCAGAGCTGGCACAAGATGTTCGCGCTGGTGGCGACCGAGGGCGCCGAGCCCGACTACGAACCGCCGCCCGAGCGCAGCGTGGCCGCCATCGCGAAACGCGAAGGCCGCACGCCGCTGGAGGTGGTGTACGAGCTGCTGATGCAGCACGACGGCGAGGCCATCGTCTACTTCCCAAGCTTCAACTACGCCTACGGCGACCTGAGCCAGCTGCACGCGCAGTTCCAGCACCCGCGCACCATGATGAGCCTGGCCGACGGTGGCGCGCACTGCGGCTACATCTGCGACGCCAGCATGCCCACCTTCATGCTGACGCACTGGGTGCGCGGCCGCACGCGCGGCCCGACGATCCCGCTGGAGATGGCGGTGCGGCGACAGACGGCCGACACCGCCGGCGTGTACGGGCTGAACGACCGCGGCCGCATCGCGCCGGGCCTGAAGGCCGACCTCAACCTGATCGACCTGGACCAGCTGCGCCTCTTGCCGCCCACGGTGGCCTTCGACCTGCCCGCTGGCGGACGCCGGCTGACGCAGGCCTCGGTGGGCTACCTGGCGACCTTCGTGGCGGGGCAGGCCATCATGGAGAACGGCGAGCCGACAGGGGCCTTGCCGGGGCGCCTGCTGCGCGGTCCGCAAGGCGGGTGACCGGCGCGCGCTCGCCAACGGGTCGCCCCAGGCCGCGGGGCTGCAGGGCGTAGGCCGCACCGCGGGACTGAACGCCGGTGGACCGCCTGAACCTCGGCTAGTCTCTCGGTCCATGACCGCAATGCTGAAGTCCAGGCTGGCCCTGGCGATCGCCCTCGTCGCCGTGGTGGTCGGCCTCTATGCGCTGATCGGCTTCCAGTTCGCCCCGGACATGGTGCGCGAGCAGGCGCAGAAGGTCGTGCGCGAGAAGTACGGCCGCGAACTCACCGTCGGCGAGATCCGCATCCATCCGTTCAAGCTGCAGGTCGACATCCGAGACCTCGCCCTGCCCGACGCCGATGGCCAGCCGATGCTCGGCTTCGCGCGCCTCTTCGTGGACCTGCAGCTGTCCTCGCTGTGGAACCGCGCCTTCACCTTCGAAGAGGTCTCGCTCGAGGCGCCCAAGGTACGCGCCGTAATCCGCCCCGACGGCCGGGTGAACCTGGCCGACCTGGCCGGCCCGCCGAAGCCGGAGGCCCCGGCGTCGCCGGGCGAGCCGCTGCCCAGCATCTGGATCCACAAGCTCGGGGTCGGCCAGGGCCTGATCACCTTCATCGACCGGACGCGTCGCCAGTCCGCCGAGGGGCAGCTCCGCGACGTGGGTTTCGAGCTGGCGGACTTCCGCACCACGCCGGAAGGCGGCGACTTCAACTTCAGCGCGCGCAGTGCGGACGGCGCGAGTCTCGAATGGAAGGGCCACTTCGCGCTGGCGCCGGTGATCTCGTCCCGGGGCGACTTCAAGCTGAGCACGCTGCGCGTTCCGGCGCTCGCCGAGCTGCTCGGCGATGTCCTGCCCTTCAGCGCGAAGACCGGCACCTTGAACCTCGCCGGCTCATACCGGGTGGCCCTGGCCGAGCAGGTCGAACTCGAGCTCAGCCTGCCCACCGCCGACCTGCGCGACCTGGCCCTGGCCGCGCGCGGCGTCGACGCGCCGTGGATCACCATTCCTTCGGTGGTCGTGTCGGGCACGAAGCTCGCCCTGCCGGCGCGCGCGATCACGGTGGACCGGGTGGCGGTCGGCGACGCGCAGGCCCAGGTCTGGCTGAACGAGGACCGCTCGGTCAACCTGCAGGCGCTGTTCTCGCCGACGGCCGCCACCGGAACCGAGACGGCCCCTTCGGCCGCCCCTTCGCCTGCCGCGGCCCCGACCTCGCCCCCCGGGTCCCCCTGGACGGTCAAGATCGCAGACGTTGTGGTCAAGAACGCGGCCCTGGATGTCGAGGACCGTGCCATCGCGCCGGGGACGCGCTTCAAGGTCGCGCCGCTCGACCTGCAGGTCTCGAACGCCAGCCTCGACCTGACGCAGCCGCTGCCCTTGACCCTCGCCGCCGTCATCAATGACCACGCCAGCGTCGAGGCCCAGGGCAGCGTCACGCCAGGCCCGCTCGCTGCCAGCCTCGACATCCGGCTGGCGAAGGCCCGCGTCGCCACCCTGCAGCCCTACGTGCTGCCGCTGGCTGCGCTCACCATTACTTCGGGCGAGCTGGGAATCACAGGCCGCTTCGATCTGGCACCACCCGGCGGCAAGGCCCCGACGATGAGTTTCGCGGGCGACGTGGCGATGGACGGCTTCGCGTCGGTCGACAACGAACGCAAGCGAGACTTCCTCAACTTCACCAGGCTCCAGCTCGACAAGCTGCGCTACACCGCGGGACCGGACGCGCTCGGCATCGATCGCATCACGGTGACCGAGCCCTACGCCCGGGTGATCATCGGCGCCGACCAGGTGATCAACATCGCTGCCGTGCTCGACCCGCAGGGCACGGCCAAGGCCGTAGCCAAGGCAGCGGAGAAACCGGCCGGGAAAGCGGCCACGAAGACGGAACCACCCCGCGCCGTCGAACCGCCTGCCGGCGCCTTGCCCATCCGCGTCGGCGAGGTCCGCATCGACCGCATGCGAATGAACTTCACCGACAACTTCATCCAACCCAACTTCGCTGCCGACGTGCGGCAGCTCTCCGGCACGGTGACGGGACTGTCGACTGCCCGGGACGCGCGTGCGAAGGTCGACCTGAAAGGCAACCTCGGGGAGTTCTCGCCGGTGTCCATCAACGGCGAATTGCAGGCCTTCGCCTTCGACCGCTACACCGACATGAAGCTGCGCTTCGAGAACATCCCGCTGCCGATCTTCAACCCCTACTCGGGGTCGCTGGCCGGCTACAACATCGACAAGGGGCAGCTCACCACCGACCTGCACTACAGGATCGAAAGCCGCCGGCTCGACGCGCAGCACAAGATCCGCGTCGACCAGCTCGAGTGGGGCGAGGCCACGGCCACCAAGGGCAAGGCCACGCTGCCGGTGAAGTTCGCGACATCGCTGCTGAAGGACAGGAACGGCGTGATCAACCTCGACGTTCCGGTCGGCGGCACGCTGGACGACCCGACTTTCCGCATCGGCCCGATCGTGTGGCAGATCATCGGGAACCTCATCACCAAGGCCGTCACCGCACCCTTCGCATTGCTCGGCTCGCTGGCGAAAGGCGCCGAAGAAGCCCAGTTCGTCGACTTCGTGCCGGGAGACGCCAAGCTCGACCCGGCCTTGGCCGGGCGGCTCGCGGCGCTGGGCAAGAGCCTGGTCGAAAAGCCGTCGCTGAAACTCGACGTGCCGTTCGGCACGTCCAGGGAACTCGACGGGCCGGCCCTCGCCGAACGGGCCTACGAGGCGGCCCTTTCAGAGGGCCTCGCGTCACGCAAGGGTGGCAAGCCAGGTGCGGCGGGGTCGGCCTATGCGACGCTCGAGCCGGCCGGCAAGGTCGAGCTGCTCACCGCGTTGCTGAAGGCCCGAAATGGCACGTTGCCGCCGCTGCCCGAATTGGCGCGGCCGTTGGCGGCGAGTGCATCGGCCGCGGCAGCGAGCGCTTCGGCCACCGCAGCGGCAGCACAGACGGAGGCCGCGGCGGTCGAGGCGCTCGAGCGCGCCCTGCGCTCCACGATCACCGTCGCGGAAACCGAACTCGCGGAACTCGGCAAGGACCGCGCGCTCGCGGTCGAGCGCGCGGTCCTGGCTGGCACGGGGCTCGAGCCTGCGCGTGTCTTCAAGGTTCGCGTGGGGAAGGTCTCCGCACGCGAAGGCAAGGTGCGGCTGGAACTGGGGCTCGAGTAGAGGCCCGGCCGGGCCTGCGCTCGGCAGGTCCGCCGTTACCGAGCCCGGCCTTACTTCGAAGCCTGCTGCAGTTCCTTGTAGGCGTTCGAGAAGCCTTCCTTGGTGGCGTCCCAGGCCTTGCTGCTGGCCTTCTCGAGCTTTTCGAGATGCACCTGGGCCTCCTTCTTCTTGGCCTTCAGCTCCGCCATGTTCTTCTCGTGGCCGGCCTTGACATCGCCGGTGGAGCTCTTGGCCTGCTTGCCCAGTTCGGTGATCTTCTTGTCCGTGGCTGCGATCAGCTTCTTGCCTTCGGCCACGGCCTCCTTCTTCTGCTCGTGGGTGAAGGCCTTGACCTTCTCCCAATGGCTGGGCTCGGCACTCTGTGCGGCCCAGCTGCCCACACTGGTGGCCACCAGCAGCACGACGGCTGCAGCACGTTTGAATCCGGTCATGTCAGTTTCCTCCAGTATGCAGAAGGGCTGTTCTGGGAGCCCTTCCGGCTTCTGGCCCATTGACGGAGGGCCACATCCCGTTCACTCCATGCCGACGCTGGCTTCGATCCTGAAGAACTGCTCGGCCCGCCGGTGGGCCTCCAGGCGGTGTTCCTTGCGGGCATCGTCCGTGGCGTCGAAATCCATCCGCGCCGCCTGGACGGCCCGGCAGGTCATGTAGGCCTTGGCCTTCGGTTCCTGGACGTCGTCCAGATAGTCATTGGTCGCGGCGACAAGCGCCGCCTTGCGACGGAACAGATCGACGTGGGCAGCGTAGTCGGCCGGCTCCTCCGCCATCAGGGCCTTGGCACAGTCGGTGAACGCCCGAATGCCACACCAGGCGGGCAGCGGGGGATCCGGCAGCTGAAGGCCACTGGCCTTGACGGCCGCGTCTGCCTGCAGCAAGGCCTGCAGCATGCCGTCCTGGTAGCTGTTGGCATGGGCGTACAACGGCTCCTCGCAGCTCTTGCAGACAGGAGCCAGCGCCGAGGTCAGCCACTGCAACAGGGTGCCACGGGAAGCGCGCTGCCGGCTGACGACTTCGGCATCGTTCTCGGTGATCCACTCGAGAGGCCAGGCGCTGCTTGCGCAGGCCTCGGCTTCCCACGACGACAGCAGGTCGTCGTAGCTGGCGTTCGGCTTGGGGCCGCGCGGCATCAGGTCGCCCCGCACCAGCAGTCGCTTGGCTTGCGCGTCATAGGCAAAGCTGATGCGGCGGTAGGCGATGGGCCAGTCGGACAGGGAGCTGACGTTCAGTTCCAGCAGCGGCCGACGTGCCAGCGAGCGGTGCATGGCCCAGAAGCCACCGTGCGTATGGGCCGAGATGTAGACCAGCGGATGGTCGAGATTCGACATGGCGCCGCGCAACATGCTGCGCGACGGCAGGCCCAGCGACTGCCAATTGTGGTGCCCGGCGAAAACGACGATGTCGCCCTTCTTCGCCGCTTCCTCCACCCAACGGGTCACCACTTCGAACTGGTCGGCCCGGATGTGTCCCTGGCTGCCGGGGCTGCGGCCCATGAGCACGTCCCAGGTCCCGACCAGCGCACCGGCCTGGTTGGTGTCGAGTGCGATGATGATGACGTCACGGTCTGCACCCGTCGCTCTCGGCAGCTTCAGGCGCTGGGCCACAAACGAATCGGCGTACCGATAGCCGTCGAGCAGGCTGGCTTCGATGGCAGAGATGAAGGCGCCGGGCAGCGGGCTGCGCCAGCTCACCCGGTGGGCGCCGGTCTCCGGGGTCGTCAGCAGCGCAGCGGCTTCGGGCTGCAGCTTCGAATGCTCCTGCAGGTAGAGCTTGATGAAGTCGCGCTTGCTGAAGGCTTCGCGCCGGCTCTTGTGCTTCGTGTCATCGGGCGCAGCACCCCGCCTGCAGGCCAGGTTCCATCTGGAGGCGTCGGTGTCGAGCACGGCCTCCAGCACGTTGAAGCCGTAGATGCCGAACATCAGTCCGTCATGATTGCCGGGCAGGATCGCGCCCGGCCGGCCCGTCGCGCGAAAGATCTTGGTCATGCGTTCAGCTTCGGTGCGGCACGACAGATCCATCACGTCGCCCAGATGGATATAGGGCTCGTTCGGATACCGCTGCAAGACCCATTCCATCGTTCGTCGGCCGAACAGGGGCAGCTCCGGCGGCCGTTGAGTCACCTCGACAAAGGCATCGACGGCGCTGTCGTTGTCATGCAGCGGATAGCCCGTGGACAGGTGCTCCTGGGTGTCGCCGATGGCCACGAAGGGGGTCGTCAATTCGAGGTAGCTGCCGCCCGGTTCGGGCCCAGGGCCGGTCTGCGCAACGAAGCCGGCACAGCCCGCCAGCGCCAGCGCGGCCAGCCCCATGGTGGCGCGCCATGCCAGTCTGCATCGATGACGGAGGATCGCGATCAAGTGGACTGCTCAGTAAAGGCTGGCCGGGGCCAGCTTGAAGACCAGGTTCTGCACGCGCTGCCAGAAACTGCGCGCGGGTTGGCTGCTGCGCTCGCCGGCCGTGCTGGACCAGCGCAAACCGCCACCCGGTCCGCGCGTCACCCGCCAGCTGTTGGTGCCATGCATGTCGCGTTCGATGCGCAGCGCCAGATCGGCACCGAGCTGCGCACTGTCGATGATGACGCCCATCTCGGAATTGAATACCTCGGAGCGGGGGTCGAGGTTCATCGAGCCGATGAAGGTGCGCTCTCGGTCGATGACCATGGCCTTGGTGTGCAGGCCGACGAAGCCGGAGCGCACGGGCGGCGTGTCGACCAGTTCACTCTGGATGGCGGCATCCGAACGCAGTTCGTGCAGGTCTGCACCGCTGTCCAGG
Organism: Rubrivivax sp.; assembly: GCA_022843905.1. Lineage (GTDB taxonomy): Bacteria > Pseudomonadota > Gammaproteobacteria > Burkholderiales > Burkholderiaceae_C > Rubrivivax. Next base: position 36,301 of record JALHMT010000015.1, read on the forward strand.
ATCGGCTTGCGCCAGCGCTCGTAGTGCGAATTGACGGCGGGCACGTCGTGCGACGACAGTGAGTTGGTGAGGATCCGCACCTTCACTCCCTTGCCCACCAGTTCGCGCAGGTCATCGATGAAGGCCTCGTCCGGGATGATGTATGCGTTGCTGATCAGCACCTCCCGCTGCGCCGAACGCATCAGACCGCGGAAGGCCACGGGCATGTGGTTGAGCGATCCGGCCTCGCGCGATGGCGAGTCGGTGTGGACGGCGCTCCTGCCGAACGACATCTCACCCGGCAAGCGATCGATGCTGCGCGCGCGAGCCTCGACGTCGGCCACGAAGGCCTGCATCGCCGGATGCGCCGCTGCCTGCGGCGGCAGCTCGATCATCTGCGGGGTCAGCGCACCGCTGCCCTGACCGGACCCTGGCGGGATGCGCCGCACCCAGTCGCTGTTCCAGTAGCGGTCGAAGACGGCGCTGGCCTGGCGCGCCACCGGGCCGATGCCCATCACGTCGAGGTCATGGAAGTTGAACTCGGGGTCCAGGCCCATGTACTCGTCGCCGATGTTGCGCCCGCCGACGATCGCAGCACGGTTGTCGACGATCATCTGCTTGTTGTGCATGCGTCGGTTCAGGCGCTGAAACTCCGTGACACCCTCGACCGCGCGACCCGCCCAGCCGCGAGCGTGCCAGCCGTTGAAGACGCGCACCTCGATGTTGGGGTGGCGGTCCACCCGGGCCAGCATGGCATCTCGCAGCTCCGGGCTGGACATGCGCCGCAGCATGGTGCTGAGGTCGTCGAACAGGATGCGCACCTTCACGCCGCGGTCGGCGGCGGCGACGGAGCGCGCCAGCAGCAGCTGGCCCGACACGTCTCCGAACCACACGTAGTACTGCAGGTCGATGGAGTGCCGGGCGTTCTCGATCAGCGCCACGCGCCAGATCAGCCCGTCGGCGTTGCGTTCGAGCAGCTGAAAGGCCGATACCTCGTTGCCGTGCAGCGCGGCGACTCGTTGCTCGACCGCGGCAAAGCGCCCTCCGTCGCGCGGCGCCTGCGCGTACCCGGACGGCGGCTTGTCGGCGGGCAGCGTCGTCGCGCAGCCCGACAGCGCGACTGCCAGCGCAAGACACAGGGCGCGACACCAGCGGTGGGGAGAAATGCTCATCGGTAGAAGCGACTCCTGCGCGCTTCATTATGGCCATGCAGCAAGAACAGAATCAACGGGGAGCGCCGCCGTCAACCCGCCATTGGATCTGTTCGAACAGCGGATCGCCATCCGAAAAGCGAACTCGCCAGACCCTTCAACCCGGGCACGCACCCTCTCCGACGTGACGCCCGGCGACCCAGCCCGTCACGCCGCGGTACTCCACCCGGCACCAGCGAGGGTTCTGGCGCTCGCGCTGCTTTCGTTCCGTGGGATTCAGCGTCGTGAATTCCTGCAGGGTCAGCCCTCCCTGGCACCCGCGGTTGCGGATGCAGACGCCATCGGGCGGGATGGCCCCGACCTTGCGGGCCTTCGCATGAGGTGCGGCGCGCATGTTCAGCACGTCACCGGCAGGCACGTCGCGCACAGAGAAATAGTCCGGGCCGTCGGCGGTGGCGAACGCCGCTGTCGCGCAGGCGCCCAGAGCCCAGGCTGTCAGTGTCATCAGTGCGCGATCCTGCTTCAAGGCAGCGCTCCATTCGGTGGTTTTATTCTCGTGCGTGGAGCACGACCTCGATCGACGGCACCCAGGCCGCTTGCAACGGCAGGGAACTCGAGGATGGGACGGCCGGGCCGTACGCGCCGAAGAGCATCTCACAGGTCAAGGCGTCGGCGGACCGCCCCGGCGCGAACGCGCACAGATGGTCGATCACCCTCACTGGATCTTCAGATGCACTAAGCTCATGCCCGGACCGCGGCAAGCCATGCGGCAAGGAGGAGGTTCCGTTGTCGCCCGTGATGCCAGCCCCCCCTCCGAACGCCTTGCGCTTTGTCTCCAACGATCTGGACGAGACGCGCGCCTTCATGCGCAGCTTCTACGACGGCGAGCACTCGCGTGTGGCTCACAGGAACGCGGCGCTGGGCTTCGACACGGCCGCGCTGCGCGGCCAGAGCCTGTGGGTAGGCTGGACGCGCACCGCGGTGGAGAAGACGATCCGCGGCGCGGTCCAGTACCACCTGCTGTACCCGTCGGCCCCACCGGGCAGCCGCTACCGCTTCGGTCGCCATGAACTCGTTTCGGGTGACAGCACGGCCACCTTCGTCGCTGCAGGCTGGGAGTTCTCGCGTCGCACCCCGCCAGGCCACACACTGTCCCTGGCAGTGAACACAGAACGACTGCGCGACGAACTCGCCGCGCGCCAGCCGGCGGGCCGCGGTGAAGCGGTGCTGCAAAGCCACGGTTTCGAACTCGATGAACACGCAAGAGCACGCCTGCTGGGCGGCGTGGCCTCCGTGGCCGACTCCGCCGCTGCCGCCGCCGATGGCAAGCCGACGCCACACGCCGAGGCATGGCTGCTGGGCTTGATGGCCGAACTGCTGAAGGAGAGAACGGCCGTCCATCACGGGACGGCGTTGGCGGCATCGCGCCTGGCGTTGGTCGAGGACTGGATCGGCGCACATCTGGAGGACCCGATCACGATCGGCCGCTTGTGTGAGGTCGCGGGTGTCGGCGAACGTGCGCTGCAGAAGGCCTTCGAGTCGCGGCGCGGCCTCTCGCCGATGCGGTTTGTCGCCGAGCGGCGACTTGCCATGGCGCACCACTTGCTCGAAAGCGCCGGGCCACTCGGCACCGTGACCGACATTGCCGTGCGTCTGGGCTTTCACCTCGGGCGCTTCGCGGGGATGTATCGAGATCTGTTCGGCGAGACCCCCTCGCAGACCTTGCAGCAAACACGCCGTTGAGAGCCGGCCCCTGCCGGCGGGAGGCGGCCAGGCCCTGTCGAATCCGATGTGGGCTCGATTCGGTTTCTGGATGGTGCCCAGGCAGATGCGCAGGCTCAATTCCGGTCCTGAGATGACTACGAGAGACCCGATGACGATGAACGATCAGACGTCTCCGCGCCGCCTTCGGCGGACCTGCATCATGGCGGTCTTGACTGGCTTGGTGCTGTCTGTGCACTGGCCGTCGCAGGCTGCCATCACAGAGCACGCGGTGCAGTTCCCCCGGGGCAAGAGCGGCACCACGATCAAGGGCAGCGTGCGCGGTGACCAGACTGTCGACTACAAGCTGGATGCGGCAGCCGGCCAGCAGATGAAGGTCAAGCTCAAGCCGGGCAACGTGTACTTCAACGTGCTGCCGCCTGGCTCCAACGACGTCGCGGTGTTCGTCGGGTCGCGCGATGGCGACTCCTTCGCCGGCACGCTGTCAACAGCGGGCACGTACCGCATCCGCGTCTACCAGATGGGCAACGCGGCAAGCACGGGCAAGCTCAGGAACTTCACGATCGAGGTGTCGATCACCGGTGCCGCGGCCGCCGCAGCCCCCGGTGCCGCAGGCGGCACGGCGACAGCGAAGCAGGACCACATCGAACGGGCTGGCCAAGGCCGGTTCGACGCCACCGGCAAGGTCCCCTGCGCCTGGGCCACGGGCCAACCGATGAACCAGTGCGACTTCGGCGTGGCTCGTGCCGGCGCAGGCACGGCCACCGTGGTGGTCACGCGCCCCGACGGCCGCAAGCGCACGATCTTCTTCGAGAAGGGCCAGGCCCTCGGGGCCGACCTCAGCCAGGCCGACGGCGACATGACGTTCCGCGCCAGCAAAGAGGCCGATCTCTTCAAGATCCAGGCCGGCCGCGAGCGCTACGAGATGCCCGAGGCGGTGATCTTCGGCGGTTGATGCCCTGGCCACTGGGCCGGCCAGGGCACGACCGACAGCGTGACGCGCAGCCTGGCCTCACCAGCCCTGTTCGCGGCGGTAGGCCGTCATCGCCACTTCGGCACGGCGGAGCTGGTTGCCATGACAGGCGGGCAGGTTCTGGAAAGAGTTCGAATCGCTGCAAAGCTGCCAGGCGCCGCTGCGAACCACCACCGACGACGCGCGGTCGTTGAAGTTCATCGTCGACAGATCGACGATCTGGACATAGGCGCGGAAGTTGCGGCCGCTGAAGTCGTCGTTCTCGTGCAGCACGAGCTCGGCAGAGGCCTGCGAGGCGGCGCCCAGCGCCAATGCGCCGAGCGACAGCCGCAGCGTGCGGCTCCAGGAAGACAGTGGTTCGCGGTTCATCGGATCGACTCCGGGTGGGAAAAGAGAGAACGAGCAGGCGCCGGGAGGAGCCCGCAGGATGGCGTACCGGGCCATCGATGACCCGGCGAACTCAGGGCGCACCCAGCTTCATCAGACGCGCGAGCTGCGTGGCCATGTCGGTGAAGTGCAGGCGGTCGGCCGGGTCGGCGGCCTGGCGCGCGGCGGCATCGAGCCGGCTCCGCAGGCGCGGCAGTTCAGCGCGCAGCCAGGGGATGAAGACGGTGTCGTCGCCGCTCTCCACGAGGGCACGGGCCGCGGCCGGTGGCAGGCGTGGCAGTGCTGCCGCCAACTGCCGTGCCTCCGCACCTTCGGCGGCCTCGGCAGCAGGTCCCTTGGCCCAGGCCTCGAGCAAGTGCTGGGCGGCGTCGACGTAGCCGCGCTGCAGGGCGCGACGTGAAGGCGGCGCGGCCTTCAGGTTCCCCCACACCGCAGCCGTCACGTCCCGGCCGAGGTCCAGGGATGAGTACGCCTTCGGGTCGCGCCGGCGCTGGCTTTCCAGCAAGGCGACGTTCGGGCCGTTCATCACGTCGCCCACGAAGCCGGCCTGCAGCCGGTCGATCGCGCGGTAGCCGCCGTAGACGACGACCCGCTCGACCACGGCCGGTGCTGCGTACGGGTCGAGCGAGGCTGCCCCTTCGCCGAGCAGGTACTGCACCGCCTGGCGCTGTTCGGCGGCCGGCACGATGCGGGGCGTCGTGCCGTCGCCCGCGCCCAGCGGCGGCAAGGCGCCGGCGATCAGCCGGTTGACCGACTTCAACTGCCCGACGTGGCGGCCGAGGATCATGTCGTAGGTCGACGCGAACAACCTGTCGTCACCGCCGGTCGCAGCGTCCAGACGTGCCAGCGAGCGCTGCAGGTTGGCCACGCCCAGCCGGGTGGCCTCCACGCGCTCCGCCCCGGTGTTCTCCAACAGCACGCGCGGGTCGCGCCCGAAGCGACCGACGAAGTCACCGCGCTCCTCGCTGCCCCAGAACAGGCGGCGGTCCTTCGAGAAGGTGTCGGCGAAAGCGGCGAGTTCGCGGGCCTCGCTGGCGGCATCGGTGCCGAACTGCCCGTAGCCGTATTTGATCGCCGCCACGTCGTAAGGGCCCACGACGCCCCACAGCTGCGTGACACCATCGCCGGGCTGGGCAGCCTGGTTGAAGCGCCCGTAGGCCATGATCGAGCTGTTGGGCCCGTACCGGTTGGCAAAGGCGGCATTGCGCATCTGCGACACCGAGTGGGCGGTGGAGGCGATCTGGTTGTGCATCAGCCCCAGCGTATGGCCGACCTCGTGCGCAACGATGTAGCTGAGCAGCGCGCCGGACGTCTCGGTGGACAGCGGCAGCCGCTGGGCGGCCGGGTCGATGCCCCCGCCGAACATGGCGTAGTAGTACTGGCCGAAGCCGTCGATCACCGACGGCCACACCTGGATGTGCGCCGACAGCGCCTCGCCCGAGCGCGGGTCGACGACGCGCGGACCCATCGCATTGACACGTTCCTGCGGCAGCCAGCGGATGACGTTGATGGTCACGTCCTCGGGCGACCAGTCCGGGTCCTGCTGGGGCGTGGGGGCATCGACCACCCGGATCGCATTGGAGAAGCCCGCGGCCTCGAAGGCCGGCAACCACTGCAGCACGCCGGCGGCAACGTAGGGCTTCCAGCGCTCGGGGATGCCCGGGCCGAGCACGTAGGTGATGGGCTTGACCGGATCGCTGACCGGCGCCTTCGGATCCTTCTTCTCGAGCCGGAAGCGCTGGATCAACGTGCGGCTGTCCTGCGCCGTGCCGCGGTCGGTCTCGAACTGGGAGTACTCGACCGGGAAGTAGCCCACGCGCGGGTCGGCCGGACGGGCCGCCATCGGCTTGTCGGGCAGGAAGACGATGGAGTGGCCGACCACGATCGACACCGGCTGAGGCCCGACCTGGGGCAAGGCCGGCAACGACGACAGGTAAGTGAGGTGGGTGCGGACGTTCAACACGTCGCCGCGCGCCCGCACACGGTCGATGTAGGACTTCGAAGGGTCCACCTGCAGCGGGATCACCCCGCCCGCGCTGAGAAACTTGCGCGGCGTCACGCTAGGGATGTCGTTGGAAAAGGTCGCCGTCACATCGAGCACCATCGAGCCGTCCGGCTGCAACGCGATGATCGGGAAGCTGGCGATCACGGCGCCGGTCTCGGCCGCGCCGAGTGCCACCTCGATCGGCCTGATCTTCATGTCGCGGGGCGGCGCGCCAGGCACGCCCGCCGGGGCCACCGATGGCGGCGACCCGGCAGCGGGCTGGCCGGCACGTCGGTTGATCACCGTGCCGAGATCGCGCACGTGCACCACGTTGCCGACGCGTTCGAAACGCGCCAGGGTGTTGTTCAGTTCGAGCCCTTCGTTGGCGACCATTCCGGCCGGCGCCGCCACCACTTCGGCGTACCACAGCAAGGGCTTGCCCAGCGCATCGGGCGGCAGCACGACCAGCGAGTGTCCCGCCTTGCGCCAGGCGGAGACGCGACCGCTGCCCATGCGCTCGGCACCTTCCAGGAGTGAGGACGGCGCGGCCCCCGGCGCTGCGGACGCCGGCGCCTGCGCGAGGGCGAGCCCGTTGCAGAGCAGTGTCGACACCGCCGCGATGAACGTGAGGGCGAGACGCAAGCGAGTCGGCTTCATGGCTGGGCCTTGGTGGCGGTCCGGGACAACGACAAGGTGGGCCCGATCGGGACGGCGTCCGTGGCCCGGCGGTCAGCCGAGCACACGCTACCGCCAGATGGGCCCGCGCCAAGCGGCGCACGGTAAGGAGGCCCGGGAGCCGACGCTATCCAGAAACCGAATCCGGTCGGCGCAACACGGTCGGCGACGGGTCGGCCGCAGCGAGCGCTGCGGCCGGACGCACAAAGACAAAGGGGCCCGGCATCGCTGCCGGACCCCTGGTCCTGATCTTGGTGGGCCCTGCGTGACTCGAACACGCGACCTACGGATTAAGAGTCCGCTGCTCTACCAACTGAGCTAAGAGCCCGAGATTTTCCTGCCTACCTGCCCCGGACTGCTTCGGCCTGCCTGGGAAGACCGCGTGAAGCATCGCGTGGTGGGTCGTGCGTGACTCGAACACGCGACCAACGGATTAAAAGTCCGCTGCTCTACCGACTGAGCTAACGACCCGTGGGCAGAGCCTCACATTGTATAGCGGATTTTCAACCCGTTTCCAGCGCCACCGCCGCGCGCTGTGGCGCGGCCAGCACTTGTTCGAGCAGATCGCCCGCGGCCACCAGGCCGAAGGTGGCGGTCACGGCCACGCTGGAGCCGTAGCCATGGCAGTTCAGGCTGCCGTCGACCTCGCAGGCTTCTTGCGGCCGCTGCACGTTCTCGCGCGAGAACACGCAGCGCACGCCGATGCGCCCCTGCCGCGCGGCACCGTGCTCCTTGCGCAGGCGCTGGCGCAGGCTGGCCAGCAGTGGGTCGTGCGTGGTGTCGGCCAGGTCGGCGACTTCCACCCCCTGCGCCGCGCGCTTGCCGCCCGCGGCACCAACGCTCACCGCCGGCAGGCCGTGAGCAAGCGCCCAGGCCGCAAGGGTGGCCTTGGCGCGCACCTGGTCGCAGGCGTCGATGACGCCATCGACACGGTCTGCCACCTCGCCGGGCAGCAGCGCCGGCCAGTTGTCGGGCGCCACGAATTCCTCAACACACCAGACGCGGCAGCCGGGGTGGATGTCGGCCACACGCTCGCGCAGCGCCTCGGTCTTGGCCTGGCCCAGCGTGCGGCCCGTCGCCTGCACCTGGCGGTTGATGTTGGACTCGGCCACGTGGTCCAGGTCGATCAGCACCAGGCCCGCCACGCCGCAGCGCGCCAGCGCCTCGGCGGCCCAGGAGCCCACGCCGCCCAGTCCCACCACGACGAAGGTCGCTTCGCGCAGGCGGCGGTAGCCGGCATCGCCGTAAAGCCGCCGCAGGCCGCCGAAGCGGCGTTCGAGGTCGGCATCGTCCAGCCCGGCCGCACGCGCCAGGGCGTTCATCAGCCCTGTCGCTCCAGGCGCCAGACCTGGTAGCGGATGCCCAGCACGCTGCCGGCCATGATGGCCGCCAGCGCGATGAAGCTGCCCAGCGCCAGCGTCGACATCCCCGTGATGCCCTGCCCGATGGTGCAGCCCATGGCGGTGACGCCGCCCACGCCCATCAGCACGGCGCCGACGATGTGGTTGGCCGTGTCTTCGGTGCCGGCGAAGCCTTCCCAGCGGAAGCTGCGCGTGGCCAGCGCCACGGCCGCCGACCCCACGATCACGCCCAGCGTGCTGACGATGCCGATGGTCAGCACCTTGCTGGTGTCGCTGAACAGGATCAGCCAGTCGACGGTGTAGGCGATGGGTGCCACGAAGGTCAGCGACTCCATGCTGCGCGTGTTGGTGGCCAGGAAGACCGCTTCCAGCGTCTGCGGATGTTCGGCCAGGTAGCCCAGGCGCCCCGACACCCACCAGACCCCGGCGACGATGGCGCCCAGACCGAAGCCGGCCAGCAGCACGTCGGCGGAGCGGCCTTCGGCTCGCGACAGGCACCACGCCATGATGACGCCTCCCAGGCCGATGCCCAGGGCCAGGGCCAGCGTCTGGCGATCGATGCCGCTGGCCTGCGCCAACAGCGATGGCAGGTCCTGCCCGGCCGCCAGCGTGATCGCCACCGTGTCCACCGTGGCCACGCGCGCCACCGCGGTGATGCCGCGCAGCGTGGCGTAGGACGCGATGGCCAGCACGCAGAACACCAGCAGCGACTTCAGGCTTCCGCCGCCGATACGCACCAGCGTCTTGCTGCCGCAGCCCGACGCCAGCACCATGCCGAAGCCGAACATGAGCCCGCCGACGATGTTGGACAGCCAGATCAGCCGCGGGCCGCCGTAGACGCTGTTCTTCGCCTCGATCCAGCCCAGGCCCACCATGAGGTTGAAGCCGATCATGGCCACGGCGATGGCCAGCAGCCACATGCGCATGCGCGTCCAGTCGCCCATGTTCACGATGTCGCTGACGGCACCCATGGTGCAGAAGTGGGTACGCTGGGCGACGGCACCGAAGAGCACGGCCAGGGCGAAGGCCGCCCACAGCACTTGGGCGATCAGCCCCGGGAGTTCCGATTCCTGCATGGTGGCCGCGATTCTAGGAGGCGGCCCGCCGGCCCGCCCGGGCCGGGTCGAGGCCGGTTCAGCTCAGCGGGGAAGACTGGCCAGGCGGTCCTTGCCGGCCTGCGCAGCTTCACTGGCCGGGTAGGTCTTCAGGAGATCGTCGATGGTCTTGCGCGCGCCCTTGGGGTCCTTCATCTCGGCCTGGCTGTTGGCCAGCGCCAGCATGGCCTCGGGTGCCCGCGCATGCGCCGGCGAGGCCACGACGAAACCGCGGAAGGCGTCGATGGCGCCCTTGTAGTCGCGCTTGCCGTAGAGCGCGTTGCCCAGCCAGAAGCGCACCGAGTCGGCGTAGCCGCTGGCCGGGTAGCGGCGCAGGAAGGCCGACAGCGAGGCGCTCGCACGATCGAAGTCGCCGCCGCGCAGCACGGCCATGGCCTCGTCGTGCAGGCGCTTCTCTTCGGGGTCGGCCAGGAACTCGCGACCGTCGACGCTGACCTTCACCGGTTCGAGCCTGCGCAGGCGGTCGTCCAGCGTCTGGCCGACATCCCTGCTGCGCCGCTGCAGCTCGGCCACCTCGCGCGCCAGCTGCTCGTTGCTGCCGCGCAGCGTGGCCTGCTCGCCGCGCATGGCCTCGATCTGGTTGTTCAGCTCGAGCAGGCTGCGCCGCAGGGCGGCACTCTGCTCCAGCAGCGCGGTGATCTGCTGCATCAGCGCCGCATTGGCCGCCGCCGCCTCGGCCGAGCGCGCCTTGGCGGCGTCGTCATTGGCCCTGACCACGCCGCGCAGGTCCACGATGGCCTTGCGGGCTTCGTTGTCGTCGAAGATCGCGGCCGCCGGGCCGGCAGCCATCACGGCCAGGGCAGCAGCAACGAGACTTGCGCGAAAGGACATCAAACTCACTCCTCCAAAGACAAGACGGAACCGCCCGCCACCGGTGCTCGCACCGTGAAGGGCCCAACAGGGCCCAAGCCCCTCAATTGAACGCCGCGGAGCCGGCTTTGCCGGGCCGCCGCCGTTGCCCCCTTGAGGCGGGCTGCGAAGCGCGCAGGGGGTGGTCCATCACTTGTCCTTGATCTCGGCACGGCGGTTCTTGGCCCACGCGGCCTCGTCGGCGCCCTGCAGCGCCGGACGCTCCTCACCGAAGCTCACGGCCTCGTACTGCGTGTCCTGCGCACCCAGCAGGGCCAGTGCGCGACCGACGGCCTCGGCGCGCTTCTGGCCCAGCGCCAGGTTGTACTCGCGGCCGCCGCGCTCGTCGGTGTGTCCTTCGATCATGATGCGCTTGCCCCGGTTCACCACCAGCGACCTGGCATGGGCGTCCACCACGGGCTTGAACTCGTCCTTCAGCACGAAGCTGTCGAAGTCGAAGTAGACGATGCGTCCGGCCGCATTGGCAGCGGCAGCCGCTGCGGCGGCCGCATCGACGGTGGCCACGCGGGATTCGGCCTGCGGCGCCGCGGCAGGCGCGGCAGTCGAGCCCGTCGATGGCGTGGCCGCCGCAGCGGAAGTGGCGGGCGTGGGCGTGCGCGACTCGACCGGCGCTTCGGTGAGCGAGGTCTTGGACGCGCAGCCGGCCAGCACGAGGGCGGCGAACAGGGCGGTGGCCGAGGTGGGGAAACGAAGGTTCATGTCGCGAACTCCTGTTGCTGGTAACGAAGTGAAGAACGAACAGAGGGGCAAAAACGATGCCGGATGTTTCAGAAGGGCCCCGGCGGCCGGGCTGCCGAACCGGCAGCGCCGGAAGATGCAGGGCTAGCTGCTGCGTTCCCGGTTGAACGGGCCCCAGGCCGGTTCGCGCATGTCGGCGCCGCTGGTCAGCAGCCGGGTCTTGATCTTGCCGTCCAGGGTGCTGGTCATCAGCACGTCTCGGCCGCCCTGGCGTGTGGCGTACAGCAGCAGCCGGCCGTTGGGGGCGAAGCTGGGGCTTTCGTCGTCGCTGGTGTCGGTGAGGATCTGCGGCGTGCCGCCCGGCAGTTCCTGCACCGCCACCCGGTAGGCGCCGCCCTGCCGCGTGACGAAGGCCAGCGCACGGCCGTCGGGGCTGAGCGCCGGGCTGATGTTGTAGCTGCCGCCGAAGCTGACGCGCTCGACACCGCCACCCGCCGCCGGCACACGGTAGATCTGCGGGCCGCCGCCGCGGTCGCTGACGAAGTAGATCTGCTTGCCATCGGGCGAGAACGCCGGCTCGGTGTCGATGCCCGGGCTGCTGGTCAGCCGGCGCGGCGTGCCGCCGCCGCGCGGCATCACGAAGAGCTGGGTCAGGCCTTCGCGGGCCAGCGCCACGGCCAGCGTGCTGCCATCGGGCGACCAGGCCGGCGCGCTGTTGGAACCGCGGAAGTCGGCGATCACGCGGCGCTGTCCGCTGGCCACGTCCTGCACCCACACCACGGCCTTCTGGGTCTCGAAGGACACGTAGGCCAGCGAGCGGCCGTCGGGTGACCAGGCCGGCGAGATGATGGGCTCGTTGCTGTTCAGCGCGATCTGGCCGCCTTCGCCGTCGGCGTCGGTGACGTTCAGCGTGTAGCGCCGGCCGCTCTTGACGACGTAGGCGATGCGCGTGGAATACACGCCCTTCTCGCCGGTCAGCGCTTCGTGCACGTCGTCGGCGATGCGGTGCGCCACCAGGCGCAGATCGGCCTCGAGCACCACGCGGCTGCGGCCGAGCAGTTCCTCGCCCTTGACCACGTCCCACAGCTTGAAGCGAACGTCGTAGCGGCCGTCGGCCAGCCGCGTGATGGAGCCGGCAACCACCGCGTCGGCGCCGCGGCCACGCCACTCGGCGCTGACGATGCTGCTGCGCTCGTCCAGCGGCTGCGGTGCGTCGACCGGCGTGAACAGGCCGCTGCGCTGCAGGTCGGCACGCACCACCGACGACACCGACACCGGCACGCGGTCCTCGCCGCGCAGCGTCGCGATGACCACGGGGATCTGGCGTGCACCCACCCCGGAGATCTCGACGCGGAACTGCGCTGACGCCGGCAGGCAGGCGCCACCAGCCAGCAGGGTGATGAATCGACGACGGGGCCCGTTCGCGTGGTACTTGTCGGTGAACATGGCGGTGATGGAGCGTCGCGGACCAAAAAGGTTCACAGGCGGGTGATTCCCAGGAGACGCGACATGGACGGGATTGTAGGCAGCGCCCAGGGCCGGCTTGTCACACAACGATAATGAGCCCGATCGCGCGGCAGCCTTCCATGCCCCAAGGTCTCTCCCAGCCCTCCATGCCGACCCTGCTGCAACGATTCGCCCGCCTCTGGCCCTACCTGCGTCCCGGGCGCATGGGTCTGGTGGCGGCGGGCCTCGCAGCGCTGGTGGGAGCGGCCACCGAACCGATGATCCCGGCGCTGATGCAGCCGCTGCTCGACCAGGGCTTCAACGCCGGCAAGCTGCCGCTGTGGCTGGTGCCGCTGGTCATCATCGGCCTGTTCACCGTGCGCGGCGCGGCCGGCTTCGTGGCCCAGTACGCGCTGGCCTGGACGGCCAACCGCGCCGTGCTGAACCTGCGCCGCGCCATGTTCGACCGCGTGCTGACGGCGCAGCCGGCCCTGTTCGGCGCGCAATCGAGCAGCAGCCTGACCAACACGCTGGTCTACGAGGTGCAGACCGGCACCACGCTGCTGGTCAGCACCGTGCTCACCCTGGTGCGGGACTCGCTGACGCTGGTGGCGCTGCTGGCCTACCTGATGTGGCTGAACTGGCAGCTCACGCTGTTCGTGGCCCTGCTGTTCCCGCCGGTGGCCTGGATGATGCGGCTGCTGGGCCGCCGCCTGCACAAGCTCACCGTGCAGGGCCAGGCCGCCACGGACGAGCTGGCCTACATCGTGGAAGAGAACGTGCTGGCCTGGCGCAGCGTGCGCCTGCACGACGCGGCCGGGCAGCAGTCGCGGCGCTTCTTCAAGCAGGGCGACGCGCTGCGCCGCCTGATGATCAAGTCGGTGGCCGCCGGAGCCATCATGACGCCCTTCACGCAGGTCATCGCGGCCTGCGCGCTGTCGGCGGTGATCGTGGTGGCGCTGTGGCAGAGCGGCGGCCAGGGCGGCACGGTGGGCGGCTTCGTGGCCTTCATCACCGCCATGCTGATGCTGGTGGCGCCCATCAAGCACCTGTCGGACGTGATGGCGCCCATCACGCGTGGCCTGGCGGCGGTGGAGCGCGGGCTGGACCTCATCGAGAACAGCCCGGTGGAGGTGGGCGGCACGCACGATGGCGGCCGCGCGCGCGGCGAGATCGAACTGCGCGGCGTGAGCCTGCAGTACCGCGAAGACGCCGCACCGGCCCTGCACGAGGTCAGCCTGCGCGTGAAGGCCGGCGAGACGGTGGCGCTGGTGGGCCCGTCGGGGGCCGGCAAGTCCACGCTGGTGAACCTGCTGCCGCGCTTCATCGAACCCAGCGCCGGCATGCTGCTGCTGGACGGCGTGCCGCTGCGCGACTGGCACGTTGCGGCGCTGCGCCGGCAGTTCGCGCTGGTCAGCCAGGACGTGATTCTGTTCAACGACAGCGTGGCGGCCAACGTCGCGCTGGGCGAGGACATCCCGCGCGAACGCGTGCGCGACGCGCTGAAGGCCGCGCACCTGCTGGACTTCGCTGACGCCCTGCCGCAGGGCCTGGACACGCCCATCGGCCACAACGGCAGCCAGCTCTCGGGCGGACAGCGCCAGCGACTGGCCATCGCGCGCGCCCTGTGCAAGGACGCACCGGTGCTGATCCTCGACGAAGCCACCTCGGCGCTGGACAGCGAAAGCGAGCGCGCCGTGCAGGACGCACTCGACACCTTGATGAAGGGCCGCACCACGCTGGTCATCGCGCACCGGCTGTCGACCATCGAGCACGCCGACCGCGTCGTGGCGATGGACGGCGGCCGGCTGATCGAACAAGGCAGCCATGCCGAACTGCTGGCCGCCGGCGGCCTGTATGCCCGTCTGCATTCGATGCAGTTCAGAACCTGAAGGAGACCCCACCATGTCAGCACCGATCTCGCGTTATCCCGTGCCCGAACTGAAGGACCTGCCCGAGGACATGCGCGCGCGCATCCTCGAGGTGCAGGAGAAGGCCGGGTTCGTGCCCAATGTCTTCCTGGCCCTGGCGCACCGCCCGGCAGAGTGGCGCGCCTTCATGGCCTACCACGACGCCCTGCTGCTGAAGGACAGCGGCCTCAGCAAGGGCGACCGCGAGATGATCATCGTGGCCACCTCGGCGGTGAACCAGTGCCTGTACTGCGTGGTGGCGCACGGCGCCATCCTGCGCATCTACGAGAAGAAGCCGCTGGTGGCCGACCAGGTGGCGGTGAACCACCGCAAGGCCGACATCACGCCGCGCCAGCGCGCCATGCTCGACTTCGCGCTGAAGGTCTGCAGCGCGTCGCACACGGTGGACGAGACCGACTTCGCCACGCTGCACGGCCACGGCTTCAGCGACGAGGACATCTGGGACATCGGCGCCATCACCGCGTTCTTCGGCCTGTCCAACCGCATGGCCAACATGACGGGCATGCGACCCAACGACGAGTTCTACCTGATGGGACGGGTGCCGAAGGCGCGCTGACAGCCCGTCGCCGGCAGCCGCGCGGTGGCGCTGGTCGTGCTCAACCAACGCGCCGGCGGCGGCCGCGCCGCGCGCCTGGCCGACCCGATGCGCGAGATGCTGCGCCTGCATCACGCCGGCACCGACTTCGAGGTCAGCGATTCGCTGGCCGCGGCGCAGCGCGCCATCCGGCGCGCGCCGCGCGGCTCGCGCGTGGTGGTGGTGGGTGGCGACGGCACGCTGCACCAGCTGCTGCCGGCGCTGCTCGACGGCGCCCACGAGACCGGCCTGGTGCCCGCCGGCAGCGGTGACGACGCCGCGCGCGGCCTGGGGCTGCGCGGCGCGCGCTGGCAACGCGCGCTGACGCTGGCGCTGACCAAGCCGGCGCGCGCCGTCGACATCGGCTGGGTGCACACCGAACACGAGCAGCGCCCCTTCCTGTCGAACCTGTGCGTCGGCTTCGACGCCGCCGTGGCGCAGCGCGCGCTGGCCGGCCCGCCCTGGCTGCGCGGCACGCCGCGCTACCTGCTGGCCACGCTGAAGGAGCTGGCGGCGCTGCAGCTGCACCCCTTGCGCGTGGTGGCCGACGGCCAGCTGATGCACGAGGGCCCGGCCCTCTTCGCCAGCACGCTGAACACGCCCAGCTACGGCGGCGGCATGCCCGCGGTGCCGCAGGCCCTGCTCGACGACGGTCGCCTGAACCTGCTGCTGGCCGGCCGCTTCTCGCGCGCCGCGGCGCTGGCCATGCTGCCGCGGCTGCTGGCCGGCAGCCACCTGGGCCATGATGAAGTGACCAGCCAGCCCTTCGCCAAGCTGCAGATCGAAAGCGACGTGCCGCTGCCGCTGGCGGCCGACGGCGAGGCACTGCGCAGCGCGCGTGCCGTCAACGTGCGCGTGGGACACCGGGTGCTGCACGTCGTGGCCTCTCAGGACGGCCGCTTCGCGAGTTCTTCGGACACCAGTCGCACCACCAGCTTGTCGAGCGACTCCACCGAGTAGTTGTCGACCTCGTGCACCGTCTCGCGCCCGGGGCCGCTGCCGGGCCGGGCCGCATCGGCATAGGTCAGGAAGACGAAGCGGCCGCCGGTGTACTGCGCCATCTGGCGAAAGACGTACTCGCCGGCCGGGTCGAGCCCGCTGGCGCCGACCGGCAGCAGCTTGATGCCGCGCGCCAGAGCGCCCTGCAGGTCGTGGTCGTACCAGGGCGATCCGTAGTCCAGGTGCGGCGGGGCATCGGCCACCAGCACCACCAGCCGCGTGGCGCCGTCGCCGCGCCACGACAGCCGGTGCACGGCGGTGTGCAGCGCCTCGTTCAGCGCCTCGGGCGTGTCGCCGCCGGCAGCGGCGCGCAGGCCCGCCAGCGAACGCTGGAAGGCCTCGAGGTCGTCGGTGAAGTCGTGTGCGCGGACGAAGAACTCGTCGCCGCGGTCGCGGTAGGCCACCAGCGCGAAGCAGGTCTGCGGCCGGCTGGGCAGGCGCGCGATCTGGTCGGCCATGGCCTGCATCGAACGGCGCAGCTTGTGGATCTCGTCGGCCATCGAGCCGGTGGCGTCGACCAGGAAGACGAGGTCCAGCCGCGCGCGCTCGACGGGTGCTTCGGCGTCCAGCCTCACCTGCAGCTGATGGCGCTGGCCACGCTGCAGCAGCGCGCTGCCGCGCAGGTCGCCATCGGCCGAGGCCTTGCGCACGCGCACCTCGAGCACGGGGTCGGCGATGCCGGCGGCGCGTGGGTGCAGCCACACCTGGCCACCGGCATCGGTGCGCGCCCACAGCGCTTGCGCACGGGAGCCGGCGAAGACCTGCACCTGGGCGTCGGGCACCGGGCGGCCGGCGGCGTCGTGCACGGTCAGGCGGTAGCGCTCGCTGATGTCCAGGTCGCGCAGCGGCACGCCCAGCACCTCGAGCTGGCCGCGCTTCTGGCGGTAGGCCAGGTAGGTGCCGAAGTCGGCGTTGTCGTCGACCATGCCGGCCGTGACCGGCTCGTGTGCAGGACGCTGCCGGGGGACCGGCGGGGCAGCCGGCAGCGATGGACGCACCGAATCGACTGGCGCCGCGGCGGTCGCAGGGGCCGGCGCCGCCAACCCGCGGTGTTCGGCCGCCGCCTCGGCCTTGCCTGTCGCCGCGCCGTCGGTGCGCGCGGCGCGCGACATCACGCGCTCGTCCATCGGCGGCCGTCGCCGCTGCGCCTGCGGCAGCAGGGGCCCGGGCAGGTCGTGGAAGACCGGCGGCCGGTGACAGTCGCTGGCGCTGGGCGCCGCGGGGGCACCGCTGGCGGGGCCGGCCCAGAGCCGGCCCGACCAGACCGTGCCGGGGCTGGCCCGCCCGGGCTGCGCGCCCTCCCCGGGGGCCGGTGGCGACGGCCAGTCGTGCGCGCCGGTGCTGCAGGCCGCAGCCCCCAGGCTCAGCGCCAGGGCGAAGGCGCCGCCGCGGCGCCACGTGATGTTCTTCATGCCGGTCTCCTGGATCGAGCGATGGGCAACCGCCCACCGGCTGCTCCTGAGGACTGATACGGCCCGGCTCGGCCATCGGGGTCGACGGCGCGAAGAAAAAACTCTGCAGCCCTTCGACCCCGGTCGGCGGCGCCGCACGTATCAGACTCATCGCCCTGGCTGGCAGACTCCGTCCCTCGCGCCATGACTTCACCCACCGCCCTGCCCGCAGCCGAAGAGACCGACGACGCGCTGATGCGCGCCTTCGCCGCCGGCGACGTGCGGGCCTTCGAGCGCCTGTACCAGCGCCATCGCGCGTCGCTCTACCGCTTCGTGCGGCGCCTGCTCGGCGCGGCGAACGCGGCGCAGGCCGACGAGGTGTTCCAGGACACCTGGCTGCGCGTGGTGAACGCGCGGGAGAGCTGGTCGCCCCAGGGTGCCAGCTTCCGCACCTGGTTGTTCACGATGGCGCACCACCGCGCCGTGGACTGCCTGCGCAAGACCGGCCGCGAGGTGTCGGCCGATGCCGGCGAGGGGCCGCCCTGGTCACCCGAGGGCGAGCCCTGGGCCGACTGGCCGGAAGCCCCGGGCCCGGCGCCGGACCCCCGCGCCCAGGACGTCGGCGACCAGGCCTTCTGGCGCGCGGCCGGACGCAGGTTGATCGACTGCCTGGAGGAACTGCCCGTGGCGCAGAAGAGCGTGTTCCTGCTGCACCACGAAGACGGCCTGTCGCTGCCCGAGCTGGCGCAGACGCTGCAGCTGGGCTTCGAGACGGTGAAGAGCCGTTTGCGCTACGCGATGGGCAAGCTGCGCACGTGCATGGGCGCCTACCTGCCGGCCACGGGGGTGGCGGAATGAACGAGCCCAGGGACGATCTCGGCGACCTCGGTGATCTCGACGAAGGCGGCATCGACACCCGCCTGCGCGCCGCCTTGCGCCACGCGCCCGACCGCGACCTGGCCCCGCCGGCCGCGCTGGACCGGCGTATCCTCGACGCGGCAAGCGAGGCGCTGCGCTCGAAGCGGGTTTCGGCGCGCAGCGGCTGGCGCGCGTGGCTCGACGCGCTGACCCGCCCGGCTGGCGCCGCCGCCTTGACCAGCGTGGTGCTGGCCACCGTGATCGGCGTGATGTGGCAGGACGGACCGCCGCCCGAGGCGCCGCCCGAGACGCCCTCCGAGACGCTGTCCGAAATGAAGGCCGCCCCACCGAAAGCCGCCATGACACCGCCGGCGCCCGCGGGCGAGAACCGGACGCCGTCGGAACCCGCAACGGCGGCTGCGGTTGCCGCCGCTCCCGCCGCTCCGGTGGCCCCCTTGCCGCCCCCCCCCGCCGCACCCCTGCCGCGCCCGGACCGCTCGAACGAGGCACTATCGAAGGCGGCCCCTACCCCGGCCCCCGCGCCTGCTCCTGCTCCTGCTCCTGCTCCTGCTCTTGCTCCTTCCCTTGGCCCGGCCCTCGGCCAGGCTCCGGCCGAGGCTCCCGCATCTCCGCCGCCCGCACCGCCCGCCGCACCGCCTGTGGCCTCACCCGCGCCTGGTGTGGCGGCACCATCGCCCCTGTCGGCACCGCCGCGAAGCGATGCGGCAGAGGCGGTCGTTCGCCCCCGCAGCGAGGTGTCTCAGTCCATGCCGAGGTCGATGCAGGCGCCCGCGGCCCGATCAGCGGATCGCCCGCTGGCTGCCGCCTTCGATCCGATGCTGGCCGCTCTGGCCACCACCGATCCCGGCAGCCCGGACGCCGCCCTGCTGCGTGAGCTGCAGCGCGCCATGGACGGCCGCTGGCAGGCGGTGCTGCCGCCGAGCCGCTTGCCGACGTTCACGACCGCGCCACTGCGCCTGCCAGGCGATGCCGGCACCTTGCAGCTGGAAGGCGACGAGATCGTGTGGACCGGCCCCGACGGCACGCCTTGGAGCGGCACTTTGCCCGCAGGCGCCGCGCCGCTGCTGCGCGAGCGGCTGGCGCGCTGAGGCCGCGCCGCCGCGGCGCCCTACCCCGGCTTCTTCTCGCTCCACAGGACGCCGCCGGTGGCCCAGTCCTGCTTCTTGATGTCGAAGAACAGCACGTCCACGCCGTCGGCGGAACCGCCCAGCGTGCGCACGGCGGCTTCGGTAAGCGCGGCCGCCAGGGCCTTCTTCTGCTCGACGGTGCGGCCTTCGAAGAGTTCGACGCGGATGGTAGGCATGCGGGATCCTGAGGTGGGTGACGGGATCAGCGTTTATAGCCGGGCTCGCAGTCGTCCACCCTGCCCGCCCGGCCGCTCACTGCACCAGCCGCTGCCGCCACGCCATACCGGCCTCGGTGCCGGCCGCAGGCTTGTACTCGCAGCCGATCCAGCCCGTGTAGCCGATGCGGTCGAGGTGGGCGAACAGGAAGGGGAAGTTGATCTCGCCCGTGCCCGGCTCGTGGCGGCCGGGGTTGTCGGCCAGCTGGATGTGGCCGATGCGGGCCAGGTGCTGCTGCACCGTGGCCGCCAGTTCGCCTTCGACGCGCTGCGCGTGGTAGATGTCGTACTGCACGAAGGCGTTGTCGGCCCCCACCTCGTCCAGCACCGAGATCGCCTGCGCCGTGCGGTTGAGCCAGAAGCCGGGGATGTCCACCGGGTTGATGGGCTCGATCAGCAGGCGCAGCCCGGCACGCCGGAACTCGGCCGCGGCGTAGCGCAGGTTGCTCACGAAGGTCTGGCGCAGCACCGCATCGCCCACGCCGGCCGGCGCCTTGCCGGCCAGGCAGTTGAGCTGTGGCGCGCCGAGCTCGATGGCGTACTCGATGCCGCGCGCCACGCCGTCCTTGAACTCGGCGACGCGGTCGGGGTGGCAGGCGATGCCGCGCTCGCCGCCGTCCCAGTCGCCGGCCGGCAGGTTGTGCAGCACCAGCTTCAGGCCGTGGGCCTTCAGCCGGTACTCGATCTCGGCCGGTGCCCAGGCATAGGGAAAGAGGAACTCGACGGCGGTGAAGCCGGCGCGGGCGGCGCGCTCGAAACGGTCCAGGAAGGGCACTTCCGTGAACAGCATCGTCAGGTTGGCGGCGAAGCGCGGCATGCTCACTCCAGCAGGCCGGCCATCTCGAGGCCCTGGCGGCCCGCGGGATGGCGGCAGTCGATGTCCTCGAACTCGTTGATCTTGTCGATCTCGGTGCCCATCGCGACGTTGGTCACCTTCTCGAGGATCACCTCCACCACCACCGGCACGCGGTGCTGGCGCGCCAGGGCCTGGGCTTCGAGCAGGGCGTTCTGGATCTTCGAGGGGTCGGTCACGCGCAGCGCCTTGCAGCCCAGGCCCGTCACGATGGCCTGGTGGTCGACGCCGTAGCCCTTCAGCGTGGTGTCGTCGACGTTCTGGTTGTCGAAGGCCAGCTGCACGCAGAAGTCCATGTCGAAGCCGCGCTGGCTCTGGCGGATGAGGCCCAGGTAGCTGTTGTTCACCAGCACCTGCACGTAGGGCAGGCGGAACTGCGCGCCCACCGCGAGTTCCTCCATCAGGAACTGGAAGTCGTAGTCGCCGGCCAGGCCCACCACGGTGCGGGTGGGGTCGGCGGCGACCACGCCCAGTGCCGCGGGAATCGTCCAGCCCAGCGGGCCGGCCTGGCCGCAGTTGATCCACTGGCGCGGGCCGTAGACGTGCAGGAACTGCGCGCCGGCGATCTGGCTCAGGCCGATGGTGGTGACGTAGATGGTGTCGCGCGGGAAGACGGCGTTCATCTCCTCGTACACGCGCATCGGCTTGATCGGCGTCTCGGTGTAGTGGCTCTTGCGGTGCATCAGCTTCTTGCGCTCGGCGCAGCGCGCGGCCCAGGTGCCGTAGTCCTTCAGCTTCGCGGCGGCCTTGCGTTCGCGCGCCACCTGCACGAAGAGTTCCAGCGCGGCCTTGGCGTCGCTGACGATGCCGAAGTCGGGCATGAAGACGCGGCCGATCTGCGTCGGTTCGATGTCCACGTGCACGAAGGTGCGGCCCTTGCAGTAGACCTCGGTGCTGCCGGTGTGGCGGTTGGCCCAGCGGTTGCCGATGCCCAGCACGAAGTCGCTGGCCAGCATGGTGGCGTTGCCGTAGCGGTGGCTGGTCTGCAGGCCGCACATGCCGGCCATCAGCGGGTGGTCGTCGGGAATCGCGCCCCATCCCATCAGCGTGGGGATCACCGGCACGCCGGTGAGTTCGGCGAACTCGACGAGCAGGTCGCTTGCGTCGGCGTTGATGATGCCGCCACCGGCCACGATCAGCGGCTTGTTCGCCGCGGCCAGCATGTCCAGCGCCTTCTCGATCTGCTTGCGGCTGGCCGCCGGCTTGTAGACCGGCAGCGGCTCGTAGGTGTCGATGTCGAACTCGATCTCGGCCATCTGCACGTCGAAGGGCAGGTCGATCAGCACCGGGCCCGGGCGGCCCGAGCGCATCAGGTGGAAGGCCTGCTGGAAGGCGCGTGGCACCTGGGCCGGCTCGCGCACCGTCACGCTCCACTTGGTGACCGGCTTGCTGATGGACTCGATGTCCACCGCCTGGAAGTCTTCCTTGTACAGCCGGGCCCGCGGCGCCTGGCCGGTGATGCACAGGATGGGGATGCTGTCGGCGATGGCCGAGTACAGGCCGGTGATCATGTCGGTGCCGGCCGGGCCCGAGGTACCGATGCACACGCCGATGTTGCCGGCCCGGGCGCGGGTGTAGCCCTCGGCCATGTGGCTGGCGCCCTCGACGTGGCGCGCCAGGATGTGCGAGATGCTCTCGCGTTCGCGCATCGCCGCGTACAGCGGGTTGATCGCCGCACCCGGCACGCCGAAGGCCTGCGTCACGCCTTCCTTCTCCATCACCAGCACGGCGGCCATGGCGGCCTTCATCTTTGCCATCGTTGTCTCCAGTCGTTGAACCACTGGCAGCGATGGTCGCGACCCGGCGTCCCGCGCGGAAGGCGGGGCCGGTGCATTTGCCTTATTCCTGGGCGGAATGCCTGCGCGTCAGTCGAGCAGGATGCGGCGCACGGCGGCGCGGCGTTCCGATGGCGGCAGGGCCAGCACGGCCGAGAGCAGTTCCACCGCGCGCTCGCAGCTCAGCAGCGCTCCCCCGGGTCCCCACAGGCTGCGGAGCTGCCCGGTCGCCGTGCCGCCGATGGAACGACTCAGCACTTCCCTTTCGAGGTCGCGGCGCTGACGTGCTGCGGCGGGCGCTGCATCGGGCTCGGCAGCGGCATCGACGAGCCAGACGGCTTCGCGCTGGCGCAGCTCCTCGGGCACGCTGCGGCGCAGCGCGGCGTCACCATCCAGCAGCTTGCGGCAGGCCGGCGCGCCGCCTTCCTTCACGGCCGACAGCTGTTCTGCCAGCAGCGCGACGAACTTCTCGCGCAGGAAGGGGTCGGCACGCTCCATCAGTGCAGGCATCAGGGCCTGCACCGTGCCTTGTGCGACCACCTGCAGCGTGTCGGCGCCCGAGGGGCCGGCGGGAACCGCCGCCGCAGCGATCTGCAGGCGTTCGGCCGCCTGGGCCAGCGTGCCCGGAAAGCGCTTCTCCAGCGCCTGCCACACGGTGTTGGCGGACAAGGCCTGGGCAAAGTCGGCAGCGGCGGCAGGCGCAGCGGGCAGCACCACGTCGAGCGGCCGGCCGGGCACGCCCACCAGTCCGGCGCCTGCCAGTTCGGCGGCATCGGGACGCCAGGGCACGGCCGGCGACATGTGGGCGATGCGCGTGGCCCAGGGCAAGGGCCAGCCGGCCTGGGCATGCGCGCGTGCCAGGTGCAGCCGCGCGAGATGCCGCCACAGCGGGTTGATCGTGCCCACCGGGGGCGGGTACAGGCGAAGCCGGGCCTGCGGCATCAGCTCGCGCTGCGCCCCGGCCAGGAACACCACGCTGCAGGCGTTGACGCACTCGCCCAGCAGGCGCGTGGGCAGCTGCTGCGCCTGCAGCGTGGAGGCCAGGCGGCGCGCCTCGTGCAGGCGTGCATCGAGGCTGTCGATCTCCACCAGCGCCAGGCGCTGCGCGCCCTGCAGCAGCGCCTGCAGTCGGTCGGCGTCGCCTTGCCCCAGATGCCCGGCCAGGCGCAGTCGCCTGCCGTCGGCCGACAGCGCGGCCTGCACCGAGCCCTCGGGATCCTGGCCTGATGCCGCCTGCAGTCGCCCCGACAACTGCGGCACGAAGCTCCACACGGCCGCGCCCAGCCAGCCCACGAGCACAAGGACGACGGCCCCCTTGGCCAGCCCGGCTGCGACCGGCGAGCCCGCCGCTTCGACCGAGGCCGTCGCGGCGCGCCAGGTCGCCACGCCGCCCGCGGCCATCAGCAAGGCCATCAGCGCCCAGCCCACCAGCCAGGCCACGCTGCCGGCCTGCAGCGCGCGGCCCTCGGTGTCCAGCCAGGCCGCCAGCGCGCCCAGCACCAGGCTGCCCAGCAGCGCCGGCAGGACGAAGAGAAGCCAGAAGCGGGAGGCCAGGCGGGGCGGCGCGAGCGCGATGATAGAGCGCCCGGGAAAACTTCGCGATGCGGTGTTCATCGGCCGATCACCCGGTCCATCTGGCGCTCCTTCAGCTCGCCACCACCCGGTGCACCGGGACCCAGCAGGGCGTCGCGCACGTTGGGCAGGCCGCCGCCGGAGGCTGCAGCAGCCGGCGCCGGCGGTGCCGCCGGCAGCACGCTGACCGCGCCGCCGCCGAGCGTCTCCTGGCGGCTGCCGGGTGGACAGGCCTCCTGCGTATACAGCACGCGCCCACCGGCAGCCACGCACTTGCGCAGGTCGCCGCCGGACTGGGGGGACAGCGCGGCGATGGCAGCGCCCAGGCGGTCGCGGTAGATCCAGCCCAGGCCCCCGACGGCGGCGATGAAGAGCAACAGGACGAGGAGCTTGGACATGCGTTGACGGACTGCACGCTGCATCGGTCCATCACGATATCGTGGCCGGCGCGTCGCTGAAGCCCGGAGCAGTCGCCCTTTTGGGGGTCTTGCCAGGCTGTCGACGGATCGGTCAGCGTTCGGCCGCCGGCCCGCTCAGCCGCGCTCCCCGGGCGTGCCCGGCGAAGGCGCAGGGGCAGGGGCCGGATCCGGCGTCTGCGACGAGGGCGCCTGCGCCGGCGCCGTGAACCAGGCCGACTCCGGCACCACCTGCGGCTCGGGCGGATCCATGAAGTAGTGCGGCGACATGATCTGGACGCCGTTCGTGTTGAAGACGTCCTGGATGTTGGCGTGCAGGTTGTTCATGGCCTCGGCGCGGCGCTGCGGCGCCAGCCGCGTGCTCTGCGCGCAGACGCGGTACTCGACGTAGAAGTCCGACAGCGCCGTCTGCACCACGTAGGGCGCCGGCTCGGCCGCCACGCCGGGCGTGCGGCGTGCCGCCTCGAGCAGCATCGCGTGCACCTGGCGCCAGGGCGTCGAATAGCCGATGGTCACGGCGGTGTGCAGCACGAAGCGTCCATCCTGCACCAGCCGCGAGAAGTTGCTGACCGGCGTGGCCGCGATGAGCGAGTTCGGCAGGCTGACTTCCTCGCCCATGCCGGTGTGGATCTTGGTGGCGAAGGTGCCCACGCTGGTGACCGTGCCTTCGGTGTCGCCGACCTTGACGTATTCGCCCGGCCGCAGCGAGCGCGAGTAGGCCACGCTCATGCCCGACATGGCCTGGCCGACGATGCTGGATGCACCGATCGACAGCATCAGCCCGGCCAGCACCGTCAGGCCCTTGAAGCTCTCGCTGCCGGCACCCGGCAGGTAGGGGTAGGCGATGGCCAGCGCAAAGAGCCAGATGACGAAATTGACCAGGCGCCGCGTCGGCCCCGCCGTGTCCAGGTCGAGCCAGCCCATCGTGAACTCGCCGCGCTCCACGCGGTACATGAACAGGTCGTTGGCCCGGTTGGCCATGCGCGCCAGGACAAAGATCAAGGCGGCGGTCAGCAGGCCCGGCACGGCGCCGGCGATGCCCAGGGCAAAGCGCTGCAGCATGTCCAGCAGCCACTGTGTCGACGCCTCGCCCCAGGGGCGCGTGTAGGCGAACAGGCGCAACACGAAGGTGGCCCACAGATCGACCAGCAGCAGCGCCAGCGCCCAGGTCAGGACGTGGGTGCCGAGCTTCGCGCCGGAACGCACGTGGGTGGCGTAGGTGGTGACCAGGCCCTTGTCGCGGTTTCGTTCCTGCCACGAGTGCAGGTCGGCCGAAAGCCGCAACAGCACGCGGCGCCGCAGCGCGAACAGCAGCCGCAGCAGCAGGAAGGCCACCACGCTGGCCGCCACCGCGTAGCCGGCGGCGATGCCGAGCTGGCGCGGATCGGTCATCTCGCGGTGCTCGCGCAGCGCCAGCTCGAGCCGGCGCTGCACCTCCTGTGCAGAGGGTTCCAGCAGGCTCGCCGGGCGCGGGCCCGCGAGATCGCCGGGGGCCAGGAAGAACACCGTCGCGCCGTCGATCTCGAAACGCACCGCGCCGCCCACCGCGCTGCGCGTCACCACCATCGGACTGCGCTTGGCGATGGCCTTGTCCAGCGCCGCGACGACGGCCAGTCGCGCCAGTTCGGCACGTTCCTGCGGCGTGTCGCCCAGCAGCGTGGCACGGAAGGTGGCGATGCGGCGGTTGTTGAGGGACAGCGTGGCCGCGGCCGCCGCGGCACCCGGCCCCGTGGCCTCGCCACCGTCGGTCGCAGTGGCCCCGCCGGCTGGAGCGACCACGGCGGCGCCGCCCGCGGGCATCTCCATCGGCTGTGCGGTGGCCGCCGTCCAGGGGCCCGCTGACAGCAGCAAGGCGGCGGCGCAGCCCAGCGCGAGCAACAGACGTCGCAGGCGACCGCTCATCGCCGGGCCACCGCTCGGCCGGACACGCGCTTGCCGGAATGCACGGTGCCGTTCACTCTGCACGGAGGTAACGCTGCGCCAGCCGCACGAAGTAGCTGGCGGTCGACGGCAGGATGCGGTCGTTGAAGTCGAAGCAGGCGTTGTGCGGCATGACGCCACCTTCGCCGGGGCCGGTGCCGACGCCGTTGCCGACCACGAAGTAGCTGCCCGGCACCTTCTGCAGCATGAGGCCGAAGTCGTCGCTGGGCAGGCCCGGCGGCAGATCGGGGATGAGGCCGGCCTCGCCCACCATCTCGCGCGCCACGCCGGCGGCGAAGGCCGTGGCCGCGGCGTCGTTGATGGTCGGGGCGTAGCGCCAGAGGTACTTCACCTCGGCGCTGGCGCCGTGCACGGCGGCCTGGGCCTGCGCCACGGCGGTGATGCGCTCGCGCAGCTGCGCGCGCACCGCCTGGCTGCGCGCGCGCACCGTGACGCGCAATTCGGCGAAGGCCGGGATGACGTTGGGCGCATCACCCGCCTGGAAGGCGCCCACGGTGATGATGGCCAGCTCGTTGGGGTCGACCTCGCGCGAGACGATGTGCTGCAGCGCGATCACCACCTGCGCGCCGGCCAGGATGGGGTCCACCGCCTGGTGCGGCTTGGCACCGTGACCGCCCACGCCGCGCACGGTGATGATCGCGGTGTCCGAAGAGCTGTACATCACGCCGCTGCGGAAGCCCAGCAGCCCGGCTGCGTAGCCCGGCGCGTTGTGGAAGGCGTAGAGCGCATCGCAGGGGAAACGCTCGAACAGGCCGTCGTCCAGCATCTTCTGCGCGCCGCCCAGGCCTTCTTCGGCGGGCTGGAAGATGAGGTTCAGCGTGCCCTGGAAGGACCGCGTGAGGCCCAGCACGCGTGCCGCCGCCAGCAGGGTGGCGGTGTGGCCGTCGTGGCCGCAGGCGTGCATCAGGCCGGGTACCCGACTGGCGTAGGGCAGCCCGGTGAGCTCGGTGATGGGCAGGGCATCCATGTCGGCGCGCAGGCCCAGGCGCGGTCCGCCACGCCCGGCCGTCAAGGTGCCCACCACGCCGGTGCCGCCGATGCCACGATGCACCTCGTAGCCCCAGCGTTCGAGCTGCTCGGCCACCAGTGCGCCGGTCTGGTGCTCCTGGAAGCCCAGCTCGGGCTGCTCGTGAAGCCGCCGCCGCAGGGCCACCATCTCGCCCGCGATGGCGCGCACCTCCGGCAGCACGGCGGCGGCGTTGGTCGGGTCGTCGGTCACTGCATTCATGACGATTCCTTCAGGCGGTCGGCAGGCGCCCGCGCATCATTGCGGTCGTGCCCCCTCGTCGCCCAGATGCTGCTGGCGCAGGGCGTCGAAGGCGGCATCGAACTCGACGCGCCAGCGTGTGCGCGTGCCGTGATCGACCCAGGCGGCATCCAGCCCGTTGTGCATGAAGCCGCGCAGTTCGTCGAGATCGAAGCCGAAGTCGCGCCACATCATCATCCAGGCCCCGCTGGGCGTGACGTGGTGCAGCGTCGGGTCGTCGGTGTTGGGGTGCACGCGCAGGCCCATGCGCGGCATGCGGCGGATCGGGTGGTCCTGTGCCCAGCGCTCGGGCGGCAGGGTGCGCAGGTAGTAGGAGTTGGTGGGCACCACGGTGAAGACCACCCCGCGCTCGGCGCAGCGCGCGGCGAAGGCCGCGTCGTCGACCACCGTGTAGCCGTGGTCGATGCGATCGCACTGCAGCAGGTCGAGCGCCGTCTGCACGTTGACCCAGGGCATGCCGAACTCGCCGGCGTGTGCGGTGGTCTTGAGCCCGTGGCGGCGTGCCAGCGCATAGGCCTCGGCAAAGAGCTCGGGCGGGCGGTCGATCTCGCGGTAGTCGATGCCGATGCCCGCCACCTCGTCCTGCGGGTGCTGCACCACCCACTGCACCATCTCCAGCGCTTCGGCCGGCGTTGCCTCTCGGTCGATGGCGGCGATCAGCCGCGCGCTGATGCCCCAGGCCTGGCGGGCGTCGCGGATGGCGCGCACGATGGACTGCACGGCTTTCGGGTAGGGGATGTGGGAGTCGCGCGCCGCGCCGGTGGGGTTCCAGGAGAACTCCGCGTGCCGCACCTGGTGAGCGTGCGCGTCCTGCAGGTATTCGAGCGTGATGCGGTACAAGTCGTCGGGCGAGCGGATCAACCACTTGTCCAGCGCCCTCAGCACGCGCAGCACCCCCACGGGCTGGGGGCCCCTGGTGTAGAAGGCGACGATCTCGGCATCGGACAATGGCGCTTTCGCGGCATGCGCCAGTTCCATGAAGGTCCGGCGCCTGACCGTGCCGTAGAGGTGGCAGTGCAACTCCACCTTCGGCAGGTCGTGCAGGAAGGATTCCAGGCCGCGCATGAGGCATTCTAGGAGCCCCCGCTCCGCACCCCACCCCGGCTGCAAGGCCCCACCCACCATCGACGATGACTCCGAACAACAAACCGAACCCGCTGCTCGAGATCGCCATCACCATCGTCATCCCGGCGGTGATCCTCATGAAACTGAGTTCGGCCGACCGTCTGGGCCCCTTGTGGGCCCTGCTGCTGGGCCTGGCCTTTCCGCTGGCCTGGGGCCTGTGGCAGGTGCATGCCGGACGCAAGTTCGGCCTGATGGCCGGCATCGGCGTCTTCAGCACCGTGCTCACCGGCGGCATCGGGCTGATGAAGCTCGACGCGCAGTGGCTGGCGGTGAAGGAAGCCGCGGTGCCCGGCATCATCGGGCTGGTGGTGGCCGGGTCGGCCTTCACGCGTTCGCCCCTGATCCGCACCCTGCTCTACCAGCGCGAGCTGTTCGACGTCGACCGCATCCACGCCGTGCTGGTGGCGCGCCGGACCGAGACGCAGTTCGACGACTGCCTGCGCCGCGGCACCTTCATGCTGGCCGGCACCTTCTTCTTCTCGTCGGTGATGAACTTCTTCCTGGCCAGCTACGTCGTCACCAGCCCGGCCGGCACCGAGGCCTTCAACGAGGAACTCGGCCGCCTCACGCTGCTGAGCTACCCCATCATCGCCCTGCCCTCGATGGCGATGATGATGGGCCTGATCTTCTGGCTGACGCGCAACCTCAAGTCGCTGACCGGCCTGACGATGGGCGACCTGCTGGCCAACGGGCCGGGCAAGGCGGCATGAGCGCAGCGCAGCGCAGCGGCGGCGCCGGGATAATGTAGTCATGCAGGTATTCCGCGGGCTTCCTCCGCCCCTCTTGAGCGCAGCCCGGCGCTGCGCGTTGACGATCGGCAACTTCGACGGCGTGCACCGGGGCCACCAGGCCATGCTGGCGCTGCTGACCAGCGAAGCACGGCACCGCGCCCTGCCCTCCTGCGTGCTGACCTTCGAGCCCCATCCGCGCGACTGGTTCGCCCGCCTGTCGGGCCGGCCGGAGACGGCGCCGGCCCGCATCGGCACGCTGCGCGACAAGCTCGCCGAACTCGAGCGCTGCGGCATCGACCGCGTCGTCGTGGCCCGCTTCGACAGCCGCTTCGCGGCGCAGTCGCCGCAGGCCTTCATCGACGACGTGCTGCGGCGCGGCCTGAACGCCGGCTACGTGCTGGTGGGCGACGACTTCCACTTCGGCGCCCGGCGCGCCGGCAGCTACGCGATGCTCGACACGGCCGGCGCGGCCGCCGGCTTCGACGTGGCGCGCATGATGAGCTACGAGGTGCACGGCCTGCGCGTGTCGAGTTCGGCCGTGCGCGAGGCGCTGGGCGCCGGCGACATGGAGCGCGCCGCGGCGCTGATGGGCCGGCCCTACACCATCAGCGGCCACGCCATCCACGGCCGCAAGCTGGGCCGCGAACTCGGCTTCCGCACCCTGAACCTGCGCTTCGGCCACCCGCGTCCGGCGGCCATGGGCATCTTCGTCGTGCGTGTGCACGGCCTGGGCGACGGAGCCGGTGACGCACCGGTCGACGGCGTGGCCAGCCTGGGCGTGCGGCCGACGGTGGAAGACGCCGGCCGCGTGCTGCTGGAAGTGCACTGCCTGCAGTGGCCCGCGGCACTCGGCAGCGAAGGCGGCTACGGCCGCTGCCTGCGCGTGGAGCTGCTGCACAAGCTGCACGACGAGCGCCGGTACGATTCCCTGGAGTCGCTGCGCGCCGGCATCGCGCAGGACGTGCAGGACGCACGCACCTGGCTGGCAGCGCACCCGCTGCCGAAGCCTCAGGCCGCCGGCGGGGTGTAGGGCACGCCGACCAGCTGCAGCTCGTCGAAGCCGATGTTGACCAGGTTGAACGTGGTGTCGCCGGCCAGGGTGGCCAGGCCGACCTGCGTGAAGCTGCCGTCTCGCAGCGCGCCGACATAGAGCTCGCGGTTGGCAGGCGAAGGCGATTCGCCCATCAGGTTGCTCCACAGCAGTTCGACCACCGCCGTGTCGCTCGGGCTCGCGCCCAGCCGGGCGTCCAGCGCCAGTCGCATCAGGGTGGGCGTGTCCATGCCGCCGTCCAGCAGGTGCAGGCCGATGCCGACGTAGCCGGCCTCGGACAGGTAGGCGGCGCCGAACACGGCCCCCAGGATCTTCACGGTGGTGCCGGCATGGCCGTCGAGGTCCAGCGCCAGGCGCCGGTCGGCAAAGTGCAGGCGTTCGATGCCCAGCAGGTTGTCGATGCCCTCGGATCCCACGACGTCCCGCACGATCCAGCCTTCGCCCAGCGCCAGCAGGTCGAAGCGAGCCGATTCGCCGGCGTAGACCGCCGTGTCGATGCCGGCGCCGCCGTCGAGCAGGTCGTTGCCGGCGCCGCCGATCAGTTCGTCGGCGCCCCCGCGGCCGGACAGAGCGTCGGCGCCTGTCGTTCCGCGCAGCAGGTCGGCGCCGGCCGTCCCGGCGACCTGGTTCTGCTGCACGGCGGTCAGGGTGTAGCCGCCCACGCCGTCCCCGAAGTCGGACGCGCCCGCGTAGTAGGTGCCGCTGACCGGCGCCGTGAAGTTGACGCGGGCATTGAATTCCCCGCCGTTGTCGTCGTCCCAGGCCCGTGCCAGGCCGTCGCTGCCGTAGAGCACGAGGTAGGGATCTTCCAGGCCGCCGGCCGAGCGCGCCAGATCGAACGCATAGGCCTGTCCGCCCACCAGGCTGACGGCGAACCAGTCGGCGTCGGTCGGCACGCCGATGTCGCCGGCCACGACGCCACCGACGGTCAGGCGACCCGTGGTGGCCACCGAGCCCAGCTGGTCGTCGGCCGGCACCGAGATCTGCACGCGGTAGGCACCGAGGGCCTGGGAATCGTCGAAGGCCGCCAGATGGTAGGTGCCGCCGTTCCCCGGCGTGTAATGCAGCAGCGCGTCCTGCGGCAGGGCGCCGCTGTCATCATCGAAGTTGATCAGTTCGGTCCCGGGCACCCGGCCGTAGAGCACCAGGTACGGATCGACCGGGCTGTCGGGCGCGCCGACCATCTCGATGCGGTAGGTGACGCCGGCCCGCAGCTCGGTCCTGAACAGGTCGCCGTCGTCGACGAAGTCGATGCGGCCGTTGACCGCCAGCCCGCCCGGCACCACGACGCCGGTCGTGGCGGCCGAGAGCGGGAAGTCGTCACTGACGGCCGCGACCGCGGTGCCGAAGTTCCAGACCGTGCTGCCGGCGATGCCGGCGAAGGGCAGTCCGGCCAGGTCCCGGAAGGCGTCGGCATCGACCTGCACGCTGTAGGCCGTGCCGGGCCACAGGTCGAAGGCGGGATTCACCGTGACGACGGCGCCGGCGATGCCGACCTGCCCGGCATCGCGGGCCGCGATCTCGCGCAGCAGGGCGCCGCCGGCATCGAACAGCCGCAGGCTGCCGGCACCGGCCCGCACCGCTTCGCTGAATCCCAGTACCAGGTTCGCACCGACCGCCACCGCCGTCGCATCGTCGGCCGGCGACAGGCTCTGCAGCAGCGGGGGCGCGGTGTCCTGCAGCGCGGCGCGCAGCGTGTAGGCGCCGGTGCCCAGACCGTAGTCGGCGGCAGCGACGTAGTAGCTGCCGCTGGTCGGCGCCGTGAAGCTCAGGCGCGAGTTGCCGCCGCCGGCGCTGTCGTCGTCGCTGGCCACCAGCCCGAGACCGGGTCCGTAAAGGCCCAGCTGCGGGTCGGCCAGACCGTCGGGCGTGCGCTGCAAGGTGAAGACGTAGCTGCGGCCGGCCACCAGCTCGATACGGAACAGATCGGCGTCGTCGGGCGTCTCGATGCTGCCCGAGACGGCACCAGCGCCCGGCACCAGCACGCCGGGGGTGCTGGTCGCAAAGGGATAGTCGTCGACGAGTTCGGCGCTGGCCGTGCGGAAGTTCCAGGCCGAGGCCGAGGCCAGGCCCGAAAACACGTTGCCGGCCGCGTCGCGAAGGGCGCCGGTGTCCACGGTCACGCTGAAGCTGCCGGCCCGTGGCAGGTCGGTGGCGGGGTCGACGGTGATCCTCGTGCCGTCCAGCGACAACTGCGAGGCGTCGGTGATGGCGATGCGGCGCAGCACGGCGCCGTCGCCGTCCCGGATCACGATGTCGCCGCTGCCGCGCTGCACCGGTTCGTTGAACTGCAGCACCAGCAGCGCTCCGGGCGCCACGCCGCTGTCCTCGTCGCCGGGCGACAGTCGAAGCAGCTGCGGCGCCGCGCTGTCGGGCGCGGCGACACGGAAGTTCCAGGCCGTGCTGCCGGCGATGCCGGCGAAGGCATTGCCGGCCAGGTCGACCAGCGCACCGGGCGATACCCGCGCGCTGTAATCGCCCACCGGCAGGGCCGCGCCGCCGACCCAGCGCACCGTGTCGCCCTCGAACTGCACCTGCACATCGCCGGCCGGCACGCTGCGCAGCGTCGCGCCGGAGGCGTCCAGCAGCGACAGCGTGCCGTTGCCGGCCTTCACGGGCTCGTCGAAGCGCAGCACCAGCGGCGCGTCGGCGGGCACCGTAGCGGCATCGTCGGCGGGGCTCAGCGACAGCAGGCGAGGTGCCGTGCGGTCGCCCTGGCCCAGTTCGGCCAGGCTGCGCGCGAGGTCGGCGAAGACGAATCGTTCGACCGAGACGGCGCGCACGGTGCCTTCGCTACTGGCCAGCGTGACACCGGCGGCGTCCAGCGTCACGACGTAGTCGGCCAGGCGCAGGGACATCAGCGCGCTGTCGTCTCCGGGCCCGCCTTCCAGCAGGTCGTCGCCACCGCCCGGCGAGAGCTGGTCGTTGCCGGCCCCGCCGATGAGCACGTCGTTGCCGGTGCCGCCTTCCAGCCGGTTGTCGGCATCGTTGCCGATCAGCACGTCGTCTGCGCTGCCGCCCACCGCGTTTTCGATCACCGTGCCCTGGGCGATGGCGATGTTGGACGTCATCTGGTTGGCCGACGAGAAAGCACCGGCTCGCAGGTCGATGCGCGACGGCGAGGACCAGCCGCTGAGGTCCAGCGTGTCGGTGCCGCCGCTGTCGAAGATCGTCAGGACGGGATGCGGGTTGCGCGAAAAGTCGTGGATCGCGCCGATCGCCCCCGTCACCGTGCTGTTGAAGCCGTAGACGGTGTCTTCGCTGCGCGTGGTGGTCGAGACGCCGTAGACGGACTGGATCGCCATCACGTCGTTGGGCATCGGCGTCTGCGGCGACCAGGCGCGGCCCGACATGTCGGTCCAGTCGGCCTGCCGGACCTCGGGCGAGTACAGCGGCGCCGAGTTGCGCGGGCCGAAGTGCGACATCACCGACAGCACCTGGCTGTCCTGGAAGGCCGACGGTGCCCACGGGTTGTCGCGCCCACCCATCGGATCCAGGCCCAGCGCGTGGCCGATTTCCTGCACGTAGCGCACGAATCCATAGGCACCGACGCTGGTGGACGCCAGATCGCCGTAGGACGCGTTGAACCAGATGCTGCCCAGCGGCGGCGCATAGGCGCGCGCGAAGCCGATGCCGGTGGTGGTGAAGGCGAATTCGAGATCGCTGCTGCCGGCACGGCCGGCCAGCAGGGTCTGCGGCACCAGGTCGTCCCAGGTCTGCATCGCCAGCCGCATCGCGGTCTGCTGCGCCCCATTGGCCGCACGGAAGCCCTGCGCCTCGCCTTGCGAATGCAGAGCCGGCGGCGCGGCCGGGAACGCGAAGCTGATGCCGGGGCCCGACCATCGCTGCCCCGAATCGAGCTGGTTCAGGACCTGTTGTTGTGTCCACTGGACGACCGCCATCGCGATTCCCCCGGGCGCCGCGCCCGTGAATCGATCATTGGATCACGGCAGCGGGCCGTCGGAAGCCTTCAATAGGCGATCAAAACCGCCACGCCAGGCCCGCATTGGCGCCCCAGGAGGTGGCCTTCTTCACGATCGGGCTGTCCACGGTGGGCCCCAGCAGGCGCGACACGCCCAGGCCGCCCAGGGCGATCCAGTGCGGCCCGAGCTCGCTGCGGGCGCCGATCGTCAGCCCGGCATCCCGCAGCCCGAAGCCCGGGCTGTACACCGGGTAGCCGGTGCGCTGCGACTGTTCTTCGGTGATGCCGAAGTACGACTGCATGTAGCGCGGACCGGCCATCGACACCGACGCAGCGACCTGCCAGGTGGTGAACGGGCTCACCCGGTGCTCGCGGATCAGCGAGGCTTCGGCGAAGTTGCCGCCGCCGCGGTTCAGCGCGTCGACTGTCCAGCCGCCCGACAGGCGCCAGTGCTCGTCGATGCGCCAGTGCCCGCCCAGGCGCACGCGCACGGTCTTGCCGACGTCGCCCAGCCCGGCCAGCGCCGGACTGCTGCTGTCGTCGCGGCCGCGGTCATAGCGCAGGCCCAGGCTGATGCGCAGGTTCTCGGTGTTCTGCAGTTCGATGCCCAGTCCGCGGCTGATGTCGTCGTTGCGGCGCGTCACGAATCCGCCGGAATCGCTGATGCTGAAGCGGCCGTAGCGCAGGAAGAAGCGGGGTCGCAGCGAGGTGCCGCGCTGGTCCGACCCCATGTAGTCGGTGCCATTGGAGACGATCAGCCCCAAGGCGCCTTCCCAAGGCGATTCGGCCTCGGCGGCGGCTTTCGCATCGGCGCTCGGCCGGGCGGGGCCGGCCGTCTGCGCCCCTGCGGCCAACGAGCACGCCAGGAGCGCGACCGCGCCGGCCATGCGCCTGCATGGGAAGCCTGGAGTGCTCATTGCGTGGCCCATCGGTAGAATTGGCAGCATGACATTGTCCATGGTCCACCCCGACCCCTTGCGATGGCAGGCTGCCACGCGGCGCCAGACCACGCGCGACCGAATTCGGCGCTCGGCGGCTTGAACACGCCCGGCCGGCCGCGTGAGCGCGCTGCCGGCCCCCGACGACTCCGAATCGAGCACCCCTGCGGTGCCACACGACCATGAACGATCCCAAGACCGCCCCGAGCGTGGACCACCGCGCCACGCTGAACCTGCCCGACACGCCCTTCCCCATGCGCGGCGACCTGCCCAAGCGCGAGCCGGGCTGGGTCCAGGCGTGGGACGAACAGGGCCTCTACAAGCAGCTGCGTCTGGCGCGCCACGGTGCGCCGCTGTTCGTGCTGCACGACGGCCCGCCCTATGCCAACGGGGCCATCCACATGGGCCACGCCGTCAACAAGGTGCTCAAGGACATGATCGTCAAGGCGCGTCAGCTCAAGGGCTTCGACGCGCACTACGTGCCGGGTTGGGATTGTCATGGCCTGCCCATCGAAAACGCGATCGAGAAGAAACACGGCCGAAATCTGGGCCGGGACGACATGCAGGGCAAGAGTCGCGCCTACGCCACCGAGCAGATCGCGCTGCAGATGGCCGACTTCAAGCGTCTGGGCGTGCTGGGCGACTGGGAACACCGCTACGCCACGATGGACCCGCAGAACGAGGCCGGCGAGATCCGCGCCTTCAAGCGCGTCATCGAACGCGGTTTCGTCTACCGCGGCCTGAAACCGGTGTACTGGTGCTTCGACTGCGGCTCGTCCCTGGCCGAGTTCGAGATCGAGTACGCCGACAAGAAGAGCCAGACCCTGGACGTCGGCTTCCTGTGTGCCGACCCGGACCGGCTGGCCAGCGCCTTCGGCCTGACGAAGCTCGACAAGGACGCCTTCGCCGTCATCTGGACCACCACCGCCTGGACCCTCCCGGCCAACCAGGCCTTGAACCTGAATCCGACGCTGGAGTACTCGCTGGTCGACACCGAGCGCGGCCTGCTGGTGCTGGCCGCCTCGCTGGTTCAGAAGTGCATGGTGCGCTACGGCCTGACGGGCACGGTGCGGGCCACGGTGCTGGGCGAGAAGCTCGGCGGCATCGCCTTCCGCCATCCGCTGGCGCAGGTCGATGCGGGCTACGACCGCCTGAGCCCCGTGTACCTGGCCGACTACGCCACCGCCGATGACGGCACGGGCCTCGTGCATTCGTCGCCCGCCTACGGCCTGGACGACTTCAATTCCTGCGTCACGCATGGCATGAAGTACGACGACATCCTGAATCCGGTGCAGGGCCACGGCAGCTACGCCGCCGACTTCCCGCTGTTCGGCGGCCAGAACATCTGGAAGGCCGTGCCGGCCATCATCGAGACGCTGAAGAGCGCCGGCCGCCTGTTCGCCACCGAGACCATCACGCACAGCTACCCGCACTGCTGGCGCCACAAGAGCCCGGTGATCTATCGCGCCGCGGCGCAGTGGTTCATCCGCATGGACGAGGGCGCGGGCGTGTTCACCAAGGACAAGGCGCCGCGCACGCTGCGGCAGCTGGCGCTGGACGCCATCGACCAGACCGGCTTCTACCCCGAGAACGGCCGTGCACGGCTGCGCGACATGATCGCCAACCGGCCCGACTGGTGCATCAGCCGCCAGCGCAGCTGGGGCGTGCCGCTGCCCTTCTTCCTGCACAAGGACACCGGCGAGCTGCACCCGCGCACGATGGAGATCCTCGACCAGGCCGCCGACATCGTCGAGGCCGGCGGCATCGAGGCCTGGAGCCGCGTCACGGCCGAGCAGATCCTGGGTGCCGAGGATGCCCCGCACTACACCAAGAGCAGCGACATCCTGGAAGTCTGGTTCGACTCCGGCTCGACCTTCCAGCACGTGCTGCGACAGCAGCACCCGGGCGGCTTCCACGAGAGCGGCCCCGAGGCCGACCTGTACCTGGAAGGCCACGACCAGCACCGCGGCTGGTTCCATTCCTCGCTGCTGCTGGCCTGCGCGCTGTACGACCGCGCGCCTTACCGCGGCCTGCTCACGCACGGCTTCACGGTGGACAGCCAGGGCCGCAAGATGAGCAAGAGCCTGGGCAACGGCATCGAGCCGCAGGCCGTGAGCCAGAAGCTGGGCGCCGAGATCATCCGGCTGTGGGTGGCGGCCAGCGACTATTCGGGTGACATCGCCGGCGACGACAAGATCCTGGCGCGCGTGGTCGACGCCTACCGCCGCATCCGCAACACGCTGCGCTTCCTGCTGGCCAACACCAGCGACTTCGATGCGTCGACCGATGCCGTGCCGCTGGCCGACATGCTGGAGGTCGACCGCTGGGCGCTGTCGCGCGCGGCGATGTTCCAGGCCGAGGTGCTGGGCCACTTCGAGGTCTACGAGTTCCATCCGGTGGTGGCCAAGCTGCAGGTCTTCTGCAGCGAAGACCTCGGTGCCTTCTACCTCGACGTGCTGAAGGACCGCCTCTACACCACCGCGCCGAAGTCGCTGGCGCGGCGCTCGGCGCAGACGGCGCTGTGGCAGATCACGCACGCCATGCTGCGCTGGATGGCGCCTTTCCTGAGCTTCACCGCCGAAGAGGCGTGGAAGGTGTTCGCCCCGGGCAAGACCTCGTCGATCCTGGCCGAGACCTACTGGACCTTCGACGCCCCCGACGCCGCGCTGCTGGCGCGCTGGCAGCGCATCCGCGAGATCCG
The DNA here is from genome assembly GCA_022843905.1 of Rubrivivax sp. Classification (GTDB taxonomy): domain Bacteria; phylum Pseudomonadota; class Gammaproteobacteria; order Burkholderiales; family Burkholderiaceae_C; genus Rubrivivax. Next base: position 74,050 of record JALHMT010000015.1, read on the forward strand.
CGACACGGTCAACAAGGAGATCGAGACGGTGCGCACGGCCGGCCTGGTGGGCTCGTCGCTGCAGGCCAACGTGCGCATCGAGGTGGCGCCCGACGACCTGGCCCTGCTGCAGGACCTGGGCGACGACCTGAAGTTCGTCTTCATCACCTCGGTGGCCGAAGCCGTGGTGGGCGAGACGCTGAGGGTCACGGTGACGCCGTCGGCGGCGAAGAAGTGCGAGCGCTGCTGGCACTGGCGTGACGACGTCGGCCACGACGCCGCACACCCGGGCCTGTGCGGGCGCTGCACCAGCAACCTGCTGGGTGCGGGCGAAGTCCGCAAGGTGGCCTGATGGCGGGCCGGAACAGCGGCGTCACCAGCCCGGCCGTGTGGCTGGGCCTGGCGGCCATCGTCGTGCTGGCCGACCAGGTCACCAAGACGCTGATCCTGGGTGCCTTCGAGCTGGGCGACGTGCGCCGCGTCACCGACTTCTTCAACCTCGTGCGCGCCCACAACCCCGGCGCGGCCTTTTCCCTGCTGGCCGACGCCTCGGGCTGGCAGCGCTGGTTCTTCGTCGGGGTGGGCGCGGTCGCCTCGGTGGTCATCGTGTGGATGATCTTCAGCCACCCGACGCAACGGCTGTTCTGCTTCGCGGTGAGCATGATCCTGGGCGGCGCCGTGGGCAATGTCATCGACCGCCTGCTGCACGGCTACGTGGTCGACTTCCTGCAGTTCCGCTTCAGCGTGCTGGAACCGGTGTTCCGCGGCGGCTACTTTCCCAGCTTCAACGTGGCCGACAGCGCCATCACGCTGGGCGCCATCTGCCTGATCGTCGACGAGCTTCGACGGGTCCGCAAAGGCTAGTCCCCCGCATGGCCGCGCCGCTGAGCATCGTCGTGCCGACGCTCGACGAAGCCGCGGGCATCGCGGCCACGCTGCAGGCCCTGCAGGCCTTGCGCGGGCGCGGCGCCGAAGTCATCGTCGTCGACGGGGGCAGCCGCGACGGCACGCCGGCGCTGGCCGCACCGCTGGCCGACCTCGTCGTCACCTCGGCGCGCGGGCGCGCGGCGCAGATGAACGCCGGAGCGGCAGCGGCCCGCGGCGAGGTGCTGCTGTTCCTGCACGCCGACACGCGGCTGCCCGACGCCGCTGATGCACTCATCGCGCAGGCACTGCGCGAAGGGCGGGCGCCGGTGTGGGGCCGCTTCGACGTGTGCATCGAGGGCCGTTCGCGCGGTCTGCGCATGGTGGGCACGATGATGAACCATCGCTCGCGCCTGACCGGCATCGCCACCGGCGACCAGGCGATGTTCGTCAGGCGCTCGGCCTTCGACGCCGCCGGAGGATTTCCGCTCCAGCCCCTGATGGAAGACATCGAGCTCTCGCGCCGGCTGCTGCAGCAGACCCGTCCAGCCTGCCTGCGCCAGCGCGTGCGCACCTCGGGCCGGCGCTGGGACCAGCGCGGGCTGTGGCCCACCATCGTGCTGATGTGGCGCCTGCGCTGGGCCTATTGGCGCGGCACCCCGGCCGAGGCTCTGGCAGAAAGATACCGCTGATGGTCGGCGCTACGCGAACCATCGTGATGGCCAAGGCGCCGGTGGCCGGCCTGGCCAAGACGCGGCTGGCCCCGGCCCTGGGTGCTGGCGGCGCGGCGCTGCTGGCGGCCCGGCTGCTGCGCGAGGCCGTGCAATCCGCGGTGCAGGCCGGCCTCGGCCCGGTCGAGCTGTGCGTGGCGCCCGATGCATCGCATCCGCTGTTCATCGAACTGGCCGCCAGCCACGGCCTCCTGCTGAGCGTGCAGGCCGGCGGCGACCTGGGCGAACGCATGTCGCAGGCGCTGGACCGCGCGCTGGCGCAGCAGGCCTCGGCGCTGCTGATGGGCACCGACGCGCCCGCACTCGACGCTCCCTTGCTGCGCCGCGCCGCCGCGGTGCTGGCCACGCACGACGCGGTCTTCGCCCCGACCTTCGACGGCGGTTATGCGCTGGTGGGGCTGCGCCGGCCGCTGCCCGGCCTGTTCGATCGCATGAACTGGAGCACGCCGGCGGTGATGGCCGACACGCGTGAAAGATTGCGCGCCGCCGGCGCGACCTACGTCGAACTGCCCTTGCTGCACGACATCGACGAACCCGCCGACCTGCTGCACCTGCCGCCGGGGTGGCGCCCCGAGCCGAGCCCACAAGACACATGATCGAAGCCCTGCGGAGTGCCCTGCGACAGCACGCCCCGACGCTGGCCACGGCGCCGCTGGCCGCGCTGCCCGACCTGGGCCTGGCCCATGCACACGTGCGCCTGGAAGGCACGGGCGTGCTGGCGCGCCTGCCCAAGCAGAGCCAGGTGGGCCTGCCGCCGCTCGAGCACCTGGCCTTCGAGGCCGCCTGCTTCGAGCGCGCCGCGCCGGGCGGGCACGCGCCCCGGCTGCTGGGCCTGCTGCCGCCCTCGCCGGCACTGCCGCGCGGCGGCCTGCTGGTAGAGCACATCGCCGGCCGCCCGGCACGTCTGCCACAGGACCTGCCTGCCCTGGCCCGGGCCCTGGCCTCGCTGCACGGCCTGCCGCTGCCGCCGCCGGTTCGGCGCGCCCCGCTGCCCGACCCGCCCGACACGCTGCTGGCGCTGCGTGAACTCATCGCCGAGCAGGCCCTGCAGCTGGATGCGGCGGGCATCGAGCCGGCAGCGCGCGTGCTGATCGATCGCGAGCTGGCGCGCTTCGACGCGCTGTGCCGCGCCACGCCCCGACCGCCGCGCCAGCTCATCGCCTTCGACGCCCACCCGGGCAACTTCGTCATCGAGCCCGGCGGGCGGGCGGTGCTGGTGGACCTGGAGAAGGCGCGCTATGGCCCCGCCGCTCTGGACCTGGCCCACGCCACGCTGCACACCTCCACCACCTGGGACCTGGCCAGCCATGCCGAATTGACGCCGGCCCAGGTGCTGGGCTTCCTGCGCAGCTGGGAAGAGGCCGTGGGCCCCGCGCAGGCCGCGGCGCAGCGCCCCTGGCTGGTGCCGCTGCGGCGGGCCATGTGGCTGTGGTCGGTGACCTGGTGCGCTTCCTGGCGCGTGGGCTCGGCGCAGCCGGCAGCCCGCGGCGACGCCGCGCCGCGCAGCGACGATGCACTGCTGCACCACGTCGCCGGCCGCGTCGACAGCTACCTGTCGGCGCCGGTGGTGCGTGCGGTGTGCGAGGAGGCCGAAATGCTGGATTCGGCCCTCGCGCCCGAGGTTTCGGCCGCGCGCTGAAGCTTGGTGAAGAAGTCGCCGAAGACCGCATCGCGCCGCACCGCGTAGGCTTCGCGCATCGGCGAGCCGGCCGGGTCGGCCTGCCAGCGCCCGTCGGCGGCCAGGCGCGGCGTGCGCACCAGCGTGCTGGGCATCCAGTCGGGCTGCAGCATCCAGGCCACGCAGACGAGGTCCCAGATCACCCAGGAGTGCGCGAAGAAGCTGTGAATGCCCTGCATCTCCCACAGCGGGTTGTGCGTGTAGAGGTGGTGCAGGTGGTCGCCGATGGCGCCCTGGCCCTTCACCCAGCGTTCCATCTCGGGCAGCGACAGGCGCAGCTGCGCGCCGACGTGGAAGCCCGGCAGGTAGACCACGGGCACGCCGCTGGCCAGCACGACGCGCGTGGCGTGCGGATCCTGCTCGAGATTGAAGGACTGGTTGACGTGCGGCGCGTGCGACGGGTAGCCGCTGGTCCACACGATGACCAGGCGATCGGCGATGTCCGGGGCCAACAGCAGCGCGCTGGCCGGGTTGGTCAGGCAGCCCAGGGCCAGCAGGTACAGCGGCTGATCGGCCGGCTGCGCCCGCGCGCGCTCGATCAGGTCGGCCACCGCCGGGCTGTGCACGGGTTCGTGCGGCGACGGCAGGTAGCGCTCGGCGCCGGCGAAGACGCGACCGCGCTCGGGCTCACCGAGCGCGGCGAAGGTGCGGCGGATCTCGTCGACGCTGCGCCACATGCCTTCGCCCGGCGGCGCATAGGGCCGCAGGTCCTTCGGCGGCCCCGGTTGGCCGGCCAGCCGGTGCGCGAAGCTGAAAGGTGCGGCGTGCACGGCGTCCACCTGCAACTGCCCTGGCGACAACAGCGCCCAGGCGATGGCGAAAGGGTCGTCGATCTCGTTGGCGGCGTCGGTGTCGATGACCACGCGCGCACCCGGCGCGGGCGGTGCGAGGCGGCAGTGGTACCAGGCGTCCGGGTGCAATGGCAAGCGCATGCTCGAAGTCGTCACGGGCCCGGCAATCTAACAGCCGAGCGCTTGACCTCCATCAATCCCCTGCAACGAACCCCGGGTGCGGCCCGGTTTACAGACCCCGGCACGCACCCTAACCTGCCGTGGCGATGAACCTCGACGACCCTGCAGCTGCGGCCGGCTCCGACGCCCCGGCCCGGGACGCGCCAGCCCCCGACGACAAACCCGCTGCGCCCATCGTCCTGCGCACGCTGGGCTTCGGCGATCCCTGGCGCTGGCTGGCGGCGGGCTGGCGCGACTTCACCCGTGCTCCGGGCATCGGCCTGTTCTACGGCGCGGCCTTCATGGTGATGGGCTGGACGCTGCTGAAGGTCTACGAACACGCGCCGGCCTACACGCTGGCCCTGTCGGCCGGCTTCCTGCTGATGGGGCCCTTCCTGTGCCTGGGCCTGTACCGCACCAGCCAGCGGCTGGAGGCCGGGCGCAAGCCCGACTTCGGCGACTCGCTGCTCGCCTGGGACACGCGCACCGCGCAACTGGGCATCTTCGGCTTCGTGCTGCTGGTGCTGGAGATGCTGTGGGGCCGCGCCACGCTGGTGGTGTTCGCCGTCAGCTTCGACGGCATGCCCGACTTCAAGGGCTCGCTGCTGGCGCTGCTGGACCCGCAGAACATCGGCTTCATCGTTGCCTGGGCGCTCATCGGTGCGGTGTTCGCCACCTTGATCTTCGCCATCAGCGTGGTCTCCATCCCCATGATCCTGCACCGCCAGACCGACGCCATCACCGCCGGACTGACCAGTCTGCGCCTGGTGCTCGCCCAGCCGGGCGTGATGTTCTTCTGGGCCCTGCTCATCGCGCTCATCGTCGGCGTCTCGCTGCTGCCCTGGTTCGCGGGTCTGCTGATCACCGGGCCGGTGATCGGGCACGCCTCCTGGCACGCCTATCGCCACGCCGTGGCGGGTGGGGACGAAGTCTGACGGCAGCGGCCCGCCTGCGTGCCGCCTCGGTGCCGCCAGCCGGGACACCACCCTGCCGGAGCTTCGCCGATGCTGAGCCGCATGACATCATCCCGCGATGCCGGGGAAAAGGCCCCGGCCCTGGACTGGACACCGGACCGAAAGAACCCCTCGATGGCGCCCGCTCCCGCGCTCGACCACACCGACCTCGGCCACTACCAGTGGTTGAACGTGCCGGCCTGGGTGTTCGATGTCGACCGGCTGCGCATCGTCTGGGCCAACGAGGCAGCACTCGCCTACTGGCGCGCCGATTCGGCCGAGGAACTGCTGTCGCGCGACTTCGACGATGTCTCGCCCGCCATGCGCGCCCGGCTGCGGGCGGCAGTGGCGCTGCATGGCGAAGGCCGCACGACCCGCGAGGTATGGACCCTGTACCCGCGCGGCACGCCCATCACGTCCACGCTGATCGGCCGCGGCCTGCGTCTGGCCGACGGCCGGCTGGCCATCCTGTTCGCCAGCGAACCGCTGGCCGCCAGCTACGACGCCGCCGTGCTGCGCGGCATCGAGGCCATGCAGCACACCACCGTGCGCGTGATGCTGCACCGACTGGACGACGGCACGGCCCTGATGCGCAATCCGGCCGCCACGGTGGCCTTCGGTCCGGTGGACAGCGCTTCGAGCACGGCCGACCTCGCCGCGATGTTCGTCGAGCCGGCCCTGGCCGAGCGCATCACGGTGCAGGCCCGTCGCGGCCAGACCTTCTCGGGCGAGGCCGAACTCGTCACGCTGCAGGGCCGCCGCTGGCATGCGCTCGACGCGCGCCCGGTGCGCGACCCGGTCACCGGCGACACGGTGGTCCAGATGAACGCGCGCGACATCTCCGACCTCAAGGCCTACCAGGAGGCGCTGGAACAGGCGCGCGATGCAGCCGAGGCGGCCAACCGCGCCAAGAGCACCTTCCTGGCCAACATGAGCCACGAGATCCGCACGCCGATGAACGGTGTGCTGGGCCTGACCGAGCTGGTGCTGGGCACCGATCTCGACGCACGACAGCGCAAGTTCCTGGAGCTCGCGCTCAGCTCGGCACGCTCGCTGATGGCCATCATCAACGACATCCTCGACCTGTCGAAGATCGAGGCCCAGGGGCTGGCGCTGGAGCACGTGCCTTTCGACCTGCAGCGTGTGCTGCACGACACGCTGGAGGCCCACCGCCCCGAAGCCGAGGCCAAGGCCCTGGTGCTCGACTGGGTGGTGCAGCCCGGCACCCCCGAGGCCCTGGTGGGCGACCCCATGCGGCTGCGCCAGATCCTCACCAACCTGGTGGGCAACGCCCTGAAGTTCACGCACGCCGGCGGTGTCGAGGTCATCGTCGGCACCGGCGCCCCGGTGCTGCCCGGCCAAGGAGGCGTGCAGCTCACGCTGACGGTGCGCGACACCGGCATCGGCATGACGGCCGACGAGCTGTCGCGGGCCTTCGAGCCCTTCACGCAGGCCGACGCCAGCATCACGCGGCGTTACGGCGGCACCGGCCTGGGGCTGTCCATCGTGCAGCGGCTGGCGCAGATGATGGGCGGCCAGGTGATCGGCCGCAGCCTGCCGGGCCAGGGCAGCGTCTTCGAGGTCACGCTGCGCCTGGCGCTGCAGGACCTCAGGGAATGAGGATGCTGCAGCCCGTGGTCTTGCGCGCCTCGAGGTTGCGGTGCGCCTCGGCCACGTCGGCCAGCGGGTAGCGCTGGTCGATGCGGATCTTCACCTGCCCGCTGCCCACCACCTCGAACAGGTCGTCGGCCATGGCCTGCGCGCTGTCGCGCGTGGCGATGTGCGTGAACAGCGTGCAGCGCGTGACGTAGAGCGAGCCCTTGGGGCCCAGCGAGCCCATCTGGAACGGCGGCACCGGACCCGAGGCGTTGCCGAAGCTGGCCAGCAGGCCGAAAGGGCGCAGGCAGTCCAGGCTGCGCTCGAAGGTGTCCTTGCCGATCGAGTCGTAGACCACCTTGACCCCCTTGCCGCCGGTGATCTCCTTGACGCGCGCGACGAAGTCTTCCTTCGTGTAGTCGATGGCGTGCGCGGCGCCGTGTTCCAGCGCCAGCGCGCACTTGGCCGCGCCGCCGGCGGTGCCGATGAGCTGCAGGCCCAGCGCCTTGGCCCACTGGCAGGCGATGAGGCCGACGCCGCCGGCGGCGGCATGGAACAGCACGTGGTCGCCGGGCTGCAGGCCCTGCACCGGCAGCGTCTTCTTCAGCAGGTATTGCGCGGTGAGGCCCTTGAGCATCATCGCCGCGCCGGTCTCGAAGTCGATCGCGTCGGGCAGCCGGCACACGGTCTTGGCCGGCATCACGCGCGCCTGGCTGTAGCTGCCCGGCGGGTTGCTGGCATAGGCGGCCCGGTCGCCCACCTGCAGGTGGGTCACGCCCTCGCCCACCGCCTCGACGATGCCGGCGCCTTCCATGCCCAGCGTCAGCGGCAGCGGATTGGGGTACAGCCCGGTGCGCTGGTAGACGTCGATGAAGTTCAGGCCGCAGGCCCGGTGGCGGATGCGGATCTCGCCGGGGCCGGGCTCGCCGACGCTCACCTCGCGCAGCTTCATCTGCTCGGGCCCGCCGAAGGCGTCGATCTGGATGGCCTGTACCGTCTGCGTCATGGAGTCTCCTGTGGGTGGGCTGTGGGGTGGAAGGCCCCGAGGTTAAGCCATGCCGCGCGGGCCTGCAGTGCTTCAGCCATGGCACCATCGCGGGCCCGATGAGACGACACCCATGAAGCGGCTGCTGTCAGCCCCGAACCTCGCCCTGGCCACGCTGTGGGCCGACCAGCTCTGCGCCGCCGGCATCGCCTGCACGGTGCAGCGACCCTTCAACAGCAGCCTGGCCGGGCAGATTCCGCCCGACCAGTGCCTGCCGGAGGTCTGGGTGGGCGACGCCGCGCAGCACGGGCAGGCCCTGGCGCTGCTGGACGAGTGGCGCCACGCACCGCACCGCCTGTGGGCCTGCCCGGCCTGCCATGAGATCGTCGACGGGCCCTTCGAGCAGTGCTGGAACTGCGGCGCGGCGATGCCGCCCCTCGCGCCGGGCATGGCCGGCCCATGAAGATCACCCCGCGCCTGGCCCTGCTGCTGACCGTGCCGCCGCTGCTCTGGGCCGGCAACGCGCTGGTGGGCCGCATGCTCGCGCCCAGCGTGCCGCCGCTGCTGCTCAACGCCCTGCGCTGGTGGGGCGCGCTGGCCGTGCTGCTGGTGCTGGGCTGGCGCGTGCTGGGCAGTGCCGAGCGGCGTGCGGAGCTGCGCGCGCGCTGGCGCGAGATGGCCCTGCTGGGCCTGTTCGGGGTGGGCATCTACAACGCCCTGCAGTACATGGCACTGCAGACCTCCACGCCGATCAACGTCACCCTGATCGCCTCGAGCACGCCGGTGTGGATGCTCATCGTGGGCGGCCTGTTCTACGGCGAGAAGCCGCGGCCCGTGCAGTGGCTGGGCGCGGCGCTGTCCTTCAGCGGCGTGCTGCTGGTGCTGGCACGGGGCGAGCCGGCTCGCATCGCCGACCTGCGTCTGGTGGCCGGTGACGTCTGGATGCTGCTGGCGGCCTTGTCGTGGGCCATCTACAGCTGGCGCCTGGCCCGGCCCGGCCCCCTGCTGCGGCCGCCTCATCGGCCCGACTGGAACTGGGCCGAGTTCCTGCTCGGGCAGGCCTTGTTCGGCACCCTCTGGGCCACCGCCTTCGCGCTGGGCGAACAGGCGGTGGGCGCGTCGACGCCGCAATGGACGCCGGCGCTGGCCGCCTCACTGGTCTTCCTGGCACTGGGGCCTTCGCTGCTGGCCTACCGCTGCTGGCACCTGGGCGTGACGGCCGTCGGCCCGTCGCTGGCCGGCTTCTTCAGCAACCTCACGCCGCTGTTCGCCGCGCTGTTCTCGGCCGCCCTGCTGGGCCAGCCGCCGCAGCCGCACCACGGCGTGGCTTTCGCGCTCATCGTCGCAGGCATCGCCGTGTCGAACCGACGCTGAGTCCTGCTCCCTCTCCCGCAGGGCGGGAGAGGGAGCAAAACTAGAACGTGCCGGGGTAGGCGCCGCCGTCCATCAGCACGTTCTGGCCGGTGATGTAGCCGGCGTGCACGCTGCACAGGAAGGCGCAGGTGGCACCGAACTCGTCGATGTTGCCGAAGCGCAGCGTGGGGTTGGTCTTGCGGCGCGCTTCCATCACCACTTCGAGCGGCTGCCCGCTCTTCTTCGCCTGGCCGGTCATGGTGCCGATCAGGCGGTCGGTCTCGAAAGGCCCGGGCAGCAGCGCATTGATGGTGACATTGCGCGACGCCAGCTTGGTCTGCCGCGCCAGGCCGGCGACGAAGCCGGTGAGTCCCGAGCGCGCACCGTTGCTGAGGCCCAGGATGTCGATCGGCGCCTTCACCGCCGCCGAGGTGATGTTCACGACGCGGCCGTAGCCACGCTCGGCCATGCCGTCGACCACCGACTTGATCAGCTCGATGGGCGTGAGCATGTTGGCGTCCAGTGCCTTGATCCAGGCCTCGCGGTCCCAGTCGCGGAAGTCGCCGGGCGGCGGGCCGCCGGCGTTGTTGATCAGGATGTCGACCTGCGGGCAGGCCGCCAGCGCCGCGGCACGGCCGGCGGCGGTGGTGATGTCGCCGGCCACGGTGCGCACCTGCACGGCCGGGTTCAGCGCGCGCAGTTCAGCGGCGGTGGCCTCCAGCGCTTCGGCGCCTCGCGCCGTGATGACGACATGAACGCCCTCGCGCACCAGCGCCATCGCGCAGCCCTTGCCCAGTCCCTTGCTCGCGGCGCACACCAGCGCCCACTTGCCTGCGATGCCCAGATCCATCTCTTCGTCTCCAGTTGCGCCGGCCGCGTCAACGCGCGCGGGCCAGCATCCACACACCGGCCAGCACGAGCAGCGTGCCGGCCACGATCCACGGGTTCAGCGGCTCGCCGAGCAGCCACACGCCCAGCGCCACCGTCGTCATGGGCCCGATCATGCCCGTCTGCGCGGTGAGCGTGGCGCCGATGCGCTCGACCGCCATCATCACCATCAGCACCGGCGCGAAGGTGCAGGCCGTGGCGTTGAGCAGCGACAGCCACAGCACCGGTTCGGCCACCATCGCCGCCGACAGCGGCCGCAGCAGCAGGAACTGCGCGATGCACAGCAGGCAGGCCACCGTGCCGGCCCAGCCGGTGAGCCGCAGCGCGCCGATGCGCTGCACGTGCTGGCCGCTCACGCTGAGGTACAGCGCATAGGTGACGGCGCTGGCCAGCACCAGGCCGGCACCCAGCACCACGTCGGCACCTTGCAGCGTGACCTCGTGCCCGAAGACCAGCAGCACGCCGGCATAGCTGACGGCCAGGGCCGCCAGCTGCCGCCCCTTCACGCGCTGGCCCAGGAACAGCACCGACAGCAGCAGCACCAGCGTCGGGTTGAGGTAGAGGATCAGCCGCTCCAGGCTGGCGCTGATGTACTGCAGGCCCAGGAAGTCGAGGAAGCTCGACAGGTAGTAGCCGACGAAGCCCAGGCCCAGCACCACGCGCAGGTCGCGCCCGCCCAGCGGCGCCTTGCCGCGGCCCGACCACCACACCAGCGCGGCGAACAGCGGCAGCGCGAAGGCCATGCGGTACATGATCAGCGTGACCGCGTCGACGTCGTGGCGGTAGGCCAGCTTGACGATGATGGCCTTCGCCGAGAACAGCACGGCGCCCAGGGCCGCCAGGGCGATGCCGGTTGCCAGGCGCGGCGGCCCGGCGGCGGCCGTTCCGAGGGCGCTCAATAGCCCGCGGCCTGCCCGTCGCGCCGCGGATCGCTGGCCGCGGCGTAGCCTTCCACCGCGGGGTCGCCCAGGCGCCAGATGAACTGCCCGGCGCCGTAGTCCTGGTAGCTGTCGGCGAAGGGCTCGACGCGGTGCCCCAGGTCGCGCAGACCCTGCGCGGTGGCGGGGTCGAAGCCAGCCTCGTTGTTGACGATGCCGCCGAAGTAGCGCCAGCGCGGCGCGTCGCAGGCCGCCTGCGGGTGCTGGTGGTAGTCGATCATGCGCACGGTGGTCTGCAGGTGGCCCTGCGGCTGCATGTCGCCGCCCATCACGCCGAAGCTCATCACCGGCTGGCCGTCCTTCGTCAGGAAGGCCGGGATGATGGTGTGGAAGGGCCGCTTGCCCGGCCCCACGAGGTTCTCACGCGCGGGGTCGAGCGTGAAGCCGTGGCCGCGGTTCTGCAGGCTCAGGCCGTAGCCCGGCACCACGATGCCCGAGCCGAAGCCCATGTAGTTGCTCTGGATGAAGCTGACCATCATGCCGCTCTGATCGGCGGCCGTGAGGTAGATGGTGCCGCCCTGCAAGCCGTGTCCGGGGCCGTAGCTCTGCGCGCGCTTCGGGTCGATCAGCCTGGCGCGGCTGGCCAGGTACGCGTCGTCCAGCATCTGCTCGGGCGTGAGCGTCATCGAGCGCGGCTCAGCCACGTAGCGGTAGACGTCGGCGAAGGCCAGCTTCATGGCCTCGATCTGCAGGTGCTGCGATGCGATGCCGTCCACTGGCAGCGACGCGACGTCGAACTTCTCGAGGATGCCCAGCGCGATGAGTGCGGCGATGCCCTGGCCGTTGGGCGGGATCTCGTGCAGCCGGTAGCCGCGGTAGTCGCGGCCGATGGGCGTGACCCACTCGGGCTGGTAGGCGGCGAAGTCGGCCGCCGTCATCACGCCGCCGTGGGCCCGCGCGTGCGCTTCGGCCGCCGCGGCCACCTCGCCGCGGTAGAAGGCTTCGCCCTTCGTGTCGGCGATGAGCTTGAGCGTGCGCGCGGCTTCGGGGAAGCTGAAGCGCTCGCCGACGTTCGGCTGCCGGCCCTGGGGCAGGAAGGCCTGTGCGAAACCGGGCTGTTCGGTGAGTTCGGGCAGCGAGGCGGCATTGGCCCACTTCTGCTGGATGATGACCGGCACGGCATAGCCGCGCTCCGCGATCTCGATGGCCGGCGCCATCAGCTCGGCGAAGGGCAGCTTGCCGAAGCGGCTGCTCAGTGCCATCCAGGCCGACACGGCGCCGGGCACGGTCACCGAGTCCCAGCCGCGCTTGGGCGGCGCCTTGGCGTCGGCGCCGTACTTGCGGCGGAAGTACTCGGGCGTCCAGCCGGCCGGGGCGTTGCCCGAGGCGTTGAGGCCGTGCAGTTCCTTGCCGTCCCACAGGATGCAGAAGGCGTCGCTGCCCAGGCCATTGCTGCAGGGCTCGACGATGGTCATCACGGCGGCGGTGGCCACCGCGGCGTCGACGGCGTTGCCGCCCTTCTGCAGCATGCGCAGGCCGGCCTGCGCGGCCAGCGGGTGCGAAGTGGACACGACGTTGCGCGCGAACACGGGCGAGCGCTGGCTGGCGTAGCCGGCGCTCCAGTCGAAGGGGTTGCTCATGGGATGACGGTGACCGCTGACGGTGAAGACGCCAGTATCGCCGCTGCCCGAGGGGCGGGCAGAATCCGATTCGATCCCTGGAGTGCAACACAGCCATGACCTTCGACGAGTACGTGCGCTTCGACGCGCTGGGCCTGGCCGATCTGGTGCGGCGGGGCGAGGTGAGCGCCGCCGAGCTGCTGGACACCGCCATCGCGCAGGTCGAAGCGCTGGATCCGGCGCTGGGCGCCGTCGTCTCCAGGCGCTACGAGGCCGCACGCGCCGAAGCGCAGCATGTCGACCGCACGCGCCCGTTCTGCGGCGTGCCCTTCCTGGCCAAGGACCTGCTGGTGGCCATCGCCGGCGAGCCCACCGGCAGCGGCTCGCGCGTGCTGCGCGACCTGCCCATGCCGGTGGACAGCGAGATGCTGCGGCGCTTCCGCCAGGCCGGCCTGGTCACCTTCGGCCGCACGGCCACGCCCGAGTTCGGCCTCACGCCCTACACCGAGCCGGCGTCCACCGGCGCCACGCGCAACCCCTGGTCGCGCGCACATTCGCCCGGCGGCTCCAGCGGGGGCTCGGCCGCCGCGGTGGCGGCAGGCCTGGTGCCGATGGCCAGCGGCGGCGACGGCGGCGGGTCGATCCGCATCCCGGCGTCGTGCTGCGGCCTGTTCGGGCTGAAACCCAGCCGCGGACGCAACCCGACCGGGCCGCTGGTCGGCGAGCTCTGGCACGGCATGGTGGTCGAGCATGTGCTCAGCCGCTCGGTGCGCGACAGCGCCGCAGCGCTCGACGCCACGGCCGGCGCAGACGCCGGGGCGCCCTACGCGGCACCGGGCCAGTCGCGGCCCTTCCTCGAAGAGAGCACGCTGGACCCTGGCCGCCTGCGCATCGCCTTCACGCGCCGGCCGCTGTTCGGCCGCCAGGTGCATGCCGACTGCCTGCAGGGGCTGGACGCCACGGTGCGGCTGCTTCAGTCGCTGGGCCACGAGGTCGAAGAAGCCCACCCGGTCTTCGACAAGGACGCCATCGAGCTGGCCTTCGTCACCGTGGTGGCGGCCGAGGTGGCGGCCGACCTCGACGCGCTGCCGCGCTTCATCGGCCGGCCCCTGCGCAGTGGCGACGTGGAAGCGGCCACGGCCAGCCTGGGGCTGCTGGGGCGGGCGCTGTCGGCGGGGCAGCTGGCCACGGCCACGCGCACGCTGCAGCTCGCGGCGCGCGCGCTGGCGCCCTTCTTCGCCCGACACGACCTGCTGCTCACCCCCACGCTGGGCGCGCCGCCGGCACTCATCGGCTCACTGCAGCCCAGCGCGGCCGAACTGCGGCTGCTGCGCGTGGTCAATGCCCTGGGCGCCGGCTGGGTGCTCAAGCAGCCCGCCGCGCTGCAGCCATTGATCGACAAGACCTTCGACTACATCCCCTTCACGCCGCTGTTCAACATCACCGGCCAGCCGGCGATGTCGGTGCCGCTGCACTGGAACGCCGCCGGCCTGCCCATCGGCATGCAGTTCGCGGCGCGCTTCGGCGAAGAGGCAATGCTGTTCCGGCTGGCCGGGCAGCTGGAGAAGGCGCAGCCCTGGTTCGAGCGGCGGCCGCCGGGGGCGTGAGGGCGGGTGCGGCGAACAGCGCCGCTACAGGTGGATGTCCGGCGGATCGAGCGCCGAATCCGCCACGTAGCGGCGCAGCACGGGCGGCGTGGCGCCGACGTGGAAGGCCAGCCGCTCCTTGCGCAGCTCGGCGTCGAAGGCGGTGAAGCGCTCCAGGCGCCGCTGGTGCTCGACCCAGTCCTCGTCGACGAAATACTCGACGTAGCGGCCGGGCACCGAGGTGTCGCGGAACAGCCCCCAGGACAGCGCGCCCTGGCGCAGGCGGGCGCGCCGCGTGCGGTCCATCACGCGGGCGAATGCGAGGGCGCGCGCGGGGTCGATCTGGTATTCCAGCGTCACCATCACCGGGCCTTCGTCGGGCCGCACCGGGAAGGCCGGCTCGTCGACAGTGACCACCTTGGTGGGCGTGAAGTCGGGGTCGGCACCCCAGTCGACGGAGCGGCGGCGCATCAGGAAGGTGACCACCAGCCCGAAGGCCGCCGCGCACAGGACGGCGCTGCGCACGTCGGTGAACGACGCCACCTGGCCCCAGGCCAGTGACCCCGCCGCGGCGCCGCCCATCAGGGCCATCTGGTAGATCGACATGCCGCGTGCGCGCACCCAGTCGGGCATGGCCTGCTGCGCCGCCACGGTGAGCGAGTTGGCCACCGAGATCCAGGCCATGCCGATGAGGGCCATGCAGGGCAGCGCCACCCAGACCTCGGGCACCAGCACGATGACCGTCGAGACGCCGGCGTGCACCAGGGTGCCGTAGCGCACGAACTGGTCGCGCGTGAAGCGAGCGCGCCAGCGCGGAAAGTACAGCGCCGCGACGATGGCACCCGCGCCCACGCAGGACAGCATCACCGTGAAGGTGCCGGGCCCGCCGCCGTGCAGCTGCAGCGCCACCAGCGGCAGCAGCGCCATCAGCCCGGTGGCCTGCAGGAAGAACAGGAAGATGCGCAGCAGCACGTCCTTCAGGCGCGGCGACTGCGCGGCGAAGTTCAGTCCGGCGCGCATGGCGCCGACGAAGCGTTCGCCGGGCAGCGCGCTCGAACGCGGCACCGACTTCCAGCGCAGGATGAGCACGAAGGCCACACCGGCCAGCAGCGCGTTGAGCACGAACACCGCCGCCGGGCTCCAGGCGGCCAGCACGGCGCCGGCCAGCGCCGGCCCCACCACGCGCGACAGGTTCATCGCGATGCCGTTGAGCGCCAGCGCCGCCGGCAGCTCGGCACGCGGCACGATCTGCGGCACGATCGCGGCGAACACCGGCCACCGCATGGCCAGCCCGATGCCGTTGGAGAAGGTCAGCAGCAGCAGCAGCGGCGCGGTGAGCTGCCCCGTCAGGGCCAGCCCGGCCAGCAGCAAGGCGTTGAGCGACACCCACAGCTGCGTGGCCGCGAAGTAGCGCCGGCGGTCGAGGATGTCGGCCATCGCCCCGCTGGGCAGGCCGAGCAGGAACACCGGCAGCGTGCTGGCCGTCTGCACCAGGGCCACCATCACCGGCGAGGTGGTCAACGAAGTCATCAGCCACGCCGCTGCGACATCGTTCATCCACATCGTCAGGTTGGCCGCCAGCCAGGCCAGCCACAGGCCGCGGAAGACCGGCGCTTCGAGCGGTTTCAGAGCAAGGGGAAGCGCCATCACCCGAATTTAGCCCCAGAAACGACAAAGGCCCCCGAAGGAGCCCTTGTCGTCGACCAGCCAGCAGCCGCAGGCTGCGAAGCGCCTTTCAAGCAGACGCCATGGCCCGGCTTTGCCGGGCCATCGGGGTCGCCCCCTGGGGGGGAGCGCCGAAGGCGCTACGGGGGGGCCTTGATCAGCCAGCAGCCGCAGGCTGCGAAGCGCCCCTCCAGCGGGCGCCATGGCCCGGCTTTGCCGGGCCATCGGGGTCGCCCCCCTGGGGGGGAGCGCCGAAGGCGCTACGGGGGGGGCCCTTAGTCCGCGTCCTGGAAAGCTTCCTGTCGCTTGTTCTTGATGGCCGGCAGCATCACCACGACGATCATCAGCACCGCCGCGATCAGCAGGCCCGCCGACAAGGGTCGGGTCATGAAGGTGGTCCAGTCGCCGCGGCTGAGCAGCAGCGCGCGCCGCAGGTTCTCTTCCATCATGGGCCCCAGGATGAAGCCCAGCAGCAGGGGTGCGGGCTCGCAGCCCAGTTTGTAGAACACCACGCCGATGACGCCGAAGGCGGCCGCCATGAACACGTCGAAGTTGTTGTTGTTCAGCGTGTACAGGCCGATGCAGCAGAAGCTCAGGATGGCCGGGTAGAGGAAGCGGTACGGCACCGTCAGCAGCTTGATCCAGATGCCGATCAGCGGCAGGTTCAGCACGATCAGCATCAGGTTGCCGACCCACATGCTGGCGATCAGGCCCCAGAAGAGTTCCGGGTTGCTGGTCATCACCTGCGGGCCGGGCTGGATGCCCTTGATGGTCATCGCACCCACCATCAGCGCCATGACCGCGTTGGGCGGGATGCCCAGCGTGAGCATCGGGATGAAGGACGTCTGCGCGCCGGCATTGTTGGCCGACTCGGGGCCCGCCACGCCGCGGATGTTGCCCTTGCCGAAGGGCACTTCGTCGGGGCGGCCCTTGGACTTCTTCTCCACGGTGTAGGCCGCAAAGGAGGCCAGCAAGGCGCCGCCGCCGGGCAGGATGCCCAGCAGCGAGCCCAGCGCGGTGCCGCGCAGCACGGCGGGCGCCATGTCCTTGAAGTCCTGCTTGGTCGGCCACAGGTCCTTGACGTCCTTGGTGAAGACTTCTCGCTGCTCGGCCGGGCGACCGAGGTTGGAGATGATCTCGCCGAAGCCGAACACCCCCATCGCGATGGCCACGAAGCCGATGCCGTCGGTGAGTTCAGGAATGTCGAAGCTGAAGCGCGGCACGCCCGAGATCACGTCGGTGTTGATCTGGCCGAGCAGCAGGCCCAGCAGGATCATGCAGATCGCCTTGATCAGCGAGCCCGAGGCCAGCACCACCGCGCCAATGAGGCCCAGCACCATCAGGCTGAAGTACTCGGCCGGACCGAACTTGAAGGCCACCTCGGTCAGTGGCGGCGCAAAGGCCGCCACGATCAGCGTGGCCACCGAGCCGGCGAAGAACGAACCCAGGCCGGCGGCCGCCAGCGCAGCACCCGCACGGCCGCGGCGCGCCATGGCATAACCGTCGATGGCGGTCACCACCGAGGCCGACTCGCCCGGCACGTTGATCAGGATGGCGGTGGTGGAGCCGCCGTACTGCGAGCCGTAGTAGATGCCGGCCAGCATGATCAGCGCGGGCGTGGGCTCGAGCGCGTAGATGCTGGGCAGCAGCATCGCGATGGTCGCCACCGGGCCCAGGCCGGGGAGAACGCCGATCAAGGTGCCCAGCAGGGCGCCGAAGAAGGCATAGGCCAGGTTCTGCAGCGTGAAGGCGACGCTGAAGCCTAGCGCGAGATTGTCTAGAAGTTCCAATTGATGCTCCAGCTCAGCCGGTGAACATGGCGGGCCACACGGGGATGGTCAGCCCCAGGCCCTTGATGAAGACGAACCACGAGAACACCGTGAGCGCGATGCTGTTGACCAGCACCTCCTTCCAGCGGAACTCGCCACTGGCCAGGCTGCCGACGGCGATCAGCACCGGCAGCGCGACCACCATGCCGATCTTGGGGATCAGCATGCCGAACAGCACGACGCCACCCAGCACCCAGGCGCCCTGCTTCAGGGGCCACGGCCCGATGGGGTCGCCGCCCTCGGTCTCGACGATGAGCGACTTCAGCAGCACGAAGGCGCCGAGCACCGCCGTGAGCACACCCAGGCCGAACGGGAAGTAGGCCGGGCCGGGCCGCGCCGACGAGCCGAAGTTGTAGTTCAGCGCCCCCCACGCGAATGCCGCGCCGACGACGAGGAACATCAGCCCCGACCAGAAGTCCTTCTCGCTCTTGATCTTCAATCTTGTCTCCTCGGAAACGGTGTTGCGGCGGATTCTAGGGACGCGCCTCCAGAAGACCGCTGTGGTTTCCACGTAAGGAAGGGGTCCGCGCCACACAGGCGCCACCCTGGTGCCTGCAGGCCCCGAAACCGTGCCGGCTTCAGGCCCGCTTCAGGAAGACAGCCCCGGCGTGCTGCGCAGCACTTCCTCGATGGTGGTGAGGCCCTCGGCCACCTTCATCGCGCCAGCCAGGCGCAGCGGCCGCATGCCGTCCTTGACGGCCTGGCGACGCAGCGCGGGGGCGTCGGTGACGGGATGCACGGCCTGACGAGCTGCATCCGTCATCACCAGCAATTCGTACAGACCCGCACGTCCCCGGTAGCCGGTGTGCCGGCATTCCAGGCAGCCTACGGGTTTGTACGGGCGCACACCGCCCGACAGTCGCCAGGGTGCGGCCAGCTCGTCGAGCGTCTCGCGCGTGATGCCGTCGTCTCGCACCTTGCAGCTCGGGCACAGCGTGCGCGCCAGGCGCTGCGCCAGCACGCCGTTGACCGTGGCGGCCACCAGGTAAGGCGGCACGCCCAGGTCGGCCAGCCGCGTGATGGCCGAAGCGGCGTCGTTGGTGTGCAGCGTGCTGAAGACCAGGTGGCCCGTGAGCGCGGCCTGGATCGCCATCTCGGCCGTGGCCAGGTCGCGGATCTCGCCGACCATGATGATGTCCGGGTCCTGCCGCATCAGTGCCCGCAGGCCTTCGGCGAAACCCATGTCGATGGCCGCGTGCACCTGCGTCTGGTTGAAGGCCGGCTCGATCATCTCGATGGGGTCTTCGATGGTGCAGACGTTGACCTCGTCGGTGGCCAGGGCCTTCAGCGTGGAGTACAGCGTCGTCGTCTTGCCGCTGCCGGTGGGGCCGGTCACGAGGATGATGCCGTGCGGCCGCGCGATGAGCTCGGTCCAGCGTGTGGCGTCGTGGCTGCCGAAGCCCAGCGCCTCGAGGTTCTTCACCGCGTTCTCGGGGTCGAAGATGCGCATCACCATCTTCTCGCCGAAGGCCGTGGGCAGCGTGGACAGCCGCATCTCGACCTCGGCGCCGGGGCCGTCGACGCTCTCGGGCCGGCGTGTCTTGATGCGGCCGTCCAGCGGGCGGCGCTTTTCCACCACGTCCATGCGGCCCAGCAGCTTGATGCGCGCCGTCATCGCGTTCATCACGCCCAGCGGCACCTGGTAGACGGTGTGCAGCACGCCGTCGATGCGGAAGCGGATGACGCCGATCTCGCGGCGCGGCTCGAGATGGATGTCGCTGGCACGCTGGTCGAAGGCGTACTGCCAGAGCCAGTCGACGACCTGCACCACGCCCTGGTCGTTGGCGTCGAGCTGACGGTTGCTGCGGCCCAGCTCGACGAGCTGCTCGAAGCTGGCGCTGCCCGAGCCTTCGCCGGTCTTGGCCGCGGCGCGCACCGAGCGCGCCAGTGCGTAGAACTCGGTGGTGTAGCGGCGCACGTCCTCCGGGTTGGCCACCACCAGGCGCACGCTGCGCCGGGTATGGGCCTCGATCTCGCTGACCCAGGCGGCATCGAAAGGCTCGGCGGTGGCGATCACGATCTCGCTGGCGCCCACCGTCACCGGCAAGGCTCGCCGCATCTCGGCATAGCCCACCGACATGACGTCGGCCACGCGGCCGACGTCGGCCTTCAGCGGGTCGATGCGCAAGTAACCCAGACCGCTGCGGCGGGCCAGCCACTCGGTCAGCGCTTCGGTGTCCAGGGCCTTGCCGCTGGCCTGGTGCTTCAGGCCGGCGCCGCCCAGGCGCACCAGGGCATGCAGGCTGCTGTGGCCGGCGGCAAAGCGCCTGCCGACCCGTTCGACGTCCTCGGCCCCGATGCAGGCGTCGTCGCGCAACCACTCCAGGAGCAGGCGCCAGTCCAGCGGGCCGGCCTGGACCGGCGTGGGTCGCGGTCGGGCCGCCGAGCCGGCTGCCGCGATGGCTGGAGCGGACGCGGCCGGGGCGGTCGGGGTCTTGCCGTCTCGCTTCGGGGGAAGGCTCATCGGGTGGTCTCTGCTGCAGTGTAGGGCCGCACCATGCGCAGCCACTTGCGCGCCGGCAGGCCCAGCGCGCCGAAGCGCTTCTCGAGCGCCGCAGCGCGCGCCTCCAGCGTCTGGCGGTCGGGCACCGTCACGCCGCGTCCGGCTACCACGGCGGTGTTGCCCTCGCGCGTGGGGCGCAGGCTCCAGACCTGATCGGCACCGAAGACGCCGGCGATGCGCGCGGCACTGCGCTCGAAGCTGGCGTCGCGGCCGAACAGGTTCACGCTCATCAGGCCGCCTTCGGCCAGCAGGGCGCGGCATCCGGCGTAGAAGTCTTCGCTGTCGAGCACCGGCGCTGCGGCTTCCTGGTCGTACAGATCGACGTGCAGCAGTTGTGTGCTGTGCGGCGGCGCTTCTTCACGCAGCCAGCGGCCGGCGTCCAGGCACTCCACGCTCAGCCTCGGGTCGCCCAGCGGCAGGTGGAACCAGCGCTTGCCGACCTCGACCACGAAGGGATTGATCTCGACCACCGTGGTGGGCATGCGCAGCTGCGTGTGCGTGAAGCGCGTGATGGCGCCGGCGCCCAGGCCGAGCTGCACGGCGCGGCCCTGGCCCAGCGCCTCGGTCGGCAGCCACAGCAGGCTGGCCATCATGCGCTGGATGTAGTCAAGCTCGATCTTCTGCGGCGAGCGGATGCGCATCGCGCCCTGCACCCAGATCGATCCCAGGTGCAGGTAGCGCACGCCGTCGAACTCCGACAGGGTGACGGGGGGAAGGTCTTCGCTCACCGCGCGACGATATCGCAGGCCCTGAACAGGTCGCGCCAGGCGGCCAGCTTGCGCTCGAAGGACCAGCTGGCGTTGGCCGGGCTGGTGCTGGGCAGGCGCGCCACCTCGAAGCCCAGCGCCGCCAGGTGGCGCATGGCGCGCGCCGACTCCCCCCCGTTGTGCGCCACGGTGCGCAGCAGCGGCGCGCGGCGCTTCAGTTCGGCGAAGTCGTTGTACTCGGCGTCCTCGATGGCCTGGTCCAGGCTGCCCTCGCGGCGGCAGGCCCGGTAGACGTCCCACAGGCCCAGGCCGCGTCGGCGCAGTTCGGCCAGGCGCTGCGCATAAGGCATGGCGACGAGGTCGATGCCCCAGACCGCGGACAGGATGGGCCAGAAGTGATTGCGTGGGTGGCCGTAGTACTGCTGCGCTCGCAGCGAAGCCACCCCGGGGAAGCTGCCCAGCACCACCAGCCGGGTCTGCCGCGACACCACCGGCGGCAGGCCCTGCAGCAGGGGCGTCGGCGAGCAAGGCGGCAAGGTCGCCTTCATGAGCTCAGGGTGCGCGGCAGCACGCGCTGCACGTTGGCGCTGGTGCAGCGTGCCGTCTCCTCCAGCGTCCAGCCGCGCAGCGCGGCCAGTGTGGCGGCGATGCGCGGCAGTTCGGCCGGCGTGTTGCGCGACACCTGCCCGGCCGCGCGCTGGACCGCCGTGCGGTAGAGCCAGTGCGGCGGGATGTCGGGGGCGTCGGTCTCCAGCACCAGCGCCTGGGCCGGCAGTCCGGCGGCCAGGGCACGGATCTGCAGCGCCCGGTCGAAGGTCATGGCGCCGCCGAAACCCAGCGCGAAGCCGCGCTCGATGAAGTGCGCCGCCTGCACGCCGCTGCCGTTGAAGGCATGTGCGATGCCGCCCGCCACTTCGACACGGCGCAGGCCCTTCATCAGTGCGTCGGCCGAACGCCGCACGTGCAGGATGACGGGCAGCCCCGCGGCGCGCGCCAGCCGCAGCTGCGCCAGGTAGAAGTGCTCCTGGCGGGCGCGGTCCAGCCCGGGCACGAAGTGGTCCAGGCCGATCTCGCCCACCGCCACCAGGCGCGGGTCGTCGGCGTGTCGCTCCAGGGCCTGCTGCAGACGGTCGAGGTCCTCGTCGGCCGCGCGGTCGACGAACAGCGGGTGGATGCCCAGCGCATAGTGCAGCCGGTGGCGGTGCGCCAGCGCGCGCAACGTGTCGAAGTTGGCCACCTGCACGGCCGGCAGCACCATGCCGTGCACGCCGGCTGCCACGGCCTCGGCCACCACGCGCTCGCGGTCGTGGTCGAACTCGGAGGCGTCGAGATGACAGTGCGAATCGATCCACATGCCCGGGATGATGCGTCACGCCCGCCGCCCCTTTCCAGGGCATGGGCCCGTGAATGGGAACGGGCCCGGCCCCGGGCATGGGCCCGCGCATGCGCCCAGCGGCGCAACGTGATACCGTTGAACCGACGTTGGCCCAAGCCTGCAGGACGCCGATGAAGAAGTCCCCGCTCTACAGCCGTTCGCGACGATCCGCCCCTGCCGGGGCCGCGGTGCCCAACGCGTCCGCCGCGGTGGACTCTGCGGCCCCGTCGGCGCCAGCCCCCGACGAAGTGTCGGCCGCCACGCCCGACTCCCGCCGCACGCGACTGCTCAAACGCTACCCGGTGGCCATCGGCGCCTTTCTGGGCGCGCTCCTGGCGCCGCTGCTGCTGGTGGCCTTCACCACGCTGCAGCCGGGCCAGCGCCCGATCACCCAGGACGACATCGACTCCGCCGTGCGCGCCTCGCTCGAGAAGGAGCCGCTGCCTTCCGCCGCCGCCCGCGCCTACGAGACCATCCTGCCCTCGGTGGTGCGCGTCATCGGCCTGATGGATGACAAGGACGAGAAGGAGGTCGACGAGAACGCCGAGCAGAAGGCCATGGAGCGCAGCTTGGGCACGGGTGTCGTCATCATCGACAACGGCACCATCCTGACCAACCTGCACGTCGTCAGCGGCGCCAAGCGCGTGCGCGTGCGCTTCGCCAACGGGCACGAGTCCGAGGCCACGGTGGTCGGCGCCCAGCCCGAGAACGACCTGGCCGTGCTGCGCGCCAGCAACCTGCCCGACGACCTCGAGGCCGCCACCATGCGCAGCACGGCCGACCTGCGTTCGGGCGACCACGTCATTGCCGTCGGCCACCCCTTCGGCATCGGCCCCTCGGTCAGCTACGGCGTGGTGTCGGGCCTGAAGCGCGAGTTCCGCTCCTCCGAAGGCGAGAAGGTGCTGACCAACCTCATCCAGTTCGACGCCGCGGCCAACCCGGGCAACTCCGGCGGGCCGCTGGTCACCATGGACGGCCACGTGGTGGGCATCGTCACCGCCATCCTCAATCCCAACGAACAGCGCACCTTCATCGGCATCGGCTTCGCCGTGCCCATCGAAAACGCCGCGGCCGCCGCCGGCATGCCGCCGTTCTGAACCCCCGTCCACCCCAGCCGAAGCCCACACCATGCAAGACAACGCCCCCTCGACCGCCACGCTCATGGAGCAGATCCTCTACGAGGTCAAGCGCGTGGTCGTCGGGCAGGACCGCTTCCTCGAACGCGTGCTGGTGGCGATGCTGGCGCAGGGCCACCTGCTGGTCGAAGGCGTGCCGGGGCTGGCCAAGACGCTGACGGTGAAGACGCTGTCGCGCACCGTGCGCGGCAGCTTCAAGCGCATTCAGTTCACGCCCGACCTGGTGCCCGCCGACCTGGTGGGCACGCGCATCTACAACCAGAAGACCGGCGAGTTCGGCACCAGCCTCGGGCCGGTGTTCGCCAACCTGCTGCTGGCCGACGAGATCAACCGCGCCCCGGCCAAGGTGCAGAGCGCGCTGCTCGAAGTGATGCAGGAGCGCCAGGTCACCATCGCCGGCGAGTCGCACAAGGTGCCCGAGCCCTTCGTCGTGATGGCCACGCAGAACCCGATCGAGACCGAAGGCACCTACCCGCTGCCCGAGGCGCAGGTCGACCGCTTCATGATGAAGGTGCTGGTCGACTACCCGAGCGAGGAAGAAGAGTTCGTCATCGCCGAGCGCGTCACCGGCCTGCCGGTGGAAGTCAGCGCCGTGGCCGACACCTACCAGCTCCAGCAGCTGCAGCGCGAGTGCCGCGAGATCTACGTCGACCCTTCACTGATGCAGTACGCCGTGAAGCTGGTGAGCGCCACGCGCAAGCCCGAGAAGTACGGCCTGGCCGACATGGGCAAGTACCTCACCTACGGCTGCAGCCCGCGCGCCACCATCGGCATGATCGAAGGCGCGCGCGCGCTGGCCATGCTGCGCGGTCGGCGTTATGCGCTGCCCGAGGACATCACCGACCTCGTGCCCGACGTGATGCGCCACCGCCTGGTGCTGAGCTACGAGGCGCTGGCCGAAGGCCTGAGCCCCGATGCCCTGGTGCAGCGCGTGATGAAGGCGGTGCCGGTGCCCGACAAGCCGCTGGAACACGTCAAGAATGGCTGATGCTTCCGCCCCGCCGGTGGCCGCCAGCGACGCGCTGCTGCGGCAGCTGGAGTGGACCGTCATCCGCCGGCTCGACGGCCTGCTGCAGGGCGACTACCGCACCCTGATGCGTGGTGCCGGCGTCGATCTGGCCGACCTGCGCGAATACCAGACGCACGACGACGTGCGCCACATCGACTGGAACGTCACCGCCCGCCTGCAGCAGCCCTACGTGCGTCAGTTCCTGGAAGACCGGGACATGACGGCCTGGTTCGTGCTCGACCTGTCCGGCAGCATCGACTTCGGCTCTGACGAGGTCACCAAGCTGGCGGTGTCGGCCGCCTTCGTGGCCACGCTGGCGCGCGTCATCACGCGCCACGGCAACCGCGTCGGCGCCCTGCTCTACGGCCGCAAGGTCGAAGCCGTGCTGCCGCCCGGCGCTTCGCGCCTGCACGTGCTGCGCCTGCTGCAGATGATGCGCGCGCCGCGTCCCAAGGCCGAACCGGGCACCGGCACCGTGCTGGCCGACCTGCTGCACACGGCGGCCGGCGTGATGAAGCGGCGCAGTGTCGTCTTCGTGGTGTCCGACTTCATCAGCGCCCCGGGCTGGCAGGAGGCCCTGGCGCGCTTGTCGCGCCGCCATGACGTCGTGGCCGTGCGCCTGTTCGACCCGCTGGAGATGGCGCTGCCCGACGTCGGCCTGGTCACCGTGGAAGACGCCGAGACCGGCGAGCAGCTCTTCATCGACGCTGCCGACCCGGCCTTCCGTGAACGTTATGCCGCCATCGCGCAGCAGCAGGAGGAAGAATTGCTTCAAGGGCTGGCGCAGTCGGGCGCCGACACGCTGGAACTGGCCACCGATGATGACCTGCTCGACGCCCTGCTGCGTTATGCCGACCTGCGCCGCCAGCGCTCGCGCATGAAGGCACCGCTTCGCTTTCCGGCGCACCTGCGCGGCAGCACACAACCCGCAGGAGTCCCTGCATGACCTTCCAATGGCCGACCCTGTTGTGGTCCCTGATCCTGTTGCCGCTGCTGGTGCTGCTGTACCTGTGGGTGCTGAAGCGCCGCCGCAGGACCACCGTGCGGCTGGCCAGCCTGGGCGTGGCCAAGGCAGCGCTGGGCAAGGGACCGGGCTGGCGCCGCCATGTGCCGCCCTTGCTGCTGCTGCTGGCCTTGGCCACCCTGCTCTTCGCCACGGCGCGGCCGACGGCCGTCATCTCGCTGCCCCTGGCGGACCGCACCATCATCCTGGCGATGGACGTCTCGGGCAGCATGCGCGCCGAAGACGTCAAGCCGAACCGCCTGGTGGCCAGCCAGGAGGCCGCCAAGACCTTCGTCAACAACCTCCCGCGTGAAGTGCGCATCGGCGTGGTCTCGTTCGCCGGCACGGCCGCCGTGGTGCAGGCGCCCACCACCAGCCGCGAGGACGTCATCGCCGCGATCGACCGCTTCCAGTTGCAGCGCGGCACGGCCACGGGCAGCGGCGTGATCCTGTCTCTGGCCACGCTGTTCCCCGATCACGGCATCGAGATCCAGCACGTCACCGGGCAGCGCAATTTCCCCGGTCGGCCGCTGGGCGAGCCCAAGGACGAGAAGAAGTTCACCCCGGTGCCGCCCGGCAGCTACAACTCCGCCGCCATCATCATGCTCACCGACGGCCAGCGCACCACCGGCCCCGATCCGCTGGATGCTGCCAAGATGGCTGCCGAAAGAGGTGTGCGCGTGTTCACCGTGGGCGTCGGCACCAAGGAAGGCGAGAACATCGGCTTCGAGGGCTGGAGCATGCGCGTGCGGCTGGACGAAGAAACCCTGAAGAACATCTCGGTGCTCACGCACGGCGAGTACTTCTTCGCCGGCACGGCAGCCGACCTGATGAAGGTCTACGAGGGCCTCAGCTCCCGCATGGTGGTCGAACGCAAGGAAACCGAGATCACCGCGCTGTTCGCCGCGCTGGGCGCCCTGCTGGCGGTGCTGGCCGCAGGTCTGTCGGTGTGGTGGTTCGGCCGCGTGGCCTGAGCTGACCCGCGCGACCCCCTCTCCCGCAGGGCGGGAGAGGGATTCACGCCGTCTCAGCCGCCGGTCACGATGGCAGCCACCTTCTGCCCGATCGCCATCGACGATGTGAGCCCCGGCGATTCGATGCCGAAGAGCTGCACCACCTGACGTTGCACCGGGTCCATTGCGCCACTCTCGAACCACTCCGCGCCGGGGCCGGATTCGGCCCGCCGGCAGGGTGGCGCCCTGGGTACATCTCGACGGCAAAGCGGTGGGTCCTGCTGATCAATGAAGTCGTCCGCAGCCCAAGCGCACCGTCGTTTCGCCCCGGGATATCGATCTCGAAGGCAGTGGTGCTGATCGATTCAAACCGTTGTAGTGCCCTCCGCACTCGTGGGCCTTTGGCACGGCGGCGGATTTGAAAGAGACTGATTCCTCGAGATACTGATAAATCCCTGTTAGGGAAGTGAATCTCTCATCACCTTCAAAGGCCAAGGTCTGTTCATGCGCAGTCGCTCGACCCTCTTCCACAAGACCCTGGCCGTGATCGCCGTCGCCGCGCTGGTCGCCTCGTGCGGCGGCGGCGAACAGAGCGCCAGCACGCCTACAGTGGCGCAGGAGTTCGTGGCAGGGATACGGGCCCAGGGTCTGTCCGCCACAGCAGCGCCGCGCCATGATCGGGCCACACTGGCGACGAGCGCCACCGCCGATGGCGTCACTCCGGACTTGGTGCTGGACTGGGCCGAGTACAAGTTCCCCGACCTGTTCCCCAGGACGTCGTCGCAGAGGTTTCCGGCCGTGGTGTACGAGGGCGCCACCTACAACGCCCGGGCCTACGCGGGGCCCTGGGGCACGCGTTACCTGGGCATCACCGCGGACGGGCGGGTTTTCGGGCTGGGCGACTTCACCGGCAACGCGCTGAAGGGCTTCGAGACGGTGTCGTTCTGGGCCCCGCAGGTGTCTGCGGACCGGTGTCAAGTCAATGTGGCCAACTGCCCTGCTGCCGACGAGCAGACGCTGACTGCAAGCACGAGCAACTCGGCCCTGCTGCTGCGCTCGGGCGATGTCCTGGTCTGGGGCTCCAACGCGTTCGGCGTCATGCTCGGGTCGGGCGTGCCCGTGGCAGATTCCCCCGCTCGTCGCCTGTCACTCGACGCCACGTCGGTCTCGGCCGGTGGTTCTCATTTCATCGCGGTGAAGCGCGATGGCAGCGTGGTGGGCTGGGGTTTGGACCAGAACGGCGTACTGGGGGACTCCAACGGCCCCTGGCCCCGGCTGGTGCCGTCGCCTGTGGCCCTGCCTGCGCTGACTGATGTCCGCTCGGCGGTGGCTACCGGGAGCGCTGGCAAGAGCATGACGACGGCATTGAAGAATGACGGCTCAGTCTGGCACCTGCCGGGTACCGTGACAACGAACGTGCTGCCGTTCGGCACCACCGTGACGCCGCGACAGGTCCCCGGCTTGTCGGGTGTTCAGAGGCTGTTCGGGGTCAACGCTGCGTTCGGCGACCGGCCGGCGGAGGTCCTGGCCTTGAAGGACGACGGCAGCGTCGCGGAGATCACCTACTTCGCGTCGATTGGCTTGGGCGGCACCACATACACGGCCGCAGTCACACCGATTGCCGGTCTGGGGGCGGTACGTTCGCTGTCCTGCTCACCACGGCACTGCCTTTTCTTGCTGAGCGACGGGCGCGTTTTCGCTTCGGGCAGCAACAGCAGCGGCGAACTGGGCAGTGGCAGCACCGCGTCAAGTTCGGCGACGCCGGTACAGGTCGTCGGACTGTCGCGCGTCAGATCGGTAGCAGCAGGGTTCTCTGTCTCGGCGGCCGTGGGCGAAGATGGCCGCCTCTGGACCTGGGGCGCTGCGCAGTACTCGGGCCGCGCAGACGCCGGCGGAAGCGATGCACGGGCCCCGGTGCTCGTGCAGGGCATCGGCGATGCCGTGGAGGTCACTGCAGGCTTTACTCACTTCCTGCTGCGGCGCACGGACGGCACCGTTTGGGGCTGGGGCAGCAACTCGGGGGGAGCGGTCGGTGCCGACTCGGCGAGCGGAGCCCCAGTGCGCGTGCCAGGCGTTCAGCGCGACTGACCGCAGGTTCGCACCGGGATTGAGAACCCTCAGCCGGTGACCATCGCGGCCACGCGCTGCCCGATCGCCATCGACGATGTCAGCCCCGGCGATTCGATGCCGAAGAGCTGCACCACGCCCGGCACGCCGTGCTGCGCCGGGCCGTCGATGCGGAAGTCGGCCGCCGGCTCGCCCGGGCCGCTGATCTTGGGCCGGATGCCGGTGTAGGACGGCGTCATCGCGCCGTCGGGCAGGCGCGGCCAGTAGCGGCGCACCTCGGCGTAGAAGGCCAGCGAACGCGAAGCGTCGACGTCGTAGCCGAGTGCCGGCCCCGCGGCATCGCTCTCGAACCACTCCACGTCCGGCCCGAACCTGGCCTGGCCGCCGAGGTCCAGCGTGAGGTGCACGCCCAGGCCGCCGTCCACCGGCGTGGGGTAGATCAGGCGCGAGAACGGCGCGCGCCCGGTCAGCGCGAAGTAGTGGCCGCGCGCGACGTGGCGACGCGGGATGGCCGTGGCCGGGAAGCCGTTCATCGACGAGGCGACAGCCTGTGCGTCCAGCCCCGCGGCGTTGATGAGCCAGCGCGCGCCCAGCTCGAAGTCGGGCTCGCCCGCAGCCCCGCCGACGCGCACGCGCCAGCCGGATCCGTCCGGCTCGGCAGCGACGAAGGCACTCGTCAGCGCCAGCGCCGCGCCGGCGTTCTCGGCGTCGCCCAGCAGCGCCGTCATGAGGCCGTGGCTGTCGACGATGCCGCTGCTGGGCGACAGCAGCGCGGCCGTGCACTGCAGTTCGGGCTCCAGCGCCTGCGCCTGCTCGCGCGTGAGGAGCTGCAGGTCGTGCACGCCAGCGGCCCGTCCGCGCTGACGGATCACGTCGAGCTTGGCCTCGTCCTCGGTGCGCGTGGCCACGATGAGCTTGCCGCAGCGCCGCACCGGCACGCCACGCGCGGCGCAGAAGTCGTAGAGCAGTTCGCGCCCGCGCACGCACATCTCGGCGCGCACGCTGCCCACCGGGTAGTACAGGCCGGCGTGCACCACCTCGCTGTTGCGCGACGAGACGCCCGAGCCGATCAGCCGTTCGCGCTCGGCGATCACCACCTCCAGCCCGGCCAGCGCGAGCTCGCGCGCGATGGCCAGGCCGACCACGCCGGCGCCGACGACGATGACGTCCACGCGGTCCATTCACCACTCCAGAGCTTGTTGCTGCATGGACCCGGATGCTAAGCCGGCGGCGCTCAGGCGCCCTGCAGCCCGCCGCCCCCCAGGCGCAGGCGCAGCCAGCCCACGGCGCGCCGGAGCCCGCGCCACAGTGCGCGCAGCATCAGCAGCGTCAGCACGGCCTCCAGCAGGGTCAGCCCGAAGGCCGGCAGCGCCGACCAGCGCGCCTGGCGTGCACGGAACTTGGCCACTGCGCCGTCGCGCGCGATCTCGATGCTGTCGTAGAAGCTGGGGATGACCAGCAGCGTGAGCACGGTCGAGGTGATGACCCCGCCGATGATGGCCACGCCCATCGGCCGGTAGAACTCGCTGCCCTCGCCCAGGCCGATGGCCACCGGCAGCATGCCGGCGACGAGCGCGAAGGTCGTCATCAGGATGGGGCGCAGCCGCTTGCGGCCGGCCGCCATCAGCGCGTCCTCGCGAGGCACGCCCTCGGCCTCCAGCACGCGGGCCGCATCGAGCAGCAGGATGGCGTTCTTGGCCACCAGGCCCATCAGCATGATGACGCCGATGAAGCTCATCAGGTTCAGCGTGGCGCCGACCGCCAGCAGGGCCAGCACGACGCCGATGAGGCTCAGCGGCAGCGACAGCATCACCGCCAGCGGCGCGGTGAAGCTGCCGAACTGCACCACCAGGATGAGGTACATCAGAGCGATGCCCGAGACCAGCGCGATGCCCATCTCGGTGAAGACCTCCTGCTGGTCCCTCGAAGCTCCGGCCAGTTCCAGCCCGTAGCCGGGCGGAAACGGCATCGCGCGGGCCAGCTTCATCGCGTCGGCCGTCACCTCGCCCGCGGCGCGCCCCTGCACGTTGGCCGACACCGAGATCGTGCGCTTGCCGCCGCTGTGCTGGATCTGCGACGGGCCCTTGCCGATGGTGACACGCGCGATCTGCTCCAGCGGCACCATCTGGTTGCCATCGCCCACGGCGATGGGCAGGCGCTCGATGTTGCCGGCGTCCACCCGGTCGTCGGGGTGCAGGCGCACGGCGACGTCACGTGCCTCGCCGGTGGGGTCGATCCAGTCGCCCACCTCGACACCGGCGAAGGCCACGCGAAGGGCCTGCGCGGCATCGGCCACCGAGATGCCCAGCGCGTTGGCCAGGCCGCGGTCGAGCTCGATCTTCAGCTCGTCCTGCGGGTCCTGCTGCGACAGCCCCACGTCCACCGCGCCCGGCACCTGGCGCAGGCGGTCCATGAAGACGGTGGTCATCTCCAGCAACTGGCGCGAATCGGTGCCGGTGAAGCGGATCTGCACCGGCTTGACGGGTCCGTTGGCGAGGTCGTCGAGCACCACGTACTCGGCGCCCACCAGCCGCCGCACCAGCGAACGCAGCTCCACGGCGATCTCCGCCGACGAGCGTTCGCGCTCGGTGCTCTTGCCGAGGTCGACATAGATGCGCCCGCCGCCCGGGTTCACCAGGCTGTCGGTGGCCTTCGTCTCGGGCAGCGAGCGCGCCAACGCGGCGGCACTTTCCAGCTTCAGCCGCGCGTACTGCAGGTTGCTGCTGGACGGCGTGCGCACGTCGATCACCAGCGTGCCGACGTCGGACACCGGCAGGAAGCTGGTGCCGCCGAACTTCTGCTGCAGGACCACCGCGCCCACCAGGCTGGCCACGGCGAACAGCGCCATCCAGCGCCGGTGGTGCAGCGCCCACGCGATGATCAGTCCGTAGCGGTCGGCCTGTCGGTCGAACCAGCGGTTGAAGCGCTCGAGCACGCGGCTGACGCCCCGCTTGGGGCTGGCGTGGTGGCCGGGTGGGTCGCCCCAGTAGGCCGACAGCATCGGGTCCAGCGTGAAGCTGATGAACAGGCTCACCAGCACCGACGCCACCACCGTCACCCCGAAGGGGCGGAACCATTCGCCGGCCATGCCGGGCATGAAGGCCACAGGGATGAACACCGCGACGATGGAGAAGGTGGTCGCCGCCACCGCCAGTCCGATCTCGGCGGTGCCCTTCAACGCCGCGGTGCGGCGGTCGGCGCCGCGCTCCAGGTGGCGCACGATGTTCTCGCGCACCACGATGGCGTCGTCGATCAGCACGCCGATGGCCAGCGACAGACCCAGCAGGCTCATGAAGTTGAGCGTGAAGCCGGCCAGCCAGACGGCGATGAAGGCGGCGATGACCGAGGTCGGCAGCGACAGCGCCGTGATCACCGTGCTGCGCCAGGAGTTGAGGAAGACGTAGACCACGAACACCGTCAGCACGGCACCGAAGACCAGCGCCTCGATGACGTTGTTGAGGCTGCTCTGCGCTTCCTTGCCGCCGTCCTGGGTGACTTCCAGGGCGGTGCCTGCGGGCAGGGTCGCGCCGATGTCGGCCACCAGGGTGCGCACGGCATTCGCCACCGACACCGTGCTGGCGTCGCGGGAGCGCGTCACCGAGATCCCCACGTTGGGCTTGCCGCTGCGCACCGACACGCTGGTCAGCTCGGCGAAGCCATCCTGCGTGCTGGCCACCTGGCCCAGGCGCACCAGTTCATTGCCGCGGCGCTTGACGACGATCTGCTCGAAGTCGGCCGGCGACCCGATGCGCCCCACCAGCCGGATGCTCTGGTCTTCCAGCGCGCCGCGCACCTTGCCCACCGGCGCGGTGGTGTTCTGCGCGCGCAGCGCGGCCACCACCTCGGTGACCGACACGCCGTGCTCGCGCAGCTTCTCGGCGCGCAGCAGCACCGTCAGCTCGCGCCGCAGCGCACCGTTGACGTTGACCACGGCCACGCCAGGCAGCGCGCGGAAGCGGTCGGCGAGCTGGTCTTCGGCCAGGCGCGAGACCTCGGCATGCGAGAGTTTCGAGCTCGACAGCGCCAGCTGCATGACGGGCTGCGCGTTGGGGTCCAGCCGCTGCAGCACGGGCTCGCGGATCTCCAGCGGCAGCTTGTGTCGCACCGTGCCGATGGCGTTGCGCACCTCGTCGGCGGCCTCGATCAGGTTCTTGTCGAAGTCGAAGATCAGCACCAGGCGCGCGTTGCCTTCGCTGGCGGTGGAACGCACCTCGTCGACACCCGCGATGCCCTGCAGCGACTTCTCGATGCGGTTGACCACCTCGCGCTCGACCGTCTCGGGCGAGGCGCCGGGATAGGCGATGTTGACCATCAGCACCGGCTGCTCGACGTCGGGGAACTGGTTGACGCGCAGCTTGTCCAGTGCCAGCAGGCCCAGCACCATGAGGCCGATGATGAGGACCACCGTGGCCACCGGCCGGCGCACGCTGAATTCGGAGAGAAACATGGCTACTTCCCCGCCGCGGCCGGCCGCGCGCCGGCTGCCGCCGGAACCGAAGCTGCGGCCGGCGGCTGCAGCGCGGCGAACTCGAAGGCCTGGCCGTCGACCAGCACGCCCGTGGGGCGGCGCAGCAGGAGGTCGCCGGGCGCGAGGCCGGCATTCACCACCACCCTGCCGCTGCGTTCGTCCCGCGAGCCGGCCTGCACGGCCTGCTTCTGCACGACGCCCTGGCGCAGGCGCCAGACATGGACCTGGTCGCCGCTGCGCACCAGGGCCGATTCGGGCAGCAGGAGGACCTGCGCATTGCCGCTCTCGATGCGCCCCTCGGCATACAGGCCGGCCACGCGCGGCGCCTCGCCCGCAATGGCCACCACCACCGCCACCTGGCGCGTGCCGGCATGGGCCACGGCGTCGATGCGCTGCACCTTGCCGCTGAATTCGGTCTGCGGGTAGCCGTTGACGCGAAAGCGCACCGGCAGGCCGATCTTCAGTTCGTGCATGCGGTCCGCGGAGACCAGGCCTTCGAAGCGCATGCTGCGCGGGTCGATGACCTTGACCAGTTCCTTGCCCACCTGCGCGGTGTCGCCGGCCGAGGCCTTGCGTTCGCTGACCACGCCGTCGAACGGCGCGCGCACCTCCGTGCGGGCGAGCTGCTGGCGCGCCGTCGAGACCCGCGCCTGCGCAGCCAGGCGGTCGCTCTGCGCGTTGTTGCGACGCAGCTCGGCGTCTTCCAGCGACTGCAGCGTGGTCATGCCCTGGGCCTGCAGCGTCTTCAGGCGTTGCACCTGGCGTTCGGCCTGCTCCAGGGCGCGGCTGGCGGCGCGCAGCGACTCGTCGGCCGAATTCAGGCTCTCGCGGATGGTCGAGTCGTCCAGCCGCAGCAGCAGATCACCCCGGCGCACCGGCTCGCCGTTGTCCTTCAGCACCTGCAGCACCACCGCCGGGATCTCCGCGCGCAGGTCGGCCCGGCGCTCGGGCTGCAGGCTGCCGAGGATCACGGGCCCGAAGGCCTGTGCGCCGAGCGCCACGGTGAAGAGGTCTTCGGGAGCGACGAGCAGGCTCGTCGCAGCGGCCGGCGCCGACGCGGCCGCGCCGGCCGCGTGGGCCGCCTGCGGATCACCGGCCGGCTTGCCGCAGCCCGCCAGCACCAGGGTGCCCAGCACAGCCATCCGCCCCGGCCAACCCAACCACCGAGACCGCAGCGGTCTCTTCCATCGTCTGCACATCGTTCGAACTCCAGGCTGGCGAACCGGCCCGGCAAAGTCGCGGGGCGGATCACGACCCGGCACCCTATAGCGCTGTGCGATGGAAGGAAGCGGCAAGCGACGAATCGACGCTTGCGGGGGATCAGCAGGCGCTGACCAGGATGGGGCGGTGCTGCCGGGCGCATCGCCCCCCGGCGGTCGGCGCGGCCGCCGGGATGAAGCTAGCGCGCGGCCAGCCTGAACACCGACACCGCCTGCACCAGGGCCTGGGCCTGAACCTTCAGGCTCTCTGCCGCCGCAGCGCTCTCTTCCACCAGCGCCGCGTTCTGCTGCGTGGCCTGGTCCATCTGCGACACGGCCTGCCCCACCTGCTGCACGCCCGAACTCTGCTCGACGCTGGCGCTGGTGATCTCGGCCACGATGTCGCTGACGCGTTGGATCGAGGCGACGATCTCCCCCATCGTTCGACCCGCTGCGTCGACCAGCGTGGTGCCTTGTTCCACCTGATCGACGCTGCGGCCGATCAGCGACTTGATCTCCTTGGCGGCCTCGGCACTGCGCTGGGCCAGGCTGCGCACTTCCGATGCCACCACGGCAAAGCCACGGCCCTGCTCGCCTGCGCGCGCGGCCTCGACAGCGGCGTTCAGCGCCAGGATGTTGGTCTGGAAGGCGATGCCGTCGATCGTGCCGATGATGTCGCCGATCCTGCGGCTGCTGTCGTTGATGTCGCGCATCGTGGTCACCACCTTGCTCACCACGTCACCGCCGTGGCCGGCGACTTCGGACGCGCTCTGCGCCAGCTGGTTGGCCTGGCGTGCGCTGTCGGCGTTGTTGCGCACCGTGGTGCCCAGCTCTTCCATGGTCGCCGCGGTCTGCTGCAGCGCGCTGGCCTGCTGCTCGGTGCGGCCTGACAGGTCGTGGTTGCCCTGAGCGATCTGGGCGCTGGCGGTGGCCACGCTCTCGGAGTTCTGGCGCACCTGCCCCACCACGCTGGACAGGCTGCGCTGCATGGCCGCCATGCGGGCCATCATGCTCGTGTCGTCGCCCGGCTTCACCTGCACCTGCCGCGTGAGATCTCCACCGGCGATCGCTTCGGCCAAGGCCGCGGCATCGCTCGGCTCGCCGCCCAGTTGCTGCAGCAGCGAACGCGTCAGCATCAGCCCCAGGCCGCCGGCCAGCAGCACGGCCAGCACCAGCCCGCCGATCAGGGCCGAGTACATCGCTGAGCGGCTGGCTTCGGCCTCCTGACTGCGCACGACCAGCAGCGACGCCTCGGCCTTGTAGAACTCGTCGTTCAGGCTGCGGAAGCCGTCCATCGCCGCCTTGTCGCGGCCTTTGGCGAAGTCGACGAGGAAGGCTTCCATGCTGCCGTCGGCCAGCTTGGCGGAGCGCCGTGCCTGGATGAGCGACTGGCCCACGGCCACGAACTCGTCGCGCCGCTGCTGCATCGCATCCAGGCGTTTCTGCTGTTCCGCGTTGTCCGATGTGAGCTTCTTCAGCTCGGCCCAGGTCTTGGCGAAGATGGCCTGGCCCGCCACCCAGGGTTCGAGGAACGCGTCCTGGCCCGACAGCATGAATCCGCGCGCGCCGGTCTCCATGTTGATCATCGACGCCAGGTTGTCCTGGGCCAGGTTCATCACCTTGTGGGTGTGGGTGTTCCAGCGCTCTGCCTCGGCCAGCTGGCGCGTGTTGTGCAGCGCCACGCCGACAACGAGGGTGAAGATCAACAGGATGGCACCGAACACGGAGAACAGCCGCGCTGCGAGCTTCATCTGATGGAACGCGTGAATCATTCTGGTCCTCTGTACGCCCCGGGCAGAATGGCCTGGCGAATTGAATGTATCGACGCTTTTCGGACCTGATCGTTCACATCTGAAGGGTTTTCCTGCGCAACTCGACACTCTAGGATGGCCCCTAGGAGCCGGCGCGGCAGAAATCGGCACCCGCGCCGAGGCGGCGCAGGCTCCTAGAGGCCGCACGGCTCAGCGCCCGAAGCGCTGCGGACTGAAGGGCCGCAGGTCCAGCGGTGGCGCGCGGCCGTCGACCAGGGCCCGCACGATCTCGGCCGTGGCGGCCGACTGGGTCAGGCCCAGGTGC